>NZ_CP035375.1:748861-1497723 GCF_004118935.1 Salinibacterium sp. UTAS2018
TTGCCTTTCCATCCCGGGCGAACGATTCCCGCTGATCCGTTCCGAACGCGTCATTCTGCGCGCCTTAGATCTCGACCAGAAGCCGTTTGAGATCGAGGCGTCTGGCTGGCTCGCCCGCATCTTCCAGCATGAATACGACCACCTCGACGGCGTGCTCTACGCCGACCGCTTACAAGCCCCGGATGCCAAGGCCGCCGCGAAGGCGATCCGCAAGCAAGGGTGGGGCCAGCCCGGTCACTCGTGGTTGCCCACCGAGGAACAGCTCGACGCCTAGATTAGGGCGCGGATTCCAGCCGCCACCAGCGCGGCCGCGATGATCACGACGATGAACGGAACCCGCAGCGCGAAGAGCACGGCGGCAACCGCGACAGCAGGCAGCCGAGCATCCACGTCGAAACCACGAGCTGAACCGAACGACTGCACAACGATGAGCGCTGCCAGCAGCGAGACTGTGAGCAGGTTCGCAAGCCTCGCGACCGTGGGCTTCTCTGCCCACACCGCGGGAATAGTGAACCCCGCAAGTTTTAGCGCGAGGACCGCGATCGACGCGATCAGAATGATGTGCCAGACAGTCATCGCTCCCCCATCGGATCGGGTTCAGCCTCGGCAAGGTCACTCTCGCGGGTTCCCAGCCAGTTCGTGAGGCCCACAGCCACGGCAACGAGCGTCGCCGCGAGCACGGGCAGCCCCGCCGGCAGAACAGGCATGAGCACAGCAGCAACGGCTGCTGCGCCGACCGCCACCACGATGGGTTGCAGCTGCTTGAGCCGCGGCCAGAGGAGGCCGAGGAACGCAGCGGCGGCTGCGGCGTCCAATCCGTACTGGCTCACATCCCCGAGCTGGTCTCCGATGAGCGCCCCGAGGAGTGTTGTCAGATTCCATCCGACGTAAATGATGGCGCCTGTCCACCAAAATCCGGCGCGCTGGCTCGCCAGAGTGGGTTGCGCCGTGGAGACGGCCGTGCTTTCATCGATGGTCCAGTGCCCTGCCAATAGTCGTTTGGCAACACCGGGGCCGATCATCGGAGCCACTCGCAGGGCGTATAACGAGTTGCGCGCCCCCAACAGCACCGCACTGGCGATAGCGGCACCGCCCGCCGCCGCGCCCCCCGTAGCGAGCACGCCGACGAGGGCAAATTGAGAACCGCCGGAGAACATCAGCAGGCTGAGCACGCACGCTTGCCAGACATCCAGACCCGCCGCTACCGCCAACGCGCCAAATGAGATCCCATACGCAGCGACAGCGAGACCCACCGCAAAACTGGAACGAATAGCCGCGGATACTTCGGCAGAGCGAACCGGTCGGTCGGCGCGACGCAAAATGCTGCCCGTCACCCCGCTCGCCCCAGAGACACGAGCCCGGTCTCATAAGCGATCACCACGAGCTGCACGCGGTCTCGGGCGGCCAACTTCGACATGATGCGAGAGACGTGAGTCTTGGCCGTAAGAGGGCTTAAAAAGAGGGTGGTGCCGATCTCTGAATTGGTGAGACCCTGGCCAACGAGAGCCAAAACTTCACGTTCTCGATCAGTGATGGCCGAGAGGATGGAGTCGTCGACCGCAACGTGAGAGCCACGAGCAAAGCGTTCGAGCAGTCGTTTTGTGACGCCCGGGCTCAAGAGGGCATCGCCCGACGCGACGATACGAACCGCCCGGATGAGTTCTACCGGCTCGGTATCTTTCACGAGAAAACCGCTGGCTCCGGCGCGGATTGCGCGGGCGACGTACTCGTCCACTTCAAAAGTGGTCACAATCACGATGCGCGTATCAGCAAGTTCAGGAAATGTTGCGATCTGTTCGGTCGCCCACAGTCCATCGCCCTCCGGCATCCGGATGTCCATCAGCACAACGTCGGGACGCTCCCGATGCACCACTTCAATGACCTCGGTGCCGGTTGCCGCCTCGCCGACCACCTCGATGCCGTCTTCGGCGTTGAGAAGACTGCTGAAGCCGGCACGAATCAGCTGTTGATCATCCGCAATTACGACGCGGATCATACGGATGCCGACCGGCGCGGGATTCGAGCCGTTACGACTGTGCCGCGCGGCGCGCTCTCGCGCACCGTTAACGTTCCACCAAGGAGTTCAGCTCGCTCCCGCATGCCCACCAGCCCTCGACCCTCCGTGTGACCGTCAGCGTCGATACCAACACCGTCATCGGCAATAGTAACGAGATAGTCATCGCCCTCGACGGCTAACGACACGACGGCAGTCGTCGCCGAGGCATGCCGCACGACGTTCGTGAGGGATTCCTGAACGATTCGATAGAGCGCCAATTGCACTGCCGCAGCGGTCTGCTCCGAGATTTCTGAACTGAAATGCACCGCGAGTCCTTGGGCCCGCACCGAATCGACGAGACTAACGAGGCGCGAAAGATCAGGTTCCGGAACAAGTGGAGCATCATCCGATCTCGCGTCGCCTAAATCGGTGCCGTCGTTACGCAACATCCCCAGCAGCGACCGCACTTCGTCAAGAGCCTCTTTGCTCGAGCGTTTGATGCTCGCGAGTGCTTCTTCGGCCTGCTCGGGCTGCTTGTGCATGAGGTGAAGGCCGACGCCGGCCTGCACGTTGATCTGGCTGAGCGAATGCGCCAACACGTCGTGCAATTCGCGGGCGATCCGGGTGCGCTCGGCCCGCAGTTCTTCTTCTCTGCGACTCTGGAAAGCAATGTGGAAATGCTCGAGTTGCTCGCGCCGCCGCCGGTTCACCTCGGCAAACGCCAGCACCAGCAGCAGGCCAATGGTCGTCGCGACAACGCGATGAGAGTCGAGGTCGATGCCCACAACGAGCCCGGCCAAGAGCGTCGCCTCCCACACCACAATCATGGAGACCCACGTCCAAGTGCGGGCGCCGTGCGAGATTGCGATAACGATCGCGAAGGCGAGCGCCATGTAAGGCGCAGACAGCGCCGAGTAACCGATCAGAAAGTCTGCCGCCGCCAAAGCAGAAATGACCGCGATGAGCGGCCCGGGATACTGGCGGATCCACAGCAGCAACAGCGGCCCGATAACCGAGAGTGCTAGGGCAGCGATCGCGCCCGGGCCGATGCTGCTCAGCTCCAGAACAGTGCTGAACGGCAACACGGATGCCGCATCGCCGTACTCTGCGTAGGCGCCCGTCCAGATCACGCCCGCAATCGTGATCGGCACTTGCACCAGCAGCGAGACAACTACGGGCATCCACCGTCGCAAGCGACGCGTCCGTGGAGACTGCGACGCCGTGACGCCCGCGCCGTTCAGAAGCCCGTCGAGCATCCGACTCGAAGCGCGCGGTGTCGAGCGACGGGATGACGAAGGCATTCTCCGATGGTAGTTGGCGCACTGCGCGCCCGCGTCGGCTTTGAGGCGCAGTAGGCGCTACTCCCGGCGGAGTACGAGGCCAGCCGCCTACAAGGCCAGCAGACTGCGAGGTCGGGAAACGTCGCGAGGGAAACCTCGCCAGGGAAACGTCGCCAGGGAAACGTTGCTAGGGAAAAGCAAAGTCCCGGCCACCTGAGTGACCGGGACTGACTTGCTCCTCGACTTGGACTTGAACCAAGAACCTACGCATTAACAGTGCGTTGCTCTGCCAATTGAGCTATCGAGGATCGCTGTGCGACTCAATTACTTTAGCAAATGATTTCGCAGTTCAAAAACCATCAGGCGATTCGCGCGAGGTATGTCGGCGACAGAACCCGCGTAGGGGCAGCAATTAACTGAGGAATTCCGTTGTCATCGATTCTGAAACTCGCGATTTCGTTCGAAAATTGATTGCACACATGCAGGATCCCATCGCTCAGAATGATGTGGCGAGGCCAATTTCCTTCGCACGAGATCGCTGTGAGCGGGGCGACGCTTCGCCCGTCGTCAGCGATCGCAAGAATCGCGATCACATTGCTGTGACGCACGCCGACGTAGGCATGGCGGCCGTCATCCGAAATTGCGATCGCGGACGCTTGGTCGCCTTCAACCGCACCGGGAAGCGCGATAGAGCACAGTTTGTGAAGCCGGCGGTCTCTCCACTCGAACACCATGAAGCCGCATCCGAGTTCCCCCAGCACGTAGAACAGGTTGTCGGGACGCGCGACAATATCGCGCGGGCCAAAGCCGGGAGGCATGACGACCTCATCAACCTGTTCGAGCACGAAGTCATTGAAGCTAAAGATACGGATGCGATCGGCGCCCAGATCGAGCGACAAGAGCGTGTTGTCATCCACAAACACGGAGGAGTGCGCGTGCGGGCCTTCCTGCTGCGGCCGCGGCCCCAAGCCGGCAGTTTCTAAGACCTGCCGGGTCTCGAGCGCTGCGGAACTGCCCCGGGCTTCCAAGACTCCCAGCGTGCCCGTGCCGTAATTGGCCGCTATCACGGTGCTATCACTGACGGTGATGTGGCAGGGGTACTGCCCGCCGCTTGCAGCGATCGTGACGTTGCTGAGCGTTTCGCCGTCGCGGTCGAAAACCGCAACCTGCCCGGATCCCTCCAGAGTGGAGTAGACCTTGTCACCATCGACCACCAGAAAGGATGCTGAGGGCATGGCCGCCGCCAAGTGCGACATCTCAAGAGAGCCATCCGCCCGGCTGCGCATGACCGAGATACCTTCAGACTCGCAGTCCATGTCGGGGCCAAAGCCACCGACCAGCCACGTTGAAGAAGCGGTAACAGGTACGTCAGGTGTTGTCACGGTGTAGCTCCAGAAGTGAGTCGGCGAGCCCCTTCACATAGGGGTGCCAGGGGTCGTCGAGAACAGCATCCAAATCTCCGATGCCCACGAGGATGCCACGGTGCATGACCGCGACCTTGGTGGATACCCGGCGAACGGCGGCAAGGTCCGCAGTCACCAACATCGCGGAAAATGACCGTTGCGCTTGGAGGTCAACGATCAGATCGAGGATGGCGGCGCGCACGTTGACGTCGATGCCCGCCGTGGGGTCATCGGCGACGAGCAGCTGCGGCTCGAGGATCATTGCACGTGCGATCGCTATTCGTTGACGCTGACCTTTACTGAGCTCGAACGGATACCGATTCATCACCGAGAGTGGGAGCCGAACAGTATCGATCAACGTCGCTACCGCCTCGGCGGCCTCACGCTGATTGAAGCGTCGATCACGAACGAAAATAGGTTCGGCGATGTTTTCACCGACCGTCAACCGACCATTGAGGCGATTGCCCGCATCCTGCGGCAAATAACCAACCCGCAGGCTGAGACGGTCGCGCTTGCGGCGACTGACGTTGCGAAGCTCAGTACCCAACACCGTCAGCTCACCGCCGCTGAACAGGGGCGAACCGTTCTCGCCGGTCTCAGCGTGTAGCGCAACTGCCTTGGCGAGAGTGCTCTTACCCGAGCCGCTCTCGCCAACTACAGTCAGCACTTCTCCCGCGCCGATCTCAAAACTGAGTCCATTCACAGCGACTGAGCGTGTTTCGGGGTTGCGAGACGGGTAGCGCAGCGAAAGATCGCGGGCGCTCACCGTGGGAGAAGTGGAAGTCACCTCATCAATCTACGTCAGTCAGCGCCCGCAGCGCTTCCCTACGCTCCGTCTGCTCTCGCGGGTCGGGCACGGGCAGCGACGCCAACAAACGTTGGGTGTACGGATGCTGGGGGTTACCCAGCACCTCAGAACCCAGACCCTCTTCGACCAACTGCCCTTTGTAGAGCACCGCGATGCGATCGGAGAGCATGTCGACGACGGCGAGATCGTGGCTGATGAAGAGAGCGGCAAAGCCCAAATCTCGCTGCAGTTCTGCGAACAGCTCAAGAACCTTCGCCTGCACCGACACGTCGAGCGCGCTGGTCGGCTCATCCGCAATCAACAGTCGTGGCCGCAACGCGAGGGAGCGAGCGAGACTGGCGCGTTGACGCTGCCCTCCGCTGAGTTCGTGCGGGTAACGATCCCCGAACGCGCGCGGCAATTGCACTGCCTCGAGAAGCTCGTTGACTCGCGCACGAGCGTCGTTCGCGTCCTCGGCCTTACCGTGCACAATCAGCGGCTCAGCCACACACTGTGCGATCGTGAGCAGCGGATTGAAGCTCGATGCTGGGTCTTGAAAAACAAAACCGATGTCGCTGCGCACCGGCCGGAACTTGCGCTCCTTGAAGCCCAACATTTCGTGACCAAGAACCGACAGCGAACCGCCGGTGATCTTGTTGAGGCCTCCGATGGCGCGACCGATCGTCGTCTTGCCCGATCCGCTCTCCCCCACCAGCCCGAGCACTTCGCCGGGCGAAATACTAAAGCTCACGCGGTCGACAGCGCGGAACGGAGCGCGCCCGAAACGCCCGGGGAACTCGATTTCGAGATTGTCAGCAATCACGACAGGCTCGGCATCTTTCTCTCCGCCCGAAGCCGCGCGGTCAGCAACCCGGGCAGCAGCCCGAGAAGCTCCCGAACCAATCCGCGGTACCGCGGCCAAAAGCTTCTGCGTGTACGGATGCTGGGCCGCGTCGAACAATTGCTGCGCTGGCGCTTCTTCGACCAATTTGCCCTGATACATGACAGCAACACGGTCGGAGAGATCGGCCACGATGCCCATGTTGTGGGTGATCAGGATGATGGCCGCGCCGAACTCATCACGGCACCTGCGCAGAAGATCAAGAATTTCAGCCTGCACCGTCACGTCGAGCGCGGTCGTGGGCTCATCGGCCACAATCAGCTCGGGTTCAAGCACCAGAGCCATGGCGATCACGACCCGCTGCTTCTGCCCGCCCGAGAACTGATGCGGATAATAATCCACGCGCGACTCAGGCTCGGGAATACCGACCTTGCGCAGAATCTCGATCGCTTTCTTGCGCGCTTCGCGCTTGCTCACATTGCCGTGAGCGCGAAGACCCTCGGCGATTTGCCAGCCCACGGTGAAAACCGGGTTGAGCGCGGTCGACGGCTCTTGGAACACCATCGCGACGTCAACGCCGCGGAGCTCGCGCAGTCGCTTGCCCGACATCCCAATAACCTCTTTGCCATTGAGCACGATTGCGCCCCGTGACACTGCCGTCTCGGGCAGAAGCCCAAGGACGGACTTGGCCGTAACGCTCTTGCCGCTGCCGCTCTCGCCAACAATCGCGAGGACCTCCCCCGGCGCCAGGCTCAGCGACACATCGTCGACGGCCTTGACGTCGCCGCCATCAGTCGCGAACGTGACCTCAAGATTTTTGATCTCAACAATATTGCTCATGAGCGAGCCTCCAGCGGGTCGATCGGATTCGCATCATCGTCAAGGTCAACCGTTGAGAGAGCGGCGGTTTCAAGAACCGGCGCCGACTGGTCGGCTCTACGACGGGTGCGCAGTCGTGGATCAGCGAGGTCATTGAGCGACTCCCCCACCAGCGTGATTCCGAGCACGACCAGAACGATCGCAAGCCCCGGGAACAGCGACGTCCACCAGATGCCGCTCGTAACATCCGAAATCGACTTGTTGAGGTCGTAGCCCCATTCGGCCGCAGCGGATGGCTCGATACCGAACCCGAGGAAGCCCAAGCCCGCGAGCGTCAGAATCGCCTCGGAACTGTTGAGCGTGAAGATCAACGGCAGGGTACGCGTCGCATTGCGGAACACGTGACGGAACATGATGCGCGGAGTGCTCGAGCCGATGACCTTCGCCGATTCGACGTACGCCTCCGACTTGATGCGCACTGTTTCGGCCCGGATGACACGGAAATACTGCGGGATGTACACGACCGTAATCGACACTGCCGCTGCGAAGACGCCGCCCCAGAAACTCGACTGACCGCCGCTAATCGCGATGGCGGCCACGATAGCCAGCAAGAGCGTCGGAAACGCGTACACGGCGTCAGAGATGACCACGAGAACGCGGTCGATCCAGCTGCCGAGGTAGCCAGAGACGAGGCCAAGAAGCACGCCGGCAAAGATCGACAGTGCCACCGCAACGACGATCACAAGAACCGCTGTGCGCGATCCCCAGATCACTCGGGAGAGCACGTCGTAACCACCGACCGTGGTGCCTAGAATGTGAGCGCCTCCCGGGGGAACCTGCGCACCGAAAGCACCATCGTCATCGCGCAATTGCGAGAACCCATAAGGCGCCAACAACGGAGCGAAGAGCGCCGTAAGAAGGAAAATGCCCGTCAGAATCAAACCAGCAACGAGCATGCCGCGCTGGAGCCCTACCGACTGACGAACCTGCCGAACAATCGGCAACTTGCGCCACACAGCCACAAAACGTGAGGGTGTCGTAGTCATGATTAGTACCTCACCCTCGGGTCGATGATCGCCGCAATGATGTCGACGATGAAGTTGGTGAGCGCCACGATCACGGCGAGCAGGACCACGATGCCTTGCACCGCCACAAAGTCACGAGCACCCAGGTACTCAACGAGCTTGAAGCCCAGGCCCTTCCATTCGAAGGTGGTTTCTGTCAGCACTGCGCCGCCGAGCAAGAGCGCGATCTGAAGACCAATGACCGTGATGATCGGAATCAACGCGGGCTTGTAGGCGTGCTTGCGCACAAGGCGGTATTCGCTCACGCCACGTGAGCGAGCAGCATCCACATAGTCCATGGAGAGGCTGCCGATGACGTTCGTGCGCACGAGGCGCAGGAAGATACCCGCCGTCAGCAATCCCAACGCCAGGCCGGGAAGCACGGCGTGCGAAAGCACGTCGCCGATCGCTGCAGGACTACCCAAGCGGAAGGCGTCGATGAGATAAATGCCCGACTTGTCGTCGAGAGTGCTCAACTGCAATTCCGTGCGAGTGGAGGCACGGCCGGCGACAGGAAGTACCTTCAGCCACACAGCGAACACGAGCTTGAGCAACAGCCCCGCAAAGAACACCGGGGTCGCGTACGCAAGAATCGCCGCGACGCGGAGCACCGCATCCGGCCATTTGTCACGGAAGTAGGCCGCGACCATGCCGAGAGGGATACCGACCACTAGCGCGACGAGAACTGCGTAGAACGCAAGCTCAAGAGTGGCGCTGCCGTAGGTGACGAGCAACTCCGAAACCGGGCGGCCGTCAGTTATCGCTGTGCCGAAGTTGCCGGTGAAAATCTGCCCGAGGTACTCGAAATACTGCACCAGAATCGGACGATCGTAACCGGCGGCACTAATACGCTCAGCGAGCTGAGCCGCCGTGAGACGGTCCCCCAGTGCCGCTGTAATGGGATCGCCGATCGAGCGCATCAAGAGGAACACCATCGTTACGAGGATGAACACGGTCGGGAAGATCAGGAGGAAGCGAATGATAAGAAAACGAGCAAGGGGATTTGTGATCCCCCGAAAACGCCGGATGGGCGGTTCTGACGGTGCCGGATTGATCACGGCGGAAGCGGACTGCGACATACCTACCTATCGTGCAGAGAACGAAGACGAGGAGGTGACCCACATTGTGTGTGGGCCACCCCCTGCGTCAGAACGCTAGGCCGAGGCCTAACTCGAGCGAATTGCTCTTATTTGACCAAGCTGCCGTAGCGGAACTTGAACGAACCGTCGAGCGTAGCTCCGGTGACGTCCTTGCCCGTGATAGCAATTTGCGCTCCCTGAAGGAACGGAACGGTCGACAGCTGCGCTGCGACCTTTGCCTGAATGTCCTCGATCATTCCCTCACGCGTGGCGGGGTCGAGTTCAGTTGCCTGAGCGACGATCAGATCGTTGACTTCAGCATCCGCGTAGTGGTTGGCAAGGAAGTTACCGTCACCGAAGAACGGGGTCAGGTAGTTATCGGCATCGGAATAGTCCGGGAACCAGCCGAGCTGGTAGGCCGGGTAGGCGTCAGCCGTGCGCTCGCTCGCGTAGGTAACCCACTCGGTCGACTGCAGGTTGACTTCAAACACTCCGTCAGCCTCGAGCTGGCTCTTGACCAGCGCGTACTCGTCGCCCGATGACTCACCGTAGTGATCAGGGTTGTACTGAAGGTTGAGCTTCACCGGAGTCTCGACTCCCGCATCCGCCAGACGCTTCTGCGCTGCTTCAACGCTCGGCCCGCCTTCGCCGTCGCCGTAGAGGTCCTTGAGAACCTCAGTAGCACCGGTCAATCCATCGGGCACGAAGGAATACAGCGGCAAGTAGGTGCCCTTGTAGACCTGGTCAGAGATTTCCTGGCGATCGATCAAGTCAGCAACAGCGCCACGAACAGCGAGCGACTTGGCGTCATCCGCCTCAGGAGTCTTCGCACCGAACGGCTGAGTGTCGAAGTTGAAGACAATGTAGCGGATCTCTCCACCGGGTCCCACGATCACGTTGACGTTGTCGTTGCCCTCAAGGTCAGCAACGTCGGTGGCAGACAAGCTGCGGTGCGCGACGTCAATGTTGCCCTCTTGAACATCGAGCTTCAGGTTCGACGCATCGGTGTAGTACTTCAGCGTGATGCTGTCCGTCGCCGCAGCGCCGAGAACGCCCTGGTAGTCAGGGTTGGCCTTGAACGACACAATGTTGTTGAAGTCGTAGCTGTCGATGACGTACTGGCCAGCAAATGCCATGCCGTCAACGATCTCGTCGTCGGGGGTGACCGCATCAGCCGAGAAGACTTCTTCGTCGACGATCGGTGCGGCCGGGCTCGACAGAATCTGCGCGAACGTCTGGTCGTTACCGTTCTTCAAGTTGAAGACGATCGTGGTGTCATCGACAGCGTCGACGCTCTCAATGTTGCCGAGAAGAACCGAAGGGCCGTTCTCGTCGTTGATCGTGACCTGACGGTCGAAGCTGAACTTCACGTCAGACGAGGTGAGGTCGTTGCCGTTGGCGAACTTAAGGCCCGCCTTGAGTACGACCGTGTATTCGTCTTCACTCGTGTACTCGGCGGACTCGGCGATGTCAGGTTCAACATCGGAGGTGCCGAGCGGCGAGTTGAGCAAGAACGGGTACACCTGGTTCATCAGTGCAAACGAACCGTTGTCGTACGAACCGGCCGGGTCGAGGAACGTGACTTTGTCAGTCGTGCCCACGATAAGCGACTCGGAACTGCCAGCGTCGGAGTCTCCCCCAGCTTGGCAACCAGTCAAAGCGAGCGCGAACGCTGCTGAGCCGGCAACTACAGCAAGGACTCGCTTGCTGCTCTTGGATGCGGATGTCATATCCGTCTACCTCTTCCTGTTGCGTGCAGAAAATGCGACGGCGCGTTTGTAGGCGCCGCGCATCGTAGTTCCTCAATAGTAACACACGAGGAACCTTCGAGACTAGATCGTTTACCCGCGAATGGGGGATATTTACACGAACGCAACCAAAGAGCGGAGACTAGCCTTCTTCGCGGAGCGCTCGACGCTCCGCTTCGATCCTCATGAGGTCTCGTTGGGTCTGCACATAGCGCTCCGGATCACTCTCGCGATCCATACGCTGCAAAACTCCGAGAAGTTCGCGCTTTTGGCGCAGCAAGTCGCGCTCGATGAGATCGGTTGTCACTTGCACGCAGTACACCGGGATGCGTTCTTCACGCTCCGGAATCGGCGCAACGCTCAGTTGCTTCACGAAGGTGGAGAACGATGACGGCACTTCGTCAGCGACGGCGGAGGCCCAGCCGGGTTCGAGCGCGCGATCCACGAGAGAGGCGATGGCATCGCGCACGACCGCGAGCGAAGGCTCAGCGATCGAAATCTGAGTGAGCTTGCCCATGAGCTCGGCACCCACGACATCCGGATGCTGCAACACCGCCATGAGGGTGTCTCGCTCAAGGCGCGTAATCGCATCGACTTTCAAGCTCATGATCGACGGGCCAGGCTGCGCTGGCGCCTCCCCGAAGCCCTCTGGCGGGCGCTGGGAGGATGACTCGGACTGCGACTGCTGCTGCGCCTTAGGCGGCCCCGACGGGGCTGCGGTGCGCTTCGCTGCGGTCACGGCGTTCTGCACCTCGGTCGGCTCCATACCGAGCCATCCCGCAACGCTGCGGACATAGCCAATACCCAGTGCCGAATCGCGGATGCCCGCGACCACGGGGGCCGCAGCACGCAACGCCGCTACACGGCCTTCTACCGTTTCGAGGTCGTGCACGGCCAGTTCGCGGCGAATCTTGAACTCGAACATGGGCTTGCGCGTGGTGACGAGGCGACGAACCGCACCGTCGCCCTTCTTCAGCCGCAGGTCACATGGGTCGAGGCCATCGGGCGCCACAGCAACGAAGGTTTGCGCGGCGAAGCGGTGCTCCTCGGCAAAGGCGCGGTTCGCGGCCTTCTGGCCCGCTTCATCCGGGTCGAAAGTAAAGATGACCTCGCCCGTGGCCGTCGTGTCTGCGTTGTCGTAATCGCCAATCATGCGGCGCACGATCTTGATGTGGTCCACGCCGAACGCCGTGCCACACGTGGCGACCGCGGTCGTGACGCCAGCAAGATGGCAGGCCATGACATCCGTGTAGCCCTCGACCACGACAATCTGCTTGCCGCGCGAAATGTCTTTCTTGGCAAGATCGAGCCCGTAGAGCACTTGGCTCTTGTGATAAACCGGCGTCTCGGGAGTGTTGAGGTATTTAGGGCCCTTGTCATCGTCGAGCAGACGCCGAGCGCCAAAGCCAAGAGTCTGGCCCGTGACATCGCGGATCGGCCACACCAGGCGGCCGCGGAAACGGTCGTAATAGTCGCCCCGCTCCCCCTTGCCGATGAGGCCGGCAACAACGAGTTCTTCCGAGGAATAGCCGAGCTTGTTGAGGTGCTTCATGAGCACGCCACCGCGAGGCGCGAAGCCAATGCCGAAACGCTCGGCAGCGGACTGGTCAAAACCACGCTCGCCCAAAAAGCTGCGCCCGGGGGCTGCCTCGGGGCTCGCTAGCTGGGCGACGAAAAATTCGGATGCCGCCTGATTGGCAGCCAAGATACGCGCGCGATTGCCGTGATCGGTCGCCGCGCCGCCATCCTCATAGTGAAGTTCGTAGCTAATACGGCCGGCAAGGCGCTCGACGGCCTCGGAGAACGAGACGTGGTCCATACGCTGCAGGAATGTGTAGACGTCGCCGCCTTCACCGCATCCGAAGCAGTGATAGAAGCCGACTTGAGGCCGAACGTGGAAGCTGGGGCTACGCTCCTCATGAAAGGGACAGAGGCCCTTCATGGAGCCGGAACCGGCGCTCTTGAGGGTGACGTAGTCGCCAACAATATCGGCGAGGTTGGTGCGCGAACGCACCTCGTCGATATCGCTTCGTTTGATCAGGCCAGCCACAATCGCAATTCTAGGCCGACCGGCCGACGACTCTAGCCAACCAGTCGTGTGTGCCAGGCAATCGCGGACTGATCCGTGAGGCTAGCCACCTGATCTACTACTGCCCGCTTGCGCTGGTGATCGTTCTCAGCGGAATTCCAATCCGCCGTGAAACCAGAATCGAGGTTCACGGGAGCCGTCCAGAGCAAGACATCGGCGAGCTCGGTGAGCACGTCGCGCTGCTGCTGATAGATCGGGCGACGCGCGTTCGTCGACATGACGAAGGCCGCGACGATGCCCTTGAGCACCGCAATCTCCGCCTGAATCTCTTTCGGGATCACGAGACTGCCGCCGAAGCGAGCAAGCGCGTCCGTGGGATGCGCTTCGCGCGTGGCCTGCACTGCGGCGCCGGCAAAGCGGCCGATCAGCTGGCTCGTGAGGTTCTTGAGGCGACCGTGAGCGGCACGACTGCCGTCCCACTGATCAAGCCACGGGTCGAGGAGATCGAGACGGTCGAAGGCCGCGATAAGTTCGTCGTGCGTGAACTCGCCGCCGATCCACTCGAACATCGACTTCACGAGGTCATCGTGATTGACGCGGGCGCCGAGCGCTGTGACATCGATGAAGTCGCCGACGATGGCGTCTTCGAAGTCATGCACGGAGTAGGCGATGTCGTCGGAGAGGTCCATTACTTGCGCTTCGATGCAGCGCTGCCGATCGGGCGCGCCGGCCCGCAGCCACTCGAAGGCCGCCGTGTCGTCGTCGAAGAAACCGTACTTGCTACGACCGCTCGGGTCGGGGATACCCTGAGCGCTAGGCCAGGGGTACTTCGTGCTCGCGTCCAAGCTGGCCCGCGTGAGGTTGAGACCGTAACTCTTGCCGTCGGGCCCGAACACCTTGGGCTCGATGCGTGTCAAGAGCCGCAGGGTCTGAGCGTTGCCCTCGAAACCACCGATGTCGGCCGCCCACTCGTTGAGTGCGCGCTCACCGTTGTGGCCGAAGGGCGGATGCCCGAGATCGTGAGAAAGGCAAGCGGTGTCGACGACATCCGGGTCGAGCCCCAGACTGTCGGCAAGCTCGCGGCCAACTTGAGCGACCTCGAGCGAATGAGTGAGACGGTTGCGGGCAAAGTCGGTGCCCATCGTGGGGCTGAGAACTTGAGTTTTGGCCGCAAGGCGACGCAGCGCGCTCGAGTGCAACACCCGTGCCCGGTCGCGCGCAAAATCACTGCGGCGACTCGAATGCTGCTCAGGAAACCAACGCTCGGCGTCTGCTTCCGTATAGCCCTTAACCGCCACTGGTACTCAATTCTGCTTGGTTCAGCTCGGAACGGTGCGACTCCTGCAGTTCGCGGCTGTCGAGCCACCCCTGCGGAAGCGTCGGCTTCTTCGGGCGACCCGCACGACCGCGCTGGCCCTCAGCATCGATGCCGGGGTACTCCTGCGACCAGTCGAGGTTACCGAGCAGTTCGTCCATGTGATCGAGCGATTGAACTGCTGCCATGCCGGCCCGCAGCTCGCCACCGACCGAATACCCCTTGAAGTACCAGGCAACATGCTTGCGGATGTCGCGGCAGGCACGATCTTCCTCGCCAAAGAATTCGACCAAAAGTTCGGCATGACGCTTGAATGCAGCGGCTACTTGGCCGAGGGTGGGCTCCGCCTTGAGTGTCTCTCCGCGGAAGGCAGCAGCGAGATCGCCGAACAACCACGGACGGCCGAGGCAACCGCGACCGACAACGACCCCGTCGCATCCAGTCTCATCGACCATGCGGAGAGCATCGGCTGCGCTCCAGATGTCGCCGTTGCCGAGAATGGGCGTATCGGTGATCGTGTTCTTAAGCTTCTCGATCGCCGACCAGTCAGCGTGCCCCGAGTAGAAGTCGGCGGCCGTGCGAGCATGCAGTGCGATGCTCGCCACCCCGGCGCCGGCGCCCACGCGGGCAGCTTCGAGATACGTCAGGTGATCAGCGTCGATGCCCTTGCGCATCTTGATCGTCAACGGAATATCGCCGGCAGCCTTCACAGCGCCCTCGACAATGTCGCGGAACAAATCGATCTTCCACGGCAGCGCCGCTCCCCCACCCTTGCGAGTGACCTTGGGAACCGGGCATCCGAAATTCAAGTCAATGTGGTCGGCACGATCTTCAGCGACCAACATCGTGACTGCTTCGCGAACCGTCTTCGGGTCAACGCCATAGAGCTGGATGCTGCGAGTCGTCTCCGACTCGTGGTGCGTAATGAGCCGCATGCTCTCGGGCGTGCGCTCGACCAGCGCGCGGCTGGTGATCATTTCGCTGACGTACAGGCCAGCACCATACTCGCGGCACAGGCGGCGGAAAGCGGTGTTGGTGATGCCAGCCATGGGCGCCAAAACGACGGGAACATCGAGGTCGAGGTTCCCAATAGAGAGCTGTGGCGCGACACGCGGGTCGGCAGGGGCAAGAATAGTCACGTACCAATTGTCCCACGGCAAGCCTGAACCTTGCCGCATCTACCGGGAGGCCCCGAATGACGGCAGGAACTGACCGCGTTCGCGACGATGCCGAACGCCGCGGCATCCCCATCGAGATCGTCGAACGCGCGCCAGCGACGTCGCTCGAACACGCCGCTGAGCTGTTGGGAATCACCCCCGCCGAGATCGTGAAGTCGCTCGTCGTCAAGCGCAGTGACGGCAGCTTTCTCTTCGCACTCGTGCCCGGCGATCGCCAGATATCGTGGCCGAAACTTCGAGCGCTCGTGGGCGTCAACAAACTCCGGATGCCCGACGCCGAGGTAGCCCTCGACGCCACTGGGTACGCCCGCGGCACCATCACTCCGCTCGGCAGCACCACCGTCTGGCCCGTCTACGCTGACGAACGTATGGTCGGAAAGCGCGTGTCCATGGGTGCCGGCGATCACGGGCACACCGCGTGGGTGCAGGCAGACAAGCTGATCAGCGGCCTCGACGCGATCGTTGCCGACATCACGACCGACGCAGGAAGCAACTAATGGCCCTTGACGAGCATCCGAATGTCTTCCGGTTCGAAGCACGCTTGTGGGTCAGCCCCGCACCACGCGAAGAAGCGCTCGAGCAACTGCGAGCCCAACGGGCGTGGGACAAAGAGAATGCCCGGTTGCAACGGTGGTGGGTATCGCTCGCGATCGGAGCGGCGGTCGGCACTGCCGGAGTGCTCGCCGTCGGTTCGAGTGCGAACCTCGACCCCACGCTCTACCTGCTGCTATTGCCCGTCGGTTTCGGCGGCGGAGCCATCATCGGCGCGCTGATCAATAAACGCTTCAACGCACCGGATGCCCAGCATGCGTCCTTGCCCGCGCGCCCAACCACTGCGCCGCTCACGCTCATACCTTCGCGAGTCGCCAAAGCAGCGCCCGAACATGCGAGCGCTGCTGAACTCATCGAATGGTCGAACCGCGGATTTGTGGGCTAGACGAGACCTTCGTCGATCTGACGGTTCACGAGAGCTTGCGAACGGTGATCATCCGCGACGATGCCACAGGCGTCGCCTTCGCACGCGATCGCGTTAGGGTCGCCGAGCTGTTGAAGGGCGAAGGTCGGAAGTGGCTTCGTTGCGGCATCCATTGCGTTACGCATCTCTTTCGGTAAGTACTTGTGAGAGTACGTTAGCGAAGGTTTCACTTTCCTGCGCACCTGAAACCCCGTACTTGCCCTCGATAACGAAGAAAGGCACGCCTTGGATGCCATACTGCATCGCGGTTTCCATGTCGGCCTTCACCGCAGGAAGATACTCGTTCGACTCGAGAACGCGCACAACTTCGTCGCGATCGAAGCCGATGGAGGCCGCGATATCGGCTAGGTCGTCGACACGACCGACGTGCTCTGTCTTGACGAAGTACGCCTCAAGTAGGCGTTCCTTCATCTCAAGCTGACGGCCCTGAGCCTTCGCAAAGTGCAGAAGCTCGTGCGCCTTGATCGTGTTCGTCTGGTGAATGTGGTCGTAGTCGTAGTCGAGACCGAGGCTCGTGGCGATGTCAGTGACGCGCGTCAGCATCTCCTCGACCTGAGGCAGCGCCAAGCCCTTGCTCTCACTCAAAAACTGAGTGGGCGTGCCTTCGTACTCCACCGGGGTATCTGGCGCGAGTTCGAACGAGTGGTACTCGATGTCGACGGCGATGCCAGAGCTCTCCACAGCCGCTTCGAGCCTGCGCTTTCCGATGTAGCACCACGGGCACTGAACATCAGACCAGATATCGATTTTGACAGGGGCAATCGGGTTTGCTGAATCATTCACCTCAGCTTTAACGCCGGGGAGCGTGAAGTATTCCCTGGTCGCGTTCGTGAACGGCGCTGACCGTCCCTGAGCGTCGCTGAGCGACGCTGAGCTTCGCAAACTCAGGAGATCTCCGATACTCAGCCCGAAGGCACCAGCATTCGCGGGCCCGATTTTCGCGGATGCACGGTATCTCCTGAGTATTCAAGGCTGGCAGACCTGGAGCGGCCGAGTGCACCCTCCAGAGCGCGCAGAAAAAGCTCCCATTGCCCGAAAACCATTGAGGCGCTCACACTCAGTGCGTGAAAGCCAGCGATCGTCATTTCGATCGCCTTCAGCCGGTCCTGCTCGAACGTGTGGGCATGGAAACGTCGGCCGTCGACTTCGACTCCAATCACCCCATCCACCACCAAGTCGATCCTCTTGGCACCGACCGGAACCTGCAGCTCGACTCGATGCCCCCGCATGGTGAGCCGAGTGCGCGCAAGACTCTCGGGCAAACTCTCGCTTCGGGAATCCACCCAAGCGCGAATCGAACGTTTATGCCGAGGCAACGTGAGAATTACCTGTTCAAAATCGAACTCGTCGATGCGCCCGGAGTGCAACGCCCAGTCAACAGCTGCAACGGCCGTCTCAAGACTCTCATCGACGATGACTCGTCTGAGTGCCTCAGCGACGCTCACATGCCACCGAGTTCCCCGATCACTGACTGCCGGTGAATCCCAGTGCAGCTTCACCCCGCGCGCTCCGCCCAACCGGCGCCGTCGGTTCCATGGGCTGCGCAATCGAGACGCGTTGCCGGGTACCGATACTTGGAGTGGATGCTCATCAAGAACCCAGCCACCCCAGTCGGCAATCGCCGAAATGCCGGTAAGGCGACCGCCGACTCGCACCGCTCTCACTCGCGGTTCCGACTCGTCCAAGGTGGTGTACCACCCCTGACGAGCCCGAAGAATCGTGCCCTGCCTGACTGCGCGAGTGAGATCGATATCTCGGACTCCTCGCGCAACCAGCTCGCGTTTCTGGGCAAGCCCACCAAGCTCATCTACCAATTCGCTGACATCTACCATCAGAACAGCATCTTCGAGTGCGGGAGCTGAGCCCGCTGCTGCCCCACATCTGTTGACGAGTCGGCCGGACGGACGCTGTTGACGAGTTGTAAACCTCGGAAATTCAGGAGATGCGTTCCGGCGAGTTCGTGGAAGGTCCGGAATCTCGTGGAGAGACTGCGAGGGTTACAACTCTCGAGCGCGGATCTCCTGAGTTTCCGACGGTTGGCGCAGTTGGCGGCAGCCGAGAAAGAGCCTTGGCGGAAGAGAGCTGAGTTGCAGCGGAAGAGCGCTGAGTTGCAGCGGGAGAGAGACCGTGATCGTGGCGAGCGCCGCGACAGGGAGGCAGGCACGTGGCAGCTGGCAGCTGCCCGCGGGCAGCGGGCAGCGGGCAGCGGGCAGCGGGCAGCAGGCAGCAGGCACGAGCACGGGCACGGGCACGGGCAGGGGCACGGGCACGGGCACGGGCACGGGCACGGGCACGGGCACGAAAGAGCGGACCCGGAACGTGTTCCGGGTCCGCTCTACGCAGTACCCACTTTCAGCAAGCGACGTTGTCGGCCCTGCTGAAATTACAGCTCGCTAGCAGCCGATGAGCTCCTGCGCGAGGTAGCCACGCAGCTCTTCGATTGGCATGCGCTTCTGTTCCATCGTGTCGCGCTCACGGATCGTGACCGCGTTGTCGTCGAGCGAGTCGAAGTCGATCGTGACGCAGAACGGCGTGCCGATTTCGTCTTGACGACGGTAGCGACGACCGATAGCTCCGGCGTCGTCGAAGTCGACGTTCCAGTACTTGCGAAGATCAGCCGCAACGCCCCGCGCCATCGGCGAGAGACGCTCGTTGCGCGACAGCGGCAAGACGGCAACCTTCACCGGCGAGAGACGACGGTCGAGGCGCAGAACGGTGCGCTTGTCGACGCCACCCTTCGCGTTGGGCGCTTCGTCTTCGGCGTAGGCGTCGATGAGGAACGCCATGAGCGCACGGGTGAGTCCGAACGCGGGTTCGATGACGAACGGAGTCCAACGCTCGTCCTTGGCCTGATCGAAGTACGACAGGTCAGATCCGGATGCCTCGGAGTGCGTTCGTAGGTCGAAGTCGGTGCGGTTGGCGATACCCATGAGTTCGCCCCACTCGCTGCCGGCGAAGCGGAAACGGTACTCAACATCCACAGTGCGCTTGGAGTAGTGAGACAGCTTTTCTTGAGCGTGCTCGTAGAAGCGCAGGTTCTCTGGGTTGATGCCGAGGTCGGTGTACCACTTCATGGATTCGTCGATCCAGGTCTGGTGCCACTCTTCGTCGGTGCCGGGCTCGACGAAGAATTCCATCTCCATCTGCTCGAATTCACGAGTACGGAAAATGAAGTTTCCGGGCGTGATCTCGTTACGGAACGACTTTCCGACCTGACCGATTCCGAAGGGCGGCTTCATGCGCGCCGCACCCATGACGTTGGCGAAGTTCGTGAAGATACCCTGAGCGGTTTCGGGGCGCAGGTAGTGCATGCCCTCTTCGTTGTCGACGGGGCCAAGGTAAGTCTTGAGCAAGCCGGAGAAGTTCTGCGGTTCGGTCCACGATCCGGGCTGACCGGTGTCAGGGTCGCGGATGTCGGCAAGCCCGTTCACGGGAGGGTGACCGTGCTTCTCTTCGTAGGCTTCGAGAAGGTGGTCGGCGCGGTAGCGCTTGTGGGTGTGCAGCGATTCCACGAGCGGGTCGGAGAAGACCTCGACGTGGCCAGATGCTTCCCACACCTTGCGAGGCAGGATGACGGCCGAGTCGAGCCCGACGACGTCTTCGCGACCTTGAACGAAGGTCTGCCACCACTGCTTTTTGATGTTCTCTTTGAGGGCGGTTCCCAGCGGGCCATAGTCCCAAGCTGAGCGTGAACCGCCGTAGATCTCTCCCGATTGGAAGACGAAACCTCGGCGCTTGGCGAGATTGATTACGGCGTCGAGGGGGTTAGGCGTAGCCACTTAAAACTCCAATAGTCAGCCGAGCTGGATGCACGGTCGGCGGACGACCAGTTTAGCTAGCCGCGCAGCGCGGCGATAACCGCCGCGACGTCTTCTTCGGTATTCCAGAGGTGGAATGCGGCGCGAAGGCGACCGGCGCGACCGGAGGCCGTGATTCCTGCGGCCGCGAGCTTGGCAAGGTCGGCACCCGATTCATCCGGCCACGTGACGATGGCTTGATTCTGGCGCTCGATTCCGAGTTCATCGCAAAGCTGGTTGGCAAGCCCGGTGCAGTGCGCCCAGACTTCGGAAATGTCGAGGTCGGCGAACATGGCGATCGGATGCTCGGCTCCCACCCAGGCCTGCCAGGCGGGTGACACGTCGAACTGGCGAGCGTCTTTCGCGAGGTTCATCTCGGTGCCGTAGACGCTGCCCCAGACATCCTCTCCCGCATACCAGCCAGCTTGGACGGGCGTGATGTGCTCGGCGAAATCTTCGGAGATCGTGAGGAACGCGACGCCGCGCGGCGAGCACAGCCACTTGTAGGCGTGGCATACGGTCGCGTCGAATTGGCTGGCATCCACGGGGTGTACGCCCGCAGCTTGGGTCACGTCGCACAGCGTGCGAGTGCCATGAGTCGCGGCTGCCGCGAGAACAGCCGGGACATCGGCGACCTTGCCGTTGCAGGATTGGATGAGCGAGAACGCGACGAGCGCAGTGCTGTCGGTAATGGCATCAGCGAGTTCGGCCAAGGGCACGGCGCGAACGATGAGGTCGCGGTGTTGCAAGAACGGGAACACGATCGAGGTGAAGTCGGATTCGACGACGAGCACTTCGGAGCCGGCCGGCAGCGAGCAGGCGATGAGCGAGGCCATGACCGAGGTTTGCGATCCGATGGCGACGCGGCTGGCATCAACACCGACGAGACGGGCGTAGTGGCCGCGCGTGCGCTCGACGATGTCGCCGTAGTTCATGGGGTTGCACGTGGCAGTAGCCCACAGCTGGAGCTTCGTCGTCATCTCAGCGACTGCGGCGCAGGTCGGGAGCCCCATGGTGGCGGCAGAGAGGTAGCCGTGAGTGTTCGCAAAACTGTCGATTGCGTGTGCCAGCGCCGGGGAGGTCATGTCTTCATACTCCCGCGCGCTCGATATATGCGACAAGGGCATGATTGAGATATAAACAATCACGTTTAGTTATACTCGCACGATGGACACCACTCCAGACCTTCTCTCGCTGCGCATCGTCCGCGCGATATCCGAGCACGGCACCATCAGCGAAGCCGCCCGCGTGCTCGGCTACAGCCAACCCGCCCTCAGCCAACACCTCACTCGCGCTCAGTCACGGCTGGGGCTCGCGCTCGTCGTGCGCTCGGGCCGCGGAGTGCGCCTGACCGAAGCGGGTCGTGCCCTTGCCAGTCATGCCGTCACGGTGCTCAATGCGGTGGATGCGGCGAGCGCCGAACTCGCAGAGCTAGCCGGCCTCTCGAGCGGCACGGTGCGCATCGCGGCTTTCCCGACGGCGTCGTCGACGCTCGTACCGCGGTTGATTCGTCAGTTGCGGCAGCAGCATCCGAATTTGACGGTGAACTATGTGGAGGCTGAGCCGCCTCAGGCGCTGCAGCTGCTGAGAGATGGCGCAGCGGATCTGGCAATTACGTTTTCGTACCCGGAGGACCGCGCCGACCCGCATTTGTCGCGCGATGGCGGCCACACCACCGTTCCCCTGTTTACCGAGCCTGTGGTGCTGGTGCTGCCCGACGCTCACCCCCTAGCCAAGGCGGACAGCGTGAGCCTGGCCGACCTTGCCAACGACGCGTGGATTGCGGGCTGCGCCCTCTGTCGCGGGCACTTACTCGCCCTGTGCAATATCGAGGGTTTTGCGCCCGAGATCGGGTTGGAGACGGATAATGCTCTCGCCGTACTGAGCTTTGTCTCCCGCGGACTGGGCGTTGCGCTCCTCCCCCAGTTGGCGTTGACCTCGCTGACGCTGCCGGAGGGTGTGAGCATCCATGCCCCGCAGCCGTCGAGTGAGCGCACGATTCAGTATGTGATTCAACCGGGGGCGACGCGCATTCCTAGCGTGGCGACGACCATTGCGACGCTGACGGCGCTGGGTGGGGCCGCCTGGGGTCTGAAGGACTACCCCGCTCGGAGCTAGCAGCGGCTGGACCACGGATGCGCGGCGGGAGCGGGCAGCGGGTGCCCGGCCGGGCTGCCCGCGGCGGACTGCGGCGCGAGGCCGCGTTACTGCGAGAGTGAGCGCACCGCGCGGTAGGCGGTCTCGATCTCGGCAGCCACAGTGGCGAGCTGTTCGGCAGTCGTGTCACCGCTGAGGCTGAAGCGCACGGCGGTTTGAGCGATCGCTTCGTCGATCCCGAGCGCTGTGAGCACATGGGATACGTCGTCGCTGCCCACGGCACAGGCAGACCCTGCTGAGCAGATGATGCCGGCGCGGCCGAGTTCGAGCAGGAGCGATTCTCCACTCGTGCCGGGGAAGCAGAACGAGGCGTTGTTGGGGAGGCGGGTGGGTGCGGGGATCAGCGTGGGGGTTGCAGCATCGCCGTCGGTGGCAGCCTGCGCATCAGTCTGGGCGCCCGCGTGATCGTGATCGTGAGCGCCAGCCACGGCAGGCCCCGTAAAGATCGCGGCGGGAACACGCGCGAGCACGTCGGCAACGAAGTCGTCGCGTAACTCGGCAACCGCGAGCGCCCGTGCGGCCCGATCGGTCTCGGCGAGCGCGAGAGCATGGGCGAATCCGACAGCGCCGGCAACGTTCTCCGTACCGGAGCGTTTTCCGCGCTCTTGGCCTCCGCCGTGCAACACGGGCTCGAGGCTGCGTCGCCCCTTGACCATCAGCACGCCAATACCTTTGGGCGCGCCGAGCTTGTGTCCCGACAGGCTCAGGGCATCGACGCCCAGCCCGGCAACGTCGAGAGCCAGCCAGCCGGCAGCTTGAACGGCATCCGTGTGCAGCGGCACCCCCACGGCGCGGCACAGTTCGGCGAGCGCCGCGATCGGCTGCACCGCACCGATCTCGTTATTGGCGTACATGACGGTGCAGAGCGTGGTGTCGGGGCGCAGGGCCTCCCGCGCGTCATCGAGCGAGATCAGTCCCTCGGCGTTCACCGGCAACACGGTGATTTCGAAACCATGAATACGCGCGAGATAGTCAACGGATTCCAGCACCGCCTCGTGCTCGATCGCACTCGTGACGATGTGGCGCCCTCGCGGTTCGGCGAGCGCGAGGCCCTTGATGGCGAGGTTGTCTGACTCCGTGCCACCCGACGTGAATACGACATCGGATGCCCGGCACCCCAGCGACGCGGCGACACTCTTGCGGGCGGCATCCAGGGCACGCTTCGCGGACTCCCCCAACTCATGGTGGCTGGACGGGTTACCGAAGTCTCCCGTGAGCAGCGGCCACATCGCTTCGAGCACCTCACGGCGCACGGGTGTCGTGGCGGCGGAGTCGAGAAAGATCATGAGCTGACGGCACTCACCGCAATGTCGAGACCGAGGTCGAGCGAGCGGACACTGTGCGTGAGGGCACCTACCGAGATGACATCGACACCGGTGGCAGCAATCGCCGCAATGGTGTCGAGGTTCACGCCTCCGCTGGCCTCGACGATCGCGCGGCCGGCCACGAGCTCGACGCCGGCCCGCAGATCATCGAGCGAGAAGTTGTCGAGCATGATCGTGTCGACCCCCGCCGCGACAACAGTCTCAACCTGGTCGAGACGGTCGACTTCGACCTCGAGGTGCGTGGTGTGACCGATACGGGCACGAGCGAGACGAATGGCTTCTCCCAGATCGATACCGGCGGCTGCGAGCACCGCGAGGTGATTGTCTTTAGCCATTACGGCATCCGAGAGACTGAAGCGGTGGTTGTGGCCCCCGCCCGAGCGCACAGCGTGACGTTCGAGAGCCCGGAGCCCGGGCGTTGTCTTACGGGTATCGACTACCCGCGCGTGCGTGCCGGCCACTTGCGCGACGTAGGCCGCAGTCTGCGTGGCGATGCCCGACATCCGCTGGCTGAGGTTGAGTGCGATGCGCTCCGCCCGCAGAACGGCACGCGCGTTACCGGAGACCGAAGCGAGTTGCTGGCCGGCGGCGAACGAGTCACCATCACTGGCCTGCAGCGTGACCTCGGCCTGGGCATCCACCAGCTGGAAGGTGCGAGCGAAGACGTCGAGGCCACTAGCGACCCCGGCTTCACGGGCATTGAGCACAGCGGTGGCGGTGGCGTCTTCCGGCACAAAGGCATCGCTCGTTACGTCACCCCAGGGCGCATCTTCGGCGAGGGCCATCAGGATGACATTGTCGACGAGCTGCTGATTCATCGGGTTGCCGTTTCTGCTCGATCGTGTGAGGTCATACCATCTTCTGCGGGGATGAAGTCGCCCGCAACGTTGACTGCCGCCCAGCGCGTGGAAAACGCGAGCTCTTCGCGGGTCTCCGGGTAGTCAGTGCGCTCGTGGGCTCCGCGAGATTCCTGACGGCGGAGCGCTGCGACAACCACGAGGCGAGCAAGGTCGAGCAGGTTCGCGTTTTCCGCGCCCTCGACGGTGTTCGACTCAGAGTGCCAACTGGCGAGGATCGCAGATGCTTCTTCCAGACGCGTCGCATCACGCTCAAGTCCGACGTGGCTCCACATGAGTTCGCGCAGCTGATCGCGAGTGAATGCTTCTTTGCCGGTGATCTCGAACTGCGGCTCGAGCGCGTCAACCTCGATGGCTCGCTGGGGTTCGTTGAGAGCATCCGCAGCACGCCAGGCGAAGACGAGCGATTCGAGCAATGAGTTGGAGGCCAAGCGGTTAGCGCCATGCACACCGGTGCAGGATGCTTCCCCAACGGCATAGAGACCACGCACGCTTGTGCGGCCATCAATGTCGGTGCGGATGCCGCCCATCCAATAGTGCGCTGCCGGCGTCACCGGAATAGGTTCAGTGCCCCAGTCGAAGCCGTGCTCTTCGCAGACCTCGGTGATGCCGGGGAAACGCTTCGCGAGAAACTCGGCACCGAGGCCCGTGGCATCGAGCATGATGGGCCGGCCACCCTGCTTTTCCATGGCGCGAGCAATACCGCGGGCGACGACATCGCGCGGGGCGAGTTCGCCATCGGGGTGCACGTCGAACATGAAGCGCTTACCGTGCTCATCGAGCAGTGTTGCGCCCTCGCCGCGAACCGCTTCCGAGACGAGAGGGTTGCCGGGCACCGCAAGCGACGTCGGGTGAAACTGGAAGAATTCGACATCGGCCAGAGCGGCACCGGCGCGGTAGGCAGCGGCCACCCCGTCGCCCGTCGTGACAAACGGGTTCGTCGTGTGCTTGTAGAGCTGGCCGGCTCCGCCACTGGCTAGAACGACGATGTCGCCGTCGATCACGCGCGAGTTGCCGTCAGGAGCAATGACGTCGATGCCGGTGACGCGCGGCGTGCCGTCGGCATCCGTCTCGGTCACCAGATCGCGCATGAAGGTGTAGGCGTAGGTCTCTACCGCTAGAGCCTTGACCGCGCGCAAGAGTGCAACCTCGATCGCAAGCCCCGTGGCATCTCCGCCGGCGTGGATGACGCGCCGCGACGAGTGCGCCGCTTCGTGTCCCCGAGCAAGCTCACCGTTGGCGATGCGGTCGAATTCCACCCCGAGTGAGATGAGTTCTTGCACACGCAGCGGGCCTTCGCTGCACAACACTTCAACGGCATCCCGCTCGCACAGTCCCGCGCCCGCGATCATCGTGTCGGAGACGTGACTGGCGACGGTGTCATCAGGGAAGAGCACCGCGGCGATGCCGCCCTGGGCGTACTTGGTGTTGCTCTCAGCAAGCTCCGACTTGGTCACGAGAACCACTTCGTGGTGAGCACTGGCGCGGTAGGCGGTAATGAGCCCAGCGATACCGGTACCAACAACAATGACCCGTGCCATACTTACGCCTCTTTCGTCGTTACCGGTGGCTTCGCGGCGAGCATCCGCTCCAAGGCCACGCGTGCCGGTGCTGCCACATCATCGGCGACAGTGATTTGGTTGAGAACTTCGCCGCGCACAAGGCCCTCAAGAACCCACGCGAGATAGCCAGGGTGAATGCGGTACATCGTCGAGCAGGGGCACACCACAGGGTCGAGGCAGAAGATGGTGTGCTGCGGATACTCGGCCGCGAGACGGTTGACCATGTTGATCTCGGTGCCGATCGCGAACGTTGTCGGTTCGGTTGCCGCCGCTACAGCCTTCTGGATGTAGTCGGTCGACCCTGCCTCGTCAGCGGCATCCACGACGGGCATCGGGCACTCGGGGTGCACGATTACGCGAACACCGGGGTGCTCGGCGCGGGCCTGCTCGATCTGGCCAACATTGAAGCGCTTGTGAACGCTGCAGAAGCCGTGCCAGAGCACAACCTTTGCCTCGTTGAGCGTCTCGGCGTCATTGCCGCCGAGAGGCTTGTTGGGATTCCACATCGGCATGAGATCGGTGGAGATCCCCATCTTCTTTGCTGTGTTGCGCCCGAGGTGCTGGTCGGGGAAGAACAGCACGCGCTGACCGCGCTCGTACGCCCACTCGAGAACAGTCGTTGCGTTCGAGCTCGTGCAGACGATGCCGCCGTTACGACCGCAGAAGCCCTTGAGCGCTGCCGAAGAGTTCATGTAGGTCACGGGGATGATCGGCACGCGGCCATCAGCATCCGGTTCGGTTCCGTAGATCTCGGTGAGCTGTTCCCAGCACTCTTCTACCGAGTCGATGTCGGCCATGTCGGCCATCGAACAACCGGCGGCGAGGTTCGGCAGGATCACAGCTTGGTCCTCGCGAGCCAGGATGTCAGCCGTCTCAGCCATAAAGTGAACGCCACAGAACACGATCGCTTCGGCGTTCGGCACGGTCTGCGCCGCGTTGGCGAGCTGGAAGGAATCGCCGAGGAAATCAGCGTGCTGCACAACCTCATCCCGCTGGTAGAAGTGCCCAAGCACAACCGCGCGGTCACCTAACGTGGCCTTGGCCGCGACGATACGAGCGTGCAGATCTTCGTTCGAGGCCTTCTGGTATTCCAGTGGCAACTGTCCCTGGCGGGGTGCGCCCGTGGGAATCACATCGCCCATGGATGCTCCGGGGCCGTAGCTCGGAACCCCCAGGTCGAACGTCCAGGGCCCGTCGGCCAGCTCAGGCGCACAGGTTTCCCCGTCGCCCGTCGCAGTGATGCGCTGAATGGTCGAATCAATGGATGACACGAGTGCTCCCTGTCTTGAGGTGGCCGAGAGGGCCGTTGTCGACGAGCTCTACGCCCTCGTCATAGCGGTACAGCCTCGGAGGCCGGTGGCGCCCTCCCGAGACAACGTGGTCAGTGGGAACCAGTGAACCTGAATTCTCGATCTGACGACGGAAGTTGGCGGGGTCGAGTTGCTTCTGCAACACAGCCTCGTGCACGATGCGCAGTTCACTGAGGGTAAAAGTCTCGCCCAGGAATGCCCGAGCGATGCGCGAGTACTCCATCTTGGTGCGCAGACGCCAGAGCGCATAGTCGACAATCACGTTGTGGTCGAAGGCCAGTTCAGGAAGGTTATCCGCGGGGAACCAGCGCACGTTCTCTCCCTCAGTGGCACGATCAGCCTCTTCTTGACGCACGAGTGCCCAATAGACGACCGATACTGCGCGGCCACCGATGGAACGCTCCACATCGCCGAACGCGTAGAGCTGTTCGAGGTACGCGGGCTCAAGCGCCGTGGTCTCCAGCAGATTGCGGGCCGCGGCATCCGCGAGACTTTCGTCGTTGCCGACCCAGCCTCCGGGCAACGCCCACTGGCTGGCATACGGCTCGCGGGTGCGGCGCACGAGCGGGATCCACAGGGCACTCTCACCCGATTCGGGAATGGGACGCAGCGCGAAAATCACGGTTGATACCGCGAGCGAGATTGTTTGTTCGCTCTGCTCCATCGCCACTCCCTTCAACTATTCAGTAAGAGTCATGCTGACCTGAACACAGAATACACCTTAAAGTCAGGCTGACCAAAAGGACGCCGACGACATGATGCGGGCGGGGCAAACCCGCAAGAATGAGCTACTCAGCTGTAGCCGTTGGCGCGTCTACGGCGCCTCCGAACCGACGTGACCGACTCGCGTAAATGCGAATCGCTTGCCACAGGTCTTCACGCGTGAAATCAGGCCAGAGCGTGTCGAGGAAAACCATCTCGGCATACGCGCTCTGCCAGGGCATGAAGTTGCTCATCCGCTGCTCCCCCGACGACCGCACAAACAGGTCAACATCGGGCAGCTGCGGTTGATACAGGCGCTTCTGGATGAGCTTCTCTGAGACCGCAGACGGCTTCAGCTTGCCTGCCGCAACTTCATCGGCAATCGAGCGCACGGCATCCGCAATTTCAGTGCGGCCACCGTAATTCACGCACATAGTGAGAGTAATGGTGCTGTTGTTCTCAGTCAGCTTCTCGGCGAATTGCAGCTCTTTGATCACCGAGGTCCACAAGCGCGGGCGTCGCCCCGCCCAGCGCACACGCACTCCCCACTCGTTGAGCTGATCACGCCGACGGTGCAGTACGTCGCGGTTGAAGCCCATGAGAAAGCGAACCTCCTCGGGCGATCGACTCCAATTTTCGGTTGAAAACGCATAAACACTGATGTGTTTGACACCGATTTGGATAGCACCGGCCACGACATCGAGCAGGCTCGCCTCGCCTGCCTTGTGACCCTCCACGCGCGTCAGGCCGCGCGCGTTGGCCCAGCGTCCATTGCCGTCCATGACGAGAGCAATGTGTTCGGGAACAGACCCCTTAGGCATCGCTGGCGGGTGGATGCCTGTCCAATCAAGAGGACGAAATTCCACAGCATCTTTGTGAGTTTTCCCTACGCGGCTCATGCGCTCCGATCCACATGCTGAATGGAGCGAAGACTGCGCTCCAAATGAAACTGGGTGTACGCGGCAACAACACCGCTAGCTTGGGAGCGTGATCGCTCATCAGATGCCTCAGCGACATCCCACTGACCGGCAAGTAACGCGCCGAGCAGTTCGAGGGTCGCCGGACTCAGTCGCGGTGAACCGGGCGGGGCAACCTCATCGGCGACCACGCCACCCATCTGCGCGACGAAGACGGAATGCGGCCCCGGAGCACCGGTCACCGCACAATCAACAAAGCTCGGGGCCCAACCGGCGATCGAGAGGCTCCGCAAGAGGTAGGAGTCGAGCGTCAGGCTCGGATTGTGCTCGCGCCGCGAAAGAGAACGCAATGCACCCACCAGCAAGAGATATTGCTGAAGCGAGCCGTCGTCATCCGTAACTTTGTCCGCCGTTTCGACCATCACACTTGCGGCGGTGTAGCTCGCGTAATCGGCCGTGATGTCCGAGCCATAGGAACCAAGGGACTCCGCCTGCTGGATGATATCGAGGCTGCGACCGATATAGCACTGGATGTCGGCGACCATGAAGGGTTCCAACCGTGACCCAAACTTCGAGGCTGTGCGACGCACGCCCTTAGCCACCGCCCGGATTTTTCCGTGCTCACGCGAGAGCATCGTCACGATGCGGTCAGCTTCACCCAACTTGTGGGTGCGCAGCACGACAGCTTCATCACGATAGGTAGGCACCTCCCAAGTATCCTCCGGTTGTCGCGAGTTTGCTGTGCGACGGCCCGCGCCAACTCCGTTTCGCTGAGCGCCCTGCCCGCCGGCTGAGCACCCTGCCCGCGCGCTGAGCAGCTCGCACGCCCGTTTGCTCCCCTTCGGAAACTCAGGAGAATCGCGTGCGTCGAAGGAAAGATGACCCATTCACCCGCCCCGGCGGCGGCTGCAGGTCTGTTTCTCCTGAGTTTCCAGAAGGGAGCACGGGCGCTCTCCCTGCGGAACCCCACTCAGCGCACGATGACGCCGAGCACGTCGCCGCACAACATGTCCCACAGTGCGTGCGCAGCGCGCATCGCCCCTCGACCTGCCCTGCAGGGCGCGCGCACCGCACCGGACCGGAGCCTCACGGAAATTCAGGAAATCGCCGCGCTGCGCACAACGCCGAGGCCGGATCCGGTGCACCCCAGACATCCGCTGCCCCCGATCTCCTGAGTTTTCGACGTCTGCCTCGACGACGACGCCGGCACGTTCACGTTCACGTTCAGAACGTCAGGAACAGCGGCAGGGCAAGCAACTGATCTAGGGACAGGAACAGGGCTAGGGGCAGGGCGCGGACGCGGAGCAAACGCGCGAGTTGCTCGGAGATCGCAGGCTTGCCCGGAGCGCAACTGCGCTGCGCGCATCACGCGTGGTACGAATGGTTCGTGAACGAGACTTTCGAGATTCCGCTCTGGGCGGGGCTGCTAGCGGTCGGCGTCGGCGCCATGCAGGGTGCGATGTTCGCGGCCCAGTTTCGGGACCGCCGCCTTGACCTTCTCGGCGTCGCGATCATCGGACTAGCGTCAGGGTTCGGCGGCGGCATCGTGCGCGACGTCGTGCTCTCTGAAGTCCCCGCAGTGCTCACCACCAACTGGTATCTCATCGTCGCCACCGGGGCCGCACTGTTCGGGATGCTGCTCGAGCGACTGATCGCACGGATGGGTCCGGTCATCACGGTTCTTGACGCTCTCACCATTGGGCTCTTCGGCGCGATCGGTACGACGAAGGCACTTGCCATGGGACTCCCCGAGGTGCCGGCCATTTTCGTCGGCGCTATCTCGGGCGTCGGCGGTTCGATCCTGCGGGACATGCTTCTTTCAATGCCCATCGCCCTCATGCACGTGGGGTCGCTGTATGCGGTGGCGGCGGTATCGGGCGCGACGAGTCTCGTCATCATGCGCAACTTCGACGTTCCGGTATTCGTGGCGGCCTCAATCTGTGTGGGCATCACCGTCGGCGTTCGGGTTCTTTCGGTGCTCTTCAACTGGACTCTGCCGGAGCAACGCACGATCAATCGTCTGCCCAGGTTCCGCCGCCCCTAGCTCGCCGCTGGGCCCTCGCCGCTGAGTCTTCTCCCCTACGTCCTCGCCGCTCACTCCTCGCCGCAGCTGCCGTTAACGAACAAACGCCCCACAGCTCAGCGAGCTGCAGGGCATTTGCGAAAGCTGAAACTACCCAGCGATCAGTTCAGATTCAGGAGCGTTCTGCGAGGCACGCACCCAGCGGTTGACCGCCGACACGATCGCCTCGAGTGAGGCCCGCGAGATGTCACCATCGATACCGACGCCCCAGAGACGCTGACCGTTGATATCAAGTTCGACATAGGCCGCGGCCTGAGCATTGCTGCCGACCCCCATGGTGTGCTCAACGTAGTCGTAGAGCTTGACTTCAATTCCTTGGCCCTGAGCGGAGAGCATGCCCAAGAACGCGTCGATGGGGCCGTTACCCGTGTGGCTGGCGTCGGTCTCGCCGTCATCAACACGCAGTCGAGCGTCGAGGCTGACTTCGCCATCGTTAGCGCTGGTGGTGCGGGTCGCCAGCAGTTCGTAGCGCCCCCACTTTTCTTCGACGTGATCGGCGGATGCCGGCAAATATTCGTCCTGGAAAGCCGTCCAGATTTGCTCGCTCGAGACTTCGCCACCCTCGGAATCTGTCTTCGACTGAACAACGCCGCTGAACTCGATTTGCAGCTTGCGCGGCAGGTCGAGGTTGTGGTCGGTCTTGAGCAGGTAGGCCACGCCACCCTTGCCCGATTGCGAATTCACGCGCACGACGGCTTCGTAGCCGCGGCCAACATCCTTGGGGTCGATCGGCAGGTACGGCACGGCCCAGACCAGATCGTTGACGTGCTTACCCTCGCGTTCGGCCTGAGCCGCCATCGACTCGAAACCCTTCTTGATCGCATCCTGATGCGATCCGCTGAAAGCGGTGTAGACGAGGTCGCCAGCCCACGGGCTGCGCTCGTGCACCTTCAGTTGGTTGCAGTGCTCCGCTGTGCGACGGATCTGATCCAGATCGCTGAAGTCGATCTGCGGGTCGATTCCCTGTGTAAACAGGTTGAGCCCCAGAGCGACGAGGTCAACGTTTCCGGTGCGCTCACCGTTTCCGAACAGGCACCCCTCAATGCGATCGGCGCCAGCCATGTAACCGAGCTCCGCCGCAGCGATTCCGGTTCCGCGGTCGTTGTGTGGGTGCAGCGAGATGATGACGCTCTCACGGTGGTTCACGTGGCGCGACATCCACTCAATCGAGTCGGCATACACGTTGGGGGTAGCCATTTCGACGGTGGCGGGCAGGTTCAGAATGACCTTGCGCTCCGGCGTGGGCTTGAAGACTTCGAGCACCTGGTTGCAAATATCAACCGCGAACTCGAGCTCGGTGCCGGTATAGCTTTCGGGCGAGTACTCGTAGTACACGTCGGTCTCGGGGACCATAGCCTCGGATGCCTTACAGATTCGAGCACCGTTGAGGGCGATGTCGATGATGCCCTGCTTGTCTTTGCGGAACACGACATCACGCTGCAGCACGCTCGTGGAGTTGTACAGGTGAACGATCGCTTGCTTGGCACCCTTGATCGACTCGTAGGTGCGCACGATGAGTTCTTCACGAGCCTGCGTCAGCACCTGAATAGTGACGTCATCCGGAATCGCGTTTGTCTCGATGAGCGAGCGAACGAAATCAAAGTCAGTCTGGCTCGCCGAGGGGAAACCGACCTCGATTTCCTTGTAGCCCATCTTCACCAGCAGGTCGAACATGATCCGCTTACGTTCGGGGCTCATCGGGTCGATGAGGGCCTGGTTACCATCACGCAGATCGACGGCACACCAGCGGGGAGCCTCGGTGATGCGCTTCGATGGCCACGTGCGGTCCGGTAGATCAACAGAAATGATCTCGTGAAACGGACGGTACTTGTGGACTGGCATCGATGATGCGGACTGATTATTTTTCATGTCAAGCTCCTGCTGTTCTCAAGGCCTTCTGGGCCACTCGCAACGAATCTGGTCAGCCAATGACAAACCCCGCGACGAGTGAGGCCTGGATTAGGACTCGTCGCGGCAGCTAAGGAGGAGCAGACCGAAGAACATAATTTCACCCTAGCACTGCGAGAGCGGCACCGCAGGACTGGTTCTTCGACTGTTACCGCGCTGCCGCGATGCTGTGGCGATGCCCTAGAAGCCCAGGCGTCCGAGCTGCTTAGAGTCGCGCTGCCACTCTTTGGCAACTTTCACACGAAGCGAGAGGAAGATCTGCTTGCCGACGAGCTTCTCGATCTCGGCGCGAGCACGGGCGCCCACATCTTGCAGTCGCTCACCGCCCTTACCAATGATGATGCCCTTTTGGCTGTCGCGCTCGACAAAGATGTTCGCAAATACCTCAAGAAGGTTCTTGTCGTCACGCTCGATCATGTCGTCGATCGTGACGGCGATGGAGTGCGGCAGTTCGTCCATGACGCCCTCAAGCGCGGCCTCACGAATCAGCTCCGCAACGCGCGACTCAGTTGACTCGTCGGTGACAGCGTCATTCGGGTACAGCGCAGCCGACACCGGCATGAGCTTCACGAGCTCGGTCGCAAGAATATCGAGCTGGATGTCGTCGAACGACGAAATCGGAATGATCTCATCCCAGTCGCGCAGTTCTGCCACGGCTTTGAGCTGCTCCGCTACGCCGGGGCGCGAGGAGGCATCGATCTTCGTGACGATGGCGACCTTCTTAGCGCGCGGGAAAGAGTCCAGCTGCTCGTTGATATACCGGTCACCGGGACCGATTTTCTCGTTCGCAGGAATGCAGAGGCCGATAACGTCGACTTCGCCGAGGGTATCTTTCACGATGGAGTTGAGGCGCTCGCCCAACAGGGTACGCGGGCGGTGCATACCGGGGGTGTCCACGATGATGAGTTGACCATCTTCGCGGTGCACGAGGCCCCGGATGGCGCGGCGCGTGGTCTGCGGCTTCGACGAGGTGATCGCGACCTTCTCGCCCACGAGCGCGTTAGTCAGCGTGGACTTACCCACGTTAGGTCGACCCACAAAGGTCACGAATCCTGCTCTGAATTCACTGGTGTCGGTCACTGTGATTCACCGTTCTCTCGTTCATTCGAGCCTGAGTCATTCTGGTCATTGAGCCATGGATCGCGCGACACCAGCACGGTGCTGATGCGTTTGCGACGGCCTTCGGTACGTTCTGCCGTCAGAACGAGTCCTGAATAGTGTGCCACTGCTCCGCTCTCGGGGAGTCGTCCAAGAGTTTTCATGATGAGCCCGCCGACGGAGTCGACTTCGTCATCATCCAGCTCGAGTCCGAAAAGATCGCCCAGTTCATCAATTGGCAGGCGAGCGCTGACACGGTATGAGCCGTCTTTCAGCTCTTCAAACTCGGCGACTTCGCGGTCGTACTCGTCAGAGATATCTCCGACGAGTTCTTCGATGAGGTCTTCTAGCGAGACTAGCCCTGCGATACCGCCGTACTCATCGACGACCATGGCGAGGTGATTCGATTCGAGCTGCATTTGGCGCAACAGGCTATCGGCACGCTGCGATTCCGGCACGAAAAGCGCGGGGCGAGCCAGCGCCTGAGTCGTGAGCTTGTCGGCTTCGGCCGGCTGTTCATACACCACGCGCGCGATGTCGCGCAGGTACAGCACCCCCATCACCTGATCGATGTCGTCACCGATCACCGGTACTCGCGACACTCCGCGGCTCAGGAAGAGGCCCATAGCGGCACTGGCCGTGACATCCGCTTCAACCGTCACCATGTCAGTGCGCGGGATCATGACCTCACGGATCACCGTGCTGTTGAAATCGAAGATGGAGTGGATGAGGTCGCGGTCATCTTGGTCAAGAACTTCGTGCTCGGTGGCTTCATCCACCATGCTCAGCAGTTGCTCTTCACTAGAGAACGTCGCCGTTCGGGGTCGACCCGGAGTCACTCGGTTGCCGATCGCGACAAGAGCGTCAGCGATCGGGCCCAGAATCACGCGGATGCCGCGAATAAACCGTGCCGAGAGTTGCAACACCTTGCGAGAGTGAGCACGCCCGACGCTGCGGGGGCTGGAGCCCACCAGCACGAACGATGCTCCGGTCATGATGAGCGCGCTGAACAACAGCACGAGCCACCACTGCTCGAAGGCCGAGGCAAACACGAGCGTGACGAGCACTGCCGCAGTGGTCTCCACGACGATTCGCATGAAGTTGAGCGCATTAATGTGCGCGCCCGTGTCTTTCGAGATTGCGAGAATCGACTTCTGCGCACGGCTGCGTCCGGCCAGCTCGACGAGGTCGCTACGGCTCAGTACCGTGAGCGCCGAGTCGGCAGCGGCAAGCAAACCACCGAGCGACACTAAAAGAATAGCGACGGTGATGAAAATTCCGATCAGCACAACCGGCTACTAACTTCGTTCTGCCAGGGCGAACCCCAACAGAATTTCGCGCTGAAGGCCAAACATTTCTTTTTCTTCTTCTGGCTCAGCGTGATCGAAACCAAGCAGGTGCAGCAGTCCGTGAGTGGTCAGCAACAGCATCTCTTCGAGAGGGCTGTGACCCGCGGCCTCGGCTTGCACGATCGCCACTTGGGGGCATACGACGATGTCGCCGAGCAAGCCGGCGGGCGTCTGGCGGTCTTCGGTCCCGGGGCGCAGCTCGTCCATGGGAAAGCTCAAGACGTCGGTGGGACCGGGCTCGTCCATCCACTGCACGTGAAGCTGTTCCATGGCGGCCTCGTCGACAAAGACAATGCCGAGTTCCGCATCCGGATGCACGTGAAGCTGGTCGAGGGCGAAGGTGCAGAGTCGCTGAAAAGCGTGCTCGTCTACCTCGATGGCCGATTCGTTGTTGATCTCAATCGACACGTTAGGGCCTCTCGTGATTGCGGCTGCGCTTGGACGGCCGGTTTTTGCGGTTGTATTCGTCGCGCTGCTTTTCGGCATCGTAGGTGGTGTAAGCATCCACGATTTGTCCCACCAGGCTGTGACGAACGACATCTGCACTCGATAGTTCGGCGAAGTGGATGTCGTCGATGTCTCGCAGCACGTTCGAGACAAGTTTGAGGCCACTCGCCCCTTCGGGCAGGTCGACCTGGGTGATATCACCGGTGATGACCATCTGAGAATCAAAGCCAAGACGCGTCAGAAACATCTTCATTTGCTCAGGCGTGGTGTTCTGGGCTTCGTCAAGAACGACGAACGAGTTGTTGAGTGTACGACCGCGCATGTAGGCGAGCGGTGCGACCTCCACCGTGCCGGCAGCGAGCAGCTTGGGCACGAGTTCGGGGTCCATCATGTCGTTCAACGCGTCGTAGAGAGGTCGCAGATATGGGTCGATTTTGTCGGTGAGGGAACCGGGCAAGAACCCAAGCCGCTCCCCCGCTTCGATTGCCGGACGGCTCAGGATGATGCGGTCTACTTCTTTGCGTTGCAGGGCCTGCACAGCCTTCGCCATCGCTAAGTAGGTCTTTCCCGTTCCCGCGGGACCGATGCCAAACACAATGGTGTTGTTATCCATGGCATCGACGTATTGAGCTTGTCCAAGCGTCTTCGGACGGATCGCTTTGCCGCGCGTCGTCAGAATGGTTTGACCGAGCAACTGCTGTGGACTGCCTTGGTTACCACGCAAAATTTTCGCCGAAGCATCGACCTCGATCTCGCCGAGATCATGTCCGCCACGCACCATCGTGACCAGTTCGTCGACGAGCTCTTTCGCGGATTCGACTGAAGCCGAGTCGCCACTCAGAGTAATTTCGTTACCCCGAACGTGCATTTCGACGCTCGGAAATTTGCTTTCTACGACTTTGAGCAGTCGATCCTGCGGGCCGAGTAGACGCACCATGGCGACGCCGTCTACTTCAATTGAAACGCTCTCGCGCTCTGTCGAACCTGCGGACTCGGAGTCACTAGTGACCAAGGGTGCCTTCCTCGAGGTTTCCACCGAGCACATGAGCGTGCACGTGGAATACGGTTTGACCGGCGTTTTCACCGGTGTTAAAAATCAGTCTGTACTGTCCGCCTGCGTGTTCGTCGGCAAGCTTCTGGGCGACCGACACGAGTTCAGCCAGCAGTGCGGGATTTCCGGCGGCAAGCTCGGTGACGTTGGCGAACTCCTCCGTTTTAGGCACAACCAGCAGGTGCACGGGGGCTTGCGGCGCGATATCGCGAAACGCAATGACCGCGTCTGACTCGAAAACGATATCCGCGGGAATCTCGCGGGCGATGATCTTCGTGAAGATCGAAGGGGAATCGGACATAGCTCTAGCCTAAACCTCTAGCTCCAGCGGCCAAGCTTGACGTTCAATGCCGCTATAGCTGCGGGCCCCGCTGTCGACGTGCGCAACACTTCACTGCCCAATCGAATTGTGGATGCTCCGGCCGCTGTCAATAGTTCGAGCTCGTGATCTGCGACACCGCCTTCCGGCCCCACGACGAGCACGATGTCACGATCGTCTACTTCAAGTTCAGCGAGAGTTTGCGTCGCCGTGGGCTCCAGCACCAGCATCCGCGTCGTGGAGGCAAACGCCGCCAACTGTTTCGTCGTCACGAGGTCGAGAACATCAGGGATCCAGCTTCGTAGCGATTGCTTGCTCGCTTCGCGAACGATGGCCGCCCAGCGATCGCGGCCCTTAGTGACCTTCGAGCCTTGCCAGCGAGAGATGCTGCGCGCCGCCGACCACGGGATGACGCCGTCAACGCCTAGTTCGGTGGCAACTTGAACCGCGAGTTCGTCACGATCGGCCTTGGCAAGGGCCTGGGCCAGGAACACCGCGGGGGTTCGCCGCAGCGATTGCTGCACATCGACGACCTGAATGGTGAGCTCAGTGTGCTCGGCCGTAGTGATGGGGCCCGAAACGATCAGCCCCGCGCCGTTGCCGATCGCAATTGTTTCGCCGACTTTGAGGCGCGACACCGTGACCGCATGCCGCGCTTCGGCATTGCCCAGCGAAACGGAAGCGCCAACCGCCACGTCGTCAAGCTCCTCGTCGATATACAGATGTGCCATAGCGAGCTACAGGAACCGATCCCGAAGTTTGGAGAACAAGCCCTGTTGAAATTCTGCGAAGTGGGGCTTCTTGCTCTTGCGCACGGCGGCGAGTTGCTTGATCAGAGTCTGTTCGGCACCGCTGAGCTTCGTCGGCGTGACAACTTGGATGCCGAGCCGCAGGTCGCCGCGATTAGTGCCGCGCAAACTGGTGATTCCACGATCACGAACCGTGAGCACTTCGCCGCTCTGTGTGCCCGGCTTGATGTTCACTTCGACATCACCATCGAGACCATCGAGTTTCACGGTAGTACCGAGAATCGCGTCAATCATTTCGACCTCGACCGTGGCAAGCAGGTCGTCGTCGGCCCGGCTGAAGACATCATGGTGCCGCACCTTGATCTCGAGGAACAGGTCACCGTTGGGGCCGCCAGCAGGACCCACTTCGCCCTGGCCGGGCATCTGCAAACGCAGTCCCGTCTCAACGCCGGCGGGGATGTCAACGGACAGAGTGCGCTGGGCCCGCACCCGACCCTGGCCAGCACACGTGGCGCAGGGGTTGACAATGATGGTTCCGTAACCACGGCAGGTACCGCACGGGCTCGACGTCATTACGTTGCCGAGAAGGCTTCGAACTTGACGTTGAATCTGACCACTGCCCTGACAAATGTCGCAACGAACCGGTGAGCTGCCGGGAGCAGAGCAGCTGCCCTCACACGTCTCACACAGCTCGGCGGTGTTGACCTCGAGATCGCGGGTCACACCGAACATCGTGTCTTTCAGGCTGACCTCGATACGCAGCAGCGCATCTTGACCGCGCTCGCGACGTGAACGCGGGCCGGCAGTCTGGCTTGACCCGCCGAAGAAAGTCTCGAAGATGTCGCCGAAACCGCCGAATCCTCCTCCGCCGCCGCCGAAACCGCCGTTGCCGCCCATATCGTATTGCTGACGCTGTTGCGGATCGCTCAGTACGTCATACGCGTGAGTCACCGACTTGAAACGCTCCGATGCATCCGCACTGGGGTTGACGTCGGGGTGCAACTCGCGAGCGAGCTTGCGGTACGCCTTCTTGATTTCCTCCGGGGTCGCTTCGCGGGCAACGCCGAGGGCTTCATAGTGATCTGCCAAAGTTCCGATTGCTCCTTACGAGCTCAGTTGTCTTCTAAAAGTCGAGACAGGTACCGCGCTACCGCACGGACCGCCGCCATATTGTTTGAGTAATCCATTCGCGTCGGGCCAAGCACGCCCACGCGGGAGACCCCGCCGCCCGAGGAGGAATATCCTCCGGTGACAACGGATGTCTCTTCTAGTCCAAATTCTGCGTTCTCGCGCCCAATGCGAGTGGATACCGATCCATTTGCTACTTCCATCTCCCCAAAGAGGCGCAACAACGTTACTTGCTCTTCTATTGCCTCGAGCACAGGAAAAATGCTGCCGGTGAAGTCTTGTTCGGTTCGCGCCAGATTTGCGGTACCCGCGAGTACGAGCTTGTCGGCACGGTTCGCCAACACTTGCTCGACCAAGCTCGAGGCAATCTTGCCCACAAAAGCTTGACGTTCCACGGGAAAAATCTGAGCGAAGCTGGCTAGTCGATCCGCGGCCTCCGGGAGCGATTGCCCCGTCAGCGCCGAATTCAGCTTGGCGCGAACTTCGCCCAAGAAGACTTCGTCAAGCGGCTCAACGACATCGATCAGACGCTGCTCTACCCGGCCGGAGTCGGTGATGAACACCGTCATGATGCGGGTCGCGTAAAGCGGAACCAGTTCCACGTGCCGCACGCGGGCCGTAGCCAGCGAAGGATATTGAACCAGGGCCACACTGTTGGTCAGCTGAGACAGCAGGCGCACTGAACGCGCAAGTACGTCATCCAAGTCGTCGGCCTGACCCAGAAAAGACTCAATCGCTTGGCGCTGTGCGCTCGTGAGGGGGCGCAAGTCAGCCAACTGGTCTACAAACATGCGGTAGCCCTTATCGGTCGGGACGCGACCGGATGAGGTGTGGGGCGCCGTGATGAGCTCTTCGTCTTCGAGTAAGACCATGTCGTTGCGAATCGTTGCAGCGGATACTCCGAAGGAATGTCGCTCAACGATTGACTTGGATCCGACAGGCTCGCGCGTAGCAACGTAGTCCTGCACGATGACACGAAGCACGTCAAGACCGCGGGCGGAAACCATTCCACCACCCACCTCTCTTGATTGGCACTCAATCCGTTCGACTGCCAATCTTACTCGACACACCACGACACAGCCGTTGCACCGCGCGAGTCATACCAGTAGCGTGTCTTTGTACTTGAGCGCTACCCTTTTGAGGAAATGCTCAGGTGTGACACCGAGCACTTTGATGAAACCCGGGAACTTCCCTCGTTCACCTGAAAGGCACGAACACATGACTGACGCAAATCCGCAGCCCGCAGCCCCCCAGCCGGCAGCTCAACTGACCACGGCTGAGGACAACCAGTGGGCGTCATTCGCTCATCTGGGTGGAATCTTGGGATTCCTTCCCGCGCTGATTATCTGGTTGGTCTTCAAAGACCGCGGCGCATTCACCAACACCGAAGCAAAAGAAGCACTGAACTTCCAGATCACCGTTGCCATCGCCTACGTGATCTCGAACATTCTGATTGCCGTCGTCATCGGCGGAATCTTGCTTCCGATCGTCTTCATTGTGTCGGTGATTTTCTCGATCATCGGCTTCACCAAGGCTAAGGACGGCACGAACTACCGCTACCCCTTCGCACTGCGCCTCATCAAGTAATTCTGCTTATCGGCAAAGTCGATAGCGAGTGAGCCCCGGGAGCTTCTGCTCTCGGGGCTACTTTTTTGTCCAAGTAAGGCTTTAATAGAGCCATGTCAGATTCCACACCGCCCCCCGCCTCGCCGTACGCACCGATCCAACCGATGAGTCCGAGCGACGAAAAGCTCTGGGCGACACTCATTCACGTCGGGGGAATCTTCTTTTCCTTCGTTCCCGCACTAGTGGGTTACCTCGTCTTCAAAGACCGCGGGCCGTTCATCAACGCCCACGCACGAACCGCACTCAACTTTCAAATAACCATGGCGATCGCCTACGCAGTTTCGGTGGTCCTGATGCTTGTAGTCATCGGCTACCTGACCATGTTTGCCGTGGCGATCATCATCCTGATCTTCAGCATCATTGCAGCGGTTGCTGCCAACAATGGACAGGCGTACAAGTACCCGCTGACCATCGAGTTCATCAAGTAACTCGAACTTTCGCTCTAAATGGGGGCGTCTGCTAGCAATCGCCGCACTACGGCATCCGCGAGCAGGCGCCCTTTGAGCGTGAGGTTTATCGTGCCTCTGAAAGCGGCCGGAGCTTCTACCAGCTCATCGGCGATCAGCCCTGCTACGGCGGTGCGACCCTCAGCATCGAGCGTCGCTGTCTTTAGGCCATCGCGAACTCGCGCGCGAAGGAGAACATGCTCGAGATATTTGCTGGAATCAGCAAGCGTCTCGCGCCCGGCTCCCGGTGAGTGCCCGGCAGCAATCCGGTCGGCATACGCCGCCGGGTGCTTGACGTTCCACCAGCGAACGCCACCGACGTGACTGTGAGCCCCCGGGCCAACACCCCACCAGTCATTACCTAGCCAGTAGCCAAGATTATGACGGCTCGCGTGGCTAACAGCGGGATTGTCATCACGTTTGGCCCAGTTGCTGACCTCGTACCAGTCGTAGCCTGCGGCGGCCAGCTTCTTATCGGCCAACTCATACATGTCGGCCTGCAGGTCGTCGTCGACCGGAGCAACGTCGCCACGTTTGATCTGCGCCGCCAGCTTGGTGCCGGTCTCGATAATGAGCGCGTAGGCCGAAATATGGTCTGGATTTTGCGCGATGGCGTGATCGAGCGAGCGCTCCCAATCGGCCAACGACTCGCCCGGAGTTCCATAAATGAGGTCGACGCTCACGTCGAGCTCAACTTCACGAGCCCATTTCACGACGTGAGGAACCTTCTCGGGGTCGTGAGTACGTTCCAGCGTGGCGAGCACGTGCGGCACCGCGGACTGCATCCCGAAAGACACTCGAGTGAAGCCAGCCTCTTTGAGCGCGAGAAGGTATTCCCTGTCGACAGAGTCGGGGTTGGCTTCGGTGGTGACTTCGACGTCATCCGCAAAACCCCACGTATCGCGCGCCGCGGCAAGCATTCGAGTGAGGTCGGTTACCGGCAACAGAGTGGGGGTGCCGCCGCCAAAAAAGACCGTTGAGGCTTTGCGCGGCGCTACGCCCGCATTCTCCAGCACGGTGGCTGCTTGCCTGATTTCAGCTATTGCTTCGTCGGCGTAGTCCGCCCGCTTAGCTCCGCGCAGTTCTTCACCCGTGTAGGTATTGAAGTCGCAGTAGCCGCAGCGCACCCGACAGAATGGAACGTGGATGTACACACTCCAGTCACGGTCGCCAGAACCGGCAGCAACGCTGGCCGGCAAGGCTCCATCGAGAGGGGCAGGATCAGCTATCGGCAACGCACCTGGCACGAACTAATCCCCTAACAACTGATGAAGAAAGTGCGCCGCTCATGACAGCGAGCAGCACCCGTCAATTGTCGCACCTCTCGCGTGGGAGCATGGATGGGTGACTATGCACATTCTCTGGGACATCGACGGAACGCTCATCCACAACTCCACGGACGGTGCCACCGTCTACCTCGAGGCGTTCACCCACGTCACGGGTGAAGCTCCCCGCCAGTTCATCACGAACCCGCACGGGCAGACCGAAGGCCAGATTCTCGCTGCGCTTCTCGAGATCAACGGGCACCCCGCCGCCATGCTCGACGATGTGCTCACCGAGCTAGACGTGCGCACCGCCAAGCTGCTCGAGACTGGCTATGTGCGAACGGCAGTACCCGGCGGCCCGGCAGCGCTCCTCCACGCGGCCGGTCACGGATGGACCAATGCGCTGCTCACGGGCAACGGCCCGCAGCACTCGCGCGTGAAACTCACCGCCGCCGGCTATTCAGAAGAAGACTTCGACTGGACTCACTCGTTTTTCGGCGACCGTTCGCCTGACCGCCACCACCTCACATCGCTCGTCGCCACCATGCTCGGTGACCGCCCCAGCGTCATCATTGGCGACACCCCGAACGACGGAATAGCTGCCGATTCAGCTCAAATTCCGTTCATCGCCGTTGCAACCGGGGCTTACAGCGTGGCCGATCTCCGCGACACCAGTGCCCTCGTCGTCGTCGACGATCTGGTCGGTGGTCTCGAGGATGTATTGGGCACTATCGACGAACTCGCACGCCGAGGCTGATCGCAACGCCGCGCAGGATGCAGCAGTGAAGTTCGGCAGGACTAACGTCGAGTAGCTAGGTGCACGCTCGGCTCCGCTTGAGCCACGGTCTCCGGGTCGTTATTTCGACGAACGAATTGCTCCGGAAAGAGCACGCAGGTAGCGGGTCACGACGATGTATTGGAAGATTCGAAGAGCCGGAGCCACCAACATCCATTTGAAGGATGCCGGTCGAGAAAATGATCGCACCGTCATCCACACTGAGTTGTCGTCGCGCAGCTCTACCATGAATGACTCTTCGCCCCGCAGCGGATGCCCTTCGAGCGTTCCGTAAGCAAAGCCGGCAACTTTCGGGTCGTCGACCACGTAGACCACCCGCACAGGCTCATGGGCCGTAAACCGACCGCTGCCTATCGAGAGCACGATGGTGTCTCCGGCTCGCACATGCGGGTGCTCGCTGTTATCGACCGACAGATCCCGGTTCTCACCGTGCGGGTCGCGAGGCAGAAGCGTCACGCCAAAACCGCTGCGACGTTTCACACCCCAGGTCAACACTTGTTCGCGTGCGAACGCCCAGCGATCTTCTCCATGCCCGATTCGAGCGCTGCGTTGAACCCGGCGGAATCCGGCGGGGGGAAGCACCGTAAAGGTCTGGCCACGCGTGGCACCGACCGCCCCATACGTAACAGGGGCATTGGGGTAGGTGCGCGCATCCATCGGTTTACTTCTTGTCTTTTCCGGCTTCGACTTCGCCCGAAAGCGCAGCGATGAAGGCAGACTGCGGAACCTCGACGCGACCAACCATCTTCATGCGCTTTTTGCCCTCCTTCTGCTTCTCGAGGAGTTTGCGCTTGCGGCTGATGTCACCGCCGTAGCACTTAGCGAGAACGTCTTTACGCATCGCACGGATCGACTCCCGCGCAATGATGCGAGCGCCGATGGCGGCCTGAATCGGCACCTCGAACTGCTGGCGTGGGATGAGGTTCTTCAAACGCTCTGTCATGAGAACGCCATAGGCATAAGCCTTATCGCGGTGCACGATGGCGCTGAACGCGTCGACGGCCTCGCCCTGCAGCAGGATGTCAACCTTCACGAGGTCAGCCTCTTGGTCGCCACTGGGTTCGTAGTCGAGGCTCGCATAGCCCTGGGTGCGGCTCTTGAGGTGGTCGAAGAAGTCGAACACGATCTCACCGAGGGGCATCGTGTAATGAAGCTCTACGCGGTCGGTACCGACGTATTCCATGCCCTGCATGGTGCCGCGGCGCGACTGGCACAGCTCCATGACCGTACCCACGAAGTCTTTGGGGGTCAGGATGGAAGCCTTCACCATCGGCTCAGAAACGCTCGCGATCTTTCCGCCAGGGAATTCGCTCGGGTTCGTCACAGTCGTGAATTTCTTGTCGTCGCCCATCACTTCGTAAATAACCGAAGGAGCCGTAGCGATCATGTCGAGGTTGAACTCGCGTTCGAGACGCTCGCGCACAATCTCCAAGTGCAGGAGGCCCAAGAAACCACAGCGGAAACCGAAGCCGAGAGCTACGGATGTTTCGGGCTCATAAACCAGGGCGGCATCCGACAGCTTCAACTTGTCGAGAGCTTCGCGCAGTACCGGGTAGTCGGAACCATCGATCGGGTACAGCCCCGAGAACACCATGGGCTTCGGCTCTGAGTAGCCCTTGAGCGCGACCTCGGCCGGCTTGGCATGGTTCGTGACGGTGTCGCCAACCTTGCTCAGGCGCACATCTTTCACACCGGTGATGAGGTAACCCACTTCACCAACGCCTAGGCCCTTCGTGGGAGTCGGCTCGGGAGAGCTCACACCGATCTCAAGCAGTTCGTGTGCCGACTTAGTCGACATCATCATGACCTTCTCGCGCGGCGAGAGCTGGCCATCGACCATACGTACGTAGGTAATAACGCCACGGTAGGCGTCGTACACCGAGTCAAAAATCATGGCGCGAGCCGGAGCATCCGGGTTACCGACCGGAGCCGGGATGAGTCGCGTAGCCTCGTCGAGAAGCTCAGAAACACCCACTCCGGTCTTGCCCGAGACGCGCAGCACCGTCGACGGGTCGCAACCGATGAGACCAGCGATTTCTTCGGCGTACTTGTCGGGATCTGCTGCCGGCAGGTCGATCTTGTTCAGCACCGGAATGATCGTGAGGTCGTTCTCCATCGCCAAATAGAGATTGGCGAGAGTCTGAGCCTCGATACCCTGAGCGGCATCAACGAGAAGAATGGCTCCTTCGCAGGCGGCCAGCGAGCGGGACACCTCGTAGGTGAAGTCCACGTGACCAGGAGTGTCAATCATGTTCAGCGCGTAGGACTGTTCCTTACCGTTTTCGTCGGTAAGCGCCCACGGCATTCGAACGGCTTGGCTCTTGATCGTGATGCCGCGCTCACGCTCGATATCCATACGGTCGAGGTACTGCGCCCGCATATCGCGGTCGCTAACAACCCCAGTGACCGACAGCATGCGGTCAGCGAGGGTGGACTTGCCATGATCGATATGCGCAATGATGCAAAAGTTGCGGATAAACGCAGGATCGGTCGAAGCAGGCTCAAGTGTGTAAGAGGCGCGAGGAGACATCCGCCCAATTCTCCCATGAAGCGGACGTTCCTGCGCGCACCCGCCCAATACGACAGGCCGGAGCCATTACGGGGGCGGATGCTCGGGCTGTCACTGCGCCAGAAAGTGCCGCTAGAACGCTGCTGCCAGCAAGAGGAATGGCAGAGTCGCCAGTGCCCCAGCGATAACGACCAACACCCAGCCGAAGGTGGCAACGCAGGCGAGGACGATCCCCCAAATAGAGAAACCCCGTCCCGTTGGTTCATCGCGCAAGCCGAACACACCCAAGATCACCGCAGCCAGCGGCACGACAACGCTCTGCGCAAAGAAGAGCGAAGCGATACCTAAGCTGAGCGCGAGCACGCTCATTGTGCGGGAGGCTGCGGCGCGAGGGGCAGACGCGGTGGTGTACTCGTTAGTAGCGGTGGGCACGTCAGTAGAGGTGGGCACGTCAGTAGCGGTGCGCTCGTCAGTTGCGGATGAAACTGAAAGGGTTGAAGAGGTCATGTATCTAAGGTAAAAAAGCCGACGACCGTCGGGTATCGGGGTAACCCCCGAAAGTGCAGGGGGACGGCCCGCCTGCCGACGTGCCGGCGAACTCTGATGGGGACTTTAACCCGAGAGCCAGGCGTGGCAACAACGGCACACAGACACGTTCACTATTCTGGAGATTGCTTACAGGACAAGTCAGCGGCGCTGAAGGCTTAGTAAACCGCGCAAACAAGTTTGCACGGCGCTGGGGTCGCGCAATTGCTCCGCAATTGCCATAGCTCCACCGGAACCGCGCAAACAAGTTTGCACGGCGCTGGGGTCGCGCAATTGCTCCGCAATTGCCATAGCTCCACCGCGCTGGTAACGTTGCCTGTTGGCTTATGCATACGGTTCTTCGTCGAACGGTATGCGCATCGCGGCCGGGAATCAGAACACCGATTCTCTTCCACGGCCGCCCACCATCTCTGATCCACAAACAAGAAAGCACATAAACGTGGCAAATATTAAGTCGCAGATCAAGCGCATTGGTACCAACAAGAAGGCACAAGACCGCAACCGCCAGGTCAAGAGCCAGGTCAAGACGGCTATCCGCGCCACGCGCGCAGCGATCAAGGCTGGCGACAAAGACGCCGCCCTCGCAAGCTTGAAGCTCGCATCCAAGTCGCTCGACAAGGCTGCTGGCAAGGGCGTTCTGCACAAGAACCAGGCAGCGAACCGCAAGTCGGCCATCGCCAAGCAGGTTGCATCTCTCTAAAGCTCTCTGATCGGCATTACGCCGAACACACAAAAGCCCCTGCCGCTCGCGGTCAGGGGCTTTTGTCGTTAAGCGGTGCTTTCGAGCTAGCGGATGCCGCGGGCGGCGACCACAGAAATCATGCGCTCCAGCGCGAACACAGGGTCGCGCCCCAACCCTTTCACCTGAGCATCTGTATCGGCGATGGCCTCAATGGCGGAGCCAAGCCCCGCGTCGCTCCAGCCGCGCAAATCTTTCATCGCCCGATCAGCCTGCCACGGCGCCATCCCAAAGGTCTTTGCGGCTTGCCCCGACGACATTGACCCGCCCGAGAGTTTCGCCATCGTGCGCAACTTCGACGCAAATGCAGCAACGATCGGCACCGGGTCGGCGCCCGAAGCAAGAGCGTGACGCAAAAGCACAAGAGCTTCACCGGAACGCCCGGCAATCGCGGAATCTGCGACTTTGAAGGCGCTGGTTTCGACGCGGCCCGAGTAATAGCGGGCAACAGTGGCTTCGTTGATTTCGTCGGCATCGTCGGCGAGAAGCTGCTGGCAGGCTGCGGCGAGTTCTGCAAGATCTGCAGAGAACGCTGAAACGAGGGTGCGTAAGGCGCCTGGGGTAACGCGGCGGCGCTTGGCGGCGAACTCGGCGGAGGCGAAATCGTATTTCTCGGCGTCTTTCTTGAGTTCGAGGCACGCGATTTCTATCCCGCCGCCCTTGCCCGCACGAATGGCGTCGAGGAGTTTCTTACCGCGCACTCCCCCAGCATGACGAAGTACGAGATACGTGTCCTCGGCCGGAGCTTCGAGGTATGACAGCGTTTCGGTGATGAAAGCGTCAGTACACTTCTCTACGTTTGTGACTCGAATCAGCCGGGGTTCACTGAAAAGCGAGGGGCTGGCGAGGCTAATGAGCTCGCCCGGGCCGTAGTGATCGGCTTCGAGGTCGTTGACCTCGAGACTGGGGTCTTCAACTTTGAGGGTGTCGCGCAGCATACGGATGGCTCGATCGGCGAGGAAACCTTCCGTGCCGCTGACAAGAATGATCGGTGCGGGGCGCACCTTGTTCCATGCCAACTGCGGAATAGCGACTTTGGACTTCGCCGGCGGTCGGGCGGGGGTTCTGGCGGCCACAAGTCTCCTCAATTTGAACTGCGAACCCAGCCTAATGCCGGGCGCCCACATCCTTCTCCGACCACACTGAGACGGCACCGGACCTGCTCGCGGGCGACACCAGCACGAGTCCGTTCAGATCGCTTCGAGCTACCGCGGTGCCTGCGTCTTCGAGCATGGCAAGAGCGGAATCGGTCGGATGCCCGTACCCGTTGTCCGCGCCGACGCCGATGAGTCCGAGAGTGGCTCTCAGCGCGGAATAGAGGGCCGGATACTGGTCACCAGAACCGTGATGGCTGACTTTGACGACATCCACTTGCCGGAACGTATGGCCTGCCACGAGGCGCGACTGAGCACTCTCGCCGAGGTCCCCCAAGAAAACCGAGCTGAGGCAATGTCTCAGGCAATCGGAGCGCGGCTGGAACTCGATAACAACGCTCGCATCGTTTCCTGGATCGATGCCGGCAACCTGAGCAGGTGGCCAGAGCACGCGCCACTGGAGTTCGCCGAGTTGCCCGCGATTTCCCGCGTTCACCGCGACGACCTGTGCGCCACCGGCCGCGAGGTTGTCGAGCAGTGCTTCGTCGGTGGGCGAGCCGGTGGGCCCGACAAGTACAACGTCTGCTCGGCCGACGACAGCCTCCGTTCCTCCCACATGGTCGTGGTCAAAATGTGTCAACACGAGCAGATCTATGCGGTCAATTGCGAGACGATCAAGGCAGGCTTCGAGTAAATCCGGTTCTGCGCCGGTATCGATCAGAGTAACTTCTTCGCCACTGCGCATGACCACCGCATCGCCCTGGCCCACATCACATTGCGCGAACTGCCACTCCTTCGGCCACGTCATCGCCGCACTCACCGCCGATCCCACCACAACAGCAAGGGCGAGCGTCGACGCGATCGCGAGCGAGGTGAGGGCGTGGGTCTGCCAGATCCCCTTGGTCACCAGAGCAGCGAGGAGAAGAATCGTGAGCACGCTGAGCGTCAGCACTCCCACCCAGCCCTCCCACCACGGGATGCGTGCCCACGGAGCGTCGGCAAAGAAGTCCGCCACCGCGGCGACCCACGCAGCGGGCAGCCAGGCGATCCACATCAGCCCCAACCCGAGGACCGGGAGCACAGAGAGCGCCACGCAAGCCGCGAGACCGACGACGGTCGCAATGGGTGCCGCTGGAGCGGCCAGGACGTTCGCGAGCACCCCGTAGGTCGGCAGTGAGGGCTGCAGCAGTAGCAGCACGGGCTGGCAGGCCAGCTGAGCGGCTAACGGCACAGCAATCACCAGTGACAGCCATCGCGGTATCCAGCGCCCCAGAAGCTGCGCGAGCGGCTCGGCAAAGAGAAGCAGACCTGCCGTGGCGAACACCGAAAGCACAAACGCGAAGTTGCGCGATAACCAGGGGTCGAAGGCGAGGAGCGCGATCGTCGCGAGTGAGAGCACCGCCATACCTCGGATAGGCCTGCCGCTGCCCAGCGCGATCAACACGAACGTCGCCATGAGTGCTGCCCGAAGCACGCTGGGGTCGGGCGTGACAACGACGACGAACGCGATCAACACGAGGATCGAGAGGCCGATCCGTAAAGCCCTAGTAGCACCGACCCGGCCACCGAGAGCCATGATGAGGCCGACGACGATCGCGCAGTTGGCGCCCGAAACTGCGGTGAGGTGACTCAGCGAGCTGGTCTTCATCGCGTCATCCAAGTCGTCACTAACCGCGCTCGTATCGCCGATGGCAAGCCCGCCTAGGAGCTCGCCGCCACCACCAGGCAACTGCGATGTTGCTGCCGAGAATGTGCGTCTCAGCTCATTCGCCCAGTCGAATTGCCAGCCAGGATCGGCCTGCCACTCTGGTTCGTCGGTAGCGAAGAGCAACACCGCCCGCCCATCTCCCGGGGCGGTGCTCGCCAAGGTGCCCGTGACCGCAAACGTGACGCCGATCCCCCACGGCTCGTCTTCACCGCCTGCTGCGAGGTCACTGTCCTGTTCTTCAGTAGGGTCAGCCGCGACCGCGCCAAATCCGCCCCGTTCTGTGAAGATCAGAGCGGGCGATTCGAGCTCGAACGTTTCGCCGTCGACCTTGAGCAGGGTGATGGTCGCCTGAAAAAAGTCGGCGTCGCGTTGGAGGGCGGAGGTGGTTGTAGCCGTAGCGGTGACCGTCGTGTGTTTCGCCGCCAGCGTCGCCAGTGCCGCGGGCTGACGGCTTTCAGCGTGGACGGTGACCGATGTCGAGCAGAGGGCGGCGAGAACGCACCCCAGGGCGAGGCTCGCGAGCAGGCGCCGCTGACTCATCAGTGCGCCCGCGATGAGCAGCGCGGAAGCAAGCCACAAAGCGATAGCCACGGTAAGGGCCCACGCCGGCACTCCGATTACCAACACGGTGACGAGCCACGCACCCGCTACGGGCAGACTCAGCCGCAGGTCGAGGCTCATACCGTGACCAATTCGCGAAGTCCGTCAAACGTAGCGTCGCCGATTCCAGCGACATTGCGCAGATCATCGATGCTCGTAAAACGTCCATTCGCTTCGCGCCACGCGAGGATGCGAGCGGCCATCGCTGGCCCGATACGAGGCAACGTATCGAGAGCCGCGGCATCCGCAGTATTCAGATTGACTCGACCATCGGATGCCGTAGCCGCGTCAGCCTCGTCGCCCGCAGCGGGCACTGCGAACTGCTCTCCATCGGTCAGCACGCGCGCGAGGTTGAGTTGATCACGGTTAGCCTCCTCGGTGAAACCCCCGGCGGCAGCGATCGCGTCAATGACGCGTGATCCTTCGGCCAGCTCGAAGAGCCCCGGGCGTACCACCGCCCCCGTAACGTGCACGAACAGAGCGGGCGATTCCACCACGAACGCGTCGTCGTCTGAGCCCACTTCGCCGCGCGCAATCTCTACAGCAGTAGGGCTGCCGGTGAGAGCGGTCGCGAGGATGGCACAGCCGAGCGCGACAAGCACCACCACGATGACGGCGCCAACACGCACCCGCAGCCGTGTCTTACGGGCCTGCTCGAACTCTTCCACCTGCACAAACTAAGCGCGCCCCGATTGCTCGGAGCGCGCTTAGTTACAAGGTGTGAAGTGTTTTAGCCTTCGGTGAGCTGTGGACGAGTCGCGATGCTCACAATCTTGGGTGCGCGCACGATTACTTTGACAATCTCGCGGTCACCAACGGTGCGCTTGATCGCTTCTGATGCCATGGCCAGAGCTTCGAGGTCCGCGCTGTCGATCTTGGGCGAGACTTCGAGGCGGTCACGAACCTTGCCATCCACCTGAACGACAGCCGTCACCGACTCTTCAACGAGGAGCGCCGGGTCGGCCTTGCGCCAGCCAGCAAGAGCGACCGTGGGCTCGTAACCGAGCTTCTCCCACATCTCCTCGGCCGTGTGCGGAGCGAACAGGCTCAGGGCGATTGTGATGACTTCAGCTGCTTCGCGAACAGCAGCATCGCCGCCGCCAGCACCGGTGTCGATGGCCTTACGGGTCACGTTCACGAGATCCATGATGCGAGCAACGAGCACGTTGAACTTCAACGACTCGGCAAGGCCAGGGCCATCAGCGAGGAAACGGTGGGTGGCGCGGCGCAGCGTGGTGTCGCCCGTCTTCCACTCGATCTCGGGAGCACTCGTGACATCCCGCACGACACGGAAGGCGCGAGCCAGGAACTTGTGTGACGCCGCAGGCGACACGTCTTCCCAGTTGATGTTCTCCTCAGGCGGGCCAGCGAAGGCCAGCGTCAGACGCAGAGCGTCGGCACCGTGCTCGGCAATTTCGCCCGAGAAGGTCACGGCCTTGCGGCTGCGCTTCGACATCTTCTTGCCCTCAGAGAGAACCATGCCCTGGTTGAGCAGCGCACTGAAGGGCTCCGTGAAGCTCACGTAGCCGAGGTCGAAGAGCACCTTGGTGATGAAGCGCGAGTACAGCAAGTGCAGAATCGCGTGCTCGACGCCACCAACGTACTGGTCGACGGGAGCCCACTTCTCGGCCTCCGCCGGGTCGAAGGCCTGGTCGGGATCGTTCGGTGACAGGAAGCGCAAGAAGTACCAGGAGCTGTCAACGAAGGTGTCCATCGTGTCGGCATCGCGCAGGGCAGGGCTGCCGTCGCGCGGGTCTTCGACGTTGATCCAGTCTTCGGCGGCCGCGAGCGGCGACTTGCCCTTGGGCTTGAGGTCGAGCCCCTCAGTCGACGGCAACTCAACGGGCAGCTGCTCGAAGGGAACCGGGATGAGTTCGCCATCCGAACCGTGAATGATCGGGATGGGGGTTCCCCAGAAGCGCTGACGGCTGATCAGCCAGTCGCGCAGACGATACGTCTTCGCGGCGCGGCCGGTGCCAGCTGCTTCGAGCTGTTCCACGATCTTTTTGATCGCGTTGGACTTGCTGAGTCCATCGAGCGGACCCGAGTTGATCATGCGGCCATCGCCCTGCAACGACTGACCGGTGTCGCGGGGATTCAGCGGCGGCAGGTCATCCGGCAGAATCGCCATGCCATTTTCGTCGAGCTCAAGAATAGGAATCGCGCCGGTAATGGCGGCGTTCGTGTCGAGCACGACGCGCACGGGCAGGTTGAACTTGATCGCAAATTCGAGGTCGCGCTGGTCGTGCGCGGGCACAGCCATCACGGCACCGTGGCCGTAGTCAGCCAGCACGTAGTCGGCCGTCCAGATCGGGATGCGCTCCCCGGTGACCGGGTTGATCGCAAAACGGTTCAGCGGGATGCCGGTCTTGGTACGCGTGGCATCCTTGCGCTCGATTTCGGTCTGCTTCTGCGTCGCTTCGAGGTAGCTCGCAAACGAGGCCTTGGTCTCGTCGTCGGTGCCCTCCACCAGCTCGGCGGCAAGGTCACCATCCGGGGCAACGACCATAAAGGTCACGCCGTAGAGAGTGTCGGGGCGCGTCGTGAAGACCGTGACCTTCTCGTCACGACCTTCGATCTCGAAGTCGACATCCGCACCGACCGACCGGCCGATCCAGTTGCGCTGCATCGTGAGAACCTTCGACGGCCAGGCGCCCTCAAGCTGGTTCAAGTCATCGAGCAGGCGGTCGGCGTAGTCGGTGATCTTCAAGTACCACTGCGTGAGCTTCTTCTTGACGACGATGGCGCCCGAACGCTCGGACGTGCCATCGGCCAGAACTTGCTCGTTCGCGAGAACGGTCTGATCTACCGGGTCCCAGTTAACCCAGGAGTCCTTGCGGTACGCGAGGCCCTTTTCGTACATCTTGAGGAACAACCACTGATTCCACTTGTAGTACTCGGGGTCGCTCGTGTGCAGAACGCGGTCCCAGTCAAAGGAGACACCGTAGAGCTTCATGCTCTTCTTCTGCTGGTCGATGTTGTCGTACGTCCAGCCGCGAGGGTCAATACCGCGCTCAATAGCGGCGTTCTCGGCGGGCAGGCCGAAGGAGTCCCATCCGATGGGGTGAAGAACGTTGAAGCCACGCTGACGCCAGTACCGCGCCGCGATGTCACCGAAGGCATAGGCCTCGGCATGCCCCATGTGCAGGTCGCCAGAGGGGTACGGGAACATATCGAGAATGTACTTGCGCGGGCGCTTGTCTTCGGGGTCGCTCGTCGCGAACGGCTTGAGCTCTTCCCACTTGGCTTGCCACTTAGCGTGAATGGCGGCTACATCGTAGTCCGAGCCACTCTCGCGGTCGTCGTGTGCACCAGCAAAGTTGGGCTGCTCAGTCACGTAAACACTCTCAATTCGTTACAGGGAAGATCTAAGATTACCCAACTCACGGCCGCGCTCGAGGGGGCCAAAAAAGTGTCGGATTATTCCATTGTCTATGAGTTGACGTCTCTCACAGTACACAGCCCCACAGTAGACCGAACGTTCACTACGCGTGCGGGCGGATGCGCGGCCACTTAGTCGGCGGAAGCACCGAGCACTCGCAACAGCGCCGCCGCCTTCAACTTAACCTCGGCCAGCTCCTCTTCGGGCACCGAGAGGGCCGTAATACCTCCGCCGGCTCCGATGGTTGAGCCTCGACCATCCATGACGATCGATCGGATGACCATCGCGAGGTCTACAGCACCGTCGACTCCGAGGTAGCCGAAGACGCCGGAGTAGATGCCGCGCGGGGCACGTTCCAGCGAATCGAGGATGAGCGTCGCCGAGTGTTTGGGTGCCCCTGTCATGGAACCCGCGGGGAACGACGCTTTGATGGCATCCACGGCAGTGACCTCGCCGCGCAATTGACCCCGGATGGTGCTGACCAGTTGGTACACGGTGGCGTAGCTTTCCACCGCAAATAGGTTCGGCACCGTGACGGAGCCGACCTCGCACACCCGCCCGAGGTCGTTGCGCATGAGATCGACAATCATGAGGTTTTCAGCGCGCTCTTTGTCGCTCGCGAGAAGTTCAGCCGCCAATGCTCGATCTTCGGTGACGTCGGCGCTGCGGCCTCTTGTGCCCTTGATCGGCTTCGTCTCGACCAACCCCGCTGGGTCGATCTCCAAAAACTGCTCCGGAGTTGAACTGAGAAGCGAGATCTCACCAACCTGCACGAAGCCGCCGTGATGGCTGGGGTTTGCCTGCCGCAGAGCGAGATACGTAGCGACTGGATCGGCTGGCCGCTCACTATGGTCGACGTGCACGCTCGTCGTGAGGCACAACTGGTAGGCATCGCCCTCAACGATCGCGCGTTGGCAGGCGGCGATCATCTCGAGATAGTCAGAATCGGAGTCCCGCCAGACGGCTGTAGAGGCGCGGGGCCTGGGCGGCACGGAGTGTGCGGGCTGCGAGGGAACAACGGCGGCCGTGGCCGCAGCTTCGACGAGCGCCGCGATGCGGTCGCGCCACTGCGCGAGCTCGCCCGTCCAGCTCTCACCGAGCGCGAGCACGCTGAGCGAGCGAGACCCGTGATCAAAGACAATCATTCGATCTACCCACAGCCACGCGGCATCCGGAGTCGCCGCCGGGGTGGTCACGGCGACGCCGAGAGACTCAGCACGCAGTTCGTACCCGAGCCAGCCGACCCAGCCGAGTCGAAATCCGGGAGGTGCCGCCGAGTGGTCACCATCAATCGGCGCGCACTCTCGATGCATCCAGTCGAACACCGGTTCGTTGAGCTCGGTACTCAACACGGCCTTCGCTGAGATAGCCAGATAACTGCGCCCTGAATCAGCGGCGACACCACTGTCGAGCCACACGGCACCCGCGGCATCTGAGGCGTACTGCGCCATGAGTTCGCTGAACACGGCCGCGGGGTCGACCCAGCGCGGCAGGTCAGAAGTCAAGACGCGAGAGCGCATACCCTAAGCCTATGAGTGCGGACGCAATTTACCGGTGGCAGAACGACAAACTCCTCGAGATCTCCCCCGACGAGGTGCCGACCATACCCATGACCGTCGCCGATTCGTGGCTTGTGAACTCGGGCTCAGTGCTCGCGCTCAATCTGCACCGCCAGCGGTTTCTGGATGCCGTTCCCGCCGACCAGCAAGAAACCGCCGACCAGTTCTTTACAGCTGCAATCGCGGCTCTCCCCCGCGCCGGCTCTTGGTTTCCGCGCGTCGAGCTTCGCGGAGCCGAGTTTTTTCTGCGCTTGCGTGCGAACCCCGAATTGAAGCGCTCCGCTACTGCGGTGAGCTTTCACGGCGACGACCCGCGCACCGTTCCCACGGTGAAAGGCCCCGATATCGACGCGATGAGCGCGCTGCAGGCGGGAGCGCGAGCTCACGGCGCCGACGAGGCGATCCTGCTCACCGATGAGGGCTTCGTCATCGAGGGTGCATATAGCGCTGTGCTGTGGTGGCGCGGCGAGATTCTCTGCGGTCCGCCGGCCGAGCTCGAACGAGTGGATAGCGTTACCGCCCGCAGCGTGCTGACATTAGCCCGCGCGCTTGGGCTCGATACGCATGAAGAAGCGGTCACCCCGGCGGAGCTCGCGGGCACCGAAGTGTGGGTCGTGAATGCGCTGCACGGCATCCGTATTGTCTCGAAGTGGGTTGAGGGCCCCGACCTTGCCGAGAAGCCCGGGCGCCTCGAACAATGGCGCACCCGACTCGGCGCTTTAGCTCGCCCGCTTTAGCCAGTTTCTTTTCGGCTTCACTCGCTAGGCTCGTGGCGTGGATCTTGTTGACCTCGCTCTCAGCTCGGAGCCGATCGCTGCCGGAGGCGGCCTTAGTCAGTGGGTCACCGATGCATTGAGCTACATTCTCGACACTGTTCAGTCCGTCGACCCCGTTCTGCGTACCGTTCTAGCTGGCGTCGTTATCATGCTGGAAACCTCCATTTTGGTGGGGCTTCTCGTACCGGGTGACACGGTCGTCTTGGTCGCCAGCAGCGCTGTGGGGAGCGTCTTCGAGGCCAGCATCCTCGTCGCCGCCGTCATCGTTGGAGCCCTCATTGGCGAAAGTGTCGGTTTCGCTCTCGGTCGATTCTTCGGCCCCAAAATTCGGCATTCCCGGCTGGGTAAACGTATCGGTGAACGGCACTGGGTACAGGCCGAGCGCTATTTGGGCCGCCGCGGAGGCATCGCGGTCTTCATCTCTCGCTTCTTGCCCATTTTGCACTCCCTCATCCCCGTCACCGTGGGCATGAGCACCATGCGTTATCGCACCTTTATGGCCTGGACCGTTCCTGCCACGAGCATTTGGTCGATTGCCTACGTTTCTGTCGGAGCGCTCACGGCTGGAAGCTTCCGGGAGCTGCTCGACCAGCTTCACTACGCGGGCTACATCTTTGTGGGGCTTGTCGCGGTGATCGCAGTCATCACGCTGATCGCCAAGAAGCTACTGCAGCGTTCGCAACAGCGTCACATGGAACACCACGACAGCGAATAGCCCTTAACGACCGAGGGGCGGATGCGTGCGCATCCGCCCCTCGGCGCTGGCCTAGCCAGCAGTGTGTTGTGTGTCAGCCAGCGTTAGCTGAGGCCGTTGTCGCTCAACCATGCGGTGGCGATGTCGTCAGAGGACATCTTGTCAACGGTGCTTTCCACGTTGAGAGCAACAAGGCCCTCCGGGGTGAGCTTGGCGCTGACCGCGTTGATAACGTCGGCGATCGAGTCAGCAATATCGGCGTTTACCAGCGGAACGACGTTCGACGCCAAGAACAGGCCTTCGGGGTCGGTCAACGACACGAGGTTCTCGGTCTGGATGCGCGGGTCAGCGCTGTACACGTTGGCGATGTTGATGGTGCCAGCGACGAGAGCGTCAACGGTGGTGTCACCCGTGGCGGTGAAGCCAACGGTCGCGCCGTAGACGTCCTCGAGCCCTGCGGGACCGTAGGGGCGTTCTTCGAGCTCTGCGTTTCCGCCGAGCTGAAGGTCAGCAACGCCGGCGAGGTCGGCGAGGCTCGTCAACGAGTTGGCTGCAGCGAAGTCAGCAGTCACGTTGTAGGAGTCTTGGTCGGTAGCCGTTGCCTGGTCGAGAACGGTGAGGCCCTCGGGCAGTGCTCCAGCAAGCTCAGCGTAGACATCCTCGGATGCCGTCGCGGTTGTGTCTTCGCTGTAGAACTGGAGAAGGTTTCCCGTGTATTCGGGAATGATGTCTACTTCGCCGCTTTCGAGGGCTGGGAGGTAGGCGTCGCGCTGGCCGATCTGGAACTGACGCTCAACGTCGAAGCCTGCGTTTTCCAATGCCTGCGAGTAGATCTCGGCAATGATTTCGTTCGAGTAGTAAGCCTGCGAGCCGACAACGATGGTCTCGCTATTGGCGTTCTCGTCACTCGATCCGGAGTCCAAAGGATCACCAGTTGCACACCCTGACAGGGCAATTGCAACCCCGACCGCGGCGGCGCCAAGCGCGAGCCGGCCTTTGTTCTTAGCTGTGAACATTTCTATCCTCTTCTTTCTTGGGCAGGTTTTACTGCCACCGCGCGTCGTCGAGTTGACGACGTGCGGACATCTTTAGCACGCCCAGCCGAAACTCCGCGGGGAACCGCGAATTGTTGAATGAGCGCAAATATTCCATCGAGAAGCAAGGCGAGCGCAGCGATAAGAAGCGCACTACCCAGCATCTCGTCGTAGCGCTGCAACGGCAGCCCCCGGAAAATATAGATTCCGAGGCCGCCGAGACCGACATAGGCCGCCAGCGTTGCGGTGGCAACAACCTGCAGTGTCGCAGCGCGCAGGCCTCCAATCAGTAACGGGAGGCCCAGCGGAACTTCGACTTTCCACAGGATTTGCCACTCCGTCATGCCGACGGCGCGTGCGGAATCTATAACCCGACGGTCTACTGCCTCTATTCCCGCATACGCGCCCGCCAGAATCGACGGGATGGCAAGCAAGACAAACGCGGTGATAGCTGCCAGCTGCAGCTGTACCTGGGTCACGCCGATCAACAGCACGAGGAGCAGGATCAAACCGAACGACGGCAGAGCCCGGGCAGCGCCGGACAGCCCCACCGCAAAATCGCGTCCTTTGCCGGTGTGCCCAATGTAGAACCCCAGCGGCACAGCGATGAGCGCTGCGACTATCACCGACAAAAACGTGTAAAAAAGGTGCTCTTCTAGACGCAACGCAATCGGGTTGCTGCCCACGAGGCGATCGGCGGAGAAGAGCCACTGCACCGCTTCGGCGAGGAGATTCATGCGGTCGCTCCTTCCAACGCGGGAGCCGGAGTCTTTTTCTTAGCGACGGTCGCCCACGGCATCAACATACGGCCGAGGAGGACGAGCGCACGGTCGATCAGGAGCGCCACGATGACAGTCATGACGACGCCCGCAAAGATCTCTTCCAAAATGCGACGCTGAAATCCGTTGGTGAACAGGTAGCCGAGGCTTTCCACGCCGATAAGAATTCCGACGGTCACAAGACTCACCGTCGATACGGCGGCGACGCGGAGACCCGCGAGCACTACCGGGCCGGCAAGCGGAAAGTCGACGGTCCAGAAACGGCGCCAACCGCCGAATCCCACCGCGGTAGCCGATTGACGGATAGCGGGATCAACGGAAGCCAGAGCATCCGCCACCGAACGAGCCATGATGGCCACGGCATAGAGCGTCAGCGCGATCGTGATGTTCAGTTCGCTGAGGAAGCTGATTCCCAACAGCGGCGGCAGGATCACGAACAGCGCAAGCGACGGGATTGTGTACAGCAGACCGGCAAGGGTTAACAGAATTCCGCGAGTGAGCTTGAAGCGGTATGCCAGCCAACCGAGCGGTATGGAGATGAGGAAACCCAGAACGATCGGCAGGATACTCAGTCGAACGTGTTCGAGAGTGAGGCCCCAGATCAAATCAAGATTATTGATGATCCAGGTCACGCCTGCTCCGACCCTCCGACAAGAACGCCGGCGCCACGGCCTTCACTATCCACGAGAATGGTTCCGTTCGCGGTCTTCTTGAGGGTGAGCGCCCGCTTGCCGCGATCTGTGCCGATGAAGTTGGCCACAAAGTCGCTGGCCGGCGCCGCCATGATTTCATTCGGGCTGCCGACCTGAGCGATCTTGGCACCCTTCTCAAGAATGACGACCTGGTCACCGAGCAGGAATGCTTCATCAATGTCGTGGGTGACGAAAACGATCGTCTTGTCGAGCTCGTGCTGCAAACGGATGGTCTCCTGCTGCAGCTCCGCACGCACAATGGGATCGACCGCGCCGAATGGTTCATCCATCAAGAGGATGTTGGGGTTGGCCGCCAATCCCCGTGCCACGCCGACGCGTTGCTGTTGCCCGCCCGAGAGTTGGCTCGGATAGCGATCCGCTAATTCGCGGCTCAAGCCCACGGTGTCGAGCAGCTCGAGAGCTTGCTGACGCGCCTGTTTCTTAGGTACGCCATTGAGCATGGGAACTGTCGTGACGTTGTCGATCACCTTGAAGTGCGGAAGAAGCCCGGAGTTCTGCATGACGTAGCCAATGCTGCGCCGCAGAGCGACCGGCTCTTTGCCCATGATGCTGTCGCCATCGATCTCGATGTCGCCATCAGTCGGGTCGACCATCCGGTTGATCATCCTGAGCAGCGTGGTTTTACCGCTGCCCGATGACCCGACGAAGACCGTAATCTTTCGTGACGGAATCACGAGATTAAAGTCTTCGACGGCCACGGTCCCATCCGGGAAACGCTTGGTTACTGCACGAAATTCAATCATAATTTCGGCTCATTCCTCGCGCCTCTACGCGGATCGACACTTGCCAGCACTAATAGCTAAACAGTATTCGACGCCGCTGTCATTCCCGATTGGGTATAACTCAGGCAAATTCGCAGAGAGCGAACTTCACTACCAGCCGATGTTCTCCGCGATGAAGCCACGCACGTACGAAGTGCTCACTGCGATGAACTCGTCGTCGCCCTGCGGGTTGCTCAAGAAGGCGCGAGCGACAAGTGCATCGCTCATCTCAAGACCTGCCTCGAGGGTGAAGCGTGACGCTGCAGAATTCTCCACGCCAAAGCGTGCAGCGAGGGCCTCAACGATTCGCTCGGCGACCAACGACTTGTGCGTGCGGCCGTTGGGCAGCGGGCGCAAATCGAGCTGGTCTCCGACACGAAGTCCGCGGAAGCCGGGCTCGGTGCGGTACGTGTCGATGACCGAAGAAAACGCGACAGCTAATGCCGAGCGCCAGTCTGCATGCGCCGGGTCATTGATTGCCTCGGTGATACGAGCCATTACGCGCTCGAAGTTGCGTGATCCCAAAGCCTGCAGCAAAACGATGCGGTCGGGGAAGTAGCGATATACGGTGCCGATCGACGCTCCCGCGCGCTCGGCGACCATAGCGGTGGTGAGTCGCTCAATGCCGACCTCGTCGACGATGGATGCTGCTGCATCAAGTAGTGCGGTTAGACGAGCTGTGCTGCGTGCTTGCACGGGCTCGTTGCGAAGCGAGACTGCTGGTTCAGTCGCGATTTCAATGGTTGTTGTTTGTGCGGACACAATGGCCCCCTTCTCGATGTCTGACCAATCCTAACCTTTAGAACGCTTGTTCTACGCTGGGTAGAAGCTCACTTTTTCTGGATGTAACCCGTAAAGTTGCTATATGTGCGGTCGATTTGCGATGGACGACACGGTGAATCAGATGATCACCGAGTTTGTGACGGCTACCGGCCGCCCGCCAGAGGAGTGGCAAGCAGACTGGCTCGCGACGCCAGTGGTTCGCCCCACTGATCCCGTCCCCATCCTTCTCACCACGTTGGCCGACCGCGACGATCCGAGCTCAGAGCTGGTGCCACGCGCAGCTTTGGCACAGTGGTGGCTCACTCCCCCGTTCTCGCCCGTCTTGCGCGGCAAGTACCCCACGTTCAACGCACGCAGTGAAACCGTTACTGAGAAGCCAACGTTTCGATCCGCGATCGTCAATCAGCGCGCCGTGCTGCCTGCCATTGGATACTTCGAGACTCAGAAATCTGGGCCCACTCCCGTGCCGTACTACATCACCCCGCCGAGCGGGCTCTTGTTCTTTGCCGGCCTCTACTCGTGGTGGAAAGATCCCGCCGCTGACGCCGACGATCCAGCGCGATGGCACCTCACCACCACGATGCTGACCCAGCAGGCTACCGGCGCGCTTGCTGACATCCATGACCGGATGCCGGTCATTCTTGATCGCGATTCGATCGATACCTGGATCGATCCCCGCACACGCGGCGACCGCTTGCTCGTCGAGGCTACGGTGGCCGCCTCGGCAACATTAAGTGAACAGTTGCACGCCGAACCGCAGCGCTAAGCGGGAGGCCGGAGACCCCGTGAATACGCGCGGGGCCCGCGGGAGCCTAGGCTGGAGTAATGGCTCGAACCGGCAAGTCCACCTCCCCCGGCCAAGCAGCGGGTGAGATTCTTCATCGAGCCGCCCGCATCGAGGATGCGTTTCACCGGTGGCGTGAACGTCGCGGTCGTAAGCGTGGGCTGACCACCACGATCATCCCGTACAGCAGCTACGCCGCCGAGGGATGGGCTCGCATACTCTGCCGCGTAGTGCTCACTCGAGGAACAGAAGCCTCAAAAAAGCGCGCAGAAAGCGTGCGCGGCTGGCGCAGCTTCTTCAGCATTCCCGTCAACTCTGAAATCGTCACAGTGACGATCGGAAATACTGAGGTCCAATTAACGCCCGGGCGCGGCGGAGTGATCGATGAACAGATCAATGTGGAGATGACTCCCGGTTGGCAAACCGCCACTCTGGACTCCGCGGGTGCCGATGCCACAACCGCCTACATCTTTGTCGTCGACCCCACCGCAGACTTCGGTGTCATCTCCGATGTCGATGACACGGTCATGGTGACAGCGCTTCCCCGCCCGCTTCTTGCCGCCTGGAACACTTTCGTGCTCGATGAGCACGCACGTCGCCCGGTGGCTGGCATGGCGGTGCTGTACGACCGCCTCACGCGGGCTAACCCCAACGCTCCCGTGGTCTATCTTTCGACCGGCGCCTGGAACGTTGCACCAACGCTCACTCGGTTCCTCCGTCGCAATCTGTATCCGCGCGGCGCCATGCTGCTCACCGACTGGGGCCCGACGCACGATCGCTGGTTCCGCAGCGGCGCCGAGCACAAACGGGCCAATCTCAGACGCCTTGCCGCCGAATTCCCGCACGTGAAGTGGCTACTCATCGGCGATGACGGGCAACACGACGAAGAGATCTACGGCGAGTTCGTCGCGAGCCATCCCGAGAACGTCGCCGCGGTCGCCATTCGACAACTCTCAAACGGAGAAGCGGTGCTCGCCGGTGGCCGCAGCAAGATTGCCGAACGCGAGAGCGAGTCATCCGTTCCTTGGCGGTATGCCCCCGACGGTGCCCGTCTAGCGATCGAATTGCGCGAGCTGGGCCTCATCAACGAATAAGCCGTTCAGGTCGGCACTCACCTACGGGTAGATAGCGCCTCAGCTGGTCTGGTCAGGGCCGGGTGCAAAAAATGGTTTGTTAAATTTGACGCACGAAAGCGGCGAAGTGCAGGAAGTCCACGCGCGACGCTGCAATGATTGGCCAATGGCGTTACCTATCGAAGACTATGCCCTCATCGGCGATTGTCAGACTGCTGCCCTTATCGGAAAAGACGGGAGCATCGACTGGCTCTGCTTCCCGCGTTTCGACTCCGCCTCGATGTTCGGAGCGCTGCTCGGTAACGAAGACCATGGCCGCTGGCTTGTGGCGCCGCGAGCGAGTGTGGATGCCCCGAGCACGGTCACAGTCACGCGCAAGTACCAGCCCAACACTTTCATCCTCGTCACCAACTGGGTGACCGAAACTGGCGAAGTCGAAGTTACCGACTTCATGCCCCACGGCAACCGTCGGGCCGATGTTATTCGTCGAGTCCGCGGCATCAGTGGCACGGTAGAGATGTACGCCGAAATGCTGATCCGGTTTGGCTATGCGACGGCTTTGCCGTGGCTGCATCAGGCGCCCGAATCCGGTGGCCACGCCATTATCGGCGTCGCCGGCCCCGATGCGATCGTCGCTCGCGGCGTTGAGATGCATGCCTCCGAGCACACTCACCGCGGCGAGTTTTCTGTCAGCGCGGGCGAAGTGCGCGACTTGACTATGACGTGGTATCCCGCGCACCGCAATCCCCCGGCCGAGGTCGACGTGGATGCTGTGCTCGAGACCACGCGCCAGTGGTGGCTTAACTGGTCGGCACACTGCGAACCAACCGAGCAGTATCGTGAAATTGTTAAGCGCTCGCTCCTCGTACTTCGCGTGCTCACTCATGAAGACACTGGCGGAATTGTTGCCGCCGCAACGACAAGCCTGCCCGAATGGTTTGGCGGCACCCGCAACTGGGATTACCGCTATGTATGGTTGCGCGACGCAGCACTAACCCTCCACGTTCTGATTGACCACGGCTATGTTGCCGAGGCCGAAGCATGGCGCCGCTGGCTTTTGCGCGCTATTGCCGGAGACCCGGCTGATGTTCAAATCATGTACGGCCTTTCGGGCGAGCGTTGGCTCGAAGAGCGTGAACTCACCTCGTTGCCCGGCTACGAAGGGGCATCGCCCGTTCGTGTGGGCAACGGTGCCTTCGACCAGTTTCAGGGCGATGTATTCGGCGAGGTCATGATCGCGCTTCAGGCAGCACGTCGTTCCGGCGTTCACGAAAACGACTTCTCGTGGCCGCTTCAGCGCGCTCTGATGTCTCACGTCGAAGCCAACTGGAATCGTCCCGACAACGGCATCTGGGAGATCCGGGGGCCCGAGCGCCACTTCACGCACTCCCGCGTGATGCTGTGGGCTGCAATGGACTGCGCAATCACGGCCGTAGAAGAGTTCGGTCTCGACGGTCCCGTCGACACCTGGATCAGCATCCGTGAAGAGATCCGTCAAGAGATCGAACGTGACGGCTGGGATGCCGAACGCGGAACCTACACGCAGTATTACGGCGGCACCGGCGTCGACGCGTCACTGCTGCAGCTGCCTCAGGTCGGCTATCTCAAGGCCGACGATCCTCGGATGCTCGGCACCGTCGCCGCAATCGAAGATGAGCTGCTGCACGACGGCCTCGTGCTGCGCTATCGCACCGAAAGCGGCGTGGATGGCTTGCCCGATGGCGAGAACCCATTCTTGACGTGCTCGTTCTGGTTGGTAGAGCAATACGCCTCCTCGGGGCGCGTTGACGACGCAACGGTTCTCATGGATCGCCTCGTGGGCTTTGCCAACGATGTCGGACTCCTCAGCGAGGAATACGACACCGCCAATGATCGCCAGGCCGGCAATACCCCTCAAGCGCTCAGCCATCTGGCCCTCGTGCGCGCGGCCGACGCAATCTCGGAAGCAAAGACTCCCCAGTGAAATTCGTAACGACGCTGGTGATTGCGCGTCGTTCACCGTTGCTTCAGGTGCTCAAAACATCGGTCGCAGCGGTCATTGCGTGGCTCGTCGCCGGCTTCGTAGTGCAGCAACCGCTGCCAATTTTCGCCGCGATCGCAGCCCTGCTTGTTGTGCAACCAAGCGTTACGCAGTCAATCGAGAAAGGCCTCGAGCGCAGCATCGGTGTCGTCGCGGGTGTGGTGATAGCGCTCGGCGCCGGGCAAATTTTCGGCACCGCAACGTGGGTCATCTTGATGGTGATCGTTCTGGCAGTTCTGGTGGCGTGGCTGCTGAAGCTCAGCGCGGGATCCGCCAACCAGATCCCCATCAGCGCGATGCTCGTGATTGCGCTCGGTGGACAGAATGCCGAATACGCCGTTGATCGAATCATCGAGACGATCATCGGAGCCATGATCGGCCTTATCGTGAATCTTGCGATCGTTGCCCCGGTCATCGTGAGCCCCGCGCACACCGCAGTGTCGTTGCTGACCAAACACACGGCTGCTGCCCTTGAGTCACTCGCTTCCGCACTGCGTGTGCCCAAAACGGATGCCGAGCTCAAAGTACTGCTCGCCGACTCGCGCCATCTCAAAGAACTCCGCGATGCCGCCGCCGCCGCCCTGCGCAAGGGCACAGACAGCCTGACGCTCAACCCGCGGCGTAGCAAACACCATCGCCAACTGCACCGCGACCGCGAACTTTTCGCGATGCTCACGGTGCTCGTCACCCGCACGCTCGGCATGGCACGGGCCATCCATGATCGCTACGACGACGACCTTGCGGCCGACCCCGTCGCGCTGTCTATCGCGGGCGAACTCGAGCGCGCCGCGCATGATCTGCGGCTGCGTGGCCGTTCCCCAAGCGAGCGAGAAGCCGCACCACCGACGCGCGAACTCTTGACCCTGACCGCGCCCTTGACGGTGCTGACGCCGCATCCGCAGCACTGGATCTTGATCGGTTCGCTGCTGGAAGATGTGCGCCGAGTTCACGAAGAAATCGTGGGCGACGGTGGAAAACCGTAGTTAGTTGGCCAGCGCCGAGCATTCCGCGAGGCAGCGAACAAATCGACCGGTCTGCCCTGAAAGCTCACGTCGCAGTTCGAGCAGCCGCAACGCAGCATCGTCGATAACAGCTTCATCGAGCTCACCGTCGGCTACAGCGCGAGCGACCGCGGCGACGATTCCTTCGGTATCAACGGCACCAACGTAGAGCAGCATCGTGTTGCCGGCTTCGATCGCCCGCACCGCGTTGGCAACCTGGTCGGAGTATTCAGCGACGCCTGACCGCTCAAGCATGCCCATGTCATCCGTGATGGCAATGCCATCGAACCCCAAATCATCACGCAAGATCTCGTGCCAACGGGTCGAGAAGGTGGCAGGCTCGGCATCAACCGCCGTGAAAGCTAAGTGCCCGAACATCACCAGTGGCGCCCCCGCGGCAATGCCATTGTCGAAGGGAACCGCGTGAGTTCTTTCCCACTCGTCGAACGCCAACGATGTTGTCGGGATGCTCGAGTGCGAATCCCCGGGCGCTGCTCCGTGACCCGGAAAATGCTTGAGAGTGGAGAGCACCATCGACTCGCCCAGCACCGCTTCAGCAACGCGAGCCCCGGCATCCGCTCCGGTTGCCCCAAAGGATCTCTCGTAGATGAAGCTGGACGTGTCGCTCGCGATATCGGCAACAATCCCGAAGTTCACCGAGACCCCAACAGACTGCAAGAGGGCACCGCGCTCCGCGAATGCGTCGAAGGTTGCCTCAGGAGCTTCAGACCGCAGCTCGGATGCCGAAGCCGCGTCATCCGTGGGCACGCGGCGAACGATGCCGCCCTCTTGATCGGTTGCGACGAGCACGGGCAAGTCGGCTTCTGAGCTCAGCGCCGCGGTGTCAGCCTTGAGTTCACCCAGGCTGTTCGGGATGTTATCCCCCATCAGAATGTACCCGCCGACCTCGAGGAGGTCGCCATCGATCCGATCGCTGGGAGACTCGCCCGGGACGTGCACCATCAGAAGGCTTAACACCTTCTGGCGCAGCGACATCGTCGAAAGACGATCTCTCGCGTACTGTGCAACCGGATCGACCTGCACTGCTGCGACGCGTGGGGCGAACGTGGGGCTGGGCACAATGCCAGAAGGCGATGCTGCTGTGCAACCACCAAGCACCGCTGGCAGAGCGAGCATCACGACGAGCTGATGAATTCGTTGCAGCGTCGTCATGCAGCGATGGTACCCGGGATCAGCGCAGCAGGCTTAGGACAGCCACGTGAGGGTGGCGAAGTCTTCCGCGGTCAAGCCGTACTGATCCGTCGCATGGGCGACAGTTGAGCGCACAGCCGGGTTTCCCCGGTCTTTACGCGTGAGGATGTCGATACCCGCAGGAGTTAAGCGTGAACGGGAGAACCGCAGCACGATCGTATTGAAAGCCTCGTCTGCGCCCACAACCTGCCAGCGGCTCGTCAGAATTCGCTTCCAGCCGAGACCTCGCCACACGAACTCATCGCCCTGAAGCTGGTCGATACCGAGAATGGTGTGCGTCTCCCCATCCCGCGTCGTAAAGCTAACGGTGTCGTCGAGAGTGAGCCCCTCGCCCGCTACCAGCTCGTAAGTGAACTCCGGGTTTTGCCGAGTTCCATCGATCCACATCGGAAAATTGGTCGCCACGACACTCCACGTGCCTGGCAGCTTGGCGGCTAGCGCCGAAGCATCAAAAACTTCACTCACGAGTTCAACATAGAACACGACGGCTGAGAGTCCGCATCGCGACGCGAGCCTCGGGCTACTCTTGGCCCATGATGCGTGCGCTTGCCCGGTCGTCTCACCCCGGCCCCACCGCTGCGGTGACGACCATTGTGCTCGCTTTGGCTTGGGGCTATGGCCTCGAAGGCTGGAGAATCGCCGTCGTGACCGTGATGATTCTCTCCAACCAGCTGTCGGTCGGTCTCTCTAACGATTGGCTTGACGCTGAACGCGACCGTTCCTCGGGTCGCACCGATAAGCCCGTAGTAGCCGGTGAAGTGTCGACCGGACAGGTGGCGAGTGTCGCGATCGGATTGGCCGCGACATCCGTCGTTCTATCAGTACTGCTCGGCCCCTTGGCCGCCGTTGCCCACGCAATTTTTCTCGCCAGCGGCTGGCTTTATAACGTGGGCCTCAAGTCGACGGTGTTTTCCGTGGCGCCGTACATCGCGGGTTTCGGGGCACTACCCGCCATCGTCACGCTCGCAGGCCCGACGCCCCAGCTCGCTGCACCATGGGCAATCACTGCCGGAGCGCTCTTGGGCATTGCCGCCCATTTCACCAATGTGCTGCCCGATTTAGAAGACGACTCAAGCACTGGAGTTCGGGGGCTACCGCACGTTCTGGGAGCGCGGCTTTCTGCCGCCGTGATTGCCGCGGGACTCATCGGTGCCGGGGTTGCCGTGGTCTTCGGTCCGGGCGTTCCTCCGAATGCGCTCGCACTGATCGGCTTCGGCGCCACGGTCGCGATCGCGGCAGTGTGCGTTGTGCTGATCGCTCGCGGAACGCTTCAGCGCCTGCTCTTTCGCTTAACAATCGCCGCCGCCGCCATCACGGCAGCGCTGCTCGTGCTCTCTGCACCACAACTGAGCTGACGCTGCCTGAGCTGACGCTGCCTGGGCCGACCGCGGCCACGGTGACACGTGCCAGCACACCGTTCGCAAGGCCGCGGCTCTCTAGGCCAGCGGCGGCGCCACCTCGCTTGGATCATCATCGAGAGCAGCAGAATTGCGGATGCCCAAGAACGAGGTGAGAGCTCCGGCGAACAACAACGCCGCCGTCACGATCACGACGCGGTGAAAGTTCGCGGGCGACAGCGAGCCGACCGCGATCACGCCGATGAGCGCCACCGTCACGAGGCCGGCAATGCGCGACACCGCATTGTTGACCGCTGAGCCGATCCCCGCTTGCTCGGCCGAAATCGCGCCCAAGATCGCCGAAGTGAGCGGAGCGACCGTCATCGACATCCCCACCGAGAACAGGAGCACTCCGGGCAGAACTTGAGTGACGTAGTTAACTGACTCCCCCATGCTCAAGAACGTGACGTAACCGACGCCAGCTAAGAATGGGCCGAGCGTCATAAACAAGCGCGGCCCGTAGGTACCGCTCAATCGCCCGAAGAATGAAGAGAGCAGAATGATGGCGAGGGATGAGGGCAGGAACGCGAATCCGGCGAAGGTCGCCGAATAGCCGGCCACTTCTTGCAAGTAGACGACCATGATGAAGCCGCCAAGGGCCAGCGCTCCGTAGATGAAGAACGTCGCGATGTTTCCGAGGCTGAAGTTGCGGTGACGAAACAGTTCAAGGGGCAGCATTGGTTGGGCCGCGCGACGTTGCCACACGATGAAGGCAATGAAACTCAGGATGCCGACCACGAGCGGTATGACCACGGCTGGGCTGTTCCAACCCAAATTTCCTTGCTCGATGAGAGCGAATACCGGACCGCCGAGCCCGACGATGCCGAGCGCTGCCCCCAGAAAGTCGATGCGCGTGTTCGCTTTACGCTCATCGCGATGCCCGAGCTTCACGAGCAGCCAGAGCGTGATCGCGATCGGGATGACATTGATGGCGAAAACGAGTCGCCAGCTGAGCAGGTCGACGAACGCTCCACCGAGTACGGGGCCCACGATGAAGGCGGCACTCGTCCACGCTGTCCACTGCCCGATGGCATGAGCCTGCGCGGTTCCCCGAAAGGTCGACATGATCAGCGCGAGCGAACTCGGCACGAGAAGCGCACCGGCGATGCCCTGAACGCCGCGCAAGAGGATGAGCATTTCGGCGCTCGGCGCGATGGCGATAAATACCGAGGCGAGACCAAAGCCGATGAGGCCGATTCGCAGGATTACCAGACGGCCAAAAACATCGGAGAGCGACCCCGCCAACAGAATGAGCGATCCCAGCGTGATGAGATATGCGTCGACAACCCACTGCTGGGTACTCAGCCCACCACCGAGCTCTGAGCTAATGGCGGGCAGCGCAACGTTGATCACTGACCCGTCGAGAAACGCAACGAACGACGCGAGAATCGCGATCGTCAGCACAAATCGTTGATCGCGGGTCATAGTGCTATTCAACACCCGTGCGCGGCGCGTTATGCCCGTTCGCCGCAGCGAACGCTCTCCACTGAGCTCGAAGGTCACCGAATGGGGCAACCGCCGGGCCCATCGCAGCAGACGCTAGTCGAGGCGGCTGAAGCCTGTCACGCGCACGACAGCGATGCCTTCGGCGGCAGACTCGGCGAGATCGACGGTCGCGTTAATCGACCAGTCGTGGTTGCCCTCCGGGTCTTCAATGATTTGCCGCACGTGCCACTGGCCGGGCTCCTCGGTGATCGTGATCATTGCGGGACCGCGCGCGTCACCCGCCGTGGAGAGGGTGTCGTGCTCCTCGAAGTAGCGGTCGAGCGCCTCGCCCCATGCTTCTTCGTCGTAGCCGGCTGCGGCATCCAACTCACCGAGAGCGACCGCGTCGTCGCGGGCCGCCAACTGAACGCGACGGAACATTTCGTTGCGCACGAGAACACGGAAAGCACGGGCGTTCGTGACGACGGATGCTGGAGCGGGCGGCAACACCGGCTCGCCACTGGTAGCGGAGTCGACCCCGTTCGTCATAGCCTCCCACTCGTCGATGAGGCTCGAGTCGACCTGGCGGACCAGTTCGCCGAGCCACTCGATGAGGTCGAGCAGTTCGTCGGTCTTGGCGTCATCCGGAATCGTTTGGCGCGTGGCACGGTAGGCATCGGAGAGGTAGCGCAGCACGAGGCCCTCACTGCGGGCAAGACCGTAGAATCCCACGAAGTCGGCAAAGGTCATGGCGCGTTCGTAGAGGTCGCGCACGACGCTCTTGGGGCTCAGGGCGTAGTCGCCGATCCACGGCTGGCTCGCACGGTACATGTCGAAGGCGGCATCCAGCAGCTCTTCGAGGGGTTTGGGCCACGTCACGTCGTCGAGCAGTTCCATGCGCTGGTCGTACTCGATGCCCTCGGCCTTCATCGCCGCGACAGCCTCGCCGCGGGCCATGAACTGTTGCTGCGAGAGGATCGGGCGCGGGTCATCCAGTGTCGCTTCGAGCACGGAGATCATGTCGAGGGCGTAGGTCGGCGACTCTCGATCGAGCAGGTCGAATGACGCCACTGCGAATGGTGAGAGCGGTTGGTTGAGCGCAAAGTTCGCTTGCAGATCGACCGTGAGGCGAATCTCAATGCGTTCGTCGAAGCTCTCCACCTCTTCGCCATCCACGATCATGGTGTCGGCAACGCGGTGTTCTTCGACGATTTCGGCGGTGCGCAACGTGCGGTAGATCGCGAGCGCCTGCTTCGCTAGTTCGCGCTGCTTGTGACGGGGTTCGTGGTTGTCTTCGACGAGAGTGCGCACGTTCGAGAACACGTCGCCGCCGCGAGCGATCACGTTCAGGATCATGGCGTGGTTCATGCGCATGTTGCTCGTGAGCTGTTCCGGCTCGGCCGCAATCATCCGCTCAAAGCTGTTTTCGGTCCAGGTAACGAAACCCTCGGGTGGCTTCTTGCGCACGATCTTGCGCAGCTTTTTGGTGTCGTCGCCGGCTTTGGCAACGAGCTTGGCGTTTTCGGATTCGTGCTCGGGCGCTTGAGCGATGACAGTGCCCGCCGTGTCGAAACCAGCGCGGCCGGCCCGCCCGGCGATCTGGTGAAACTCACGGGCGGTCAGTTGACGCATCCGGGTGCCGTCGTACTTTGTGAGCTGAGTCAGCAGAACGGTACGGATGGGCACGTTGATGCCGACGCCGAGAGTATCGGTTCCGCAGATCACGCGCAGCAACCCGCGCTGAGCGAGTTGCTCAACCAGACGACGGTATTTGGGCAGCATGCCCGCGTGGTGCACGCCAATACCCGAACGAATGAGGCGCGAGAGCGTCTTTCCAAATACGGTCGTGAAACGGAAGTCACCGATCGCGTCGGCGATCTGGTCGCGCTGTTCGCGAGATACGACTTTGATGCTGGTCATCGCTTGAGCACGCTCGAGAGCAGCGGCCTGCGAGAAGTGCACGATGTAAATCGGTGCTTGCCCGGTGGAGAGTAGATCTTCCACGGTCTCGTGGATCGGCGTGATGGCCCACGAGTAGTGCAGGGGCACGGGACGTTCGACGCCGGTGATGAGGCTTGTCTCGCGGCCGGTGCGACGGCTCAGGTCATCCGCCAACGGCTGCATGTCTCCGAGCGTTGCCGACATGAGTACGAACTGAACCTTCGGGAGGATCAGCAGCGGCACCTGCCAGGCCCAGCCACGATCGGGATCGGCGTAAAAGTGGAACTCGTCCATCACGACTTGGTCAACGCGCGCATCGGCTCCCTCGCGCAGTGCCAGATTCGCCAGAATTTCAGCGGTGCAGCAGATGATGGGCGCATCGGCGTTCACGGAGGAATCTCCCGTGACCATCCCCACGTTCTCTGCACCGAACACCTCGACGAGAGCGAAGAACTTCTCGCTCACGAGCGCTTTGATGGGCGCGGTATAGAAGGTGCGCTGGCCCTGCGCGAGCGCAATGGCGTGCGCGGCAATCGCGACGAGCGACTTTCCCGTGCCCGTAGGCGTCGAGAGGATGACGTTGGCTCCCGAGACAAGCTCGATGACCGCTTCGTCCTGAGCGGGGTAAAGCTCGAGGCCGCGGCCGGATGCCCACCCGACGAAAGCGTCATAGGTTGCGTCTGCGTCAAAGGGCGTCGGAAGCGCATCCAGAAGTGAGGGCATTGTTCCACCGTAGCCGGGTCACCGGACATCGAAGCGCGACGGGCGCGCTACTAGCGGGCGACTAGCTCAGCGCGAGCATCACCGAGGCAGTGAGCGCGAGTGCCATTCCGAGCAATTGCACCCGGCTGACCTTCTCGTGCAGTGTGAAGCGCGCCAACACGATCGTTGCTAGCGGATACAGGCTCACGAGTACCGAAACGACGGCCAAGCTCCCGGCTTGCAGTGCGAACAAGATGAAGGCGTTGGATGCTGCCACGAGAACACCACCTGCGGCCGCGAGCATCCGAGACTGGCTCACACTCACGACGGGGCCGCCCTCGGGCTGGTGATCGAACTGGGCGAAGAAGCGGCGAATGGGACCGCTGAGGCGAGTGAGCGCGAGTAAGAGCAGCATCGCGACGAGGCCGACCACGATCTCGACGACGGCGGTGGCAAGGCCCGCAGATGCCGGGGCTTGGTCGAGCGCAATGAGAGCAGTACCAAGGCCGACACCCGAGACAACGCCGACCACGACGGTTCTCGGGCGAACGCGCGCAGCGGCATCCGAACGGGTGAGCGAGACGAGAAGAGCGCTCATAATGGCCAGCACAATGGCGACCCACGCGAGCACGGGCAAGCGCTCGCCTGAGACCGCAGCGAATCCGACCGGCACGACGGCCCCCACCACGGCGATGAGCGGGGCGACGAGACTCATCGGCCCGTCGGCGAGCGCCGCGTAGAAGGTAAGCAACCCGACGATGGCTGCTACTCCCGCAATGCCTCCCCACAGGATGGCGCCGGGCTCGAAACTGACGGTGACGAACAGCATCGCGATGAGCAGCGAAACAGCGGCGAAGACATGGATGATCGTGGTCGCCGGCACCACCTGCAAGCGTCGTGTACTCAAGCCGCCAAAGAAGTCGGAGACGCCGTAAAACACGGCGCCGGCGAGGGCGAGCACAACGCTGAGGATCATCTCGTCAGCATAGAGCCAGCGATGACCGCGAAGAGCACGTGAGTGCCGGTGGCGCGGGTAGAATTGGGTGTGCCTAATTCTTCACCCACCCCCGCCCACGGCCCGAGCGAACTCGACCCCGCCGAGCTTGAGGTTGCCCTCAAAGTGCTGAACCAGATGGTGGGCATGGATGAAGAGCACCCTGACTTTGTCACCGTGCGTCGGGCGACCGCCGCCATGTTCAAGGCTGTCAAGAAAGAGCGCCGCCTCGAGAAGCGCGCCGCCATCGCTGACGCCGACCGCGAAGTGATTGCTGCAACCGCTACCGGCGCCGCTGACCGCATCGATGACGAGACTCGCGGCATCCCCATTTCGACGACCACGACCACGCCAACCGCCGGCGAGCTGATCAAGGCTCGCCCCTGTTATGTCTGCAAGCAGCCGTACACGACCGTTGATTCGTTCTACCATCAGCTCTGCCCGAGCTGTGCGGCGTTCAATCACGCCAAGCGTGATGCCCGCACTGACCTCACCGGCAAGCGAGCGCTCCTCACCGGTGGCCGCGCGAAGATCGGCATGTATATCGCGCTGCGTCTGCTGCGGGATGGCGCGCACACCACCATCACGACGCGCTTTCCGCGGGATGCCGTTCGCCGCTTCTCGAGCCTGCCCGACTCCGCAGACTGGCTGCACCGCCTTCGCGTGGTCGGAATCGACCTCCGCGACCCCGCTCAGGTCATTGGGCTCGCCGACTCTGTCGCAGCTCAGGGCCCGCTCGACATCCTCATCAATAATGCGACGCAGACCGTGCGTCGCTCCCCTGGTGCTTACCAGCCTCTCGTCGATGGTGAGCTTGCTCCCCTGCCCGACGGCCCGCTGCCCGAGCTCGTGACCTTCGGGCACACAAACGACCCGCACCCGCAGGCCCTCGCGCAGTCGGTGTCGGCGCATCCAATCTTGGCCGCCGCTGCGACGCGTGCCGAAGAACTGACCGAGCAAGCGATGACGGCAGGCTCGAGTTCACTCGAGCGCCTCGCTGCCGGCACCGCGATTGACGCCGGTGGCCTCGTACCCGACCTCGACTCCATCAACTCGTGGACCCAGCACGTCGACCAGGTCGACCCACTGGAGATGCTCGAAGTTCAGCTCGCGAACACGACGGCGCCTTTCGTGCTGATCTCCAAACTGCGTCCTTCAATGGCGGCGTCAGAGTCGCGCCGCAAGTACATCGTCAATGTGTCGGCGATGGAGGGCGTGTTCGGTCGCGGCTACAAGGGCCCCGGGCATCCGCACACCAACATGGCCAAAGCCGCCGTGAACATGCTCACCCGCACGAGTGCCCGCGAGATGTTTGAGAGCGACGGCATTCTGATGACGAGTGTCGACACCGGCTGGATCACGGATGAGCGCCCACACCCCACCAAGGTGCGGCTGGCAGAAGAGGGTTTTCATGCGCCGCTCGACCTCGTCGATGGTGCGGCCCGCGTCTATGACCCCATCGTGCGCGGCGAGGACGGCGAAGATCTGTTCGGCATCTTCCTCAAGGACTACGACAAGAGCTCGTGGTGACCGCGATGGCTACCCCCGCAGAGTTTTTGAAAGCCACCACGAGCGGCACCCGTGTTGTAGTGCGTCACCTCATCGAAGATGGGCGCGCCACCGACTCCCTCGGCTACTTTCACCTCGCTGACGAGACGCACTGTGTTGTCGCCACCCAGCGTGGTCTCGAGACGATCGAACTCGCGAAGGTGATTGCCGCCAAAGAGATACCGCCGCCGCCAGCGCCACGGCCCCGAGCCGGGTCAGCGCCAGGGTCACCCGAATAGTAGGGGATGCGCCCGAACAGGCGTAGGCTGCTCGCTGGACTATTGGCCACTAGTGAATTGGTAAGTTGGAACCGTGGGCGTAAGAATCGAACGAATTGACCTTCCCGGGTTTGGCGTACGCAACGACGTCATCACGAACTCAGGATGCCGCGTCAGCGTGGTCTCGCTGCGGTCAGGAGAACGCGATCTCGCTTTCTTCAATGCGGATGACCCCGACTCCAACGCTGCGTCAATTTCGCTGACCGATGACGAAGCATCCGCCATCGCCGAAGTTCTCGGTTCGTCGCTCACGCTCAGTCGCCTCTCTGCTCTCGGCGAGAAGGCCGAAGGCCTCTTCAACGAAGAGATTTCGCTGCCCAATGGCTCCGGCTTTGTCGGCCACCCCATGGGCTCAATGAAAGCGCGCACCCTCACGAGTGCCTCCATCGTGGCCATCGTGCGCGGTAATGACGTTGTCGCATCCCCCGGCCCCGAAGTTGTTTTTGAGTCCGGCGACGTCATCGTTGCTGTCGGCACCCGCCAGGGCCTCGACGCCCTCGGCAAGCTCATCAATAACGGTCCCAGCTAAGAGCCGCGTATGCATGAGACGACGCAGCTACTCATCGAGGTTGGCGCTCTCCTGCTTGTTCTGAGTGTGCTCGGCAGGGTTGCCGCACGCTTCGGGTTCTCCGCGATCCCGCTCTACCTTCTCGCCGGTCTTGCCGTGGGCGAAGGCGGACTGCTGCCGCTTCAGGCCAGTGAAGAGTTCTTCGAGGTCGGCTCGCAGATCGGCGTGATCTTGTTGCTCGCGATGCTGGGGCTCGAGTACTCCGCTGACGAGCTCATGGCGAACCTCAAGACATCGCGGATGTCCGGGATTCTGGATGGCGTGTTCAATGCGCTTCCCGGCGCGCTGTTTGCCATTCTGCTCGGCTGGGAACCCGCCGCGGTCGTCGCTCTTGCCGGAGTGACCTGGGTCTCATCATCCGGAGTCATCGCCAAGGTTATTCGAGACCTCGGGCGACTCGGTAACCGTGAGACGCCAGTGATTCTTTCGATCCTGGTGATGGAAGACCTCGCCATGGCGTTCTATCTGCCGGTTCTGTCGGCGCTCGTGATCGGTGCCGGACTGCTGCAAGGGTCGATCACTGTTGCTATCGCCGTTGCTGTCGTCGTCACCATTCTTTACGTGGCACTGCGCCATGGTCGTGTCCTGTCGCGCTTGCTCCCCCAAAAGAACGCTGAAGCCTTGCTGCTCGGAGTAGTCGGGCTCACGATGCTCGTCGCGGGCCTCGCTGAGGCTGTGAACGTCTCGGCGGCCGTTGGCGCATTCCTCGTCGGCATCGCCATCTCGGGGCCTGTAGCGCACCAGTCAGCACAGCTCATCACTCCCCTGCGCGACCTCTTCGCCGCCGTCTTCTTTGTCTTCTTCGGGATCTCGACCTCGCCCGCCGACATCATTCCGGTGCTGCTGCCCGCGTTCGCCCTCGCTGTGCTCACGATCGGCACCAAAACGTACTCCGGGTACCGCGCTGCCAAACGTGCCGGCATTGCGGCGCCAGGTCGTTGGCGCACCGGGTTGGCTCTGACCCCGCGTGGAGAGTTCTCCATCGTCATCGCAGGCCTCGCCGTCGGCGCCGGCATCGAGCCCATGCTCGCGCCGCTCGCCACCGCCTACGTGCTCATGACGATCATCGCCGGCCCGCTGCTGGCTCGTGTGCCCGACACTGCCTGGTTCAAGGCGCGCGTGCGCAAGCCCGTCGCAGCACCGCCGACGACGCCCGTCGCTACCCGTTAGCCGTTAGCCGCTAGCAGCACGTCCGCGGTGGCGATGCGCAGTGGCGTTCGCGTCTCGCCACGAACCCTGCCTAGCGAACGAGAGTCTTTGCGTTGTAGGCGCGAACGTAGCTGGGGATCAGGAAAAGATCGACGATCAGCCAGACGTACGCGGCCACGATAAGCGGGATACCAATGAAAATGGCTGCCGTGGCGATGCCTATCCACCACAATGCAAGGAATCCGATCGCGCTGCCGATCCGCCCCAGGTAGAAGTAGTGGGCTGCGAAGCCGGTCAAAAAGATCGCCAGCAGATAGGTGATCGCGACGTCTTTGCGGGAAACCACCGCGACAACCTGAATGGGCGCCACGGCAGCAGGGGCATAGTGTTCGGTCCATGATGAGCCGCTCCACCATCTACTCAGGGTCGGGTCGTGCGGGTCGGCGTACCAGCCAGCAGGTGGGGCCACAGCGTCATCGGTCACAGAATCTCCTTCGTAGAACTGAGCCTATCTCTCCACCTACTCTGGGGTGTGCCTGCTTCAACAGGGAGCGAGCGCGCTGCCGAACGCTACTCGTCGCCCTTGTTCAGGTCGGAAAATTTCTCGGCCATGGTCGGGTTGCCGCGCGTGAGTTTCTTGATTGTCACGTCTTGGGCCTTGTCGTTGGCGAGGCGCAGGTTGCGGTTGGTGCCGAGCAGAGCATCCTTGGTCTTCTGCAGGTGATCGATCGACTTGTCGATCTCGTCAATCGCCGTTTGGAATTTGCGGGATGCCAGATCGAAGTTGCGCGCGAAGCCTGATTTGAACGAGTCGAGTTCCTCTTCAAAGTTTGTCACGTCAATGCTCTGCGCCTTCACGAGCGCGAGCTCGTTCTTATAGGTGAGCGAGTTGAGCGCCGCATTGCGGAGCACCGTGATGATGGGGATGAAGAACTGGGGGCGCACGACGTACATCTTCGGATACCGGTGAGAGACATCCACGATTCCGGAGTTGTAGAGCTCGCTATCGGGCTCGAGCAACGACACGAGCACCGCGTATTCGCAGCCTTTCTCGCTGCGGTCTTTGTCGAGTTCTTTCAAGAAGTCTTCGTTGCGCTTCTTGGTGGCTGTGGTGTCGGCTTCGTTCTTCATTTCGAACATGATCGAGACGATCTCGGTGCCGGACTCATCCGCCTCTTTGAAGATGTAGTCGCCCTTGCTACCGCTTCGAGCGTCATTGTCTTTCTCGAAATACGCCTTCGGAAACGCGGTAGCCCGAATTTGGTTGAACGTCGTTTCGCAGTGAATCTCGAGCGTCTCACCGATCATCTTGGTGGAGAGCCGTGCCTTCATGTCGCGCAGTCGCTCGATCGCGTCGTCGCGGTCCTTGAGCTGAGTCTCGTACTTGTCCTTCATCGAGGTTTCAGCGAGTTTCTTCTCCAGCTCGACCCGCTCAAGAGTGCCCTTGAGGCCATCGCGCTCTTTCTCGACGGCGCCGACCGCTGCTGAGAGCGCCAACTGCTGTTCTGAGCCTGCAGCCTGAAGCTTCGACTTCAGCGCCTGGATCTCGGCTTCTTTCTCTGCGGTGGCGGCTTGGAGCTCGCTCACACGCTTCGCTTCAGCCAGCTCGGCGGCAGACTCCCTCTCCCGCTTGGCTTTCTCGAGTTCGTTCGCCAGGGCATCACGCTCGGTTTGCACAGCGCTCAGAGCCTCGGACACTGCCAGCTTCTGAGCAACAGCGCCGGAGTCCAGCTGCGCCTTCAGCTCCTGTATGGCGGCATCCTTCTTCGATGCTTCGGCCTGCAGCTCCCGCGCGACCGTCGCTTCGGCAAGCGCGATCTCCGCCTTCTTGGTGGCCTCGGCCGACTCGAGGCGCTCGTGAAGCTCACTCTCGAACTCGCGGTCACGAATCTGCTTCACGATATCGGCATACCCCGCCTCATCGATCGTGAACGCTTTGCCACAGTGAGGGCAGGTAACTTCGTGCATCGGCGCGTCTTCCATTCAGCTCTGCGGGAGATGGATGCACGCCCGCTGCAGTTACTTCGCGCGGCGCACCCCAGTTCGTTCTCGCTCAGGCTAGTGGCTGCGGCGCTCGTGAGGCAGTTGCCGCACGGTTACTCGCGCCGGATGAGTACTTACGCCGTCTACCGTCGACTGATCGCAATCGCCGACATCGAAGGCTCGGATGCGCCTCTCGTATCGGGTTCCGCGCCGAGGCCGTCGATCCCCGCGGTATTTGGCAACTAGGGCGTGATGAGTGCTTTGAGGGTGTTTGGATCACGCGTCGCTTCGAACGCCTCTTCGACGCGATCGAGTGAGAAGGTACTAGTTACGAGTGACTCTAGGTCGACAGCTCCCGAAGCCACGAGCTCAATGGCTAACGGCCAGGTATTCGCGTAACGGAAGACGCCAGTAACAAGCAACTCGCGACCTTGAATTCGTGAAACGGGCAATGAAACATCGTCTGCGCCCATGCCGACGAGCACGGCGATTCCCGCGGGGGCGAGAGCCAAGATACCCGCGCGAATGGCGGAGGGAGCACCCGACGCATCGATGAACGCGTCGACCTCCGGGACCTCGTCAGCAGATACCACGGTCGGGTCGATCACTGATGTAGCGCCGAATTCAAGCGCTCGATCACGTCTGGCTGCGGCCAGATCAGAGACAATAACCTCGGTAGCGCCATACGCCCGCGCGACCTGAGCTAGCAGGATCCCTACCGGCCCTGCACCCGCGATCAACACCCGCGATCCTGGCTGAGTCAACGCTTTTTTATGCGCCCAAATCGCCACCGATAGCGGTTCGAATAACGAGGCCGCTTCCAACGATACGGAGTCTGGAATAGCGAAAGCGTAGTCAGCCTGAATCACAGCGAATTCGGCGAACGCCCCGTGAATCGGTGGGGTCGCGTAGAACTCGATGGACGGGCACAGGTTGTAGCGCCCGCGCTTACACTGTGTGCAGATGCGGCAAGCCCGCTGCGGCTCGATCGAGACGCGCTCGCCAATTCGGTCCGCCGAGACTTCTGTTCCTACGGCGACGATCGTGCCGGATGCTTCGTGGCCGAGAATAAGTGGAGCGTCGACAACGAAGTCGCCGATTCGACCTTCATGGAAATAGTGAACATCGGAACCACAGACACCGACGGCGGCAATTCGCACCAATACCTGGTCCGAAGCCAGAACAGGGGTATCAACCTCGCGAACAACGAGGTGGTGTGCACTCTCAAGCACGCTTGCACGCATGCGGGAAGGGACTTCTTGCAAGGAGCTCATTCTTCTGACCCTATTTCTCTAAAGTTCGGCAGGCGGGTTGGTTAGTGCAAAGCGTCGGCGATATGTCCTGCGACGCGAAGGGCGTTCGCGAAGATGGTTAGTGTGGGGTTCACGCTCCCGTTAGTGGGATGCAGCGAACTATCACACGCGTAGACCCGCCGTGTTCCCCACACACGACCGGTGGGAGCAGTGGCTGAAACTGCCGAGGAGCTGCCCATGCGCATGGTGCCACAGGAATGTTCCCCCGCAGCGGCGACGATCGCCGGTCCGGCCAGACGTTTCACGTCGTTCGCCCCGGCTTCGCGCAGCCACGCCGCAGCTGCGGTTGACATGAAGTCCTGAACTTCGCGGGTGCTCGAGTGCACTTCCTTGCGCAGTCGAGCGACAGGCTGCCCCCATCGGTCTGCGGCCAGAGACGAAACCTCAACCCGGGACGAGGCCATCGGAATCTCCTGACCGATCCCAAATGCACCAAACATGTGCTGTCTGCCCTCCCGCATCCACTCTTTGTGTTCGGAGCCCCATGCCGGATGCCCGAGGGCACCAGCCATACCAGCCGAGGTCACGGGCAGCATCTGGTTGAGGTCAAAAATTACCCCGCCTCCCCACGGTGACTGAGAGCTGTGCACGTGGTCGAGAGTCGCGATCGAGTGTCCCGGTCCCCGGAAGCTCTTCACCCCCGGGGAGATGTTGCCGAGGACCATCACGAAACTGTGATCATGGAGGTGGCGACCCACCTGGTCATTGCCAAGGCCGCTCGCCGCGATAAGACGCGGGGTCTCCACAGCGCCAGCCGCAACGACGACTACCGACGCCGTTACGTCAACCGTTTGAGGAGTCGTGCTCGCGTCAGCGACAATCTGCACTCGCGCGCCGCTGACGCCGTCTTCGATGTGAATCGCTTGGGCATCAACCATGAAGTCGCAACTCCCGGTGTTGATGGCGCGCGGGAGCAACGTGTTGTGCGCGCCACTCTTCGCATTCACCGGGCAAGCGTGGCCGACGCACTGCGCACATTTCACGCACGCGGGACGTCCATCGTGCGGAATTGAATTCAGCGCGAGGGGCACCGGGCCCCACCTCCAGCCGAGACGATCGGCTGCCGCGCCGAGCACCTCGCGCGCTGGCTCGCTTTCCATGGCAGGCAGAGGGTAGGGTCGCGAGCGCGGGGTGCGCGAGGTGAGACCGCCTTCCTCACCGGCGACGCCCAACTCGTCTTCCGCACGACCGTAATAAGGTTCCATTTCGGCGTAATCGACTGGCCAGTCCGCGAGACTGGTCCCCTCCGGCACGCCATACGTGGTGGCCATCGCAAAGTCCTCTGGCATGAACCGCCACGCCATACCCTGCCAAAGACGGGTCCCACCGCCGACAGTCATAGCGTTGAGGCCATAGGGGCCAGCGCTACCGTCGCCCTGAACCACAACCTCGTCGCCATCGGCGTTTTCAATAACACGCGGATGCCCTGCGCCAGGGCCAACAACTGAGTTGTAGAGGCCTGTGCGCTTGCCGTGTAGATGATCATCGCGGAGGGCGGCCTGGCTGAGCTGTAGAGCCCGCTCCACGATCAACACATTCTTTCCGCGCTCGGTGAGCACGCGGGCCGCTGATGCGCCGCCCGGCCCACTACCGATAATGACAGCGTCGTAACTACCACGGAGCTGATCGACGGTAATCGTCGGCAATAGCTCTGGTTCGACAGGCTCGACACCCTCCGGTAGTGACCTAAAACCGACCATTCCTGGCCCGGCAGGGTCTCGTCCCTCCGAAGGTGCGTAGAAGCCTTCCCAACTAATGCGCAGCAAAGTCGCGAGTTCGTCGGCGGCCTCAGCGAGTTGTCCAAGCTCGCTGAGAACCCGATCTTGTTCAGCTGCTGGAGCTCGCGAGAAGCTGGCTAGCCCGCCGCCCACGGCATCGTCTAGTCGATCCCCGAGAGAGCATAGGGCAGCGAGCGCCCAGTCCAGCTCAGGATTGATTGCAGCGTCAGCCAGTCCGCTGTCCGCGCCAGGAACGAGGTGATCTGCTACCCCTCCCTCCCAGCCGGCGGGGAAGTTGTCGGCGGGAATGATGCGATTGACGGCGGCGCGCAGCGTAGCGAGGCTGACGAGCTGACGCACAGTGCCATGAACGGTCATGAGAAGTGAGGTCCTTAGATCTGGCGGGTTTAGTGGTGATTTCAGACTTAGTCGTTCAGCCACTCATCCCGGCTTGGTGTGAGCGAACGCAGCTCTGCGAATACATCAGCCGGAATCGGTGTGTCGGCGAGCGCAAGTGTCGAAGCAGCCCGTCCCGGTGTAGACATGCCGACAACTGTGCAGTGGATGCGAAGGTCATCGAGAGAAAGCTGCAGCGCAGCCGCTGCTAGCGAAATCCCGTGTGCTGCGGCTACCTCACGCATCTTTTGCGAGGCTGCGATTGTCGCCGAGGACGCGTCTCTGTAGCTGTAGCGGGTGGTTCCGCGGGGCGCATCGGAGAGCATGCCGCCGCCGTAGGGCGCCGCATTGATGATTCCCATGCCGCGCGATGCAGCTGCATCAAGCAGCTCATCTGCAGTGCGGTCCAGGAGAGTGAAACGATTGTGTGTCTGGAGTACTTCGAACTCCCCTGTCTCCACATAGCGCTTCATCAAGGAGGCAGGACCTCCCGCCACTCCTATGTGTTGAGCAATGCCCTGATCGCGGAGAGAACGCAATGCCGCGACCGGTCCCCCGGGCGCCATGGCATCGTCGAAGTCCATCGTCTCAGGGTCGTGGAGGTGCAGTAAAGGAACGCTATCGACGCCGAGACGTTCCAAGCTCTCCTCCGCCGAACGCAACACTTGGTCACCGCCGAAGTAACCGGTGGTCATGTCACGATCGACTTTGGTGGCGATCACCAACCCCGCCGGTGAGACCCGAGCTATCGAGGCGGCAAGGCGTTGCTCACTCCGACCAGCGCCGTAATTAGCGCCAGTGTCGACAAAGTTGAAGGAACCAGACAGGGCGTCGTCGAGCGCTGCCGCGGCGCGTTCCTCGTCAACGGAGTAGCCGTGTGCACCGGGCATATCGCCGATAGCCGAGGTGCCAATGCCGACTGCGGTCACCATTATTCCTGTGGCGCCCAGTTCGCGCCCGCGCCAGGGAGTTACAGCGGCCATTAGCCCTTCACCCCTCCGGCCGAGAGACCACTTTGCCAGAAGCGCTGCAAGTACAGGAACGCAATCACCAACGGGATAATTGAGACGAACGAGCCGGTGATAACGATGGAGAAGAGCGCTAGAGCGCCACCGCCCGAAGCGCCCGCCTCTTGCCACTGTGCCAGCCCTACTGTGAGCGGGTAGAGCTTTGCGTCAGTAAGCATGATGAGCGGAAGGAAGTAGTTATTCCATGTCGCCACCAGTGCAAAAAGAAAGACGGTCACGATTCCCGGTGCCATTAGCTTCAACGAGACCTGCCAGAAAATTCGAAATTCGCTTGCTCCATCAATTCTGGCCGCCTCAATCAGACTGTCAGGAATCGCATCAGCCGCATAAACGCGCATCAGAAAAACACCGAACGGACTCACGATAGAGGGCAAGATCACCGCGAGCGGAGTATTAGTTAAGCCAACCGAAGCAAAGAGCAGATAGCTGGGGATTGCCAGTGCAGTAGCAGGAATCATGACTGCCCCGAGAACACTGCTGAAGATGACCTTCTGCCCCGGGAACCGGTACTTAGCAAAACCATAGCCAGCGGCGGTCGCGAGCAACGCTGCGCCGACGGCGCTCACTCCCGCATAGAGAGCTGTGTTGTATCCCCAGAGCAGGAATATCCCACCGTCGTAGGTAAAGACGTTTCCTATGTTCTTGAACAGCTCAATTGAGTTTCCAAACCACAGCCCGAAAGTGGAGAACAAGTCGCCGTTGCTCTTTGTGGAAGCAATAACCAACCAGAACAGCGGGAAGAGAAAGTAAGCCACACACGCCCACATGGCAACGGTAAGGATCGTGCTCCGACGCTGAGACGGGTCGAGAGATTTCTTCTTAGTTTTAGTGCTCACGATGATGCCCCTTCACGGCGCTGGGCCGACAACTGAACGACGTACGACACGATCATGATCACGATTCCTAAGAGGAATGCGAGCGCCGCCGCGTAGTTCACGTTCTGGTTGATGAATGCGACGTTGTACGCGTACAAGTTCGGAGAGAAGGCCGTACCGATAGCGTTGGGAGCGATCTTGTACAGCAGGTTGGGCTCATTAAAGAGTTGGAAGCTGCCGATTACCGAGAAGATCACCGTGAGCATGATTGCGGGCCGGATAGCAGGAATCTTGATACTCCAGGCGATGCGCAGCTGTCCGGCTCCGTCCACCTGGGCGGCTTCGTAGAGCTCTGCCGGCACGCTGCGCAGCGCAGCGAACATAATGATCATGTTGTACCCGACAAACTGCCAAATCACGATGTTCATTATCGAAGGGATTACGGTCTCCGAGGAGAGAAAGTCAAGAGTTCCGAGGCCCAAGCCACGAGAAACCTGGCTGATCGGCCCGAAGTCTTTACCGTACAAATAACCCCACATGAGCGCGGCCACTACGCCGGGCACTGCGTACGGCACGAACACGGCGAGACGTACGAAACGACTTCCGCGCACGCGTCCGCTGTCGAGAGCAAGCGCAATAATGAGCGAGAGCAACAGCATGATCGGCACTTGGATGAGCAGGAAAAGCCCCATACGTCCGATGCTTGCGAGGAAAGCGGGGTCCGCGACTGCCTGCACGTAGTTGTCGAACGCGACGAAGACCGTGCCGCCGATGAGTTGGGTCTTGAAGAGGCTCAAGTAGCCGGAATAGACAAGAGGGACAACAAACAAGCTGAGGAATGCCAGAACAAAAGGTCCGACAAAGAAGTACGCTGCAATATTTTTGGAGCGCTGGCTGGGACTGACCCGTTTACGGGATGTCGATTTCTGCCCCGTAGCGCTGGTGCGCCGGGTGGTGGTCATGCTCACGGCTTCTCCTTTGGATCCAGTGAGGTGCCGTGGCGGCCCGGCCTGAACCGAGCCGCCACAGCAATGGGGCGTTACTTAACAGTGAAGCCCTGATCGGTGCCGAACGTGACGACCGCGTCCTGCCAGGCGTCGAGTCCTGCAGTGAGGTCTCCGCGATCGGCGATGGCCGATCCCAGCGTCTCGTTAAAGCTGGAGTACACGAAGTCCATATACGGCAGCCACTGGAAGTCCGGGTCAACGGTCGGTGCGATTTCCGCAAAGAGCTTATTGACCTGCTGGCCGCTATAGAATTCAGGCGCCTGGTCGGAGAAATCAGCCGACTCGAGAGTTGAAATCAACGGCGGGAACAATGACTGCTCTAACGCGAGCAGGCGTGACGATTCCTCGTCGTGGTTGATGAACTCAGCCAGCTTGTACGCTGCAATCGGGTTCTTGCTCTCGGCCATGACAGCGTCAGATGCTCCACCCCAGAATCCAGATGCGGGATTCTCTGTGTCGTACTGCGGCAGCTCGGATACGCCCCAGTTACCTGAGGTATTGGCGATTGCGCCCTCGAGGAACGTCGGACCCCATGCTGCACCCAGCCAGCTCGCGTACTTGCCCTTGGCGAGACTCTGGAACCAGTTGTCGGTGAAGTCGGGCTCGACGGAGACTAGGTCCTCGTCGATGAGCTCCTGCCAGTAGGCCATGACCTCTTTCGCTTCAGCACTGTTCAAGTCGACGCCGACTGTCTCGTCGCCGTCATAGCTAAACGGCTTAGCGCCTGCCTGCCACAAAAGCCCTACCAATTGACCCGGGTTGTTACCGGGGAAGTTGGTGATGTAGGAGCCCGTCTTGTCCTTGATAGTGCGCGCAGCGACCGCATACTCATCCCACGTCGCGGGTGGTGTTACGCCTGCCTCGGCATAGATGTCCGTGCGATAGAGGTTTCCCATGGGACCGAAATCCTGTGGGATGCCGTAGACCGCGCCCTCGGAGGAAACTTGGCCCCACACTGACGAAACATAGTCGTCTGCGATGGCATCTGCTCCATAGGGTGCCAGATCCAGCAAGTCATTCTGGAACGAAGAAATGTACTGATATTCCATCTGTACGACGTCGGGTACCTCACCGGACTTTACGGCGGTACGGAGCTTTGTGTAATGGGAGAGACCCTGGCCGACGTTCGAAAGCTCCACCTTGATGTTGGGGTATGCCTCTTCAAACAAGTCGATCTCGGCCTGAATTTCGGGAACCCAAGACCACATAGTGAGTGTGGTCGGTGTGTTCATCGCTTCGTCAATTTGAGCCTGCGTGATCGGCTCGGTCAGGGCATCAGGTGCTGACCCCTCGGCCGAGCAGCCAGTGAGCAGCAGAGCTGCTGCCGCGGCACCCGCCACCAGTTTCGTCGCTGCGTTGAGACGGAACATTCTCATTTTTTCCTTTCCTTGGGCAACCGGGATCGGTTGCGCTAAGCTCCCGCATTCCCGACCAGTATCCGTACGGACCATGGCTCGAGAATGAGGACAGATGATTCGGCGATCGAGTCTCCACCGATAAGGTCGCGCAGAGGCCCGTCAGCCGGTGTGGTGGCATTCGCGACCTCCGGCGTCCAGTTGTGCACGAACCACACTCGCTCCCCGGCGTCATTGATACCCGAGGAGACATTCACGCCAACACCTAAGTCACTCCAGACTGAGGAAATCGGCGTTGGTGAAAACCAACGGCCGAGGTCTTTGCCGAGAACCGCGTTGGGCACCGTGCCTACGACGGTTACACGACCGGCACCGCTTTGTGCGCTCGTCATCGCGGCGAAACGGCCGAAACTGTGGTGCACATAGCCGAGCATTACGTCTGCTCCGTTCGGAGTGAGACCTTCGATCCATCGAGTGGCTTCGGCGCCCGGCGACAGCAAAAAACTAGGCGCGGTGACGTCGACAGTTTTTACTGCGATACTCGCATCGATATTGGAGAATTCATCGTAGGACGCGCCCGCTACGTCAGCGAGCATCGGCGGGGCTACGGCCATTCGTGCACGTGCCTCTTCATCGCCGTACGCCGTTCGAGGCCCAATGACAAGGTGCCCTCCACTCTCGGTGTAAGCGAGCAGTCGCTCGAGAGCATCGTCGCTGGCAGCGTACAAACCAGGAACAACGAGCACCGGGAAACGCTTGACGAACGTGTCGATGTCGCAGTCTAAGAATTGCGACACATTGACAATTCGTGCTTGCGCACCCGATTCGATAACGCCGCGATAGAACGCATTAAAGATTGTTGGGTACGATCCGCGATCGGGCTTATGATCTTCCGTCGCTAGCGGCGGGAAGAATTCGAGGGCCCACTTACTCTCAGTCGAGTACAGAAAAGCGACATCCGCGTCAGGCGTGTAACCGCTCATCGCCGGCCCGATCGCACGGAGTTTAGCGCCAAGCTCGGCGATCTCGTTGTACACGCGACCTGGCTTTTGGCTGTGAGGCAAAATGCCAACCCAGTAAGTTTCGGTCCCAAAGTGCAAAGTGTGCCAGTGCCAGTATTCGATCATGCTGGCCCCACGCGCAACTAGAGCGAGAGCGGCCTGGGCGAGCTGACCCGGGTAGGGTGGATAATTTTGTTCGGATCCGCCGATGGCACCTGCGTTAGTCTCGGTGACGAGAAAGCGCTCTTGGCGCGATGCGAACATACGGTCGGCTTGATTAGTAAGACCCCATACGCTGTTGCTCGCCCACGATTGGCGCGGTTCAATGATGCTCGTGGCATCAAGGCCATCCTGCATTTCGTAATAAGGGTTGCCCGCCGTAATGTCGAGCACCTTGGTGAGCTCTTCATCGTTCACCGCGGGGCGAGGGTACGCGATGCAGGTGGTGACGAACTGAGCGTCGTCGGCATACTCGCGCACAATGTCAGCTTGCCAACCGATGAAGTTTGTCGTGAGCTCCGCTTGGTAGGTTCGCCATGCAAGATCGTATTGCGGCAACGTATTACCGTCGGGAACCCAGAGCTGATTCCACTCGCTGATGCGGTGTGACCAGTAGACGAGGCCCCACTCGTGGTTGAGGGTGTCGGTGTCGCCGTAGCGTGCTTTTAGCCACTGCACGAAGCCCGCGAAGGTACCGGGGTTGTGAAAGAGCTCGAGGCCGGGCTCGTTGTCGACCTGATAGCCGATCACGGCAGGGTGGCTCGAGTAACGACCAACAACCGCACGAATGATGCGTTCTGCGTATGTTCGGAACAGCGGGCTCGAGTAGTCAACTTCCTGACGACCGCCCCAGCTCAGAGGGGTTCCCGTTGCGGAATGAGCCAGGAGCTCTGGATGCTTCGTCTGAAGCCACGGAGGCAGCGCGTAAGTCGGGGTGCCGAGGATGACGTGAATTCCACGCGCGTGCGCACCGTCAAGAATTGGCTCAAGCCACTCAAGGTTGAAGGTGTTGTCTTCGGGTTCCCACGTGGACCACACTGACTCTCCAACACGGATGACGCTGAAGTTCGCCTGCTGCATGAGATCAAGATCGAGGTCAAGCCGCTCGATCGTTTGGTACTCGTTGTAGTACGCAGCGCCGAAAAGAATGAGGTCTTTGTCGACATTGCGGGCGTCATTGCGTGTCACTGAGAATACTCCATTGTTGTTCGCGATCCCCGGTTTGTTACCGGAAACATTGGCACAACGACGAAGCTACAGCAAAATGTTACCGGAAACAAGCATGGTTTCAGAGTCGGGAAAAAGTCACGCCTAAACACATGCCGCGACGCCCCTCTGACACCGGAACCGGGCGCGTCGTTAGCTGTAAAGCGAAGCTAGGCGACGGGGGCGCGAGCTGTTGACGAGCGCAGAACAAGGTCGGCCGACACGTAATCTTCGCGAACGGGCGCCTCAGAATTATGAATCATCGAGAGCAGCATGTCGATGCTGTACTTGCCTTGCATATCGAAATGCGTCTGAACCGTCGTGAGGGGGGGTAGAAAAAATTCTGACTCCGGAATGTCGTCAAAACCGACGACGCTCATGTCATCCGGCACCGCGACACCTCGCTCAATGAGCGCACGCACAACCCCAAGGGCGACCTGATCATTGGTCGCTACAATCGCGGTGACCCCTCGGTCAAGAGGCATCTGTCGCGCAAGCTTGTAGCCAGAGGCGGCCGACCAATCCGTGTGAAGTGAGTCGAGCGGTTCGAGACCTCGGTGCAGCATCGCTCGGCGATAAGCATTCACACGATTAAGCGACGCGATCCAACTTGGCGGCCCGGCAATATTCAGGATCGTCGTGTGGCCCTGATCCACAAGATGGTCTACTAACTTTCGCGTGCCAACCGCGTTCAAACTCTCGTGCTCGGCACCAAGTTCATCTTCACGCTCAGTCTCAATGTAGAGAGGCACACCGAAATCCGCAGCTTCCAGCGCCTCACGCACGCGGTCGGTCGGAGCGCTTGCGATCACCCCCGCCAAGTTCTGTTGATACATCTCGTTGATTGCGTTCTGGGTCGCCTCGTCATCAGAGGGGAAAAGCGTGACAAGATCCAGCATGTAGCCGGCGTCACGTGCACGGCGGCTCGCTCCCTGCATGATCTGGCTTGGCCCGACCTCTAGCATTTCGTAAGCGAAAGCGCCGATACGGAGGGAGCGGTTGGTCGCAAGAGTTCGCGCAGCTTGGTTGGGGCGGTAGTTCAGCTCCGCGAGAGCCAGTTCAACGCGCTCGCGAGTTTCGGGTCGAATTCCCGGATACTTGCGAAGGTACCGCGACACCGTCTGGTGGGAGACCTTTGCTCGCGCAGCGACGTCATAAATAGTGGCTGCGCGCGACAGCTTTGAGGTACCGTCCTCGTCCGTTGCAACTCGCGTAGACATACTGCTCCTCACTTCGGGATCTGCAGAACCCGCTAGGGGCGCAGTTACACCAACCATAGAACTTTCCGGGGAAATATTTGCCGTAACTGCTCAAATCCTCGTGCCACCGCCGTCTCCGACACAGCGCCCAGCGCATCACATAAGCGCATTTCACAGTAGGACTCGCCACGAAACGCGTGCACCTCATCGGCATCGCGTGGTGGTGCCCTCTCGCCACAGCAGAACTATCGCTTGCCTATCCACCACATTTTTCGGAGTCGAACACCGACGCCGTTCCTCAGATCGAGAGATCGCCGGACAGCCGCGACACGCTCGGGCATGATGAAGTTAAGAGCCTACGATCTCTCTGGATCCTTCGTCGCCGTGCGTTGTATGCACCCCGACGAACGGCACTCTAGAAAGCACGTAGACACAACGAAAAAGCCCCGCAATCTTTACGATTGCGGGGCTAAATGGTGGATCCAAGGGGATTCGAACCCCTGACCCCCTGCATGCCATGCAGGTGCGCTACCGGGCTGCGCCATGGACCCATTGTTTTGTTTCCGTGTAGAAAACGCAACTTGACAAGATTACTACACGCTCGGCGTATCCAAAACCATCTGAGCGAATACCGACCGAAAGTGCGCGAAATATTGGGGAAAAGCCGAAGGGCGGCCAGCATCCGTGAGGATGGTGACCGCCCTTCGTTCGCCTGAGCGAACGGTGGTGTTGCCCGCGTCGCTTAGCCGCGTCGTCGCTTAGGAAACGGGGATGACGAGTCCGTTGTAGAAGTCGTTGATGTACGCCTTCGTCTCGTCAGAGGTCAACAGCTCATAAAGCTCGGTGACGCGCGGGTCGCTCTTGAGCTCGTCGCGCGTGGCGAGGATGTTGTAGTACTCGCTGGAGGTGCCCTCGGTGACCAACTGCAGGTCACCCGAGAGGCCAGCAGCGCCGGCGTAGTTGAAGTTCACGATCGCCGCATCCTGGTCATCAAGAGCGGACGGCAGGCTTGCTGCGTCGATCTCGATGAAGTTGTAATCGTTGGGGTTGGCGGTGATGTCCGACACGGTTGACGGGGCATCCGTGGTTTCGATGAGTCCGGCATCCGCGAGCAGCAGCAGCGCGCGGCCCTCGTTGCTGGCATCGTTCGGCAGAGCGATCTTGGCGCCATCCGGCAGGTCAGCGAGCTCGTCAACGGTCTTCGAGTACAGCGCCAGCGGCGGGAGGTACACCTGACCGACAACGGCGAGAGTGTCACCGGTGTTCTCGTTGTAGAGATCGAGGAACGGCGCGTGCTGGAATAGGTTGACGTCGATGCTGCCCTCGCTCAGCGCGGGGTTCGGCGTCGTGTAGTCGGTGAACTCCACGATGTCGAGTTCGAGGCCTGCAGCCTCAGCCTGGCCACTGTCGACGACGAACTGAACGATCTCGCCGGCGGGCGTTGCCGTAGCGCCGACGGTCAGCGAACCGAGCGTGCCATCAGTCGGTGCAGCTTCCTCAGCGGGAGCCGAGCATCCGGCCAAGGTCAGAGCGAGCACACCAGCGGCGGCAACAGTAGAGAGCGAGAAGAACTTAGAGCGTGACATAACGAATCCTTTGGTGAAGGGTGAAACAACTGAGATGAGTGAGAACTACGTGGGGGTCAGCCGCCGACTGCGTCAGCGGTGAGACATTCGGTTGGCCAGGCGCGCGCCGACCACTTGAACGATCTGCACAATCGCCACCAACACGATGATTACCGCGACAATGTGGATGACGCTGTAGCGCTGGTGCCCGTAGCGAATAGCAACATCGCCCAGACCTCCACCACCAATCGCGCCCACAATGGCGGAGTAGTTCACAATCGACACCACTGTCGTTGTAAAGCCACGGATGAGGCCCGGTACTGCCTCAGGAATAATTACTTTCGACACTAACTGCCACCGCGTCGCGCCGAGCGAGTGACCCGCTTCAACGAGCCCCTCGTTCACTTCGCGCAATGAGATCTCGACGATGCGAGCGTAAAACGGGATGGCCGCAACGGTGAGCGGCACGATGGCGGCGGTGACTCCGAACGCCGAGCCCAGAAGCAGCCGTGTGAACGGGATCAGCGCAATCATCAGGATGATGAACGGGATGGAACGCCCGAGGTTGACGACGGTCTGCGTAACCGCGTTGATGATGCGGCCGGCGACCAGACTGCCGAAGGGTCGTTCCAGGATTCCGCCGCGGTCAGTAACGACCAACAGCGTGCCTAGAGCGAGCCCCAGCACGAGCGTGATGAGCATCGTGACGCCTACTTGGTACAGGGTCTCCCCCGTTGCCTTCAGGAGCGTCTCGAAGAGCTGTGGCCAGAACTCCGGAGCAGTGGAATCAATCATCGTCCGCTCCTTACGATCTCTACGACGAGCCCTTGGGCCCGCAAGTCATTGATCGCTGCCGCGTTGGCGTCAGCGGTCCCCGGCAATTCAAGTCGTGTGCGACCAGATTGGGCGCCGCCAATCGTCTCGATGGCCGCTCCGACGAGTCCGACATCGATCTGGTGAGTACGCGCCAGTTGCGACACCACCGGGCGGCCCGACGACAGCCCAACAAAAGTGACATCGATGACGGTGGAGTTACCCTCGGGCAACTCCCCCAGCGGGAACAACCCACGAGCAAGCTGCGAGCCCGGCTGCGTAAGCAGATCGGTCAGACGCCCCTGCTCGAGAATGCGGCCACCACTCATGAGCGCTGCGGAATCGCAGATGCTCTTCACAACATCCATCTCATGGGTGATCAGCAAGATCGTGAGACCAAGTTCTCTGTTGATGCTGCGGAGCAATTGCAGTATCGAGTCGGTCGTCTCGGGGTCGAGCGCACTGGTCGCTTCATCGCTCAACAGAACACGCGGGCGTGATGCAAGAGCGCGAGCGATGCCCACGCGCTGCTTCTGCCCGCCCGAGAGCTGAGCAGGGTACTGCTGAGCTTTGTGCTCGAGCCCGACCAGTTCGAGAATCTCGTTAGTGCGTGCAGTCCGCTCGCGGCGGGCGACACCGACAACTTCGAGGGCAAGTTCAACGTTTCCGCGAACCGTTCGGCTATCGAGCAGATTGAACTGCTGAAAGACCATGCCGATTTCGCGACGCGCCTGAAGCAGCTCGCGATCATTCAGCGCGGTGAGCTCCCGGTCGCCGACCGTAACCGTGCCGGCATCCGGTCGTTCAAGCAGGTTGACAGTGCGGATGAGCGTGCTCTTGCCCGCTCCGCTCTGGCCGATGACGCCAAAGATCTCTCCGCTGGCGACCGACAGACTCACGTTGTCGAGGGCACGAACCGGGTTCGCGGCATCACCAAACGTCTTGGTGACGGAATTGAGCGTAATCATGAAACCCCAGTGTGAGAAGGTAACTCGATGCGAGTAACCCCGGGGTCTAACTGCCCGGATACCTCAAGCACACCAGTACAACGGCACCCGACAAAATTGAGTTACGTTGTGTGAAGTTTGTTACGAGGCGTCGCTATCGGCGTCGTCGCGTACCGGCTGCTCGATCGTGATCGGGATCACGGGGCAGTCGCTCCACAGGCGCTCAAGCGAGTAGTAGAGACGGTCTTCTTCGTGGAAGATGTGCGCGACAACGTGACCGAAGTCAAGAAGAATCCAGCGACCTTCAGCTCGCCCTTCGCGGCGCAGCGGCTTGGCGCCAGCAGCGATCATCTTTTCTTCGATCTCGGACGCGATCGACTGAACGTTACGTTCGTTGCGACCGGTAGCGAGGAAGAAGATATCGGCGTAAGGCATGGGCCCGGTGACGTCCAGAGCAACCATGTCGGTCGCCTGCTTGGCGTCAGCGGCGTGCGCGACGATGGAAAGTAGCTCGTTGGCACGAGGAGAAGCAGTCACAGGATCCTTAATCGGAAATTAGCTGATGGCAAAGAGTTAAAGCTACAACATGTTGAAGGCAAACGCTGCCACGAGAAGACCCGCGACCACGACCGCCATCGACGCTGCCGAAATAAGCAAGACCGTGAGAGCACGGGTACCCTTCGGCTTTTGCGTCTGCGTAACTGATTGGTTGGAGAAGGTGCTGACCGCTTTGACCGCACGCACGGGTGCAGAATCCGTTGACACCATGTCGCTGTCGTTGAGATCCAGGAGCGAATCGATGTCGCCCTTGTCGAAGCGGTCAGATACACCGCTCACCGAGAGTGTGCTCGGCAAATCGATCGATCCGGTGAGCATTGCCTCACCGCTGGAGGTGAGCGGCCCACGGATGTCTGTTGCGAACGGAATCGCTGGCAACACTAAGGCGTTGGTCGCGCTGCTGCCGCTGCCGATAGTGCGCGCAACGACGGCGTCGCCTGAATCGTCAGTTTCGGTAGCTTGCTTGGACCAGTGCCCCGCCGAGAGTCCCGATGCTGATGTGCCCGCGGGCGATTGCGCCGGGGCTGCTGTGGGAGCAGAAGCCTGAGCAGAAGCCGCCGGGGCGACCTGTGTTGTCGATGCAGCCGGCGAAGAAGCAGTGACATCTCCATCGAGACGCTTGCGAGCGAGTTCATCAAACTCGGCGCGCGCGTTACTCAGCGTTGTTTGGGTGGGACCTGCAGGAGCGGGAGCTGTCGAAGCAACCGATGCCACGGGTGGCTGAGCAGGCGCAGCCGCGGCCTTCGAGACATCGGCCGCCGGTGCGAGGCCCAACAGGCCTTCGATAGCAGGGCGCTCAGAACGAGTAGGGGCCGAGGTCGCCGATGGAGCAGGCAGGTTGGCGGCGTAAGACGGCGCTGTCGAACTCGGCGCTGGCAAATCTGCGAGGGGGGAACGCGGTGTGGACGACGCGGGAGGCGAAGTAGTGGAGCCATCAGGGGTCGCCAGTAGCGATTCAAAGGCGCTCAGCGCATCGCTCGGAGGGGTCGCGGATGCAGCTTCTGGCGCCACCGCGAGCGGGTCGACGAGCGCAGGCGGCTCAACGAAGAGTTGAGCGTCGGGCGCGAACGAGAGTTCGTCAACCGACTTTGCAGGCTTCGAAGGGGCCGTCACTGATGCTGAAGCTGCCGCCGCTAAATCGGCGAGGCTTGGTCGCGCCGCTGGTGCTGGCGACTGTGGGGGAACGATAGGAGCGGATGCTGCTGGCAACCCGGCGGACGACGCAGGACCCGATGCGGACGGAGTCGAGGCCGTGCGCGCCACGGGAACGACCGGAGGAGCGTGGACAGGTGCCGCCTGAGTCGGAGCTGCTGGCGCCGCGGCAGGCTGAGCTGGCGCGATCTGGCTTGGCGCGGCCTGGCGTGGGGCCGATTGGCTCGGCACCACCGGCGCGGTCGGTGCCTGCGCGGTCGGTGCTTGCGCGGTCGGTGCTTGCGCGGTCGGTGCTTGCGCGGTCGGTGCTTGCGCAGTCGAGGGGGAAGGAGGCGCAGCCTGAGTGGGCGCAGCCGAGGCGCCCGGCGCCGGTTGGTTCGCCGCTTCTTCGCGAGCCCGTAGTTCACGGAGTTCGCGACGCGTCAACGTCTTTTCATGGGGCACCGCTCCAGCGGCGCTCGGCGCGGGGGCTGCAGGTGCGGCTGCCGCTGCCGAAGCAGGGGGAACCTGCTGCGAAACGGGTTCGGCTGGGGCCGCGAAAGATGGGGCTGGCGGAGTCGCTTGCTCTGCTGCGGGCGCGGTGAAAGCGGAAGGCTGCGGATTATGGGCGGCCGAAGGCTGGTCGTTGTGCTCCTGCCCGGGGAAGGTGGTGAATCCTTCAGCCGCGGGCTGCTCGTCTGTCGTGTGCTCGCGCTCACTCTGACGCGCCGCACGGCGCGACTGCGGCAGCGGATCGTGAAAAGTGGTCATTAAGAACTCCGATACAAATGGTGCTTGGCGATGTACTGCACGACACCATCCGGAACCAGATACCAGACGGGATAACCCCGACTGACCCTGTTTCGGCAATCGGTGGATGAGATCGCAAGCGCCGGCACTTCAAGCGAGCTTACGCCTTGCTCTGGCAATCCGCTAATAGTTAAGGCGTGTCCTGGCCGTGAAACTGCTATGAAATGGGCGAGAGTCCAGACCTCTGCGACGTCCTTCCATTCCATGATCTGCGCAACGGCATCCGCGCCGGTGATGAAGAACAGGTCGGCATTTGGATAAGCCCGACGCATATCACGCAGGGTGTCAATCGTGTAGGTCGCACCCTCGCGTTCGAGGTCGACACGACTCACGTTGAAGCCGGGGTTCGCGGCGGTTGCGATTACCGTCATGAGGTAGCGGTGCTCCCCCGGCGTGACGGTGTCTTTCATCCATGGCTTGCCCGTAGGGACAAAGACAACCTCATCGAGGTTGAACTGGATCTGAGCTTCGCTGGCCGCAACAAGGTGGCCGTTATGGATGGGGTCGAACGTGCCACCCATTATGCCGATGCGTGCGCGCCGCGGCGCCGTGTCGGCGGTCATGACAAGCCTTAGTGGCCTGTGCCGTGGGCGTCGCCAGCTTTCGAGGGCACACGCTCTTGACGGTTAGCGACGTCGCGGAAGCTCCACGTCACGAAAGCCAGCGTCGTGAAGACAACAGCCGCGATAAGCGGGAAAACGGGCGCAGGCAGCACGAGAGGTGCAAGCTCTTCGCTCGACGCAAGAACGTTCAGAAAAATCGACATTAGATCTCCATTCGCAAAACCGATAACAGTCTACCCGCGCACCTGACCGCTGCCGCGCACAACCCACTTGGTACTCGTAAGTTCCGGCAGGCCCATGGGGCCGCGAGCATGGAGCTTCTGAGTGGAGATGCCAACTTCGGCGCCGAATCCAAACTCTGCTCCATCGGTAAAGCGCGTGGATGCATTGACCATGACCACCGCCGAATCGACTTCAGAGAGGAACCGGTCCGCATTCGCGAGGTCGTTGGTGATGATCGACTCGGTGTGTTTGGTGGAGTAGGTATCGATGTGTTCGATGGCGGCATCGAGGTCAGCAACCACCCGTACCGCAACATCCAGGCTCAAATTCTCGGTGGACCACGACTCGTCGGTGGCTACTTCAGCGGCGGGGAAAAGCTCTCGCGTGCGCTCATCGGCATGGATCGTGACACCGGAGGCGGCGAGGCGAGACAGCACAGCAGGGAGGAGACGCTCGGCAGCGCTCTCGTGAACGAGCAGAGTTTCTAGGGCGTTGCACACACTCGGCCGTTGCACCTTGGCGTTGTGAACGATTTCGACTGCGGTCGTTTCGTCAGCAGATGCGTCCAAGAAAATGTGAACGATACCCGCGCCGGTTTCGATCACCGGAACCGTCGACTCGTTCACGACCGCCTGGATGAGCTGCGCGCTGCCCCGGGGAATGAGCACATCAACGAAACCGCGCGCCTGCATGAGCGCCTTCGCTCCATCGCGGCCGAACTCATCGACAGTCTGCACGGAAGCGGGGTCGATGCCCACACTGCCCAGTGCCGTCTGGATGACATCAACGAGAACCCGATTGGAGTCTTCCGCTGCTGAGCCACCGCGCAGCATCACCGCGTTACCGCTCTTGAGCGCCAATGCCGCGATATCGATCGTGACGTTCGGACGTGCTTCGTAGATAGCCCCGATCACGCCGAAAGGAACACGGGTTTGCGCTACCGACAACCCATTGGGCAGCACCGAGCCGCGCACGACTGTGCCCACGGGATCAGCGAGCTCAACGATCTCGAGCACAGCGGCAGAGAGTTGGTCGATTCGTTCGCCAGTGAGACGTAAACGGTCTTGGAGTCCGACCGTCATGCCGTTCTCACGGCCACGCTGCAGATCGAGCGCATTTGCCTCAACGATGCGATCGGCGTTGGCCACCACACCGGCAGCGATTGCTTCAAGCGCCGCATTCTTCTGCACGGTAGTGGCGGTAGCTAAGCTGCGCGAGGCGGCGCGAGCAGCACGAAGTTTGTCGTCAATAGAGAGCGCAGTAACTGCCTGATCAACCATAGTCAGAGTGTAGCGGCGCAAAGGCGAAGCCGAAGCACCTTAGAGGGCGAGAGTATCCGCCTCGAACCAGGTGCCGATTTCTTCGCCAGCGAGAGCCGCAGCGACACTTCCCGTTTCGGCCAGCAACACAGGAATACCAGCGGCGGCGGCGTGCTTGGCTGCGGCCACTTTGGTGCCCGCTCCCCCGGTGCCTACTCCAGCAGCCCCGACGTCGCCGAAGGTAACGTCGCTGAGGTCATTGCTGAATGCAACGAAACTGATTCGTTCCGCTTCTGGGTCGGATGGAGGTTTCGTGTAAAGCGCGTCAATGTCGGAAAGCAACACGAGAACATCCGCTCGCACTAAAACAGACACCAACGCCGCGAGGCGGTCGTTGTCTCCGAATCGGATTTCGTGGGTTGCCACCGTGTCGTTCTCGTTCACGATCGGCAAGATTTTGAGCCCTAACAGCCGTTCGAGCGCACGCTGAGCGTTGCTGTGGTGGGTGGGGTTTTCCATGTCGCCCGCCGTGAGCAGAATCTGCGCGGCAACGACCCCGTAGCGATCGAAGCTCTCTTGATAGCGGTAGATGAGCACGTTTTGGCCCACTGCTGCTGCTGCCTGCTGGGTCGCAAGATCCGTCGGACGGCCATCGAGCTTGAGAAACGGAATACCGGTTGCGATAGCGCCGGATGAAACGAGAATGACTTCAGACCCGGCTGCGTGAGCTGACACGAGAGCATCAACTAGAGCACCGATCTGCCCCACGTTGGCACCGCTCACCGACGACGAGCCGACTTTGACGACGATGCGGCGCGCACGAGGGATCTCGGCGCGCACCGTGGGCTTGTTAGTCACGATCCTCTGTCTCATCGTCGTGCTGAATAGCGAATCCTTCATCATCGCGCCAGATGCCTGCTTCGCGCTCTGCTTCGAGCTCGGCACGCGCTTCAGCTTTAGCGTCCATGCGATCGAGGTAGTTGCGGCGGCGGCTGCGGTTGGTTTCACGGGGGTTGTCGTCAAGTCGCGGGTCAGTACCACGCGGCGCAACAATCAACTCGGCAGCGGATGACAGCGTGGGCTCCCAGTCGAAGACAACACCGCCGCCGGCACCGATGATGACGGTAGAGCCGGGAACAGCACCCGACTTGAAGAGCTGGTCTTCGACACCAAGGCGCGCAAGACGGTCAGCTAGGTAGCCAACGGCTTCTTCGTTGACGAAGTCAGTTTGGGCTACCCAACGCTCGGGCTTCTCGCCCACAACGCGGTACACGTTGCCGTACGTTCCGCCCTCGACCTTGACCACAAAATCCTTGGCGTTGACAGCACGCGGGCGAAGAACAATGCGTTCCTTGACCGGCTCAGAGTTGCGAGCTTCGCGCTCAGCGACAACGAGGGCGGCAAGGGCGAAGGAAAGTTCACGAAGACCGTGGCGCGAGACCGCGGAGACTTCGAAGACGCGGTAACCGCGCTCTTCGAGCTCGGCCTTTACGAGGTTGGCGAGGTCGTTTCCGTCGGGAACGTCGACCTTGTTGAGAGCAATGATTTGCTCGCGCTCGAGAAGCGGCTTCTGGCCCTCAGGCACAGGATACGCCGCGAGCTCGGCGAGAATAATGTCGAGGTCGCTAATCGGATCGCGACCAGGCTCGAGGGTCGCACAGTCGAGAACGTGCAGCAGAGCGGTGCAGCGCTCGACGTGACGCAAGAATTCGAGGCCGAGCCCCTTGCCTTCGCTCGCGCCCTCAATGAGGCCAGGAACGTCAGCAATCGTGTAGCGGATCTCGCCGGACTCAACCACACCGAGATTGGGGTGCAGGGTCGTGAACGGGTAGTCAGCAATTTTCGGCTTGGCCGCGCTCATCGCAGCAATGAGGCTGGACTTGCCCGCAGACGGGTAACCGACCAACGCGACATCAGCAACTGTCTTGAGTTCGAGGTGAATATCGCCTTCGAAACCCGGGGTACCGAGCAGCGCAAAACCGGGGGCCTTGCGTTTCGTGGATGACAGAGCAGCGTTACCGAGGCCACCTTGACCGCCGGGAGCGACAACGAGCCGCATTCCCGGAGAATCCATATCGATGAGCACTTCGCCGTCGCCGTCACGCACAACGGTGCCAACAGGAACAGGAAGAATCATCTCAGCGCCAGCAGTACCCGCTTTATGGTCGCCCTGACCGGGCTGCCCGTGCGGAGACTTGCGGTGTGGCGAGCGGTGGTAATTAAGAAGTGTCGTTACCTGCGGGTCACTGACGAGAACGATGTCACCACCGTCACCGCCCTTGCCGCCGTCGGGACCGGCGAGAGGCTTGAACTTCTCGCGTTTAACGGACACACAACCGCTACCACCGTGGCCTGCCACGAGGTGAAGAGTTACCTGATCGACGAACGATGCCACGATGGTTCCTCCTGTTCTCGTGAGCTACTGAAAATATGCTGCTGTCATTTTAGACGGCCGAATCCTGCCGTCTTAAATGGCGAGAGCGAGCCGAAGCTCGCTCTTCGCTTTTACGCCACCTGCATGCAGACGACGCGGAGTTTATGCCGCGGAAAGTTACGCGGAAACGATGTTGACGACCTTGCGGCCGCCCTTTGCACCGAACTGAACCGCGCCCGCTGCGAGAGCGAACAGGGTGTCGTCGCCGCCACGGCCGACGTTGACGCCGGGGTGGAAGTGGGTGCCACGCTGGCGAACGATGATTTCGCCGGCGAGAACCTCTTGGCCGCCGAAGCGCTTTACGCCGAGGCGCTGCGCGTTGGAGTCACGACCGTTACGGGTGGAGCTTGCGCCCTTTTTATGTGCCATCTGTCTAGAAGTCCTTTACGTCCGTCAGCAGTTACTTGATGCTGGTGATCTTGATGCGGGTGAGTTCTTGACGGTGACCCTGGCGAACTTTGTAGCCGGTCTTGTTCTTGAACTTCTGGATAACGATCTTGGGACCGCGCTCGTCGTTCAATACCTCGGCAACGACCTTGATCTTCTCGAGCGCCGAAGCGTCGTGAGTGATCTTGTCGCCGTCAACGAACAGAACTGGAGCGAGCTCAACATTGCCGTTCTTGTCGGCTGCGATGCGGTCGAGAACGACAATCGTGCCGACCTCTACCTTCTCCTGCCGCCCACCGGCGCGCACAACTGCGTAAACCACTTTTGACCCTTACTTAACGATTGAATAGCTAGAACTACTGAAGCTTGTGGCGATCTCTGCGGGCTTTGCCCAGCACACGCCAAGGATCAACGATACTCGACGTGGGCACTCCCGGTCAAACGACACGCTGCGGTAGCTTTCGACTGAATCAATCAAACCTTGACTCGACGAAAACGAGAACGTGTACACCAACATTGGTCACGATCTCGGAGATCGGAACCACAACTCGGGTGCAGCGGGTTCAATAGTACGCCGCGAACGGCCACTGGGTCAAAACCTCCGCCTGCGGGTTGGCCGTCAATTAGGCTCAAGCCATGACCGTGTTGATTGACCAGCCCATTTGGCCAGCCCACGATACGGTCTGGGCACACATCGTGAGTGACACTTCTCTCGCCGAACTGCACGCGTTCGCGGAACGCGCCGGCATCCCCCGCCGAGGGTTCGATCTCGACCACTACGACGTGCCTGCCCGCCTGTGGAGCGACCTCGTGGCGCTCGGCGCCGAACCCGTAGGGGTGCGAGAGTTCGTGCTCAGGCTGCAGGCCAGCGGCCTACGTGTAGCGCAGAAAGATCGTCCTCAGTCCTAGCGCCAGATAGCGCTAAACCCCTCTACACTGCGCGTCACTGCCCCAGTAGCGATGTCGACAACATAGGTCGTCACGCTCCGTGGGCTGGGGCTCATCACATAGCCATCGGTGTCAAGCGTGGAGACGTTCGGCTGAACCTCCACCGCCACAAACTGATTGTTGGGCGACACGCGAAAATCAAGGATGGCACCTTTGTCGTCAACCGTCTTATACAGAATGCGGGACTCGTCGCCATCGTCGAACGCGAGCACGCTGCTGAACGAAGCACCCGACTCCCCCACCAGGACCATCTTTGCCACGAGGTCTCCCGCCGCATTGGCGTCGGTCTGCCCGATGAATGGTTGCTCGTCACCAATGGGTGACGGCTGCAGACGCACGTCCGTGCCGTCGGAGAGGGTCACGGCAGCGCTGCCCGTGGTGTCGCTGACAATCGCAGTAGATCCGTCTGCGGACACACGATCGAAGTTGAAGTAGCCGCCAAGGGGAACAATGAGGCCGGTGACGGTGTCAACCCTGACAAGAGTGCTTTCCGTCGTGACAGCCACGATCGCGGTTGTTCCAGGAACGAACTGCCACCCCGTGACCCGCATGGGCTCACCGTCCAAGTCGAGAACGGGCACAACATCGCGGCCTCGATCGAGGTCGACCGTATACAGCGTGTGCGAGATCGTAGGGATGGGCCCGGGGTCTGTACTTGAGATAGTGAACCCCAAGAGCGAGCCTGAGCGTGTGGAGTCTAAATCAGCCACCTCACCGATTTCAGGCAACAACACTTGCTCAGTAATCCCCGTATCGGGGTTCGCCAGCGTGAGAGTGCCCGTGCGATCGGCCGCCGCGGTTGTAAACGCAACGACATCGCCCACCGGAACAAATTCTTGGATACCCGCGCCAGCGAACACCACAGTGCGATCTTGAGACGTGAGGCCCGTGCGAATAATCTCGTCGTTCGGCTCGCCCCGATCGAGATAATAAAGGTCGGGCTCCCCGGTGGTGAAGGAGTAGTTGAAGGTGGATTCCGGGCCGCCCGATGCCGTGGTGACCCCTTCGACGCTCACGGTGTATTCGGTGTTGTAGTCGAGCGCCTGAGCGAACTGCACCGAAATGAGGTCACCCTCGCTCGATGCCGTGGCGTCGACGGCAGGCGCAACAGTGACAGCATCCGGATCGATTTCAGCGATTGCCTGATTCGCGAACAGACGCAAGGTTTGATCTGACGACTCGACGACGGCATCCCCGTCGACCTGGGCACTGGACAATTTGGGCCCCTGAAGGTAACCCAAAGCCAGAAAGATCGCGGAGAGCACTACGAGGGCGGCTACCGTCCACGCGAACGTGCGACGGAACGAACGCATGCTGTTCGCTGCCTCCGGTGGCGGCGCGCTAATAGAGATATGGCTCACTGGGCCGCTCCACTGCACTCATTTTCTCGGGAACTAAAACAAGCGGGAGATCGCTTCGCGAACTCGGGTTGATCTCGAACGAACCCACGACCTCTATCCACGCATCGACTTCGAAATCATTCTGCCAATCGGGGGCGTACACCGCCACACCAGCCGGCTGCGCATCTACGGCACAACACGTCACGGTGAACCGGGAGACGTAGAAAATATTGGACGGGTCATCTTCGCTTGGCGTGATGAAACCGACAACATCGGCCTTCTTGTTGGCGTAAAAGCTGGGGTCACTCGTTTGACGAAGCAACGAAGCCCAATCGACAACAGTAAAACTCGCGATCAGTTCGTCGTCGGCGTTCTCGACCTCATCCGCATTCTGGCTGTCGCTTCCCACCGTGGAGCCCACGATGTCGCGCTGGCTGGCCGTAGCACTCGACAGGGTCGTCGGAGGAAGGAGAACGAGAGTGAGCGCCATGGCGCCGGAAAGCACGAGCGCCAGCGCGCCAACAACACGGGACCACCCTCGACGCGGCGCCGTGCCCTCGGTGTCCGCCGGGCGTACCGCCACGCTGAGAACACCAATGACAAGCGCAATGACCGCCATGATCACTGTGAAAACCACATAGCGGGGGTGGATGTAGAGAACGAGCTGTTGAGTTGCAGCGAGCCAGACTGTGGCACAGACCGCCACCAGAATCAGGATGACGCCCCACCAGCGCCGAAGACTAGGCAACATAGTTGATCACCAATCCAATCAACGCACTCATGAGCGCGACCACGAGGGATAGTTGCAGAAGCACCTTCGCGGTGAATGTTGTACGCATGATCGCCAGCATCTTAATATCGATGATCGGACCAAATACGAGGAACGTGACGATAGAGCCGGGCATGAAAGTACTCGCAAACGGCAAGATAAAGAATGCATCCACGCTGGAACACACGGAGATCACGAACGCTAACAGCATCATCGCCAGGATCGACCACAGCGGATTGCTACCGAGCGAGACTAAGACGTCCCGAGGAACCGCAACTTGAATGGCGCCAGCGATGAGCGAACCGATGAAGACTGCCGGCATCAAGACGCTCGACTCGCGCATGAAGATGTCGAGACTCTTCTCGTACCGCGACTGGCTGTGGCCGTGAGAGCCTGCAGCACACTGAGCCGCAAAGCGCCCCTCTAGTAAGGAGTTGGGTTGCGGGTGAAGGCTGAAGAGCCAGCCGACGATATTGGCAATCGCCAACCCGCCCAAGATGCGGCCGACAAGAATGCCGTCATCGAATCCGAAGGCCTGATGGGTGGTGAGGATAGTGATCGGGTTGATGATCGGGGCTGCCAACAAAAACGTCATTGACTCGGGGACAGAGAACCCCTTCATCACGAGTCCTCTGGCGAGCGGAACGTTGCCGCACTCGCACACCGGCAACGCAATGCCGAACAGCGAGATCACCGCACGACGGAGCACCGGAGTGTTCGGCAAATACCGCATGAGCAAGTCATCCGGAAGCCAGGCTTGCACCACGATCGACAAAACAACGCCGAGCACGACAAAGGGCAATGACTCAATAATGACGCTCGTGGCGAGCGTGACGAGGTCAGCAGTTAGCCCCGGAACCCCAATGGAATCCTGCCCACCGGTGAAAGCCCGAAGCCCGAGAATTGCGGCGACGCCCAACGTGCCGATTGCGAGCCACAACCAGCGTTTTCGAGAGCGGCGAGGTCGATGATCGTGATGGTGATGATCATCGACACTCGCTGGCAAAGTTGTTGTCACGAAATAACCTTACAAACTCGAAGCTCCACAGGTGCCGAGCCGTTGAGAACTACTTATCGTCGCTGGGAGTTGCGTTGACGGTTTTGCCTTGGCTGCTGGCACGACGCGACCCGCGAGCACGACCGTGGCCGGGTTGCTTGGGCTCGGGAAGAGCCTCAAGAACGGAGCCCAGAATCTGCTCCGCATCCTGCGTGCTGATCGTGGGAGCTGCCTTCTCAGACTTCGTGATCGGGATGTCAAGAATTGCTACCGCAGGCTCGTCAGCGGCGGGTGCAGCGACTGCTGGCTCCGCTACTTCCTGTGACGGCGACGATGACTTATTCGACTGCCGCCCGCCTTTGCTGCGACGAGACTTCTTGGGCTCAGGAGCCGCTGTAGACGTGGCGTCTGCGGCGGCAGTTGCGGTGTTCGCAGCAGTGTCGACAGCCGGAGCATCCGAGCCGTTCTCCACTACGGGAACAACGGTGCTGGCTGCGACGCGAGCGAGGGCGTTACGAACGTCTTCGGTGATCGCGTGCGTACCGTTGCTGGCACCCGCTGCCGGAGCTGTCGCTGCCTTAGCGGAACCGTTGGACTGTTGAGCGTTCGATCCACCGTTGCCGTTGCCGTTGCCGTTGCCGTTACCGTTACCGCCACCGTTGGAGCCGGAGTTGCCGGAGCCGTTGCTGTTGGATCCACCGGAGTTGTTGTTTCCGCCGCGGTTGCGACCGCGACGACCGCCACCGGACTGCTCGTTCTGCGTCGGCTGCGAACGGTGCTTCGATACGGGGTCGTGATGAACGACGACACCGCGACCGGCACACACTTCACAGTTCTCGCTGAACGTTTCGAGCAGGCCGAGGCCGAGCTTCTTACGCGTCATTTGCACGAGGCCGAGCGAGGTAACTTCTGCAACCTGGTGCTTCGTGCGGTCTCGACTCAAGCATTCGACGAGGCGACGCAACACGAGGTCACGGTTCGACTCCAACACCATGTCGATGAAGTCGACGACGATGATTCCACCAATATCGCGCAAACGCAGCTGGCGAACGATCTCTTCAGCCGCTTCGACGTTGTTCTTCGTGACGGTCTCTTCAAGGTTTCCGCCCGAGCCGACAAACTTGCCGGTGTTCACGTCGACCACGGTCATAGCTTCGGTGCGGTCGATCACGAGCGAACCGCCCGAGGGCAGCCAGACCTTGCGGTCAAGAGCCTTCTCGATCTGTTCTGAAACTCGGTACTCCTCGAAGGAGTCAACTGTGCTCTCGTGAGACTGAAGACGGTCGAGCAGGTCAGGTGCTACCGAACGCACATAGCCCTCGATGGTCTTACGAGCATCGTCGCCCTCGATAACGAGCTTGTGGAAGTCTTCGTTGAAAACGTCACGGATGATCTTGATCAAAAGATCGGGCTCGGAGTGCAGTAGCGCCGGGCCCTGGTTCTGAGTGTTGTCGACCTGTGCGCTGATGTCAGCCCACTGGTTGGTCAAACGGTTCACATCGAGCGTGAGCTGTTCTTCAGTCGCGCCCTCAGCGGCGGTGCGCACGATTACGCCGACGTTATCTGGCAGAACACCCTTGAGGATCTTCTTGAGACGCGAACGCTCGGTGTCGGGCAGCTTGCGACTGATGCCGCTCATCGAGCCATTGGGAACGTAAACGAGGTAGCGCCCTGGCAAGGAAACCTGGCTCGTGAGTCGAGCTCCCTTGTGACCGACCGGGTCTTTCGTGACCTGAACGAGCACGCGGTCGCCGGGCTTGAGCGCGAGCTCGATACGACGGGCCTGCGGCTTGCCGTCGGCAGAGTTCTCGGCAGCAGCATCCCAGTCAACTTCTCCGGAGTACAGCACAGCGTTGCGGCCACGCCCGATGTCGACGAAGGCAGCTTCCATGCTGGGAAGAACGTTCTGAACGCGACCGAGGTAGACGTTGCCGATGAGGCTCGCATCTTGGGCCTTCGCCACGTAGTGCTCGACCAAGACGCCGTCTTCGAGAACACCGATCTGGATGCGGTCAAACTTCGAGCGGACCACCATGACGCGGTCAACGCTTTCACGGCGCGCGAGGAACTCGCTTTCGGTGACGACGGGACGACGACGACCAGCATCGCGGCCATCACGGCGGCGCTGCTTCTTGGCCTCGAGGCGCGTTGACCCCTTGACGCGTGTCGGCTCGTTGCTCGGCTCAGCCTGCTTGCGCGGCTGGCGCACACGAACGACCGTGTTCGGGGACTCGTCACCGGGGCGAGCGTCTTCGCCAGAACGACGACGTGAGCGACGACGAACGTTACCTGCTTCGTCGCCGTTGCCGTTGTCGTTGTCGCGGTCGTCACGGCCATCACGGCTGTCCCGGTTGTCGCGGTTGTCCCGGTTGTCGCGGTTGTCCCGGTTGTCGCGGTTGTCGCGGTTGTCGCGGTTGCGATCGTCGCCATTGTCGTTGCGCGAACGAGGTGCGCGCTCCGGAAGATCGGGAAGGTCGGGAGCTTGAAAGAGCAGCGACGTTGTCGATGTGGGAGTCAACGCAGCGGTAGGCGCCTTGACGGCCTGGGAAGCGTCCGCTGTTTTCTTGGGCGTCGTGCTTTTGCGCGTACGCGAACGAGCAGGCGCTTGAGAGTCAGACTTATTGTCGTCCGTGGCTGCGGGGCCGGCTGACGAGTCGGCTGCCGCAGCATCCGCCTTCATGCCGGTAACGGCATCCGGAACTTCGAGACCCAAGTGCTGGCTAGCAGTCTTCGCGGCGGGACGCTGCGTTGACTTGGCTACACGAGGCTCGCGCGTTACGGCAGGAGCTTCAGGCTCGACCTTCGGCGGCGTCGCGGCGGCAGGTGCCTCCGCGGCGGGGGCAGGCGCTTCAACCTGAGGCGTCTGCGCCACAGGCTTTGATGCCGCTGCCTTCGATGAAGGAAGAATACGGCCGAACAGGCCCTTCTTCTTCGGAACTTCTTTGGACTTATCGCTTTCATTCACCATTGCTGGTGTACTCCTAGCCCTGCGTAGGCGACCGCGCCACCTACCGGGTACTCTCTCGTGCGCTATTCCCCCGCCAAACCTATGGCTCAGAAACCGCTACTAATTCTTCAGGTCCTGCAACGGGCCCGTGGCTCGCGTTGCAGTTGTGCTCTCTCACAGCACTTCGAAACTGGCTATTCGACTCACGTAACTAGCGTTACGCAACTGGTCCGGTTGCTATGCCCGGGAAGACTTCTTGGTGTTACTTCGAGCGCGGCTCGGAATAACTACGTTTCATTATCGCACGCATTCTCAGAAAGTGAGCCGGGCGCGCGTGCGATAATCGCCCCATGACTGCTTCCGGGGTTCGCAACAGACCCATCGCCCTCGCCATTTTCATGATTTTTGCTGGCGTGATTGGTCTCTGGGCATCGTTCGAACTGATGATCGAGAAGATCCAAGCCATAGAGAATCCTGGAGTCGATCTCAGCTGCGATTTCAGCATCGTCGTGCAGTGCGCGGCCAATCTGGGGTCGGAACAGGGCGCCGTGCTCGGTTTCCCTAACCCCATTATCGGGCTCATCGCGTTCATGGCACCCGTCGTCGTCGGGGCCGCGATTCTGGCCGGGGCGCGCTTCAACCGCTGGTTCTGGATCGCTTTCAATGTAGGGATCGCCGGTGCCTTCGGGTTTATTCTCTGGCTGGCATATCAAAGTATTTTCAACCTCGGCACGCTCTGCATCTGGTGCATGACCGTCTGGTCAGTCGTGATTCCGCTGTTCTGGGCAGTAACCCTGCGCAACCTCAAAGACGGAGCGATCCCTGCCCCCAAGGGCCTGCGCAAAGCGGCGAAGGCCTCCTACAGCTGGGTACCAGTGATCGCGATCGTTGGGTACATCATCATTGCGGCCGTCGCTCAGGTACGACTCGACGTACTGGCGTATCTGTAAGGCACTCCCTTACGGGCGGCGCTCGTTAACGCGACAACGGCGAGAGCCTGACCTGGGTCAGACTCTCGCCGTTGTGATGCGCGGAGCGGTCTATTCGCTCTCGCGCATGATCGCTTTAGGCGAACCAGAGAGCAAGTTCGCGCGCTGCCGACTCGGGCGAGTCGCTACCGTGAACGAGGTTCTGCTGGACAGCGAGGCCCCAGTCGCGGCCGAGGTCGCCACGGATGGTTCCGGGCGCTGCCGTGGTGGGATCGGTGGTACCGGCGAGCGAACGGAATCCCTCGATCGCACGGTTGCCCGCGATGCGCAGCGCGACCGTCGGGCCCGACTGCATAAAGTCGAGCAGCGGCTCGTAGAACGGCTTGCCTTCGTGCTCGGCGTAATGCTGCGACAGCAGGTCGACATCCGCCTGCACGAGACGCACGTCAACGAGCTGATAGCCCTTCGCCTCGATGCGGCGAAGGATTTCGCCGGTCAGGTTGCGAGCAACGCCGTCAGGCTTGATCAGTACAAGGGTCTCTTCGATGTTCATTGTGTCTCCTCAGAAGGGGTGGTCATGGACTGGGTACTAAGAATTTCGGCTTTTGCGCGATCGATTTGCTGCCCCTTGACGAAGCAGAAAACCCAGATCGCTGCGAAGCCGGCTCCCACAACAAACATGGGAGTGAGGATGAAGCCAAGCGCGACGAGTCCCGCCTGCAGCACCCAGCCGACCGCCATCGCGCCGGGGCGGTGCAGCATGCGGCCGAGAGCCACGAATATGACAATCGCGATCGCTCCGCCGATAAACGCCGGGGCCGGCCCTAGCGCCTTCAGCCCGAATGCGGTGAGAGCGACAAAGAAAATTAACGTCGCGTCGAGCACCAGCACGATGCTCAGGAGCAGTTCGGTTACTGAGCGCTTGCGGCGAACTTTGGGCTGCGCGCTCACGGCTTCCAGCCTTCCGCCTTCGCCATCGCCAGTGCTTCGCCAACGAGGGTGATCGAGCCCGTCACCACGACCGCACGACGTTCGTTCTCTGCGGCCCAGCTGCGGGCAAGCTCCATAGCTTCGGCGAAAGTGTCGAAGTCGGTAGTCTCGTCGGTGAACGTTCGCACGACCTCGACGAGTTCCTCAGGGTTGATGGCTCGCTCGGACTCTGACGTTGTGACGTAGAAGCGGTTGGCGATCGGCGCAAGGGCTCCGACGATTCCGGCGGCATCCTTATCGTCGAGCACGGCGATCACGAAGGCGATGTCTTCGAAAGTGAAGTACTCCTTGAGCGCAGCGGCCAGCGCGGCAGCACCGTGAGGGTTGTGCGCGGCATCCACGATGACCGTCGGCTCGGCGCCAATCACCTGAAGACGACCGGGGGACGTTACCGTCGCGAGGCCTTCCGCAAGAACGTCGTGCACGAGCGCTTGCGAGCCCGCGCCCAAGAACGACTCGACGGCGGCAATGGCGAGAGCCGCGTTGTGACCCTGGAACTCGCCAAACAGCGGCATGAAGAGATCGGAGTACGTGCCTGCGATGCCGCGAACGGTAATCAACTGGCCGCCGACAGCAACGTCACTGCTCACGAGCTCGAAGGCATCGCCTTCTACGCTCATCGTGGACTCGGTGAGATCGGCAGCACGCTCAAGTTCGATTTGAGCATCCGCAGTCTGAATCGCCGAGACGATCGCGGCAGCAGGCTTGATGATTCCCGCCTTCGTGCGAGCGATCTCAGAAATTGTGGAACCCAAACGGTGAGTGTGGTCGAGCGCGATCGGGCTGAACACCGCAACCTGGCCGTCGGCGACATTCGTGGAATCCCACTCGCCGCCCATCCCAACCTCAAGAATGGCGACATCAACAGGGGCCTCGGCGAAGCTCGCGAAAGCGAGCACCGTGAGCGCCTCGAAGTAGGTCAGAGCCTCTTCACCTTTGGCAAGCAACTCGGCATCGACCATCAGCAGGAACGGGCGGATGTCGGCCCAGTTCTCGGCCAACGCGCGGTTAGAAATGGGGCGGCCGTCGATCACAATGCGCTCGTTGACGCGCACCAGGTGCGGACTCGTCATGAGCCCGGTGCGCAGCCCGTAAGCGCGCAAAATGCTCTCGGTAATGCGGCTCGTGCTCGTCTTGCCGTTCGTACCCGTGATGTGAATCACGGGGTAGGTGCGCTGCGGGTCTCCGATGAGCTCCACGGCACGACGAGTGGCTTCGAGCCGCGGCTGAGGCGCCTGCTCCCCCACACGGGCAAGCAATTCTTCGAAGACGTTCTCGGCATCCGTCTGGTATTCGGAGTCTTCGAGCTCGAAATCGGAGTCGTCGTCGATGTTGGTGCCTTCGAACCCGTCGGCGAAGGGGCTCAGGTCGGCGAGAGGATGCTCCGGGCCAAGCTCAGCGCGCTCTTCGTCGGTCAGCTCCACCTCAATGGGGTCGCCATTTTCATCGAATTGGCCGTCGTTGCCGAGTTCGTCATCGCGGTCAGACATTGGTCGTTCCCATCTTGGTGATATCGATCACCAGCGCGCCGATGTTGGCGTATTTTCCTGCCGCCAGTTGCGTGCGGTGCACCTCTAGTGTGCCCTCTTCGAGTTCGTTCGCGAAGGCCTGAACAACGGATTCCGCTGCAAGCGTTTCTGCCGCGATCATCGCGCTGTGGAACCCAATCGCTTCGTGATCTGCGGCGTCGAGCGCACCAATCGTGAGGGCGATGCGGTCGCTGACATCGAAGCCGGCGGCCTTGCGGGCATCCTGAATGGCGCGGATGACGTCGCGAGCGAGTCCTTCGGCCGACAGCTCCGGAGTGAGCTGGGTATCGATGATGACGAAGCCACCATCGGAGAGGAACGCGATGGCGCTGGATTCGTCGGCGGCTTCCATCTGAAGTTCGTACTCGCCGACTTCGAGCGGCATGCCATTAACGGAGACGCCCTCGGCGGTGGTTTCCCAGTTGCCGGCCTTGGCCTCCTTGATGACTTGCTGCACTTGCTTGCCGACGCGCGGGCCGAGGGCACGAGCGTTGACCGTGAGCTTTTTGGTGATGCCGAAGCTGTCGAGTGATCCTTCTTCGAGGAGTTCGAACTTGACGGCCTTAACGTTGAGTTCGTCGCGCAGGATGTCGCTGAACGGAGCGAGAGCCGACGGCACGGCGCTAACGACGGTGAGCGAGGCCAGCGGCAGGCGCACGCGCAGGCTGCGAGCCTTGCGCAGAGCAAGCCCGCTGGACGCGATTTCGCGAACGCGGTCCATCGACGCGACCAAGTCGTGGTCGGCGGGGAAGGCTGCGGCGTCGGGCCAGTCAGTGAGGTGCACGCTGCGGCCGTTGGTGAGCCCGCGCCACATCTCTTCGGCGACGAGTGGGAGCAGCGGGGCAGCAACGCGGGCGACCGTCTCGAGCACCGTGAAGAGCGTGTCGAAGGCATCCGTGTCATCGCCGCTCCAGAAGCGGTCGCGGCTGCGACGCACATACCAGTTGGTCAGCACGTCGGCGAAGTCGCGGAGCTTGGCCGCGGCCATCGGGCTATCGAGAGCCTCGAGCTCAGCCGTGACATCCTCAATCAGCTCGCGCGTTTTGGCGAGCAAGTACCGGTCAAGAACGTTCTTGGAGTCGGTGCGCCACTTCGCTTCGTAGTTATCGGCCGCATTGGCATACAGGGTGAAGAAGTAATACGTGCTCCACAGCGGGAGCAGCATCTGCCGAACACCATCGCGGATGCCCTCTTCGGTGACCATGAGGTTGCCGCCGCGGATGACCGAGCTCGACATGAGGAACCAGCGCATCGCGTCGGCACCATCGCGCTCGAAGACCTCGGAGACATCCGGGTAGTTGCGCAGGCTCTTCGACATCTTTTGGCCATCGTTACCGAGCACAATGCCGTGACTGATGACGTTCGAGAACGCCGGGCGGTCAAACAGCGCCGTCGAGAGCGTGTGGAGGGTGTAGAACCAACCGCGAGTCTGACCGATGTACTCCACGATGAAGTCAGCCGGGCTGTGGCTATCGAACCACTCCTGGTTCTCGAACGGGTAGTGAACCTGCGCGAACGGCATCGAGCCCGAATCGAACCAGACGTCAAGAACATCTTCGATGCGGCGCATCGTGGACTGACCACTCGGGTCGTCGGGGTTCGGGCGCGTCAGCTCATCGATGAACGGGCGGTGCAGGTCGGGCTCGCCATCGTGATTGAGGGGCAAACGGCCAAAGTCAGCTTGGATCTCGGCCAGCGAGCCGTAGACATCCACACGCGGGAAATCGGGGTTGTCGCTCTTCCAGATCGGGATGGGCGAACCCCAGTAGCGGTTGCGGCTGATCGACCAGTCGCGGGCATTGCCCACCCACTTGCCGAACTGGCCTTCCTTGACGTTTTCGGGAACCCAGTTGATTTCCTGGTTGAGCTCGCTCATGCGGTCGCGGAACTCGGGAACCTTCACGAACCAGCTTGAGACAGCCTTGTAGATCAGCGGATTGCGGCAGCGCCAGCAGTGCGGGTAGGAGTGCTCGTAGCTGGCGACCTTGAGCAGGCGGCCTTCTTCGCGCAGCAGCTTCGTGAGCGGCTTGTTGGCATCGAACACCTGCATGCCTTCAACGGGCGGCACCGAGGGCAAGAACTTGCCGCCGTCGTCGACCGAGATCACGACAGGGATGCCCGCAGCGGCACAGACGTTCTGGTCATCTTCACCGTAGGCGGGCGCCTGGTGCACGATGCCGGTACCTTCGCCGGTAGCGACGTAGTCGGCAACCAAGAACTGCCACGCGTTTTCGGTGCCGTACGTTTCGGCATCCGCATAAAAGTCCCAGAGGCGGTCGTAACGAACACCGTCGAGTTCGGCGCCCTTGATGGTGCGCGTCACCGCAGCGAGCGCTTCTTCTGCGGTCTCGTACCCGAGTTCCTTCGCATAGGCGGCAACAGTGTCGCCAGCGAGCATGAACTGCGCCGCGCCCTCTTCAGAGCCATCGCCGGCACCGAGCGGGCCCGACGGCAGCACCGCGTAATCGATGTCGGGACCGACAGCGAGCGCGAGGTTGGTGGGAAGCGTCCATGGAGTGGTCGTCCAGGCGAGAGCCTTTACGCCGGTGAGGCCGAGGCTCTCGGCCTTCACGCCGTCAAGCGGGAAGGTCACCGTAACGGTCTGGTCTTGACGCATCTTGTAGACGTCGTCATCCATGCGAAGTTCGTGATTAGAGAGCGGAGTCTCATCGTTCCAGCAGTAGGGCAGAACGCGGAAACCTTCGTACGCGAGGTTCTTCTCGTGCAGTTGCTTGAACGCCCAGATGACGCTCTCCATGAAGTTGACGTCAAGTGTCTTGTAGTCGTTCTCGAAGTCAACCCAGCGCGCCATACGCGTGACGTACTCCTGCCACTCACCGGTGTACTTGAGGACCGATTCGCGAGCGGCAGCATTGAACTTGTCGATGCCCATCTCTTCGATCTGGCTCTTCTCGGTGATGCCGAGCTGGCGCATCGCCTCAAGCTCAGCGGGCAAGCCGTGAGTGTCCCAGCCGAAGCGGCGGTGCACTTGCTTGCCGCGCATGGTTTGGAAGCGCGGGAAGAGATCTTTCGCGTACCCGGTCAGCAGGTGACCGTAGTGCGGGAGGCCGTTGGCAAAGGGAGGGCCGTCGTAGAAGACCCACTCGTCGGCGCCTTCACGCTGGTCGATGGATGCCTGAAAAGTGTCGTCGGACTTCCAGTACGAGAGCACTTGCTCTTCGATCGCCGGAAACTTCGGTGACGGCGCGACGGAATCGTCTGAGCTGTGGCGGGGATACGACATGAGGCTCCAGTGGTACGTAGGTGCGAATAATCTGCACGAGGACGACCTCTCAGCCGCGGTACCACCCCGCTTATGCGCCCGGAAGCACACCACTCAAATCGCTGTAACGGGCTTACCCGTTCGGTTCTACCGCCGCCCGCTCCCCTGCCAAGGCAAGGATTGAGACGATTTCTTCCGAACGCTCCCCGGTGATAGCCGGTTCATAGCGTGTAGCAGCAATGATACGCGAGTTAGCTGACCGCTGAGCGCTATTTTTTGGCGACGGTAGCGAGCGCTTCCGCGGCACGTTGAGCATCGTGCATGGTGACGATGAACTGCTTGCCGTTCGTTCGTGTCACCTCGAGGGCTTCGCCCGCGGCGAGCACGATTCCGCTGCGACCGCCCGGAGCCCACCGCCACCCGTAGCCGCCGAACTCCCCAATCGGATTCACCTCGACAACGCCGACGGAGGCGATCTGGTCAGGAGCGATAGATGCGCGGGGAAAGCCGAAGGCGGAACGAACCCGAAGCCCGCGGTGATCAATGGTGACGCGCCACGAGAGTGTGCTGACGGCGAGCGCCATCACGACGAGGCCGATGACTGCTGGCAGCAGCAGTTCAGCGGGATTGCTGACCGCTTGCACTCCGAGGGCGACTCCGAGGGCCACAAGCGCGACTGTGACGATCACGACGACTCCAGCCCCGACCCGCGTGCCGCTGGAGAAGTGAACGCGCTGCGTAGTAGCGCCTTCGAGCGGCTTGGCGGTGACCGACGTCGACGTGATCTGCTCCGACGGCGGCAGCATGAGCCAGGCCAAGCCCGCGACAACCAAGGCGATCGGGAAGGCGGCGAGCGCGATCCCGCCAATGTCCGGAGCGTTCTCGGCATTGTCGAGCCCGCGCTGAACGGCGAGAGAACCTGCCGCGATGATGCTGAGCGAAAGGGACATGAATACAGAGGTCGCCACCATGATCTTGTGCACCCAGAGCATGCCGCCCTGAGGCCCGCCCTTCCAACTCGCGAAGGCGGCGAGCGCAGCGAAGACGAGTGTCAACAGCAGCGGAAGCGCGATAACGCTCCCGACGGTGGAGTAGCCATCGGGCCCGGAAGTTCCCCAGTGCGAGGCGACGGGGTTCGGCAGCTCGGGGACCCACAGCGCCATCACAAAAGCCGCGGCCATCGTGATCAATAGCGGGAAGACGACTCCGATCACGATGATGAGGCGGCGGTTGCGCGTGAGTTGGGGCGCAACGTTCTCGGCAGGAAGGGTCATTTGTATTCCACTCGGATGAGGGCGGTCAGTGCAGCTACGGAAATGTTCTGGGTGCGGGCTTCGGCCACGATCGCGGCGATGCCGACGGCCAGGGAGTCGTAACTGTGAGCGGTGGCCGCGACGATCGCGCCGCGACCTCGACGGAGTTCGATGAAGCCTTCGTCGCGCAGCTCTTGGTACGCCCGCAGCACGGTGTGCATGTTGACGCCGAGCGAGCCGGCTAGTTCACGAGCACTGGGGAGCCTCTCCCCCGCCGTGACCGACTTTTCGATGACTGATTGGCGGATGCTCGCCGCGAGTTGCTCGAAGAGCGGCGTCTCTGACGCGGGATCGACTCGAACTAACATGATCCCACCATAGTTGTTCTAGTTGGACTAGCACAAGTGGGCTTTAGCGTGTCTTCGCACCGCATCAGAAGCGGCGACGGGCGGGCATTTCTTGCACGTGCTTCAGTTCGGGGGCGGATGCTGGAGCCGAACTGAGACGGCGTGCCAATCGAGCAGTCCACGGGCTTGCCGTGGCCCCATGAGCGAAGACGCTGACGAGGATCGTCCACACCGCAACAGAGAACACGGTGTCAGCGACAGAACCACTCAGTTCATCGAACACCAAGAGAGCGAACAGAATAGAGGCAAGCCCGCGCGGCCCGAACCAGCCGATGAAAAGCCGGGTCTCGAAGCGGGTTCCCGACCACGCCATCGCCAGAAGAACCGGCACCATGCGCACCACCGTCAACGAGAGCACCACGTAGAGGGCGATCTGCCACGTGAGCGAGGTGAGGATGGGCGCTGCGAGCACTGCGCCGAACACGAGGAACGTGATCGAGCTCAGCAGCTCGCCCTCGTCTTCCGTGAAGTCCTGAACATCCTCGCAGTGGTCGCGAGCAACCTCGCTGAAGGCAAGACCCGCCACAAAGGCCGCGATGAAACCATTGCCGCCGAGCGCCCCCGCACTCGCATAGGCTGCGACCGCGATAGCGATGGTGGCCAACTGGCGGTAAATACCGTCCACGAATCCCGCGCTCGACGCGCGACTCAGCAGCCACCCGCCCAGTAGGCCGACGAGCGCGCCGAAGATTATTCCGAAGCCAATTTGCTGTGCAGCGAAGAGCCCCCAGCTCTGCCCCGCTGCCGCTCCCGTTTCGGTCGCCGCAATTGCTAGAAAAACCGTAACGACCGGAACCATGATTCCGTCGTTGAGTCCGCTCTCTACGTTGAGGGCCTGCCGAATGCGCACCGGCAACCGTTTGTCGCTGACGACCGCTTGACCGAGGGCCGCATCCGTCGGAGCCAGAATCGCGGCAATGAGGGCAGCCTCGATAAAAGTCAGCTCACCGAACAGGGCCCAGGCGGCGACTGCTCCGAGCGCGATGGTGAGCGGAAGCCCGATACCTAACAAGCGCAGGGGAAGAAAGATCTGCTTGCGCAACGCTCGAAGGTCGATGCGCACAGCATCCGTAAAGAGCACCAACACAAGGGTGGCCTCCACGAGGATCGAGACGACCTCGCTTTTGAGGTCGAGCTGAAACCACTGAGCCCCGACGACGCCCAACAGGATGCCCGCTGTCGTAAAGACCATCGGCGCGGTCACGGGAGACAGCGCCAATTTGCGCGACACCATCGCGAAGGCGAACACCACGAGGGCAACGATCACGAGTTCGGTCATGGTTCCTCCACTGCAGAACGAGGCGCGGCATGCCCCGTAGCCGTGCACTACTGCCGCGCAGCACCGGGGTGGCTCAAGGTTACGGGAATGCGGCACGAATACCCGCGGTTGCACCGGTGGGCCGAACCCGTCGCGCCTCCGACTTTTAGAAACGACTCATGAGCAGCCAGACCCCTCGCCGCCGCCTCCTTGTGCGCGACCTCAGCAGCCCCCGCCTCGTCATCTCAAACATCAGCCCGAACTGGTTCGCCTCTGTGATGGGCACGGGCATCGTCGCGAATGCGGCGGCGGCCCTTCCGCTCATCGCTCCGCAACTGCACGTGTTTGCGACTACCGTGTGGGTGATCGCGACCGTATTGCTCTTCGGGTTGATCGCCGCGAGCGCAGCGCACTGGATCGCCCACCGTGAGGTCGCACTTTCGTACCACCGGCATCCGGCAATGGTGCATTTCTACGGTGCTCCACCGCTGGCGATTCTCACTATCGGGGCGGGTGCGTTGCTGTTCGGCCCTGACATCATGGGGGCGGATGCTGCGCTCACCGTCGCGCTTGTGCTGTGGTCGATCGGCACTGTGCTGGGTCTCGCCACCGCCGTGATTGTTCCGTTCTTGACCTTCACGTCGTCGTCGGTCACCGACCAGTCGGCATTCGGAGGCTGGATCATGCCCGTCGTTCCCCCGCTGGTTTCGGCAGCCGCCGGTGCACCGTTGATCCCGTTCTTACCCGCGGGCGAGGCGCGCTTAACGATGCTGCTCGCCTGTTACGCAATGTTCGGGCTCAGCATGATGGCCACCGCGGTGATTCTGCCATTGATTTGGGGACGACTGGCTCGCCACAACATCGGCAACGCCGCAGCGGTACCGACCCTGTGGATTGTGCTCGGCCCGCTCGGGCAGTCAATCACCGCAGTCATCGTGCTGGGAGCAGTTGCTCCGTTCGCCGTGGCGGCAGAACTCGCCGAAGCGCTCCGCATATTCGGGTTCATCTACGGCGTTCCGATGCTCGGATTCGCGTTGCTCTGGACAGCTCTTGCGCTCACTATGACCATTCATACTGCCCGCCGCGGTTTACCGTTCAGCCTCACGTGGTGGTCATTCACCTTCCCGGTGGGCAACATGGTGGTCGCGTTGAGTGCGCTCGCCGCGGCGACCGGGTCCGTTGTGCTGACAGCGATGGCTCTTGTCAGCTTCGTGGCGTTGGTCGGGGCGTGGATGCTCGTTGCATTGCGCACCTTTGCCGGAAGCGTCATCCGCGGCACCCTGTTCTTGGCGCCGCCCGCAGTGAGCGATGGGAACGCCGTGGTCGAGCCAGCCGTGCCCGCAACACCAGTCGCTCCCGGCGTGTGAGAACTGCGATTGTTGCGCATCCCACAAATCTGAGCGCGTTTATTAGCACGAGGCGCACACAGCTCGCCGCGAACTATGACTAGGGTTATTCAGGCACCCGCCTATTCAGGCAGGGCTCTTCACAGTTCGCAGACAAAGGAAAGGAGCGTCGCGTGTCGACTCTCACTTTGACCCTCGGCCGGCCCACGCTCGCCGACACCGTCTTTTCTCGTAGCCTCGCCACTGACATCACGCTCGTTGCCGCCGGCGCCGCTTTGACTGCTGTGATGGCCCAAGTTGTTGTGCCGCTGTACCCCGTACCGATCACGGGCCAGACGCTTGCTGTGCTCCTTGTCGGTGCTTCGCTCGGTGCCACGCGTGGTGCGATCTCGATGGCGCTGTACGCACTGCTCGGCCTGGTGGGGCTCCCCGTCTTCAGCGAAGCATCCTCTGGGCTTAACGTTCTCGCGGGCACCACCGGTGGCTACATCGTCGGTTTCATCTTCGCCGCTGCCTTCACCGGCTGGCTCGCTCAGCGCGACTGGGACAAGAAGTTCCTCGGCGCTGCGCTCTCGTTCGTCGGCGGCACCGTCGTCACCTTCGCATTCGGCCTCACGTGGCTCGCCCTCGTGACCGGCGGAACCCTCGAGCAGGTTCTGGCCTGGGGCCTCTACCCCTTCATCATCGGTGGACTCATCAAGGCCGGCATCGCCGCAGCCGTGATCCCCACCACGTGGAAGATCGCCACCAAGTTCTCACGCAAGCAGGACTAGGGCGCGCTCTCAGCGTCTTGTAGCTTCACTCACCGGGTCGGTTGTGCTTAGGCACACCGGCCCGGTTTTTTGTCATGTTAGAGTTTATGTACTGAGTTCAACAAAGAAGCAATTGCCTCCTCCGAGCATCCCCCTCGCCGCGCTCAGCTCCCCTTCCGGCCACAAGCCATCCCCACACAAAGGACACTCGTTGAGCGTGCGTCGCCTTCTCCTGCTTCCCCTCGTTGTTACCGCAAGCGCCGCCCTGCTTGCCGGCTGCACGGCAACCGCCGAACCGGCTGCCGATCCCGTCAACGGCGGCACTCTCGTGTATGCCACCGGTGACGCGGAGCCCGACTGCCTCGATCCGCACGTTGGGGGAAACTACCCGCAGGGACTCATCAGCACTCAGTATCTTGAATCGCTCGTCTCGAAGAATAGCGACGGCGAGATCATCCCGTGGCTCGCCACCGACTGGACCGAAAGCGCCGACGGTCTCACGTGGGACTTCACCCTGCGCGATGACGTGAGCTTCACCGACGGCACTCCGTTTGATGCTGACGCCGTGAAGGCAAACATCGAACACTTAAAGGATCCCGACACCGCTTCCTCAACCGGCTACCTCGCTGTGGGCAAGATCGACGGCATCGAAGCCGTCGCCGCCGACCAGGTACGTTTCACCCTGTCGACCCCCGACAGCGCTCTGCTCGAGTCGTTTTCGCAACCATGGGTGAGCATCCAATCCCCCACCGCCCTCGAGCGCGACCAAGCAGCCAACTGCGAGAGCCCCGTGGGCACCGGCCCGTTCGTCGTCACCGAGTGGGTCAAGCAGCAATCGATCTCTCTTGAGCGCAACGACGCCTACAACTCGGCACCGGCTGACGCCGAGCACAGCGGTGCGGCCCGTCTCGACGCCATCGAGTGGCGCTTCATTCCGGATGCCGCCACTCGCTACGCGGCTCTCCAGTCGGGCGATGTCGACGTGATCGACAACGCGCAGCCCAACAACATCTCGTCCGCCGCCGACGTGGCCACCATCGAAGAACTCGATGCACCGCGGCCCGGCGCCGCCAACCGCATCGAGCTGAACTCGGGCAAGGAGCCGTTTGACGATGTCCGCGTTCGTGAAGCCTTCATCCGGTCGGTGGATGTGAACCCCGGTATCGACAGCCTCTTCTTCGGTACAGCCGAACGTTCGTACTCTGTGCTCTCGAGCGTCGAGCCTGCGGGCATCTCGACCCCCGACGTGTTCTCCACTGACCCGGAGGCGGCCAAGACGCTGCTCGACGACGCCGGCTGGAACACGATCGACGCCGACGGCTACCGCACGAAAGACGGCGAGCGCCTGAGCCTCACCTTCCCCATCAGCACGAACCAGTCAATCCCGGCCGAGCAGTCACTCTTTGAGCAGATTCAGGCTTCCGCGAAAGACGCGGGCTTCGAGGTCATCCTGCAGCCGACAGATTTGTCGTCCTGGTATGGCGCTCTGTTTACGAACGAGTACAACCTCGTGAGCGCTCCGTATACGAAGGTCGGCGCTGACGTGCTGCGTATCCTGTACCACTCTGACTCGATCATTCCGGCGCCGAGCGGATACTACGCGAACCTCGCCCAGCTGAGCGATCCTGTTCTCGATGAGATTTTGACTACCGCCAGCGAGACCTCGGATGCCGCTGAACGCCAAGAACTGTATGCCGAGGCCCAGTCAATCATTGTCGATGGTTTCTATGTTCTGCCTCTGTACGACCAGCAGAACCACTACCTGTACAGCACGAGCGTCGAGGGCTTCCGGGCTCTGCCGCCGGTCGCCGCGCCGACGTTCTACGATGCGTGGTTGAGTAACTAAAGAAACGCCCTCTGTGACGGTTTCGACTGACGCTGCTGCACCAGCGAGTGTCTCTACCCCAGCGACGCGATTGCGATCGCTGGGGTGGATCGCGCGCCGGGTGGGCGGTGGAGTTTTTGTTCTATGGGCTGTCGCAACGGTCATTTTCTTTGCGCTGCGGTTGATACCGGGCGATCCGGTCGATGCAATTCTGGGCGGCCCGGGTTCGCAAGCCTCCGCCGAAGCGGTGGCCCAGATTCGCGCCGACTATGGCCTCGATCAGCCGCTGATCGTTCAGTATTTTCTAGCGATGGGCAAGCTAGCCGTCGCTGACTTCGGCAACTCCTATGCGCTCAAGGTGGCGGTGGCTCCCTACGTGCTGACGCAACTCTGGTCGACGCTCGTGCTCACGATTGCTGCTCTTGTCGTGGCCTGGCTGGGCGCTCTTGCCCTCACCCTGGCCACGAGTGGTCGCGGTCGCGTTGCACGCGCGTTGGGCTCCGGGCTCGAACTGCTGGCGGCGGCCGTTCCGCATTTTTGGTTGGCATCGCTACTCATCATTCTGCTGAGCAACACGCTGCACTGGCTGCCGCCGATTAGCGTGCCCGGCCCGCTCGGCCTCGTCTTGCCCGTGCTCACTCTGGCGCTCCCTCTCACCGGCTTCCTCGGTCAGGTGATGCGCGAGTCGCTAGCGAATGCCTACGAGCAGCCCTTTGTGCTGTCTGCGCGGGCTCGCGGCGAGAGCGAATGGGGCGTGCGACTGCGTCACGTGCTGCGTCACGCTGCCCTGCCCGGCATTTCACTGTCCGGCTGGGCTTTTGGCTCGCTCCTGAGCGGTGCCGTGGTCGTCGAAACGATCTTTGCGCGACCCGGCCTCGGCCGAACGCTCCTCAATGCTGTCACCATTCGCGACATCCCCGTCGTGACCGCGGTCGCGCTTCTTTCTGCACTGACCTTCATTCTCGTGACGATCGCGACGGACGCCGTCGATCGCATCGTCGATCCGCGCGTGACGGAGGTGGCGGCACGATGACCGAAATCTTGGCTGGCCGGCTCTCGCAGCCTACGGGGCGCGCTGGCGGCATCCGGGGTCGCCGCGGATGGCTGCGCCACACGGGCGTCGTAATTGCTCTTGCGGTTCTTGCTTTGATTCTGACGGCCGCTCTGGCGCCGCAGCTCATCACGACCGCTGACCCGGATGCCGTGGCCCCTGCCGATGCCTTCCAATCACCATCGGCTGCCCACTTCTTCGGCACCGACGAGTCCGGTCGCGATGTCTACACCCGTGTCGTTTTCGGAGCCGGAAACTCCCTGCTCATCGGAATCGCCGCGACCGCGGTCGGGCTCGCCCTCGCGCTCATTCTGGGCCTGCTCGGTGGCCTCGGCAGCAGACTCGGCGACTTCGTGAGCACGCGCATCGTCGAGGTCATGTTCGCACTCCCCGGCCTGCTGCTGGCGCTCGTGTTCATCGCGATTGCCGGCCCCGGCGTGGTCACTTCAACAGTCGCAGTGGGCCTGTCGACCGCGCCCGGCTATGCCCGTATCATCCGCAGCCAATTGCGCAGCGTGCGCAGCGCCAGCTACGTGGAAGCCGCGACCGTGCTCGGGCATTCGCGGGCGCGCATCGTGTGGCAGCACATTCTGCCCGGCGCGCTCTCCCCCATCTTCGTGCTCGGCACCCTCGGCGTCGGCCAAGCGATTGTCTGGGCCTCCTCGCTCGGGTTCCTCGGGCTCGGCGTCGCCCCGCCCGCCGCCGAATGGGGCGCAATGCTCTCCAGCGGCCGCACCTACATCGACGTCGCGTGGTGGCTCACGGTTTTCCCGGGCCTTGCCATCGTTGCCACCGCAGCATCATTCACGGTGCTCGGTCGCGCCCTCAACGCTCGCACCCGTCAGGAGGCCCGCGGATGACCGCCACCCCGCTGCTGCGCGCGAGCAACCTCAGCGTGCACTTCGACCGCGCCGCCCGCCCCGCCGTCGATAGCGTGAGCTTCGACGTCGCTGCCGGCGAGTGCCTCGCGATCGTCGGCGAGTCGGGATCGGGCAAGAGCGTCACGGCGCGTTCCCTGCTCGGGCTTGCGCCCGCCGGAGCCCACGTGAGCTTCAGCGAGTTGAGTCTGGCGGGAGAAAGCCTTCCGGCACCCGGTGCTCGACGGTGGCGCAGCATTCGCGGAGCATCCATCGGGCTGGTGTTGCAGGATGCGCTCGTGTCGCTCGACCCGCTGCGCCCGGTCGGCCGCGAGATCGATGATGTGCTGCGATTGCACACCACGCTGAGCCAGCGTGAGCGTCAAGCCCGCGTGCTTGAGCTGTTGGATGCCGTGGGCATCCCGGACCCGGCGCTGCGAGCCCGCCAACGCTCGGGCGAGCTCTCGGGCGGACTGCGCCAACGCGCGCTCATCGCCGCCGGGATCGCCGCCGGCCCCGCCCTGATCATCGCCGACGAACCCACGACCGCTCTCGATGTCACGGTGCAGGCGCGCGTGCTCGAGCTGCTGTCATCGCTGCGCAATGACGGGACCGCCCTGATCCTCATCACTCACGATTTGGCTGTTGTCTCGAGGGTGGCCGATCGCGTGGCGGTCATGAGCGAAGGCCGCATTGTGGAGACGGGCGAGACAAACGCCGTTCTGCGCGCACCCTCGGAATTGCCAACCCAGCAGTTGCTTGCTGCTATCCCGGTGGATGTTCCGCGCGGCGTTCCGTTGACGTTGCCTGCCGATACGGATGCGGATGCCGTGCCCCAAGCCGACCGCGATGCCAAGCCTCTTACCGACAATTCGTCCGGGCAGACTGCGGTCACGGCACCAGTCGATCGCGCGGTAGCCAGCACAACTCCAGCGAACCTCGCGGACGCCGCCGCGAGCGCCGCCCCCGCAAGCCCCCCGGCTCTCGAACTCCGCTCCGTCTCTCGTCGCTATCCGACGCCACACGGCAGCGCTATCCAAGCCCTTGACAACGTTTCCCTCACTCTCGCCGCCGGCACAACACTCGGCCTGGTCGGACAGTCGGGCTCGGGCAAGACCACGATCGCGCGCATCGCCCTCGGGCTTGAGACCGCCGATAGCGGCGAGGTGCTGCTGAATGGCTCCGAGTGGGGTTCGTTGAGTGCCCGCGAGCGCCGCCCACTTCGTCCGACTTTGGGCGCGATTTACCAGGATGCCTTGAGCTCGTTCGATCCCCGGTTGAGCGTCGAGCGCATCCTCACCGATGCGCTCAGCGTGCGGGCATCCGCTACTGGCCGTTCGCTAACGACACCCGCTGAGTTGCTCGAGGCCGTGGGCTTGCCTCAGTCGCTCAAGAACCGTCGTCCGCTGCACTTGTCGGGCGGTCAGCGCCAACGGGTGGCCATTGCGCGCGCTCTGGCCCCGGGGCCTCGGACGATTCTGTGTGACGAGCCGGTGTCGTCATTGGATGTCTCGACTCAAGCTCGGGTGCTCAATCTGCTCGACGAGCTGCAGCGCCATCTTCACCTGAGTTATCTCTTCATCTCTCACGACCTCGGGGTGATTCGCCACATGAGTGATCAGGTGGCGGTCATCAACGAGGGGCGCATTGTCGAGACGGGCGAGACAGACGAAATCTTTACGAACCCTCGGGATCCCTACACTCAGTCGCTACTCTCGGCGCTTCCCCGAGTGAGATGATGATGCCGTGACACCTCCCCGCTCTGCCACCCGTGGCCGCCCGCCCGCCGCCTCTCGCGAACTTCTCCAAGAGTCTGCCTTCGAGTTGTTCATCGAGAATGGCTACACCGGCACCACGGTCGATCAGATCGCCACCCGCGCGGGCGTCAGCCGCAATACGTTCTTCAACTATTTCGATGCCAAGGGCGAAGTTTTCTGGGTTGAGCTGGATGCCGCCACCGAGCGGCTGAAAGCGGCGCTGGCCGACCACCCGGCACAGCCTGCCGACGCGGCGCACGCCATTCGCGCTGCAATGCTCGCTGCGGTGGCCCCGCTGGACTCGCAGCACGTGCCGTTTATCCTGACCCAGTACGACCTGATCGGCAGCGCGGCCGAACTGCAGGCATCTGCGATGAGTCGTTTTGCTACGCAGGCGCGGCTGTTGGCAGGTTTCGGTGAGCGTCATGGCGTGCAACCGGCGTTGGCCAGAGCCCAGGCGTACGCGCTCATTGCCTGCGTGGTGGCTGCGGCGCAGGAGTGGGCACAGGCAGGCCCCCAGCGCGGCCGCCTTGAGCCGTACGTTGAGCGTGCGCTCGATTCGGTGCTCGCCGCTCGCTAACGGCACGGTTGCTCAGTCGCGCCTCGCGCGCTCCCTCCCTCGCAGTCTGCTCAACGTTTATTGAGCAGCTCTCGACACGGTCTCGCTGCGGGTTTAAGCTTCAGCCACGCTGAATTCCTTGCATGTTCCCCCTCACTTTGGAGCGACGCCATGAGTAACGATCAACCAACCGAACGTTTCGATGCTCAGAACGGCGACGCGCCCACCAAGCGCTTCGATGCCCAGGGCAGTGATGCGCCCACGGTGCGCTTCGAGCCTGCAGGCGGCATACCCACCGGAGCTGCGGGAGGCGGACCGGTGCCGCCTGGTTCGGGTGAGCCGCCGACTCCGTTCTCTGAGCCGGAAGGAAAGTCGCGAACGCTACTGATCATTCTGGCGATCGTGGGCGGGCTGCTTCTCATTGCTCTCGTCATCGCGCTGACGCTGATGGCAACGCGCGGGTCAGGCGATTCTGTTCCGGTAGCGACCTCGCCAACCCCCTCAACAACCGCGAGCGAGAGCCCATCCCCCGAGCCGAGCGAAACTGAGCCTGAACCCGAGGAATCGGCCCCGGAGCCCGAGCCAACGACAGCCCCACCGCCCCCGGTAGCGAGCCCCTCCTTCGCCACGTTCAGTGCGCCTGAAAGCGCAATGTGCACGTCGGCGAACCCCACGAGTCAGCTCACCTTTTCGTGGAGCAGCACGGATGCCGTGGCCGCGTGGATCGGAGTGGCAACGACGAACGCGAAGGCTGCCCCCTACGAAGAAGTACCTACGACGGCGACCTACACAATTGACTACCAGTGCAGCAATGAATCTGAGGTCTACACCGTGACGTTGGAGGACTCGGTAGGCAATTTGGCCCACGAGACGGTGACCGTAACGAAGAACTAGCCCCGGTCGCACACCACCGGCGCTCCACCTTCGCGCTCCGCGCAGGGTTCTCGTTCACCGTGCCCTCTTCGGATACGATTGAGTCACCCATCACACTCAGGCACCTCTTCTTTGACTCGGTGCCGCACATATCGAACCGGAGTAATTATGTCGTCGAGCGTTCCCGAAAAGCCCGCCCTAGAAGGCCTCGAAGGCAAGTGGGCTCCCGTCTGGGAAGACGAAGGCACCTACCGGTTTGATCGCCAGAAGGCGCTTGCTGACGGTTCTGACTGCGTCTTCTCGGTCGACACTCCTCCGCCGACGGCATCCGGCAGCCTGCACATTGGCCACGTCTTCAGCTACACCCACATGGACTTGGTCACACGCTTTCAGCGCATGCGCGGCAAAGAGATCTTCTACCCGATGGGGTGGGATGACAATGGTCTACCCACCGAGCGTCGGGTTCAGAACTATTACGGCGTGCGCTGCGACCCCACGCTCCCCTATGACGAGAGCTTCGAGCCTCCGCAGCAGGGTGGCGAAGGCAAGTCGACGAAGGCTGCCGCCCAGCTGCCGATCTCTCGTCGCAACTTCGTTGAGTTGTGCGAGACGCTGACCGCCGAAGACGAAAAGCAGTTCGAAGACCTGTGGCGCCAGCTGGGCTTAAGCGTGGACTGGAACCTCACCTACCGCACCATTGGTGACGACGCTCAGCGCGCCGCCCAGCGTGCGTTCCTGCGCAACCTTGACCGTGGCGAGGCCTACCAGGCCTTCGCGCCGACGCTGTGGGATGTCACATTCCGCACCGCTGTTGCGCAGGCTGAACTCGAAGACAAAGAGCAGCCTGCCGCTTACCACCGTCTCGCCTTCCACCAGGCGGATGGCGACGACATCCACATCGAGACGACTCGCCCCGAACTTCTGCCGGCCTGTGTTGCTCTCGTGGCTCACCCCGACGACGAGCGTTACAAGCACCTCTTCGGCACAATGGTGACGACGCCGATCTTTGGTGTTGAGGTTCCGATTCTGGCGCACCACCTTGCTCAGCAAGACAAGGGTTCGGGAATTGCGATGATTTGTACGTTCGGTGACGTCACCGACGTTGTCTGGTGGCGCGAACTCGATCTGCCGAACCGCACGATCATCGGCGCCGACGGCCGCATTATTGCCGACGCTCCCGATGTCATCGTGGGCGACGCCGCTCAGGCCGCGTACGCCGAGCTTGCGGGCAAGACGGTCTTCAGCGCGAAGGCCGCCATGGTGGCGCTTCTCAAGGAGTCCGGTGAAATGATCGGCGACGCTAAGCCGATTCAGCACCAGGTGAAATTCTTCGAGAAGGGCGACAAGCCTCTCGAGATCATTTCGACGCGTCAGTGGTACATCAGCAACGGTGCCCGCGACGAGAAGCTGCGCAGCCGTTTGCTCGAGGCTGGCAAGCAGATTAACTTCACCCCCGACCACATGCGGGTTCGTTACGACAACTGGGTCGGTGGCCTTACGGGCGACTGGCTTATTTCGCGCCAGCGCTTCTTCGGCGTACCGATCCCCGTCTGGTACGAGCTCAACGCCGACGGTGAAAAGGGTGCCCCGATCGTTCCCAGCGAAGCATCGCTGCCGATTGACCCATCGTCGGATACCGCCCCCGGCTACACGGAAGACCAGCGTGGCGTTCCCGGTGGCTTCGAGGGCGAACTCGACATCATGGACACTTGGGCTACGTCATCCTTGACGCCTCAGATTGCCGGAGGTTGGGAGACCGACCCCGAGCTCTTCAACGTAGTCTTCCCCTACTCGCTGCGCAGCCAGGGCCAAGACATCATTCGTACGTGGTTGTTCTCGACCGCTCTGCGTTCGGAGCTCGAGCACGGAACGGTGCCGTGGAAGAACGCCGGCATCTCCGGCTTCATCGTTGACCCCGACCGCAAGAAGATGTCCAAGTCCAAGGGCAACGTGGTTACGCCCAAGGGCATGCTCGATGACCACGGCTCGGATGCGGTGCGCTACTGGGCAGCATCCAGTCGCCTCGGAACTGACGCGGCCTTCGACCCGCAGAACCCGAAGCAGATCAAGATCGGTCGTCGACTCGCTATCAAGGTCTTGAACGCGTCGAAGTTCGTGTACTCGTTCCCGGCGCCTGCTGCGTCGGCGACGGCATCGGATGTCGTCGTTACCGAGGCGCTGGACCTCGAGATGCTCGCCGAGCTCGCCTCGGTCGTCTCGCAGGCCACCACGGCGCTCGAGAACTTCGACCACGCTAAGGCACTCGAGGTAACCGAGAAGTTCTTCTGGGCTTTCTGTGATGACTACCTTGAGCTCGTGAAGGAACGCGCTTATGGTGCCGGAACTCCCGAAGCTCAGGCCAGTGCCAACCGCGCCCTGCACACCGCCATCGACGTGTTCTTGCGGCTCTTCGCGCCGTACTTGCCGTTTGCTACGGAAGAGGTCTGGCGCTGGACGCACGACACTTCGGTTCACGCGGCATCGTGGCCGACCGCCGACGAGCTCGGCGTAACCGCTGAGCCGAGCGGTCTGTTCCATGCCGTCGGCCAGGCGCTCATCACCATTCGTCGCGCCAAGACTGACGCCAAGGCATCGCAGAAGACCGAGGTGAGCTCGGCCACACTTGCAGGCCCAGCTTTGATCGCTGCTGCTATCGACGATCTGAAGGCTGTCGGCCGCATCCATGATCTGACGATCGTGGAAGCCGACGAGATTGAGGTTCGCGACATCGTTCTGGTTGAGGCTGCACCTGAGGCTTCTGTCTAGAGGTCTACTGAGGGTTCGGCGCCACCTCGGCGCCGAACCCTGAAACCGCGTATTGTTGAGTGAATGACGAGTTCAGAGAAGCCTTCATACACGATCCGCGACATCCAGAAAGACGATTTCGAGGAGTGGAAAGATCACTTCGTGAAATATGGAGTGTTCTACGAAACCGAATTCACCGACGCCATTGTTCAGGGCGTGTGGGAGTGGTTGATGGATGACTCAGCGCAGCTGAACGCAGTTGTTGCTGTAGCTCCAGAGGGTGCGCCCGACCCCGGCCATGTTGCCGCCTTCGGTCTGTACCGCCGCCTGCCTGATACCTTCACCGCCTCGTGGGGTTGGTTTATGGATGACCTCTACGTTGACCCCGAGCACCGCGGTGCTGGAGTTGCCGGAACGATCATCGACGACATCGCTGCCCGCGCGGCAGAAGATGGCGGCGGAAAGCTCCGCTGGATCACCAACAAGGAAAACGACAGCGCGAAGCGCCTCTACGACAAGGTCGCAGACCGCACGTCGTGGATTCTTTACGAAAAGAACGTGTAATGCAGCTCGGCACACGATGGCCGGTCGGCGGCGACGTTCCTGAGCGTCTCGATGCAGCAATGCGCGAGGCAATCGCCGGCGTCGAAGCGGATGTCGCCCACCTCGACACCAGCGCGTGGCGTTGGACGCTCACGTGGCTCGAATCACGACCCGTCGCAGAACTCGACGACGGCACCATCGTGCGCCAAGCCGCTGACGGCAGCGTCAGCGTGAAAGACCCCACCTCCTAGCCCACAGCTCACTGTTGCCCGCTCCGCGCCTGCGCCTTTGCCTTTGCCTTTGCCTTTGCATTCATGCGCGCTATCGCGCGGAGCCGGCAACCCTCACTGCGTACTGTGGATAGTTCGAGCCCGTCTCCCCTGACCCGTTTAGCGTCAATATATGCGGCTACCGAATCTCACACGACTCACGATCGGTGCGCTCCTCGTAGCGTCTCTCAGCGGCTGTGTTCCCGCCGACCCGGCACCGCCTCAGCCGAGTGCGACCTTCGTCGCGCCCTATGCGAGCGATGAAGAGGCGCTGGCGGCGGCGGAGGCTGCCTATGGTGAGTATCTGAACGCAGTCAATACGGCGCTACGAACAGGGGTAGTGGAAGAGAGCGTCTTCGAATCTGTGACAACCGGCTCCGAGTTGTCTGACGCTATCGCGGTGTATTCGCGCATTGCGTCTGAAGGAAAGCGATCGACTGCCGACATCACATTCGATCAAGTCACGCTTCAGCGCTATTCGACTGATGAGTCGGCGCATGAAGTCATCACTATCTACTTATGCGAAGACCTGTCGAAGGCATTCTTAGTCGACGAAAGCGGTGAGCGTGTCAAAACTGAAGATGTCCCCCCGCGCACAATGCAAGTAACGTTCGATTACTCCACGGACCATGACGGCTTGTTGCTTACCGATCGCCAAATCTGGGATGACGCCCCGTGCTAGCGCTGGCTATGGCTGCATCGCTGATACTTTCTGTGAACTTCTCGCCGATCGACAGCGCATCGCTGGCTTTATCGCGGACTTGTCAGGCCGGGGCGGAACTAGACGACAGCCCGGACTGTTATGTCGATGCAGCGGTAGGGGTCGGAGGTATTGATCTTGAGGGAACACAAGATTCCGCCGGGTCTGGAGGCGGCGGAGGGAGCGACGGCGGCTACTACGACGAACCCACGCACACCGACGGCGTCGCCTACACTCCGGCCGTCGATGAGGGCCTCGACAACGTCGAGGAAGCATGGTGCGACATCCAGCGCATCGAGTGCGTGCCGTGGACTCGCCCGGCTGAAGACGACGATGCCGCGACCGCAGCGACCGCCGCAATCACAATTTCTGACATCGGGTCATTCCGCCCGCAAGCACCTGCTGCGGCGATGCAACCGAACCAGTGGATGATCGTCGGCCTCGACACCAACTTCTATTCCGCCGCATCCGCCCACGTCGTTGACGGCACCCTTTTCGGCGGCACTGCCCAAGTTCGATTTACACCAGTGAGCTACAGCTGGGACTACGGCGACGGCACCACAGAAAGCACCGACAATCCCGGGCGCACCTGGGCCAAATACCGGATCGCCGAATTCGACCCGACGCCGACCAGCCATGTTTTTGAAGAACCCGGCGACTACACGATCACTCTTGCCGTTACCTATGCCGCCGAATACCGTGTCGCGGGTAGCGGCTGGCGGAGCGTGGTCGGCACCCTCACCATTGTGGCGCCGCCACTCACCGCGACCGCCGGTCACGCGACCACCGTTCTCGTTGATCAAGACTGCAACGAGAACCCCACCGGAATCGGCTGCTAGGCCAAAAAGCACACAACGCGCACGGCGTCGACTACGGCTTCACGTTCACACCCGCGCGAGAATCTCCCCGTGCGGCATCGCCATCCATCCTTGAGGCGAATCGGCCCACTCCCGCCAGGCAGTACTGATCTGCTGCAATACCTCCTGCGTAGCCAAGGACTTGCTGAGCGCATCCTCAGCGAAGGCAGACTCCAGCACCCGCGCCTCCCACATGCTTCCCCACCACTCACGATCGGTTTCATCAGAGAAGTTCCAAATTGATGCCGACGTGGTGACTTCGGTCAAACCGGCCTGCATCGCCCACGACTTGAGACGACGCCCCGCATTCGGCTCTCCCCCATTGCTGCGGTGAACCGCGTCGTAGACGTCAGCCCAGACCTTCAGCCCCGGCAGCTCTGGAAAACAAATCGTGCCCGCATAGTCCACATCCCGCACCGCGATCAAGCCACCCGGCTTCGCGACCCGCTTCATCTCCGCGAGAGCCGCGACCGGATCGCCCAAATGCTGCAGAGTCTGATGCGAATGCACGAGATCGAAACTGTCATCGTCGAACGGCAACGCATACGCGTCCCCCACAATGAAACTCAGGTTGTCGGCAGTGAAAGCGGATGCCTTTTCGATTACCGCGGCAGCGGCATCCAACCCCACAACACGACCAGGGGCCAGGCGCTCCGCAAATTCGGCCGTGATGGTGCCCGGCCCACAACCGATATCGAGGAGCGACAGCCCACCCTCAAGATGCGGTTCGAAATACGCCGCCGAATTCGCGATCGTGCGCCACGTGTGTGACTTCAAAACACTTTCATGATGGCCATGGGTATATCGCTCGTTGGTCATGATCTGAGAATAGGGTAGAACAATGACCAATCCTTTCTTTGCGCCCAGCACGTTGCCCTTCGGAATGCCCCCATTCGCCGACATTCACGACGAGCACTACGCGCCCGCCTTTGCGAAAGGGATGACCGAACAGCTCGCCGAGATTGAGGCAATTACGTCTCAGCCAGAAGCGGCGACCTTCGAGAACACCATGATCCCCCTCGAGACCAGCGGCCAGCTGCTCAGCCGGGTGGCGATCGTGTTCTTCAATAAGACCTCCGCCGACGGCGATGCGGCCTCCGATGCCCTCGAAGAGATCATCGCTCCCCAGCTGGCCGCCCACAACGACGCCATCAGCCTCAACAGCGCCCTCTACGAGCGCATCCGCAGCATTCGGGAAGGTCTCGACGACACTGAGTTGGATGCCGAAGCCCGCTACCTGGTCGAGCGCTATTTCACCGAGTTCACCCTTGCCGGCGCCGGCCTCAGCGACGACGCGAAAGCGACCCTGCGCGACTACAACTCGCGTCTCTCGAGCCTCACCACGAAGTTCGAGAAGAACTTGCTTGCCGACACGAACGACCTTGCCGTCGTCGTCGATAGCATCGACGAGCTCGATGGCTTGGAACCGTCCGAGATTTCGGCAGCCGCCAGCGCCGCCAACGACCGCGGCCTCCCAGGTAAGTACCTCATCACCCTCATCCTGCCGACGAACCAGCCGCACCTCTCGGTGTTGAAGAATGCGGATGTTCGGGGCCGAGTCATGGCAGCATCGCGCACTCGCGGCATCCGTGGGGGCAAGTTCGACAATCGCGAACTTGTGCTCGAAATCGCGAAGGTGCGATCGCAACGTGCGGCCCTCCTAGGCTTCGACAGCCACGCGGCCTGGGTGACCGCCGATGAGACCGCGCAGAACCCACAGCGGGTCGCTGACATGCTCGGCAAGCTCGCCCCCGCTGCTGCCCGCAATGCTCGCGACGAGCATGCAGCACTCGAGAAGCTCGCGGGCACCGAAGTGACGGCCGCTGACTGGGCGTTCTACGCCGAGAAAGTGCGCGCCGAGCAGTACAACGTCGACACCACCCAGATGCGACCATATTTCGAAGCAGAGCGAGTGCTTCGAGACGGTGTGTTCTTCGCTGCGACCAAGCTCTACGGCGTCACTTTCACCGAGCGCCGCGATCTCGCGGCCTACCACCCCGACGTGCGCGTCTTCGAAGTCACCGACGAAGACGGCAGCGAGGTCGGGCTCTACACTCTCGACCTGTACACGCGCGACTCCAAGCGCGGCGGTGCCTGGATGAACTCGCTCATCTCACAGTCTGACCTGCTCGGGCATCCGGTCATCGTCACCAACAACCTCAACGTGCCGAAGCCTGCCTCCGGCGAAACCACGCTACTGACCTATGACGAGGTCAACACCCTGTTCCACGAGTTTGGCCACGCCCTGCACGGCCTCTTTGCCCGCGTCACCTACCCCAAGTTCTCGGGCACGAACACCTACCGCGACTTCGTCGAGTTCCCCAGCCAGGTCAACGAAATGTGGATGCTCTGGCCCGAGGTACTCGACAACTACGCCAAGCACTACGAGACCGGCGAGCCCATGCCGCGCGAGATCGTGGAGCGCATTCAGGCGAGCGCCGCGTTCAACGAGGGTTTCCTCACGAGCGAATATCTCGCCGCCGCTCTCATCGATCAGGCGTGGCACCGCATCGGCGCCGACGACGACGTGACGGATGTCGCAGCTTTCGAGGCGCAAGCACTGGCCGAAGTCGGTCTCGATAACCCTGCCGTTCCCCCACGTTACTCCAGCACCTACTTTCAGCACATCTTCGCCAACTCGGCCTATGACGCTGGCTACTACTCCTACATCTGGAGTGAGGTCTTGGATGCCGACACGGTCGAATGGTTCACCGAGAGCGGCGGGCTCTCCCGCGAGAACGGCGACCGCTTCCGCTCGCGCCTGCTGGGGGTTGGAGGGTCAAAGAATCCGCTCGAGGCATTCCGCGACTTCCGTGGGCGTGACGCCGAGCTGCAGCCTTTGCTGACTCGTCGGGGCCTCAACTAGCGCGCAGCGCACTGAACGGGGCTTCGACGCGCAGGAATCGGCGACCACACCGTAGTTGGCAGCACCCTAGAAGTGAACGCTTTGTTCGAAGCTCCTAGGAAAAGCACAGCGGATGGTGGATTGTTGTGCCGGAGCCACAAACATTGGTGAAAACCTTTCGTTAACGGTCTCCAGTCGGGCACAATAGTGCGGGTCGCGTTAGTCGCGCCCCTTCACACTTAGACGTCACCTAGCACGATGTCCTGAGGGCGATCCCATCTCAGCCTCACCCGAATTTGGCTGCAATGAGTTTGCCCGGCGCGATCGCCCTCAGGAACATCACTTCACGGACCGCCATCGGCGCAGCCTTAGCCGACGCTCACTCGAACCCGCACTCGTACTCGTCCTAAAGAACTAACGCGGAGCCCGCCGTCGGCAAACGCCACAAAGCGCAGCTACCCGAGGGCACCTGCGCGTCCGAGACCGGCGCTTGTGAGACCAGCACATCTAAGACCAGCACTTCTGTCGAGAAGTGCGGCTCCGTTGACGAGCAAGAGCGGCAGCTAAGCGGACTTCTCCGCGCGCACTGGCTTGCGGGGAACAATCGTGGGGGCCGCGTTCTCTAGAACAGCAGCTCTGGTGACGATAACGCGACCAACGGTCTCGTCCGACGGCACGTCGAACATGATCGGTCCGAGCACTTCTTCCAGGATGGCACGCAATCCGCGAGCACCGGTCTGACGCAACACCGCAAGATCGGCAATCGACTCCAGTGCATCGCGCTCGAATTCGAGTTCAACACCATCGATCTCGAACATGCGCTGGTACTGACGCACGAGAGCGTTCTTGGGCGTCGTCAAGATATCCATGAGTGCCACTTGGTCGAGCTGCGTCACCGTAGTGACGACAGGCAGACGACCGATGAACTCGGGAATGAGACCGAACTTGTGAAGGTCTTCTGGCAGAACTTCGCCGAAGAGGTTTACGTCGTCGCCCTTGCTGTGCAGCGGGGCTCCAAAACCAATGCCCTTCTTACCTGCACGGTTCGAGATGATTTCTTCGAGGCCCGAGAAGGCTCCCGCAACGATGAAGAGCACGTTCGTGGTGTCCACCTGAATGAACTCTTGATGCGGATGCTTGCGGCCGCCCTGAGGCGGAACGGAGGCGACGGTGCCCTCAAGAATCTTGAGCAGAGCCTGCTGAACGCCCTCACCAGAGACATCGCGCGTGATGGAGGGGTTCTCAGCCTTGCGAGCGATCTTGTCGATCTCATCGATGTAGATGATGCCGGTCTCTGCGCGCTTGACGTCGTAATCAGCGGCCTGAAGGAGCTTGAGGAGAATGTTCTCGACATCCTCACCGACGTAGCCGGCTTCGGTCAGCGCTGTGGCATCCGCGACAGCAAACGGAACGTTAAGGCGCTTGGCGAGGGTCTGAGCGAGATAGGTCTTACCGCAACCGGTCGGGCCGATCAGCAGGATGTTCGACTTGGCGATCTCAACGTCATCGATGACCGCATCGGCCGAAGTGATCGTTCCACGAGCGCGCACGCGCTTGTAGTGGTTGTAGACGGCGACTGAGAGCGAGCGCTTAGCTGCCTCTTGGCCGATGACGTATTCCTCAAGGAAGTCATAGATTTCCCGCGGCTTCGGCAGATCGAATTCGCTCGATGCCTCCTCGCCAGCTTCAGCAAGACGCTCTTCAATGATCTCGTTGCACAGATCTACGCACTCGTCGCAAATATAGACACCGGGACCGGCAATCAATTGCTGTACCTGCTTTTGGCTTTTGCCGCAGAAGGAACACTTGAGCAGGTCCGCGCTTTCCCCAATTCGGGCCATGCCGGTTCCTCTCCTTGAGTAAATACCTTGATTACGAGCCTAACCCGATATTCGGTCAGTCTCGGTCACCACTACTGGCGGCGTTTCGGCGCGTCGGTTGCACCACGAAATGCAGCAATTCGCAGCGCAAGCGGCGCCCCGAAGACGAACTAGGCTTGACGGGTTAGCGACGACCACAGAAGGAGCCCCATGCATACCCGTGCCATGCGCGTGCTTCGTGGCAGTATCGCCGCTTTCTTCGCCACTTTTACTGCGGCGTTTTCCCATCAATTCGCGGGTGGAGTCACGCCGTCGCTTTTCGGTATGGGCGTCTCCCTCGTGATCTCGATCAGTATTTGCACCCTCCTCGCAGGGCGCACAATCTCCCTCGCTCGTTTGAGCATCGCGATTGCGGCGAGCCAAGCGATGTACCACGCGCTCTTCAGCTCGATGCTGGTCCCGGCGGGAATCGCCCAGCACAACATGGCCGCGATGACGTTCGACTTCAGTTCGGCAGCGCAATCCGCTGATTCGGCTATGTCGCTCTCTCACGTCGTCGCCGCCGCAGTGACCGTCATAGCCTTCCGCTACGCCGAAGTCGCTTTTTGGGGCCTCTTCGATACTGCGCGGATGTTTATCTCGCGCCTCTTCATCTCGGTTTCTCTCGTCGCGACTCCCGTGCTGGAATTCCGTCTTGAGCCACGCAGCGCACCAGTGGTGCAGCTCGTCGCTCGCTTTCTCGCCATTACGCGCTATCGGGGCCCGCCGGCCGCCCTCGCCGCGGTCTAGCGCTGCCGCCCAGCACCCCCGATATTTGTCGCTCCTTAGCGACCCTTTGTGAGAAAGAAAACGATGAAAAACTTTACTAAAGCTGCCCTCGCCCTCTCGGCAGGAGCAGCACTCGCGGTAGCGGCTCCGCTCGCGGCCATGGCTCACGTGACGATCGACCCGGGCCAGTCCGACGCCGGCAGCTACGCACTCATCACGGTCAAGGTTCCCAACGAGTCCGACACCGAGAAAACTAACAAGGTGCAGCTCAACCTGCCCACGGACACCCCGTTCGCGAGCGTGCGCTTTGTACCAGTTCCCGGTTGGGATGCTGAGCTTGTGCGCAGCGAACTGCCGGAGCCCGTCATGGTCGGGGAAAGCGAGATCACCGAAGCAGTGACTTCAATTGTGTGGACAGCGCAGGCTGGCTCCGAGCTCGGTGATGGCGCGCTACTCTTGCTCCCTATCTCGCTTGGGCCGGTGCCGGATGTCGGAAGCGTCGTCCTGACGGCCGACCAGACGTACACCGACGGTTCCGTGGTGAGCTGGAGTGGCACCGAAGAAGGAGCCGAAAAGCCCGCTCCCATCCTCTACGTCAACGATGCACCGGTAGATGACCACGGTCACGCTGAAACGGAAGAAGACGCTCACGGCGACGACCATGCCAGCGAAGACGAGCACACCGACGCTGCGGCGGCATCCAGCGGAGACCCCGTTGCTCGCGGTCTCGGAATCGCTGGCCTCGTTGCCGGTCTCGGCGCGCTCGTAGCGGCGTTCGCTTTCCGTCGCCCCGCCACTAAGTAGTTCGAATCATGCGTCGAGTTTTTCGCATCGGCGCCGCGTTCAGCGCGGCCACGATCGCAGCTCTGCTGCTGCTCGTGGCCGCGCCCGCGTCTGCCCACAACTACATCGTCGACAGCACTCCCCTCGAGGGCACAACTCTCACCGTGCTACCCGACGAGTTTTCTGTCACCACCAACGACGTATTGCTTGACCTGGGCGGAGACGGCGGTGGTTTCGCGATTCAGATTCTGGATGCCGACGGCGGCTACTACGGTGACGGCTGCGTCAGCATCCGCGACGAGTCTCTCTCCACGCTGGCTGCTCTCGGTGAGCCGGGCGAGTACCGGATGCTCTGGCAGCTGGTTTCAGCCGATGGCCACACCATCTCTGACGAGATCAACTTCACGTGGCAGCCCGATGCCGATCAGGTGCTCTCTGAGGCGCTCGATGCCCCGCCAGCCTGTGGCGGAGGGTCGCTCGAGGAGAACACTCCCCCTGCAGCGGCCGAGGGCACAGACGATAGCAGCGTGTCTGACGGTAACGGCGCTGGCGCGAGTGTTGACGCTGAAACCGCAGTGTTGATCGGCGGCGCGGTCGCGCTTGTACTCGTTGCTGGAGTGGCGATCTTCTTGATCTCCGTCAAGCGCAAGAAAGACGCGTCTCTCTAAGAAGGTGAGTCAGCGAATCCGCTGCCTAATCTCCTCCGCACGGCGCGCGTTAACGAGTTGAGGCGGTCACCCCGTGGGGTGACCGCCTCAATTGCGTGAAAGCGAGTATTAGCTGGTGATCGCCGGCAGCGTCTTGCGGCTCGTGAGCACTTGGTCGATGAGACCGTACTCCATAGCCTCTGCGGCGCTCAGGATCTTGTCGCGCTCGATGTCCTTGTTGATCTGCTCCGGAGTGCGGTTCGAGTGGTGCGACAGCGTCTCTTCGAGCCAACCACGCATACGAAGAATCTCGCGTGCCTGAATCTCGATGTCCGACGCCTGGCTCGACCCTTCCGACCCACCGCTGGGCTGGTGGATGAGGATGCGGGCGTTGGGGAGAGCCAAACGCTTTCCCTTGGTTCCACCGGCGGTGATCACGGCAGCAGCCGAAGCAGCCTGCCCGAGAACAACGGTCTGAATCTGCGGACGGATGTACTGCATCGTGTCGTAAATCGCTGTCATCGCGGTGAACGATCCACCGGGTGAGTTGATGTACATCACGATGTCGCGGTCAGGGTCTTGGCTCTCGAGAACGAGAAGCTGAGCCATAACGTCGTCAGCGGAAGCGTCGTCGATCTGCACACCCAAGAAGATGATGCGGTCTTCGAACAGCTTGGCGTACGGGTCTTGACGCTTGTAACCGTAGGCCGTGCGCTCTTCGAACGTGGGGAGGATGTAGCGGGCATCAGCATCCGGGCGGCCGATGCCGGCGGGTGCCTGTGCTCCGAGGTTGAAGTTCTCCATGATTAGTCCTTCTTGCCGGTTGCGTTGTCGTCGGAGGCGTTGTCTTCGGTTCCGCCACCGCCTACAACGTCGGATGCGAATTCGCGCAGGTGGTCAACGAAGCCGTATTCGAGCGCTTGCTTTGCCGTGAACCAGTTGTCACGGTCGTTGTCAATCAGAACCTGCTCGACGCTCTTGCCGGTCTGCTCTGCGGTGAGCTCAGCCATGCGCTTCTTCATGTCGAGGATGACGCCAGCCTGAGTCTGGATGTCAGCAGACGTTCCACCGAATCCACCCGACGGCTGGTGCAAGAGCACGCGCGCGTTGGGGGTGATGTAGCGCTTGCCCTTGGTGCCCGAGGAGAGCAGGAACTGCCCCATCGAGGCGGCAAGGCCAATACCAACGGTGACGATGTCGTTGGGCACGAAGTTCATCGTGTCGTAGATCGCCATTCCCGCGGTGATCGATCCACCGGGTGAGTTGATGTAAAGGTAGATGTCGCGCTTGGGATCCTCTGCTGCGAGCAGCAAGATCTTTGCGCAGATCTCGTTCGCGTTTGCATCGCGCACCTCTGAGCCGAGCCAGATGATGCGGTCCTTGAGGAGTTGGTCGAAGATGCTCGAGACCAATGCCGGTTGGGCCATTGTTGCGCTCCATTTCAGTTATCGCGTGTTACGAATCTATCCGAGTACGCGCCGCGATTCTGGCGTGTTCGCCCTAGGCAAAGTACCGCGTCGCGAGAGGCTGCTTGTAGGCTCACCAAATGCAGCAGAACTGGCGCGATCGAATCGCAGATATTTGGGCCCACGCCGGCACAATGGCCGAGCACGACGTCGTCTCAGCGATCGATGAGCTTGTCGCCGAGCGTGACCCCGACGATGCCGAAGCACTCTTCGAAGCAGCGGGCGCGCGCGACTATGCCGGGTTAGAGGACGCGGCCGAGCCGCTGTACCGCCTGGCGATCAAGAATGGGTTGGATGCCGCCCTCATGCCCCGGGCGACGATCCAGCTGGCCAGCACGCTGCGCAACCTCAATCGCGTCGATGAGTCGATCGCTCTACTCGAGCAGCAGTTACACACGCATCCCGACGATGAGTGGACGGGGCCTACCGCCGCATTTCTCGCTCTTGCCCTCACCAGCCGCGGTGATCCCACTCAGGCCGCAGCAGTGGCACTGATGGCACTCGCCGACTACCTCCCGATCTATCAGCGCTCCGTGCGCGGGTACGCTGCAGAGCTACTCGCCGACTAGTTCTCACCGCAGGTGCCGACATCCGTCAGGGTGAGTGCTCCAGCGGTAATAGCATGGCCGCATGCAGCAGATGATTCTTGACGTTGACACTGGTATCGACGATGCGCTTGCGCTGATGCTGGCGGTGCGACACCCCGGCGTCAATCTGCGGGCAGTCACGTGCGTTGCGGGCAACGCGAGCCTTGACCAAGTTGTGCGCAACACTCTCAATGTTCTGGATGCTGCCGGAGCCGGTGACGTTCCGGTAGCCGCGGGCGCCAGCCGCCCGTTACTCGCGGCCGCGCATCCGGCCGCTCACGTTCATGGCACGGATGGGCTCGCCGATCTCGGTCTGCCCACCTCTACTCGCCAGGTCGTCCCTCTTCATGCGATTGAACTGTTACGACGCGAAATTCTGGCGAGCCCCACTCCGGTCACTCTTGTTCCTCTTGCACCGATGACGAACATCGCTCTTTTAGTGCGAACCTATCCAGAGGTGCTCGCCAATGTCGAGCGCATTGTGTTCATGGGCGGCTCCGCGTCCGTTGGCAATGCGACTGCCGTTGCTGAGTTCAACACTTGGCACGATCCCGAGGCCGCGGAGATCGTGCTCACCGCCGGGGTTCCGATCACGATGTACGGCTTGGATGTCTTCTATGCCGTTACCATTGCCCCTTCTGAAATCGCCACCCTCGCTGCCTCTGCAGAGCCCGGAACACAGCTCGCCGGCCGCCTGCTCCAGTACCTCGTAACGGTGAAGGGCGGCGAGGTTCGCGTTGCCGGCGATGGGCATGGAGATATTGGTGATGCGGGAGCGGTATGCGCCGCCATCGCCCCTGACGGCCTCACAACATCGCACTTGCCGGTGCGCGTCAGCTTGGCCGACCCGCTCACTCGCGGACAAACCGTGGTCGACCACCGCACCGCTGGGCACGAACAAGACCGCGCCGGCGATGACAACTTTCGCCGCATCGATGTCGCCCTCGGTGTCGACAGCGCCCGCTACGCCCGGCTCTTTGTCGACACAATCACACGCTAACGTTTTAGGCCTTAACGACCTCACGGCCGACTAGATAACTAGTCGGCCGTGAGGGATAAAACGGTGTGGCTTAGGCTTCGTCGCTAGCGACGTCGTCTGCGACGACCTCTTCAGCGGCTTCCGGGTTAGCGATCGCAGTGAATGCCGAGACATCTACCGACTTGCCTGCAGTGTCAACAACCTTGGCCTTGCTGAGCACGACTGCGAGAGCCTTGCTGCGAGCGACCTCGGCGACCATAGCGGGAATCTGGCCGTTCTTGTCCAGAATCTGGATGAACTCGCCGGGCTCCATGCCGTACTGCTGCGCGCCCTGCACGAGGTACGAGGTGAGCTCTTCCTGGCTGACCTTGATCTCTTCTGACTCAACGATCGAGTCAAGCAGAATCTGTGAACGGAATGTCTTCTCGCTAGCGATAACGACCTCGGCGCGGTGCTCGTCGTCTTCGAGGCGGTTCTCGTTCTCGAGGTGACGGTGAACTTCGTCTTCTACGAGCTTCTCGGGAACGGGGATTTCAACGTTCTTGAGCAGTTCGTCAACGATCTGGTCGCGAGCTTCAGCACCCTGGCCGAATGCCTTGGAGCGCTTGATCTGGTCCTTGAGGTCTGCCTTGAGTTCCTTGATGGTGTCGAACTCGCTAGCCATCTGAGCGAAGTCGTCATCTGCCTCAGGAAGCTCGCGCTCCTTCACGGTGAGCAGTGACACGCTGATGACAGCGGTCTCGCCCTCGTGGTCTCCACCGAGCAGTACGGATTCGAAGGTCGTCGATTCTCCGCCGCTGAGCGAGTCGAGCGCTTCGTCGATGCCCTCGATCAGTTCGCCTGAGCCGAGCTCGTACGAAATGCTTGTCGCGGAGTCAACCTCGGTCTCACCGATCTTGGCAACGAGGTCGAGCTGAGCGAAGTCGCCCTTCTTAGCGGGGCGGTCAACGGTGACGAGAGTGCCGAAGCGGGCACGCAAGGTGTCGAGCTCGTCCTTCACGTCATCGGCAGATACCTTGACTTCGTCAACCGTGAGGGTGAGTTCGTCGTAAGCGGGCATGTCGAATTCGGGGCGAACGTCAACCTCGATAGCGAGAACCAGATCTCCGCTGAAGTCCTTGACCTCGGGCCACGTGACAATGTCTGCCTCGGGGCGACCAAGAACACGAATCTCTTCCTCGGTAACGGCTTGGCGGTAGAAACCATCGAGTCCATCGCTCACGGCGTGGTTCAAGATCTCTTCGCGGCCAACGCGCTGGTCAACCAGCTGCGGCGGCACCTTTCCCTTACGGAAGCCGGGGATGTTGATCTGCGAGGCGATGTGGCCATACGCGTGATCGATGCTCGGCTTGAGTTCTTCGGGGGTGACCGAGATGTTGAGCTTGACGCGGGTCGGGCTCAGCTTCTCAACGGTTGTCTTCACGTCGTGGATCTCCTGTAATTCGATGGTGTATTTCGTCGGGGCGACAGGATTCGAACCTGCGACCTCTCGGTCCCAAACCGAGCGCTCTACCAAGCTGAGCTACGCCCCGGGGCGCCATGTTTCTTATGGCCACGGCATCAGACTGCGATACCGGTACAAAATTGGCCTCGGCAAGTCTAGCCTGAGCGCGCGGTGAATGTTGACGAGATCCCAAGATCAGTGTCTTTTGCACCGTGTTCACGATGTTTATCAGGCATTCGCCCAGCAAATCATTGGGAAGTTGCGCCGTGAGCGATCTCGAGTTCGCACTTTGCCAGGTTTCGGGTACAGTATTCCTCGGTACACAGCACGAACGGGTGCCAAGTGGGGATGTAGCTTAATGGTAAAGCCTCAGTCTTCCAAACTGATGACCGGAGTTCGATTCTCCGTATCCCCTCCACTACAGAACGAAGGCCGCCTCACTGAGGCGGCCTTCGTTCGTTAACACTCGCAGCGCAGATTACTGCGCGCGCTGAGCAGTGTGCGCCCCGCTCTAATTCGTCGATGGACTCCGGGTAATGGCACGCTCAATCACGGAGCGAGCATCCGCAGCTTCGGGAAGCGGCAGCAGCGGGTAGTCGTGGATCATGCCCTCGCCCACGTGAAAGTCGAGAGCGATGCCCTCGTTCTCGGCGCGATCGCGCAGGCGCAGAGCATCCGCATGCACGAGGTCGCGGCTTCCCGTAAAGACCGTGATTGGCGCGAGGCCTGCGAGATCGCCATGGATGGGGCTCACACGCCAGTCGTCTTCTTCGAGCTCGGCGCGGTACAACGCTCCGGCCGCATGCGTGCCAGGCACAGCAAGCCACGGATCCCGTGGCGCGATCTCCGCCAGCATCGGGTCCGTTCCGCTGATGTCTAGCCACGGCGCGATCAGCACGATCGAGCGCAGCGGCGGGAGTCTGCGGTCTCGCAGCTCCATTGACACTGCCATCGTCATCCCGCCACCAGAAGAGTCGCCCATCACACTGACGTTCTCGGCACCGACGTCGGCGACGAGAGACTGAACGAGCGTTGCTGCTCGATCGACAACGACAGAGGCACGACCGTCGGGCGCCAGCGGCATGATCGGAACGGTAAATGTTGTTCCCGTGGCGCGCACCAATCGCGCGATGAGCTTCCAGTGGAAGGGGTCAATCTGAAAGACGTAGCTGCCGCCATGAAAGTAGACGACGTGGCCAGCAGCTGAAGGGGTCTTGGGCCGGATGGTGAACACGGGCCAACCGCCCACGTCGCGAGACGACACGTCAACGTGACGCGAAAGCGACCGAGGTGGGGTGAATGACGCTGGTTTTCTGCGAAGCTCAGCGATCCGCGAAAGGGTGCGCTCAGGATCGCTAAACATGCGTTTGGACCCTCGCAGGGTCAACGCAAGAGGGGCGAGCCGGCCGAGAAGGCTCACCATGTCTATCTAGCTGTCTACGCGCTTCATCACGTGGATCGGGATGAAGACTCCCGCAGTGGTGACGAGAAGGCCGCCAATGAACACGACTGACTCAAGACCCTCTACGTAGAAGGCTTCGCCCATCATGTAAATGCCGCCCACGAAGAGCACGAAGGAGATTACAAAACCAAGAATGTTCACGACTCCATCTTACTCACGCCCACTGGCCCAGCGACGTCATCCTCGCCGACGACAGGAACCCCTTGTCATCACGGAATCGTGTCCCCTATACTGGGGACTAGCCGCTCCCCCGAACTGATCCTCCGGCGGCTGGATCGAACGCCACACCCGTATCGCCCCCGGTGGCAGGGCACCTTTGGACTCCCCCGATGTCTAACACTGCGACTCAACTTCCTCCCTTCGGCTGGTACCCGGACCCCGCTGGCAGCCACTTGCTGCGCTGGTGGGACGGCAAGGTCTGGACTAATCGCCTTGAAAAGCCGCGCCCCGAGCTTCAGTCTGCAAAGGGCCACACCCAGCAACAGTCCACACTTTCGCGCCTCATCGCGTCTTAGTCTTTCCGCACCGCTACTCTGAGACTTCCTCCCGAAAGGAAGTCATACGAGATGGTCGGTTCAGCGCGTTCCTTCATTGAGCATGTTGGCCACGTGCTGTTTCCTCGCGGACCGTTAGATCTCACTGATCCCACGCGATGCCCGGCATGCTTTGTAGCCCTACCGCCCTCGTCGGTGTGTGTGCAGTGCGGGCTCGATCTGAACCACCCGGATGCATCCCTTCTGCGGGAAGACTCCCTCGATGCTGCCGCCCTGCTCGAATCTCGGCTCGAAATCATCGGCAAGATTCGCTTCGAGACTGCCGCCGAACGGGTACGAATCGCGAGCGAACGGCAGCAGGCAGTGCAATCTGCGGCCGCCGAAGCTCGGGCTCAGCAAGCTGAGCGCGCCTTAGCCGCACTGAACATTGCGCCGAGCGACCGCGATGACACCGAGCGTCATGGTCACGAGGCTGCTGCTGCCACGGACACCACCACTGATCCCGCCGCGTGGACTCCCCCGGCCCCTGTTGTCGCCGCCACAACTGCAGCTGCGGCCGCAAGCCCCTCCACGGTGGCCGATGCCGTGACCCCGATGCCTGCTGCGCTGACTGCTCCGGAAGCTGCACTGACAGCTCCGGCTCCTGCACCCGCAGCTGCGTCGGCGATTCCAGCGCCTGCGCCTGCCGAACGAACGCACGCCGGCATCCAAGTGATCTTGCTGATCGTGGGAGTATCGCTGCTTTCTGTGGGCGCGATCTTCTTCCTTATCTACGCCTTCATCAGCTTTGGCTTGATCTGGCGTTCAGCGATCATCGCGACCGTCACGATTGCGAGTATCGTCGGCGCTTCTCTCGTAAAAAAGCGTGGGCTTTCAGCGACGGCAGAAGCGCTGTCGGCTCTCGCCGCCGTGCTTATCACCCTCGACATTTACGCGGTACGAGAGAACGAGCTTCTCGTCATCGGCGATGCCGCAGGACGTGCCTACTGGGGCGGTGCCATCATCATTGCCTCGCTGGCTTTCATGGTCTGGCACCGACGAAGCTCGCTCCGCGTCGTCAGCTTGCTTGCGCACCTCGCCTTCGCGCCCGGGGTAGCACTGCTCGCGGCCGGCCTTGCCGACGGAAATGTTTCCGGCGCGGCCGTCTTACTCCCCATGACCGCTCTCGCTGCCGGCTCGCTGATCTACCTCACGGCGCGCCACGAGAACTACCGCGGAGCGATCGAGCGCATCACCGGTATCGTCTACGCATTCTCCGCCCTCACCGTCGGCTCCATCACGGCTGTCGTGACCGCCGTCATTCCCTCCAGCGGCCAGACCGCCCCCGAGTTCGGAGTGTGGAGTGCTCTCTGGCTCCTCGTTCTCGGCGCCACCGGCGTCGCCCACGCTGTTGCGGCTCACCGCGCACAAATCGATCCGATTGTGCGCAACGCCTTTGCTGCGGCATCCGGAATCCTGGTTGCGACCGGTATCTGGCAAGTACTCAGCGAGACGGTCGACGCTAACAGCGCAGCGGCATCCGCAAGCCCCCGAGTACTGGTCGTGGTCGCGACCTTGACGGTGCTCGCGGTCCTGAGTGAAAGCAGCGGCGCGCTCTGGGGAGCAGCAGCCCGAGCCTCTACAGCGTGGGCAGCATTCGGAGTCTGGGCTGTTACCGCTATTGCGCTCGTCGCACCTCTATTCGTCTCCCTGACGGATGCCCTGCAGCACGTCGATGGCTGGACCCAACGTGCAACTACTCCCGGCTCCATCCCCTTCCTGTTGAGCGACGCTGGTTGGTCACAGCTCGCTCTCCTGAGCGTTCCAGCCGTCCTGGCAATTGGTTGGTTGGCGACCAAGCAACTCCGCCGCCGTCGCTCCTTCGTTCTCGCTGCGGCAGGCCTCGCCCTCACGGTGAGCGCGCCCCTGGCCGGTACCCTCTTCGCCGCCGTGATCACGTGGCTAGTGCTCGCGACGGCCGCCGCTGGCTTCATTGCGTTCGGCCAACGGCGAGAGGTCGGAGTGCGCGCGAGCGTGCTCGTTATCGCCGCCGGTGGATTCTTGTCCCTCGCTTTCGCCTATCTGTCGGGCTGGTCGAGCTACGACACGTGGCTCATCGCGAGCGTGGGCTCTGCGATCGTTCTCGCCGGTGCGCGCTACCTCGTTACTCACCGAGCCACCAGAGCCACCATGCTGGGAGCAGCAGCATTCTCCCTCCTCTCGGCTGCGGCCGGTTTCGGCGAGCAGCTGCAGCTCAGTCTCGGAGTTTCGCGTCCCGCTGCCCTCGAATCTTGGCTCGCCGTAGCCATCCTCGCGTCCGCAATTCTGGCGCGAGCTCTGTGGCCGCGTACGCGCGAAGTCAACGCCCTAGAACTCCGGATGCTGTGGTGGATCGGCTTCGTCACGACCGCCGTCGCTGGCTCCGTGCTCTGGCTCGCGACCCTCTCAGGCGCTCCTACCTCGGATGCCCCGCTCGCGCTCGATCTCACCATCGTCAGCTTTATTGTCGCTACCGTTTTTGTCGCAGCACTCGCCGCCACAATGCTGCGCCTCGGCATAGCGACGGGAACGGCCGAAAGGTTCGTCGCCGCCGGCATCCTCGCGCCCTCCCTCGTCTGGGCGCTTGATAGCGCGAGCCGTGCTGTCGGCCTCGGCTCGATAGCTCTCGAACTTGCACCGGCAACCGCATCCGTTCTCGTGGGTGCGCTCAGCATGACTCTGCGAGTACGCCAGCAGCACCCTCGTGTTCGACTGGTCAGCGAATTGAGCGCGCTCCTTGTCGCGGCGATCACCACCCTGGGTGCGATCGTGCAGCCGCTCAGCACTCACTGGTTGATTGCCCTCCTCGTCTCGATAACCCTGCTGCTGACGTCGATCTCCGCCGACGGCATCTTCGGATCCCGCTCGCTCCGTCGCTTCGCAATCTGGGCCGCTGTTGCCTTTGGCACGTGGTCGCTCTGGCTGCGCCTCGACCAAGCCAGCGTTGATGCGCTCGAGGCGTACCTGCTCCCGCTCGCTGCCGCGGTGCTCGGCATTGCATTCTTCACGGCTCGCGCAGAGTTGCGCGAGAGCCTCGTGCGGTCGAGCCCCTACATTGCCCTTGTGGGGCTTCTGATTGCGGTCATTCCGCTGGCTCTCAACGCTGCGGGCGGACCGGTCATCGATACGATCATCATCGCGGCGCTCAGCGCTGCCTTACTGATCGCCGCCGCGTACACGACGCCGCGCGCCGGTCTCCTCGGGTTCTGGGGCATTGCCATTATCGCGGCCACCGCCGGCATTGTCACCGCTACTGCCTCGCGAACGCTCTATTCCGTCGACGCTGGCGCCGCGACGCTCGCCACCGGCGAACCCCTCGTTCTTATGGCATTCGGCATCATCGCTATCGCAAGTTGGGGCGTCGCTCGGCGCGGGTTCTCGTCGGGAGCCCTCGGCACCCGGTGGGCAAAAACCGGCCCGCTGCTACTCAGCACTGGCCTCGTTCTGCTCTTCATCACTGAGATCATTGTTGTTGTCACCGTCGTGGGAGCATCCGCTGCTGCCAATGACATTCGAGTGATCGCACTCGTCACGTTCGGCGCGGCCCTGAGCGTCGTCAATGCTCGATTCGACTCGGCACCGCTTACGCGGGCTGTGAGCTACGTGGCGCTCACCCTCGCGGCTGCGCTCGCCCTCGCGGCGTATGCGCTCGGCGTGAACAGCCCCCTCGAGCTGGCAGTGACCGCCTCGATCATCGGAATCGGCGTGATTGCACGATCCCTCCTCCTACTCTCCGGCGAGCTGCCCCCACGCGAAACTCCCACCCTTTGGTGGACGGGGTTCAGCCTGCTCGTCATCGCCGCGGCTACTCTCTGGCCCGCGGCGGTGAGCGCTCCGTCAGCCTCTGTGAACGCGTTCTCGCTCGACGTGACCGTGATCAACGCCATCGTGTCGCTCGCAGTCGTTGCCGCGCTGGGATTCACGATGTTCGCTCGCGGTGCTGCCGATCGCCGTGTCGTCGCTACCGCCGCTGCGGCAGTGCTGGCGCCAGCCGTAGCGTGGCTACTCGACAGCGTCGTGCGACTGAGCGCGGCTCCTGCTGTCGTGCTCGAACTCTCCCCCGCGACGGCGGCGGTTCTCGTCGGAGCGCTCAGCATGGTGCTGCGATTGCGAGGCCATCAGGCCTCAGTTCGTCGCGCGAGCGAGATCAGCGCTCTCGCCGTCGGTGCGATCACGATCACAGCTACCGTTATGGCGGTCTCCCCCACCCAGTGGCTGATCCCCCTGCTGCTCTCCATCGCCCTGCTTTTCAGTTCGATCACTCGCGACGGTGTTTTCGGTTCACGTTCGCAGCGACGACACATCATCTGGGCGGCTGTTGCTTTCGCAACGTGGGCGCTGTGGCAACGACTCGATCAATCTCGCGTCGAGGCGCTGGAGGCCTACGTCTTACCGCTGGCAGCTCTCGTCGTGGTGCTCGGCATCTTCATCGCCCGCGCCGAACTGCGCGAGACACGGCTCAGTTCCGCTCCCGCCATCACGCTCGCGGGACTGCTCATCGCGATCCTGCCGCTGTCTCTCAACGCTGCGAGCGGCGAGGGGCTGCGCACCCTCGTGATCGCGGGACTCTGCGGGGCACTTCTCCTTGCGGCAGCGTTCGTGGAGCCACCACGACCCCTGGTCGATTTCTGGGGTGTCGCCGCCATCGCCGCCGCAATCGGCCTCGTGACCGCCACCGCCTCGCGCGCCATAGTGCTGATCGTTGAGAGCCGCAGCGCACTCCCCGAACTCGACTCATGGCTCCTCGGAGCCGTTGCCATTCTGGCTCTCGCCAGCTTCGGGGCCGCAGCCTCAGTGCTGTCGCGCAGCGACGACCGGCCACGATGGTCCGTGCTGAGCGAAGTGCTGCTCGGCAGCGCGATCGTGCTGCTGTACGGAATCGAAACTCTCGCCCTACTCGACGCTGGTTACCGCGATGCGCCGCTCGATACCATCCGCGTGATCGCTCTCGTAGCCCTTGGCGGAACACTGCTTGTGCTCACCGCTCGAGCGTCGACCCGCCCCCTCACCCACCGAATGAGTTACCTCGCATTCGGTCTCGCCAGCATGGTCGGCGCACTCGCATTCTTCGCCAACGTCGTGCAGCCGATTGAATGGGTCACCACGATTCTCGGTGTTGCGCTGTTGGCTTACGGCGGCATCCGGATGTCTCGTGATGCCCAGGCGCGCAGCATGCGCTGGCTGAGCCCCGGGCTGATCATCACGCTGGTGCCGAGCCTGATAGCGACGTTCGTTGACAGCGCGGATGCCGACACTGCCTGGCGTATCGTCGTCCTCGGTATTGTCTCCGTGGTGATGATTGTGGTCGGCACGTGGCTCAAGCTGAAAGCGCCGCTACTCATCGCAACAATCGTCGTTCTGATCCACGCGATCCACACCTTCGCTCCCGCGATCGTCAGCCTCTACCAGCTCACATCATGGTGGCTCTGGGCCGTTATCGGAGGCGCAATCGTGCTGTTCCTCGGCATCACGCTGGAGCGACGCATCCGAGACTTCAAGACTCTCAACACGAAGTTCAGCGAGTTGCGCTAGCGCTAGCGCTGCAACCAGGTGAGCACGGCAAGAACGCGGCGGTGGTCGCTGCCGGAGTCTTCGAGGTTGAGCTTCTGGAAGATCGCGGTCACGTTCTTCTCCACCGCGCCCACGCCGATCACGAGTTGCTTGGCAATAGCAGCGTTGGTGCGGCCTTCTGCGACGAGGGTCATGACCTCGTGCTCTCGCGGAGTGAGCGACATCAGCGGGTCTTGACGACGGCCCACCAGTTGCGCGACAACCTCGGGGTCAAGCACAGTGCTGCCGGCGGAGATTCGTTCAACGGCATCCTGAAGCTCCGAAAGCGATGCGACGCGATCTTTCAGCAGATAGCCAACGCCGCCGCGACCCGACGACAGAAGCTCTTGCGCGTACACAACTTCGACGTACTGCGAGAGCAGGAGGATGCCGATCTGGGGACGGAGTTCGCGCAAGCGAATCGCGGCGCGCACTCCCTCATCCCGAAACGTGGGCGGCATGCGCACATCGAGCACGACCAGCTCGGGCGCGCAGTCGTCGAGGTTCGCGAGCAGTTCATCCGCGTCTCCGAACGAACCGACAACATCGAAACCGGCTTCAATGAGCACACGCACGAGCCCTTCGCGCAGCAGTACCGAATCATCGGCAACAGCAACTCGCAAAGGGCTCATGCGCTTAAGACTAGAGGGCAACGGGCGCCCGCTCTGCACTGGCCTTCGGCAAGGGCAACCGCGCCGTTATCGCGGTCGGACCGCCAGCGGGGCTGTCGATCTCCAGACGCCCGCCGACTCCGCGGACGCGTTCTTCGATACCCGCGAGACCGTGGTCGGCGAGCACTGCAGCGCCACCCTGACCGTCATCCGATACCTGCACGAGCAGCCATGAACGATCGTCGGCGTGCTCGACAGAAAGCTGAACTTCGGCGTGCTGCGCACCCGCATGCTTCGCGACGTTGGTGAGCAGTTCGGCGACGACGAAGTACGACGCGCGCTCGACCTCGCCGGGCAGCACGAACGCTTCGGGCAACTCAGAGGTGAGGGTCGTCGGCACCGCCGCGCGGGTCGCCACGGAATCGAGCGCTGCGACCAGACCGCGATCCAACAGTAGCGGCGGGGCGAATCCACGAGAGAGCGCACGCAGTTCTTCCAAAGCCTCAGCGGATTGCGCTCGCGCTTCGGACAACAGTTGGCGCGCCTTCTCGGGGTCGACATCGAGTTGGCGCTCGGCCGCGGCGAGATCCATCTGCAGTCGCACGAGGCGCTGCTGCGGGCCGTCGTGGATGTCACGCTCAAGGCGTCGAAGCGAGTGACCTTCTGCCGAGAGAGCAGCGCCGCGCGATTCTTCGAGGGACTGCACTTCGCGGCGCAGACCATCTGACTTGAACGAGGAGAGAAGGGCACGGGCAAGCCACCAGTGGGTCATGACCAGACCGCGAGTCACGAATGGAAGCGTCGCGATGAAGATGAGACCGATGATAAACGCCACGATGTTGTCGGCGATTTCGAGGTTCCAACTGGCGGTGTTGACCCCGAACAGGCCGAAGAACCAGGCACCGAGCGACCAGTCGGGATCACCCGTCTGAACTTCGCCATCGAGGAACCAGGCGGAGATTCCCGTCAGCCCGACGCTGAGCCACCCGATCGAGAGTGTCCACGTGATGAGCGTGAGCACGAAGCTCAGGATGAGCGTGTGCAGAAGGTAGAGCCAGTAGTGGGCGTTACCGAGGGTTGCCGAGATCCAGCCACCGAATCCAGTGGCAGCACGATCATCCTGCCAGTCGGGCCGCTGGATCTTGGCGCGGCCAGCCCATTCCAAGAGGTTGACGTGAGCGAGACCGAAGCCGCGGCCCACGTACAAGGCAAGAATCATCACGAAGAAACCGATGAGGAAGATGGCGAGCGTGCCGATGCCGGTGGCCACGAGCGAGATGGCGACGCCGAAACCGGTCATGGCCAGCGGGAAGCCCAACATCAGGTAGAGCACCTCTTTGGGCGTGGTGCGCCAGAGCTGCCAATACGGGTTTCGGGGTTTTGTCACGGTGTCTGTAGTCATGGTTCTCTCGCTTCAGTCTCGCGCATTGGCGGGGCGGATGTGTGGTGTATCCAGAATCGCGAAGAGCAGACCAACGACCCAGCATGGATGCACACCAAGTGGCAGTGGGGATATCCCCCGTGCGCGTGTTCCGGGCGGGTTAGCGTTGCCTCAGCTTGCTTGTGAAATTTTTGGGGCTGCGTAGCGTTGTACCTGTTGAACAATGAAGGAGCACACAATGACCGAAATTAAAGCAGTTCCGCAGACCTCAGCTGACCCTGATGTCACCTCGGGTGTTGCCCAGTTCCTCGGCCCGGTCGTCACCGACCTCACGGCCCTGTCGATTGACGGCAAGCAGGCACACTGGCACGTTCGCGGCGCGAACTTCCAAGCCATCCACGAACTTCTCGACGTGATCGTCGACCACGCCCGTGACTGGGCTGACACGGCCGCAGAGCGCGTTGTTGCTCTCGGACTTCCGATCGACGCACGCACGCAGACCGTCGGCGCTAAGGCAACGACCCCGAGCATGACCGCTGGCTTTCAGCAGGCCGATGACGTTATCGCAGAAGTAATCGCTGCGATTGACGCCACGCTCGTGACCGTTCGCACCGCCGTTGACGAGCTCGGCGAGCTCGACAAAGTCAGCGAAGATGTAGCGATCGAGATCGCTCGTGGGCTTGAGAAGGACCGCTGGTTCCTCTTCGCTCACCTCGCCACGAAGTAACTTTCGCGCGTAACTTTTCGGGTGGTCGCTTCGCGTGCGCTGAGCTGTAGCTACAGCTTGTTGTGAGTGAAGCGACCCGCCAGAATCGTGGCGTCAACCCGCATCGATCGCAGCTCTTCACCGCTGCAGTCGAGCGGGTTTTTGCGTGTCACGACGATGTCGGCGACTTCCCCGACCGCAATGCTCGATTGCACGGATGCCTGCAGCGCTTCGGCAACGGTGATGCACTGTTCGGGATGCCACGGCTCGCGCCCATCGCGGCTGCGGCTCACGGCTGACGCGATTGCCGCCCACGGGTCGAGCGGAGCCACGGGAGCATCCGAACCCATGAGTAGCTCAACGCCAGAATCGAGCATTGCGCGCAGCGCAATGCTGCGGTCGTTACGTCCGGGCCAGAGCGCGTCCGCTACGTCACGGTCGTCCATGGCGTGTTCGGGCTGCACGCTCGCAGCAATGCCGAGAGCGGCGAAACGAGGCAGGTCGGTTGCGGAAAGCAACTGGGCGTGCTCGATGCGGCCACGGCATCCGACCGCTTCGAAGGCGTCGAGAGCAAGCGTGTTGGCGTCGTCGCCGATGGCGTGAACGGCCGGCGAGAGGCCGGCGTTGCTGGCGGTGCGAATCCACTCGATCAGTTCGTCGGTGGGGATGTTGAGCACTCCCCTGTTGTGCGGCTCGCCCGGGTAGGACTCAGCGCAATACGCGGTGCGGGTGTTGAGCGAGCCGTCGGTGATGATCTTGAACGGGCCGACTTCGAGCAGCGGCGCGAGCCGTTGCCCGGTCGCGAGTCCTTCGAAAATCGCGCGTTCTAAGAAGCGCGGGTAGACGCCCACGCGCACGCGGAACAGATCGAAGCCGTGCAGCATGCGACGCTGCCAGTTCTCGAACTCCCACGTCATTTCGAGGTCGACGATGCCGACAACGCCACGGGATGCTGCCTCGCGCGCGCTGGCGTGGATCCACTCGTCGAGAATCTCGGGTTCAACCCGGCTCAGGGCGCTGCCGACCGCGAACGCTTCCTCTTCGCGCAAGAACCCGGTGGGGTGATCGTAGAAACCGAAACGCTCGAGCGCGAGGCTGTTGAGCCAGCAGGAGTGCAGGTCGCCACTGACAAGAACGACGGCGATGTCAGAGACGGCCGAGTCGAGCAGGGCGCGGGTGGGCTGGTCGGGCCACAGGGCATCGCGGAAACCTTGGCCGACGATGATGCCCTCCGACTGCGGCAAAACCGAAGTAGCGAGAGTGACGGCGACTTCAGTGGCCGAGGTCGTATGGCTGAGGTCGATGCGCTGCGATTGCTGCGCCCACATGCTGGAGTGCACGTGCTGATCCCAGAGGCCGGGCATGATCCAGCGGCCGTCGAGGTCGATGACGTCGTGGTCGGCAGCAGCGACGCCAGCGGCATCTGCTGACCGCTGGTGGGGCTCGATTGCGGAGATGCGCCCCTCAGTGAGGGTGACATCGACCAGGGCGGAGGCATCGTCGCCGACGATGCGCGCGTTAGTCAGTTTCACTCGGTAGAGCCCTTGTCATTTCTGCGGCCAGTTCTGAGCTAGCGTACGCGCTCCGCGAGCAGGCACGCACCTTAACTACCGAGCGGTGCTTGGCAGCTCGGGCACCAGTACAGCTTGCGGGCCGAGGCAAGTTCCATTGCGATGTTCGTGCCGCAGATCCGGCAGGGCAGGCCTTCGCGGTGATACACCCAGTGGCGGTCATCCCGGCTCGCGAGCGCCGCCGTGTAGTCGTCGCCGGTGAGACCTTCCATGGTCATCATCTGGCCGGTACGCACACCGATTTCGAGCAGGTGGGCCCAGTCTCGCCACAACTCGCGCACGAGTTCTTCGGGAATGAGTTTGCCGGGCGTGTGCGGGTCGAGGCGCGCGCGGAACAAAATCTCTGCCCGGTACACGTTGCCGATGCCGCTGACGACCGACTGATCCATGAGCAGCAGCCCAATCGCGGTCTGCTTCTTGCGCACGGTAGCGACGAAACGCTCTTCGGCCTCGCCGTTGTCGTCGACGAGCGGGTCGGGGCCAAGCTTGTTGAGCGCGACCTGCACCTCATCGGGATTCAGCACTTCGCACGCAGTCGGCCCGCGCAGGTCAGCACACGTGTCTGTTGTGAGGAGGCGAACGCGCACGGCACCAATGGGCTCGGGCGGAAAGTCTGAGACGTCGTCGGAGGCCTTCTCTTGTTCCGACATGCGCAAGCGGGTGCGGCGTGGGGCACCGATGCTCGCGAGCGAATCTTCGTGCTCGCCGACGACCGAGTTACCCGCGCCAGCGGCGGCACTGCTCAGCTCGCCCGAGCCGTCAGCATCCGCACCATCCACAAACGTGCCGTGCTGGTTGGTCTGCCCCATGCGACCGGCAGCCGATGCCGTAGTCGCGTCGGCGGTGAAATTACCGGCGAAATCCCAGGCTCCGTAGAGCCCGAGGTGCACGCGCAGCCAGCGGTCGTGCTCGAATTCGAGGAACATCTGCTTGCCCACGGCTTTGGCGCTGAGCATCCGCAGTCCATCGATACGTTCGGCTCCCGCGGCGAAGCGGCCTTGCGGAGACGACACTGCGACGGTTTTGCCGACGAAGTGCAGCGCGAACTGGCGCGCAATGCGATGTACGGAATGCCCCTCAGGCATTAGAGAGCGAAGGGGTGCGCTGCGATAGCGCCGGTGGTCTCGTATTCGGCGAGCTGCGCGATGCGGCGAGAGTGACGCTCGTCACCCGAGAAGGGTTCCGCGATGAAGAGGTCGATGAAGCGCGTGGCTTCGTCAACGGTGTGCTGGCGGGCACCAATAGAGATGACGTTGGCGTCGTTGTGCTGGCGGGCCAGAACGGCGGTCGAGTCGTTCCAGACGAGGGCGGCGCGGATGCCCACGACCTTGTTCGCGGCAATCTGCTCACCGTTACCGGAGCCTCCGAAGACAACACCGAGCGACTCGATACCGGCCGTCTGATCTGCCGCGACCGCGCGGGCTGCGGCAATGCAGAAACCGGGGTAATCGTCCAGAGCGTCGTAGGCAACGGGGCCATGGTCGATGACCTGGTGGCCCGCCGCGGTGAGGTGCTCCTGCAGGGTGGCACTGAACTCAAGGCCGGCGTGATCGGTGGCGATATGGATGCGCATTCCTCCAGTCTACGGTTGCCTGTGAACGCCAGTGGTTACATTGCCGGGGTGCGGCATAAGGTAGGTAGGTGCGGTCACAAACCGCCCCAACACGAAGGAGTTGTACGTGCCCGGAGAGAACCTCACCCGAGTTGAAGCGCAAGAACGTAAAGCGATTGTCAACGTTGACAGCTATGAGATTGCGCTTGACCTCACTACGGGTCCTGAGACGTTTAAGAGCAGCACGACTGTTCGCTTTACTGCCACTGCTGGCGCATCCACTTTCATTGATTCGATCACCCGCACGGTTGATTCGGTCACGCTCAACGGCACCGCTCTTGATGTTGCTGCTGTGAACGATGGTGTGCGCATCCAGCTCGACAACCTTGCTAAGAACAACGTTCTTGAGGTTGTAGCGGATGCCGAATACACCAACACCGGTGAGGGCCTGCACCGCTTCGTTGACCCCGTTGACGACGAGGTGTACCTCTACTCGCAATTCGAGGTGCCCGATTCGCGTCGCGTCTTCGCGGTGTTCGAGCAGCCTGACCTCAAGGCCACGTTCCAATTCACGGTGACGGCACCGGCACGCTGGGCCCTGATCAGCAACTCCCCCACGCCCACACCGGTAGTGGATGGCGAGAATGCCACATGGGAGTTCCCGCCCACTCAGATCATGTCGAGCTACATCACCGCGATCGTGGCGGGCCCGTATGCCGAGGTTCGCGACGAGCTCACCTCGAGCGACGGCCGCGTCATCCCCCTCGGAATCTTCACGCGTGCGTCGCTGAGCGAGTACCTCGATGCTGACTACATTTTCGAAAAGACCAAGCAGGGCTTCGAGTACTTCGAAAAGCACTTTCAGTACCCGTACCCCTTCGAGAAGTACGACCAGATGTTCGTACCCGAGTTCAACGCGGGTGCCATGGAGAACGCCGGCGCTGTCACGTTCACCGAGACCTACGTGTTCCGCTCAAAGGTGACCGACGCCATCAAGGAACGTCGCGTTGTCACGATCCTGCACGAACTGGCTCACATGTGGTTCGGCGACCTCGTCACCATGAAGTGGTGGAACGACCTCTGGCTCAACGAGTCATTCGCCGAGTGGGCATCGACCATCGCCACCGCGGAAGCTACCGAGTGGACCGAAGCGTGGACCACGTTCGCCGCCATGGAGAAGAGCTGGGCCTACAAGCAGGACCAGCTTCCCTCGACCCACCCCGTCTACGCCTCGATCAACGACCTCGATGATGTTCTCGTCAACTTCGACGGCATCACCTACGCCAAGGGTGGCTCGATTCTCAAGCAGCTCGTTGCCTGGGTTGGCCTCGAAGCGTTCATGGCCGGTGTCGCCGCGTACTTCAAGAAGCACGAGTACGGCAACACTGAGCTGAAGGATTTGTTGGTGGAGCTGGAGAAGACCAGTGGCCGCGAGCTCATGGAGTGGAGCAAGCTCTGGCTTGAGACCGCTGGTGTGAACACGTTGCGTCCGGATGTCGTGACCGCCGAAGACGGAACCGTCGAAAGCTTCGCGATCGTTCAGACCGCCACCGAGGACTACCCCACGATTCGCCCGCACCGTCTCGCTATCGGTTACTACTCGCAGCAGGACGGCAAGCTTGTTCGCCACCACCGCATCGAAATCGATGTTGAGGGTGAGCGCACGGAGGTTCCCGAGCTCGTCGGCACGAAGCGCCCCGACCTCATCCTGATCAACGATGACGACCTCGCCTACGCGAAGATCCGCCTCGATGACGCGTCACTGGCTGTGGCCATGAAGCACCTCTCCGACATCACTAACCCGCTGGCTCGCGCCATCGTGTGGGGTGCCGCGTGGGATGCTGCTCGTGATTCTGAGACTCCGGCCAGCGATTATGTTGCCCTGGTTCTCGGCAACATTGCGTCGGAGACCGAGTCGACCACGATTCGCACCACTCTTGCGCAGCTGGTTCTGGTTGCTAAGCAGTACGTTGCTCCGGAGCGTCGTGCGGCCACGATCGAGAAGATCGGCAACACGTTGTGGGCTTTGTCTCAGAGCGCTGAAGCGGGTTCGGATGCTCAGTTCCAGTTCGTGAAGTACTTCGCGAGCGTTGCTTCGACCGAAGAACACGTTACGGTGCTTCGGGCGCTGCGCAGTGGTTCCACGGCTCTCGATGGTCTCGAAATCGACACCGACCTGGCGTGGGAACTCCTCGAAGGCCTCGTTATCAACGGTGCTGCCGGAGATACCGAAGTGGATGAGGCACTCGCTAACGACAAGACGGCCAGCGGCCAGCAGGCTGCGGCCCGCGTTCGCGCTGCTATCGCCACGGAGGCGGGCAAGCGTGCCGCTTTCGCGTCACTCGTTGATAGCGACAAGTCGCCGAACGCGATCGTGCGCAACGTGACCATGGGCTACACCCACGTGAACGACCCCGCAGTGCTGGAAGCTTTTGTGGCTCCGTACTTTGAGGCGATCAACGATGTGTGGAAGAACCGCAGCTACGCGATTGCCGAGACGGTCATCCGTGGCCTCTACCCGGCACCGTTGGCCAACCAGGGACTCGTGGATGCCACGAACGCCTGGCTCGAGGCAAACCCCGATGTTCCAGCCCTGCGCCGCATCATCGTGGAAAACCTTGCAGGGGTTGAGCGTGCGCTGGTAGTTCAGGCTCGCGACAACTCCTAACCCCTTTCAGCCACCTTCGGGTGGTCGTGCGGGAGCCTAGCGGCGACTATTCAGCAGTCGCTCGCTAGGCTCCCAGCATGGAAGATTTCACTCTGGGCGGCTTGTGGGCTGCGGTGCGCGCGTTCTACGAGAACTCACCACTGCTCAAAGGCATCGTCATCATCGCTGGCGCATGGGTGTTGCGCTTCATTTTGTTGTTCGTGATCAAGCGCGTCGTCGACCGCGTGGTGAACGGCGTGAAGCACAAAGAGAACATCCACGACACTCAAGTTCTTCTGACCTCTCCCCTGGCGGCTGTGCGCGTTGTTCAACGCACCCGCACCCTCGGCGGAGTTCTCTCCAGCCTCATCACGGTTGCCATCGTGATCGTTGTACTGCTGTTGCTCTTCGATCTCTTCGCGCCGAACGCAACGGGCGCCTTCGCTCTCATCACGGCCGCGACCGGTGCCGGTCTCGGTTTCGGTGCCCAAAACGTGGTCAAAGACGTGCTGAACGGGCTGTTCATGGTGGCCGAGGATCAGTTGGGCGTTGGCGACATTGTTGACCTCGGGCCGGCTGTGGGTGTTGTCGAGTCGGTCGACATCCGCACCACTCAGGTTCGCGATGTGAACGGCACCCTCTGGTTTGTGCGCAACGGCGAAATTACCCGTGTCGGCAATATGTCGCAGGGTTGGGCGCGCGTGATCATCGATCTTGCTGTGCCGTATGAGTCGGATGTGGATGCCGTGCAGGAGCGCATTCTGAAGACCGCGGTTGACCTCTATAAGACTCCCAAATGGACGACTCGCATCTTGGAGCAGCCCGAGATTTGGGGGATCGAATCTATTTCCTCGGAGGCGGTGGTTGTTCGTCTGGTGGTGAAGACGGCATCCGCGACGAAGGATGATGTTGCTCGCGAGCTGCGGGCTCGTTTGAAGAAGGATTTGGATGAGGCGGGTGTCAAACTTCCCGCATTGAACTCGATCGTGTTGAGTGGGTTCGATGGTGCTGCGAGTGTGCGCGGTGCACGACCGCCCCGCACGCGCCCGGTGCCCGTGAACTTTGGCGAGGAGAAGCCCAAGAAATGACCGACGCTGAGAATGTAGCCGAGCCTGAGGGCGTGGCCGGTGCCGCGAACGTGGCCGAGACTGCGAACGCGGCTGAGCCCGCGAAGCGCCCGAAGATTCGTATTATTGCGAAGCCGGCGGTGACTCCGGATGCTCCGGCCGATTCGATGTGGGAACTCATCGGTGGCCGCGCCACCTTCGAGAAGCTCGTGCGCGAGTTCTATGTCGGCGTCGCGACCGATGAGGTGCTGCTGCCGATGTACCCGGAGCAGCCCGACCTTGAGGGCGCGATCCAGCGGCTGACAGGTTTTCTGGAACAGTATTGGGGCGGCCCGAACACGTACAGCCAAGAACGTGGACACCCCCGCCTGCGCCAGCGCCACATGCCCTTCAAGGTGAACCCGGATGCCCGCGACCGCTGGTTGCACCACATGCGGGTAGCTCTCGACACCCTCGAATTGCCGCCGCTCTACGACGCCGAAATCTGGGCGTACCTCGACCGTGCCGCGCACGCCATGGTCAACACGTTTGAGGAATAGCCGCTGCTAAGGAGTGGGCCAATCGAGGTCGAGGCCGCCTGTGTGATCCTCAGCCGGAAACGGCGGAAGAAAAACGGCGCACCACGGGGCTTTCGACACATCTGGCCGGCGATCCTACGATGCCGGTCAAAAGACAAGCATTGTCGACGGCGCGAGCCCCGTTCCACCAGCTAAATCAGTACAACTTATTCCCATCAGCACGGTCGCCACCACCTTTCCGCCTAAGGGCAGTTGAACTTTGCTAGCCTGATCTCACGCGCGACGGTTGGGGGTGTGCTGATGCTGGATATCCTCGTTCTCGGGCCGGTAGAAGTTCATCGGGATGGGCACAGTTTCCGTCTCGGTGGAGCCAAGCAGCAAGCACTTCTCGCTCAGCTGGTCGTTGCTCGAGGCCGCCCTCTTTCTCCATCCCGATTGTGCGGCGATTTGTGGGATGAGACTGCTCCTCGTGATCCTGCTCATGCGTTACAAGCGCGCGTGTCTCGGTTAAGGTCAGCTCTTCCTTCGCTCGATATTGGGTTCGTTAACGGGGGTTACAGTCTTGCTCCGACAGGTTTTCACACTGACACAATGCGTTTCGAGAATCTGACGGAAGAAGGCGGCTGGCTTCTCGCCGACGGTGGTCTCGTCCAGGCATCTGAACGTTTTCACGAGGCGCTCGAGCTATGGCGCGGGGCCGCTTTCGCTGATTTACCAGAATCTTCGGCGCTTCAGGCAGAATCAGCACGACTTGAGAAATTGCGGGCTTCGGCGCTGGCAGATCGCATCGATATCGATCTTTCACTTGGCCGCGAATCCACTGCTATTCCTGAACTCGCCGCGCTGGTCGAGGAGAGTCCCCTGCTTGAGCGGCACTGGGGTCAGTTGATGACTGCACTGTATCGACGTGGTCGCGCGCAAGAGGCTCTCGACGTGTTTGCGCGCGCCCGCGCGATGTCCACCGATCGGCTCGGTGTGGAGCCTAGTGGCGAACTTGGGCAGCTGCATGTGCGTATTTTACAAGAACAGCCGTCAGAATCGCTCTTGCGCCTCCCGGTAGCAACGCCGGTCTTCTCACCTATCAACAGGGAACTCGGGCGACCTCCCTCCATAGGCGTGACTTTGAGCTCGAATGACACGGATACGCTCGCGACTTTAGTGAAGCAGCACCGAGCATTGATTGTCACCGGACCTGCAGGAATCGGGAAGACCCATCTGCTCCGGGCAGTTCGGGCACGATTCGAGGCTCAGCACTGTCTGGCACCATTTTTGTCCGCAAGCACGCTCAGCCGTTCGATACCGCTCGGAGTTTTTGCCGGTACTGCGGGTTCCTTCTCAGAGGGATGGAGAACGCCTGCCGCCTTGATCGATTCTTTCACTCGTCACCGATCAACTACGGTTCTGCTCGTCGACAATGTGAATCTGTTAGATGAGTCGTCCCTCTTCGTCGTTACGCAACTCATCAGCACCTCTCGTGTCCCGACGATCTTGGTCACGCGGAGCCTGACCGATGCTCCGGCCGAGATACGAACTCTGTACGACAGCGGCGAACTCACTGAGGTCTCAGTCCAGAAGCTGAGCGACGTGGAGGCCTACGAACTGGCCGTCGGTATCACCGGAGGACCTCTGACGCCTGACTCCCGGCTGAGCATCCTCGACGCCGCCGCGGGTAACCCTTTTCATGTGCGTGAGATCATCGCCGGTTCGCTGACGGACGGGCTATTAGTACAGACCGAACACTGCTGGGAACTGCGGGGAAATCCCGTCCCGTCGCCTCGACTAGCACAACTGGTCGGCGCGCGGTTCAACGGGCTCGAGGATGCAAGTGTGGAAGCCGCGGCGCTAGTGGCTATCGCCGGCGAATATCCCGGTGAGGCTCTGGGGGCTACGCAGCGACGTATTCTGGCGCGCGCAGATGTGCTGGTGTTGTCCGATGGTGGGCGGTGGCGCCTCAAGAATCCACTGGAGTCTGAGGTTCTTCGCGCCCGATTCTCGAAAGCTTTGTGGAATGACTTCACCCGCGAAGTTGTGCAAGTTCTGAAGAGCGATTTAGCCTCAGACATGCCACGGGCGCAACTCCGTGCTCATATTCTGGCGCTCGATCTTGGCGACCCTATAGATATCCCTGCGACAATGGCGCTTGCCGAAATGGCCCTTGGAGCGTTCGATGAACGTCTCGCCCTCCGAGCCCTCGAAGCCGTGATCACACAGGATCCCAAGAATGTTCACGCGTACAGGCTCGCCGGACTCGCGGTTTCGGCACTAAGAATGTTGGATGCTGCTGACGCTCATTTTGGCAACGCACACCGTTACGCTGCTTCCGAGGCTGACATCACGGCCGTCGCGTTGGCTCATGCGCAGCACAGCGGTCTTCGACTCCAGGACCCAAGGAGCGCACTAGAAATCATCGAACGAGCGCTCGGCGTGGTCGAAGCGCCGGGCGAACTAGCTCAACTTCACCGCGGCCGGATGCGCTGGTCTGCGGTGGCAGGGATGGGCGGCGAGGTTACGCCGCCTCCCGCGATAACCTCCGATGTCGCGGATGCTTCGGGGCTGATGATCGTCGGCGTTTCGGGAGTGATCACAGGCCCGCTTGATGAAACTCATCGGGCACTCACGCAACTTCACCAGATTCCCGAAGAAACCATCGATTTGGTTCCCGGTGGCGCTGCCCTCATCGCCCTTACCGAGATTATGGCTTTGTCCAACTCGGGTGACGTTGTTGCGGCTCAGCATCGACTTCGGCAGAAGATCGTTGAGGCGAGCACCCGTGCCCTTGAGTCGCTGGGGCAGTGGGAGTACGCGCTCGGTTTCAGCGAGTTGCTTTCCGGGGATGCGTCGCAGGCGCACGCACTTGCTTTGTCTGCCGTCGGGCACCTCGAATGGCGTGATACGACCGGTCTCCTCCCCGCTGCACAAGCACTCACTGCGGCAAGCGCTCTGGCCGCAGGGCACCCTGGCGCGGAGTCGCGAGTAATGTTCGATCGCATCCCCACGGCGGCGTCCAGCGACCCCAAAGTTGTAATGCTCCGCGCTTGGGCTGAGGCCCGAATCGCCTGCGCCGAAGGGCATCGCGAAGAGGCGGCACGCGCTCTAGTGGAGACGGCACAGTGGTTGCTCTGGGCACAGCACACCTACTTTGCTGGAATGCTTGCGCATTGCGCGATCCGTATAGGCTGCAAAATGGACGACGCTGTGGTGGTTCTAGGCGAGGCACATGCTATTGCTGGCGGCGGTCTACTCACCCTGCTCTTGCGTCACGGTGAAGCAACTGTCGCTGGGGACGCGATCGAACTCAACAAGATTGCTCGCGAGGCACATGAACTGGGGCTCGTAGCAACCGCGGCGGATACTTGGGTGTCCTTGATCGCGAGTTCCGGCGCTGAGGATCTGCCTGACCGGCTGAAACATCAGCGTTCCGCCGTCGCGCAGTTGCTCACCGAAAAGCCTGCTCTGGTCTCGTGGGTTACTTGATCCAGCGATGTTAATCGTCCAGTTGAGTGCTTCCTTGCTCTCGATTGCGACACGATGGCCGCGTTCTTTAAGATGCTGCTGCGGTGGGATTCTGTGAAGCGCTGTCCGCTGATGAGCGACACCATCTGACACTCCACCAGCCGACGCTCACATTCGGCTCACGCCGGTCGGTGCTGCCTAGGGGCAATAAAGTGTGAGCCGAATGTGAGTGGCATCGGGTTGCCTTGAGGATCAGCATTTGTTCGCGGACGAATAGTGAAGGGCATCATGCGTCGATCTTCAGCCGGAGCCTTGTGGCGGGGCCTCGTCCTCGGGACCGTAGTCATACTCAGCAGCGCGGCATGTGCATCGGGCGACCGCGCGTCGTCTGATGCGTCAAGCCCGTCAGGATCGGCCACGTCGGTGAGTCCTGACGCTTCGAGCGATGATGCTGAGGTTCTGGCTGACCCCGAGCTGAAGTCGCAAGACCTCGGCGGCACCGTGGCCTGCGGTGACACCGAGTTCACCGATGAGGTGCCGATCCCCCAGAACCTTTCCACTCTCGATGTTCCGTTCTATCCGTGTGCGCTCGAGGTGGCCGCCGTCACGGGAACCGATCAGTTTTTCGTGGGTGAGTACGTCACCGGTCACGCACTGACCATCGTCAATATGGTCGTCAGAGATCAGTTCGAGGACTCAGATTGGGAACTTATCGAGAGATCGGTGGAAGGCTCCAACACCATCAGTAGGGCCCAGAAGCCTGGATACTCCCTCGTTGTCGTTGTCGGCCCCGAGCGCTCGACCGATGCCGACACCAGCATTCACTACACCCTGCGCACGCAGTGAGCACCAAATCAGTTCCTAGAAAGGCAACGATGAAGAACAAACAGTATTCACTCGCCCCCTGGTCCTTAGCGCTCGTGCTCGGTTTAGGCATCGCCCTCAGCGGATGCGCAACGGGAACTGTCTCGAATGGTGACAGCGAACGCACCGCTAGTCAGTCCGCTCCTGAGTCCGAAGCTGCGGAGGAAGAATCAGAAATTGACAAAGACTGTCTTTCGGCATTTAGCACGGTCGGTCTTGTTGAAGCGGGGTTGCGCTTGCAGGCTGAACAAGCCCCTCTGACCGAAGAAGTTGTCGCGGATATCTTCAGTGACACCACCCCATACGCAGACCGGCTGCCTGACCCTGTACGGGCGGATTACCAGACCTATCATGATGCGGCGCTCAGCGCAGTCGGTCTCGAAGCCGGAGAGGTCGATGCGATTCTCGACACCGACGACGTACAGTCCGCCATCAAGAGCGTCAGCAACAAGCTTGTGACTTCGTCCGCTTGCCTGTGAGCGACCACCTGCAGCTTTCATAGCCGGATCAGCCTTGTGTGAGCGAGTTGTGAGCGCCAGATGGTGTGCTGGAAGCTACTGGCGCTGCCGTTGGTTCGGAAATTGAAGGCGGCGCCGCGCACTACAGGATCAGCAATCAACAATGAGAAAAGAGGGTCCGGCCCGCCGGCAGCTATGACAACACACACCACCTTCACCAAGTCCACAATCGTCGCGGTAGCTCTGGCGACAACTCTGTCGCTCAGCGGGTGCTTTGCCAACCCCATTGACCAGCTAACTGACAAGATCGGCAGTGGCATCGCTGAAGAGGGCGCAGAAAAGCTTATTGAAGGAGCCACGGGGAGCGATATTGACATCGAAGCCGACGGGACGATGCCCCAGGACTTTCCGGACGAGGTCCCGATTATCGAGGGAAAGATTGAATCGGCAGTTGGCCTCACGATCGATGGCCAACAAACATGGACGGTAACTTTCATCGTCGATGACGCAAAATCGTCGGTCAAAGCCGCGCGGAAGATGATTGTTGAGGCGGGGTTCGAAGAGACCCTGTGGAGTGACTCCTACCTGATCATGGGCATGTTCTCCAACGACGCCTACCAGATCACTGTTAGCGCGTATGCCGACGAAGATGACCAGCGCGTCACCTATCAGGTCTTCGAAGATACTGCGGACTAGTAGCAGGGATGAACCGTTTGATCAAGGGCAACAGACCGTCGTCGTCAGAGCCAGCGGGTGCTGCGGGATGGTTCTCTTCGCCATGCACGGGGCACCAATCTAGTTGCCAGCCGGCTTCGAGAGCGACCCGATTCCAGAACACTCTTTGCGTTCGTCCGTTGCCTTCTCGAAACGGATTCACGTAGTTGATCTTCTCGTAGTGAAAAGCCAGCCGCTCGACGAATGCCTCACGTTCAAGTCCCCTGAGGTGCTCGTCATCAGCAAGGTCTTGGAAGCAATGTGCTGCCGCTAATTCGAACTGGATCGTTCAGTAGCTGCGTTGCACGAGCGAACGCGAGGTCAGCTTCCTCGGCAGCCAGTTCAGCGCTCGTTGCTGCGCCGACAAGATTGCGGAGAACCGTGGTCCTTGAAATCAGGTAGGGGTCTACAAAATCAGTTGAGCCCATACCGGGCACGGACGCGGTCAACTAGCTCGTCAGCATCGATGGTGCCGGCGACGTAGGAATCAGCGTCAGCGCGAGTGGCTTCTGACACGGTCAGACCCTCGATCTCGCCGCTGTGACTTGCGGCCTCAACGTACGGCGCACGCACTTCTGTGATGGTCATTTTTTGCCGCTACTCCTAGTGAAAATTGTACCCGACGTACTCGAATAACGGTTGGGTGTAGTGCCGAATTGCACTGAGTTTTCCCGGCCCATTCCTTGCACTCTCGGGCCTTTTCGTCCAGACCATCCGGCAGATTGCGAACCCGAGGAAGACATAAGCTTCTACCTACGATGACAGATAGCGATGAGCAGGGCAGTTACGCGCCAATCGGGAGCGGAGCGGCGCACAGTGAGCGCGCGGAACGTCTACTGTTCGACATTTGCACACTGTCGGTGACCGGTCTCGTCATCATCTGCGAACTTGGTGATCCGGTTCCGGAAAATACGCGGCCGCACATGAACATGAAGATGACGCAGCATCTGCGGCTTTCGGACGATTCTATGATCCGTCTCGATATGGATCGCGGCGTAGTCACCTCCCGACACGGGGGTGGCGACGTCGTTTCGTGGAAGCAGCCCGCAGCCGACGTGATCACTGAGGTTCTCGATCTCGTGCGCAACGATGACGCCGCGAATCCTGATTCGTTTCCGTGGGAAGCGTACGCCGAGGCCGCTCAACTCAGGGGCATCTCGGTTGACGCCGACGATCTGCGCGATCTTCCTCACACAGTGCTGCTGTCGGATGAGCTCACCGAGATTTACGAGTTCTGATCAACCGAGCCCGTCGCGTTCGGCTGCCCTAGGTACTTCTGCAACGCCTTGATCGACAGCACCAGAGCCCAGATAGCCAGCACAACGAGCACAAGTACTGCGGCAAAGAAAACTACGTTGAAGACGATTCCTATGATTCCGATTTGACCAATCATCCGCCCACCCTACGGAAAAAGTAAGAGAAACTCCACTAGCGCTGTGCGCCCGGGATGATGGTGCAGATCTCCGCCTCGGTGCAGTTGGCCGGGTCACGATCTTGAGCCTCGTGGATGAGTTGCTTCAGCTCCGCTTCGAGCGCCGCCAGGTCTTTCAGGCGCTCCTGCACGCCGTCTAGTTTGTGTTCGAGCAAGCTTGAGACGTGGGTGCAGGGTGCTTCGCCGGCATCCCGCAGCGACAGGACGCTCATGATCTCCGACAGCGTGAGCCCCGCCGCTTGGCTGTTGCGAATGAACGTGACTCGGTCGACAACGGCGGGATCGTAGTCGCGATACCCGTTGCCTTGCCGCTGAGGCTCGGGCAGAAGCCCTTGCTTTTCGTAAAAACGGATCGTGTGGCGCGGCACATCCAGACGGTCGGCGACTTCTCCAATAAGCATCGGGCAAGACTAACGCTTGACCTTCAAGTGCACTTCAAGGTTTACGGTGAAGGTATGGAAATCACGCTGCAATACTTCGAGGGCTGCCCCAACTGGAAGGTTGCCGATCAGCACATCACCGAACTCGTACAAGAGTTCCCGCAAATCACGGTGTCGCGACACCTAGTCGACAGCGTCGACGAAGCTGAGCGTGTGGGGTTCCGCGGGTCACCGAGCATCCTCTTCGATGGTGTGGATCCCTTTGCCCAGACGGATGCCCCGGTCGGGCTCGCGTGCCGCCGCTACATCACCCCGGCTGGCTTTGCCGGCGCACCCACTGTTGACCAGCTGAGAGAGAAGTTGCGCAGCCTGTAGCCCGCAGGTCGGCCTCCCGACGCACCACGTCACATCCTGCCGACTCTCCCTAATCGAACGCTCTCCCCGCACCAAAGGGATTCTCTCTGTGCGGAATGCCCTCGAACTACCGCCGCTCTACGACGCCGAAATCTGGGCGCACCTCGACCGTGCCGCGCACGCCATAGTCAACACGTTCGAGGAGTAGCCGCTGATCGTGGTGCGCACCGCCGCCTCTTAGCCTCTGCACTAGAGTGAGGTTACTGGCGCCTAGACCTCGCGCAAGTGATTTTCGGTTTGACGCTCAACGTCTTCGCCACCGTCAGGTCTCTCGTGCCCACGATTTTCGTCGTCGTTTCCGCGTCGGGCTGTCGAACACATCGTTTCTTTTCAAAGATGTGTCCAGAACCCCAAGCTCGACTTGTGACGCGGTCGGTTTCAGCCTTCAGGCATCACGCATCAGGCATTACGCATCAGCAAGTATCAGCACGCGTCAACACGCATCCGGTGGTGTTTGACCGAGCGGACACGGAGTCCACCATGACCGAGACACCACACGACCCAGCAGATACTGGCGGCCACTTTCCCAGTTTTCGCTCGGAACTTGATTCCGAGCACCATCACACTGTCGGCGACGATTGGGCGGGCGGCGTTCAGCCGCAGTTCGGGGTCGCTCCCCGCATCCGGATCGGTCGAACAAAGTGGTTCAACTTGCTCTGGCTGATCCCGATCGGGGTGGCTTTGCTGATCATCGCGATCGCTATCGCGAAGGGTCTGCGGGAGACGGCCGGTGTGCAGGCATTCATCCTGGAGTATCCGGGCCTGTCAGAGTTGCCGGAGGGGGCTCCAGTCGGCTTTCCAGCATGGCTGCAGTGGCAGCATTTCTTGAATCTGTTTCTCATGCTGTTCATCATCCGGTCGGGGCTCACGATTCTCTCTGACCATCCGCGCCTCTACTGGACTCGACATTCCACGCCAGGTGAGGACTGGTTTCGAATCCAGAAGCCCGTGCCACCGGCCCCGCTGTACACCGCAAAGGAGGACTCCATCACACTCCCCGATGGTGTCGGGCTTCCTGGCCGCCGGCATTCGATCGGCTTGGCGCGGTGGTGGCATCTTGGCGTCGACACGCTGTGGCTGGTCAACGGGATCGTGTTCTACATCCTCATTTTCACCACCGGGCAGTGGCTGCGCTTGGTGCCGTTGCACTGGGATGTAATCCCGAACGCGATCTCCGTCGGCATCCAGTACCTCTCCTTAGATTGGCCTGTGGAGTCGGGCTGGACGAACTACAACGGGCTGCAACTCATCGCCTATTTCATCACTGTGTTTATCGCGGCACCCTTGGCACTGGTGACAGGTCTGGGAATGTCGCCGGCTCTTTCTACCCGGTTTACTCGGATCAGTTCTGTCTTCAGTATTCAGTTTGCTCGGTCGGTGCATTTCGTGGTTCTTGCATGGTTCGTGCTGTTCATCGTCGTGCACGTCACCCTCGTCTTGACCACCGGCGCGTTGCGGAACCTGAACCACATGTTCGCCGGCCGCGACGACGAGTCATGGTGGGGATTCGCAATCTTCTCAGCATCGCTCGTTGTGTTGATCGTTGCGTGGGTGGCAGCGACCCCGTTCACGTATCGGCATCCGCGTGTGGTGCAACGGGTCGGTTATGCCCTGATTGGGCCCGCTCAGCGCCTCTTCGAACACATCGATGCCAAACCGGGCCAGTACACCGAAAAAGACATATCGCCGTATTTCTGGCACAACGGAAAGTATCCGGACGGTGCCGAATACCTTGCCCTCCAGGCCAACGATTTCCAGGACTACACCCTCCGCGTCAACGGGCTGGTGAAAAACCCTGTCGATTTGAACCTCACCCAGTTGCGGTCGTTGGCGCATCATGAACAGATCACTCAACATTTCTGTATTCAGGGCTGGTCTGGGGTCGCGAAATGGGGCGGTGTGTCCATGCAAACCCTGATGGATGTCGTGCAGCCGGCCCCCGAGGCGAAATGGGTGATCTTCTATTCCCACGCTCTCGGCCCCGACGGCGGCCTGTACTACGACGCGCAGCCCATCGAGCAGATGAGTCACCACTTGACGATGCTCGCCTACGACATGAACGACGAGACGCTTGATTTCGGCCACGGCGCTCCCCTGCGGCTCCGCAACGAGATTGAACTCGGCTTCAAAATGGTGAAATGGCTGAAAGGGATCGAGTTCGTCGAGCACTTCTCTGACGTCGGTGGAGGGCTTGGCGGCTACAACAACGACCACGAGTTCTTCGGATACAGCCAATCCATTTGACTACAGTGCTGCGAGACGCAGCGGGTCGGATGCCGCCCGCTGCGTTCTCCTTCGTGATGGCTACGGGCATAATTTCTACTGCACTGAACCTCATCGGCTGGAGAGCGCTGTCCGTCGCCTTCTTGGTCATCGCCATCACCGGACTTATCGTGCTGACCGTGTTCAGCTTCGCTCGGATCGTGTTCCGCCCGCGTGACGTTCTGGCAGATTTGCGGAACCCGGGGCGGGCGTTCGGATTTTTCACCGTCGTCGCCGGACTCGGGGTCGTTGCGGTGCGGTTGGCCGCTGGTGGATATCTGTGGGCGGCTGCCGTGCTGGGGGCACTGAGTGTTCCGGTCTGGTTGGCCCTGACTTACGGCATCCACACTGGGTTCTTTTTTCGATCACGCCACGCACCTGAATCAGTGCGCGTCGATGGTTCGTGGTTGCTGTGGGTTGTCGGCACCCAATCCTTCGCGATTGTCGCTAGCCTTGCCGCCGCCGTGTTTGCGAGCAACTTTCTGGCCAGTGTCGCGGTTGCCCTCTGGGGCGTCGGGGTGTCGTTATATGTGATCCTCACAACGCTGATCGTGCACCAGTTGCTCACGGTCCGAAGCGACCCGGCGACGTTCTCACCGACCTATTGGATCTTGATGGGCGCTACCGCGATCACGGTTCTCGCCGCCGCACATATCCTTGAGCTCCCCGGGACCCTTCCAATCTTGGCGGCCACAGCAGGGACTGTATCGGGTTTCGGGTATCTCTTCTGGGCGGTCGGGACTTGGTGGATACCATTCCTGATCATCTTCGGCTTCTGGCGCCACATCACCCACCACGTGCCCCTCCGCTACACCACCGCCTTGTGGAGCATCGTGTTCCCGCTTGGCATGTACGCCACCGCCAGCATCACTTTCGGCACCGCGACCGGGCTGACCTTCATGATCGACGTCGGCCGAGTCGGGGTCGTCATCGCCGTGCTCGCCTGGTTTGCCGTCCTCGTGCTCGCTGCATACACGGCCTCACAATCGCTCCGACGCGACGAAGGCCATGACCGACCGCCGGGTGCTGCCCGTGTTTAGGCGGTCGTGCGAGTCTGCGGTGTGCTCACCGTCAGCACGATGACGCTGTCTTCGACCGCATCGAGGGCATGCCGGGCATCCGGGATCGTCAGAAGATCGCCCGGTGAACCGTTCCACTGCGCGGACCCCACACGCAACAACACTCGCCCTACAAGGACATGCACAGTCGCTTCGCTAGGGTTCTCGTGTTCGGACAATGATTCCCCGGCGCGCAGCGCAATGAGGGTCTGCCGCAGGTGATGTTCATGCCCGCCAAACACGGTCTCCGAGCTGCGACCACTGGATGCCCGCTTGGCTTGGTCTAGGTGATGCCGAGCCAACGCGATCAATGACACTTTCTGCACGAGAAGACCTCCTGATTATCAATCGTTGTTGCTTCGGAGTCCGGCAGGAGAGGGCGATCTGCGACCCCACCCACAAGTATCCGGCAAGACTAGCCCTTGACCTTCAACCGGACTTCAGGGTTTACCGTGAAGGTATGGAGATCACACTGCCCTACTGCGACGGCTTCGCCGAGTGTTGAACAGCTGCGAGACAAGCTGAACAGCTTCTAGCCCTCGGCAGCCCCTCGGAGGCACCGACTCGGTTGCTGCCCGCACTCGCAAATCAAACGTTTTCTCCCCAACCAAAGGATTCCCCATGACTGACAACAACTATGACCTGCTCGTCATCGGCGCCGGAATGGCCGGCATTGCGGCCGCGAAGAAGACGGCGTCGCGCGGGTGCCGCGTCGGAATCGTGGATGCACTCCCCTACGGCGGCACGTGTGCGCTTCGTGGATGCGACCCCAAGAAGATCCTTCGGCGCGCTGCAGAGATCGTCGACTCTGCCCGCCTCTTCGCCGACAAAGGAATCAACGCGGATGACCTCAGCGTCAATTGGGCTGACCTCATGCAGCACAAGCACGGCTTCACCGATCCGGTGCCCGAGAGCATGGAGAAGGGCCTCAAGGCGGCCGGCGTTGACACCCTGCACGGGATCGCGACGTTCATCGACAACAACCACATCGAGATCGACGGCACGAAGTTTCAGGCGAATAAGTTCTTGATCGCTACCGGTGCGGTGCCCCGCGAGCTGGACTTTCCCGGCCACGAGCACCTCACCGACAGCACCGGCTTTCTCAACCTCCCCGAGCTTCCGCGCCGGATAGCGTTCATCGGCGGTGGCTTCGTGTCGTTCGAGTTTGCGCACATCGCTGCCCGCGCGGGAAGCACCCCGGTCGTTATCGACCGCGGCCGCATTCCGCTGAAGGGTTTCGACCCCGACCTCGTCGAACTCTTGCTCAAGCGAGGCGAAAGCGCTGGCGTTGCGGTGCAGCGCGAAACGACCATTGCGAGCGTCGAGAAACTCGCCCAAGGATTCCGGGTCACGACCCAACAGGGCGGCACAGAATCCACGCTGGATGTCGATCTTGTCGTGCATGGTGCCGGGCGCACCGCAGACCTCAGTCGATTGAATCTCGAAGCAGCCAATGTCGCGTTCGGCCCTCGCGGCATCCAAGTTTCGGAGCACCTTCAGAGCACCACGAACCCTGACGTGTATGCGGCTGGCGATGCTGCAGATACCCCAGGGATGCCGCTGACACCGGTAGCGGTGTTCGAGGCGAAGATCGCGGCATCCAACATGTTGAAGCCGAATTCGGCGACACCGGATTACAGCGCCATTCCCACTGCGGTGTTCACCATTCCGGAGCTCGTCAGGGTCGGCATGCTCGAGCACGTGGCCAAGGAGAGCGGACTCGACGTTGACGTGCGATTTACCGACACGAGCGGATGGTTCTCCAACTACCGCATTGGTGAAACGACCGGTGCGACAAAGATTCTGGTCGACAAGAGCACCGACCGCATCATCGGCGCCCACCTCCTCGGCCACGACTATGCCGAACTCGCGAACACCATCGCTCTCGCCATGAAGAACGGTCTCACCACGCGCCAAATCAAGTCGACAACTGCCGCGTACCCGTCGACCGGGTCAGATCTGGGGTCGATGGTCTGAGGCGGTGAAGCGGCCCGAACACGGGCAGCCAGGAACGCGGGCACCCCCGCCTGCGCATGCGCCAAATTCCCTTCACGGTTAACCCGGATGCGTGGATCGCGGCATATCCGTTGGGATACAGGGGGGTCGAGATGTCGTCTCGCGGAAACAGCCCGCCGACGTGATTGAAGAGGTTCTCGATCTGCGCGGTCTTCCGGACACAGTGCTGCTCTCGGACGAGCTCACCGAGATTTAGGAGTTCTGATCGATGGGCGCCTTCATTCGGGAGTCGCGTCATCCTTCACGTTCCCTCGTAGCAACCCGGTCTGTCTGGGGTCTGGCGCGTCCGGGCCGCGGCGCGGGCGTTGGTGTTCAGTGTCTCCCCCGCCGACTTGGTTGCTGCGTTCGGTGAGCGCGACGAGCGCTAGGTGCCGGTCGGCGGTCCAGCAAATCAGCTTGCCTTTGTGGTCCTTGTTGCGGCCGAGGATGCCAGCTTCTGCGAGTTGCACGAGTGCTCGGTGCGCCGCGGCGGGAGAAACTTGGTGCCGCGCTGCGACCGTTTCGATCGTGAGAACTGGCTCCGTAGCTAGCGCGTCGAGAATGCGCAGAACGACGGCATCGCGGCGGGGCGTTGCCGGCGAGACACCTTCGGCTTGTCGATATCGCACCAGCGCGTTCCGGATTTCATCATCGACCGCCGCGATGTCGTCGGAGAGCCGCACTGCATTTGCTGCGGCGAGCTCGGCGGCGTTAGCGAATGCGATGATCCAGTCATCCAGGCGTGGTGGATCTTCTCGGAACGCGGTGAGCCCGGCTACATAGTCGTTGACGTCGCCGGCGAAGACAGTGCTGATGGGGATGAGGGTGTTTCTGAGAGCATCCGTGCGGCGAAGAACGGTGTGGATGAGGGCACGCCCGGTTCGGCCATTGCCGTCAATAAAGGGGTGGATGGTTTCGAATTGCGCATGGGCGATCGCCGCGCGCACCACAGGGTTTCCGTGGGTTGCGGTCACGAAACGACTGAGATCGTCGACGAGCCGTCGCACTTCGGATTCCGGCGGGGGCACGAAGTCGGCGCGGAGCGGACTCCAGCCGGATCCGCCCACCCAGTTTTGTTCGGTACGCAATCCCGCATCCAGCCCGGGTTCGATCACGTGCTGCAGCTGTTCAAGGTCAGCCGTCGTGACGGGGCGTTCTCGGTCGGCGAGGGAGGCGATTGCTTCTTCCGTGGCGCGAACGTTGGCCACAACATCCAAGGCAACACGAGTGCCGTGCTGAAGTAACTCTGCGATCGCAAGCTTCTTGGGGGTGATCCGGTTGCCTTCGATCCAGGATGAGGAGATGCTCTCGGAGCGGATCAGCAGGTGGTTGAGGTACCCGCCACGAGCACCGATTCTCTCGTCGGCGCGGGCGAGCACCGCGAGCGCATCCTCTGCCGCTTGCTGCGCTTCTTGGCCGAGTTGAGGAAGCTGCTCCCCCAGTTCGCCGGGCACGTACGCGCGGTAGCGGCCGGGCGCTCGGTCTTTGCGACTGAGGTGTGCGGCATCCTGAGGGTTCCAGCGCAGGTCGACGGAGAAGGCCATGAGAACTGCTCCTAATGTGGGTGGCTGGTGCGCTAAATCAACTTTAGCCGCTTTAAAGGTGATATTAGATGTTCGCCGTCACGTTCGTGATTTCTGCGTTCGGCCGCGGCGTTCGTCAGCGTTTCAGCTTCACGCACACTTCAAGGGTTACCGTGAAGGCATGGAGATCACGCTGCAATACTTCGAGGGCTGCCCCAACTGGAAGGTTGCCGACCAGCACATCACCGAACTCGTACAAGAGTTCCCGGAGATCACGGTGTCGCGACACCTGGTCGACACGGTTGAAGAAGCTGAGCGCGTGGGGTTCCGCGGGTCGCCGAGCATCCTCTTCGATGGCGTGGATCCCTTTGCCCAGCCGGATGCCCCGGTCGGGCTCGCCTGCCGCCGTTACATCACCCCGGATGGCTTTGCCGGCGCGCCCACTGTCGACCAGTTGCGAGAGAAGCTGCGGAGTTCGTAGCCGCTACGTTGGCATGCGATTCCCAAACATATGCGACTGGTTTTCCGACTAACGCTTTGGTGAAATGATCGGAGCAGCAAGGGTTCTGGTCGACAAGAGCACCGACCGCACCGTAGGCGACTACCTTCTCAGCCACGAATATGCCGAACTCGCGAACACGATCGCACTCCATATGAAGAACGGCCTCACCACACGCCATACTGGGCCCATGTATTCACGATCTGATGGCACTGAAGTTGCCGCTGCCGAGACGCTAGCGCTGTGGGCACCTGTGGCTTACGAGACACTCAAAGAAGTTGCCCAGCAATACAACGGCACGATTACCTACAAGAAACTCGCGCTGCTCTTGCAAAGCAGAACGGGCATCAAAACTGATCAGCTAATCAAATATTGGATTGGCGATGTTCTTGAGATCGCAGCGCAACGTGCAGCTGAAGCTGAAGAGCCGCCGCTGACATCGCTCTGCATCCGTGCCGACGGGTCCATGGGGCCAGGGTACGAGGGGGCGCCTCGGTTCAGAGCAGAAAGCACAGCTTCGGATGTTGACGATTTGGCTGCCGAGCACAGGCTGCTCTGCTACAAGCGTTACGCCAAAGATCTGCCGGAAGATGGCGGACAGCCGACGCTCACCCCGCAGGTTACAGTCCGGCGCCGCAATAGCCTCCTACCCAGTGCCGACGCTGTCTGGCTCGAAGATCTAATCAAGTACGGCCGTCTATCGGTGAACGACCTCGTTCCGTTTAGCACCCACGTACAAGTTGCGAAGCTCTTCGGCCATAATTTCAAAGGCCACCAAAGAGCGACGATACGGCTCGATGACACCACAGAAGTCTGGTTCCCGAAGATGTACGAGAACAAGGACTGGGCCAACACAATCTCCCCCAGCGGCGACACGATCACCATGGTTCCTGTTCTCGGGGGCGAGTACGCAGATGTGATGGAGTCGAAGCAACTTCGGGAATATGTATTCACCTTCGGCCACATGAAGTCCCGACCAGGCCCCAACTATTACGCGTTCCTTGGAGTTTTCAAGGGTGAGTCAGAATTTTCAGATAACACTAAATGGGTACATCGACGCGTAGCGGACACCATTCACTTCGACGGTAACGGCTGGTTCAGCTTTGAGCCCACAATTGTTCGCGGTGTCCTAAACGACCAGCTCGCCGAGGCTGCAGCCGCTGACCCGAAGCTGACTGCTGCGATTCAAAGAGACTTCGATAATGGGGTGTATCGCGTTGAGGATCAGACTGGAACGACCAAGGTACGCGGGAGTGCCCAGCGTGTCTTCTCAAAGGCCGTGAAGTCTAACTACGGCGGAGAATGCGCCGTCACGGGCATCAGGACGCCCGCGTTCTTGGTGGCGTCCCATATCGTTCCATGGAGCGATGATAAGAAGATTCGCACCGACCCCACCAACGGCATCTGCCTATCGACCTTTGTCGATCGCGCCTTTGACTCGGGCTTCCTCGAAATTACTCCCAACGGGCGCACTTTGGTCCGCTGGGGCAAAGTCAAGAACGACCCGATCCTCAAAGCCGAGCTGAGAAAGATCGATGACGTGGAAATAGCTAAACCTGCAGTGAGTGAACCTGACCCTGCGAAGCTAGCGCGACGAATTGAGCTTGGGTACTGAACGAATAGCAAGTCCGAAACCTGTTCAGTTGCTTGGGGCAATCCTCCGACTACGCCTCCTTGTCTACTCAAATTGCTCCCAGGGGCGCACTAATTTCCAGTGTGGAGACCTCTTGCTTCAACCTCGTTTTGAAGTGTCAACGAGACGCCCCGCTTCTCAACGTGGTGCAGGTCTTAAAGACCGCGCTCGATAGCCATCGACTTAGTGATTCTCGGCGCGAAGCCCTTTGCCACACACACACACACACACACACACACACACACACACCAGCCTGGACTCGTCCGACTGAGCCATCCAGCGTCTTCTGGTATTGGGTGCCGTTCGCGTTAGTGTCGTCAGTTGTGATCGAGGATGACTCCCGTATCCGGTAGCGTCGGGGTATGCCCTTCGCCGCCACTGTAGTCCGCGTGATGATTGCCTCCCCGTCCGATGTACCTGAGGCTCGCAATGCCGTTGAGAAAGCCGTCCACGGCTGGAACGATGCGAATGCTGCCAAGAAGGGAGTGATACTTCACCCGTGGCGTTGGGAAACGTCAGCCGTCCCTGTGCTTGGAGGCCATCCCCAGGCGCTCATCAATGCGCAAGGACTCGATAGCGCGGACGTAGTGATTGCCCTGTTCGGGAGTCGCCTAGGATCACCTACGGCCGACGCCGTATCCGGCACGGTCGAGGAGATCGGCAAGGCTTCGGACGGCGGCAAACCCGTTCACGTTTATTTCTCGACCGAACCGCTCCCGTATGACGTCGATACGAAACAGCTTGAAGGCCTGCGTGTCTTCAAAGAGCAGATTCAGACAGCCGGGTTATATGGCGAGTTCAGCAATCCCAGCCAGTTGGAACACGAGGTTTGGAAGGCGATAGAGCACGACCTCGCATCGATGGCACTCGACGGTCCGGTCGCAGCGGCGACAGCCAAGCCCTCAGTAGAGTTCGAGGTTCAGCCCGGGTCAGAGGCGTACGTCAAGTACAACTCGAAGGGGGTGCCGAAGAATGCCACACGTCGATGGATCGATGTCACAAACGTCGGGACTACCGACGCCGAAGGCGTGACGTTCCAAACCGCTGGCGAACACGGCGGGTTCTGGATCGGTGCCGACGACGAGCCCACGATCGTTCACAAGGGTCAGACGCGCCGCATTGGGATCGAACTAATGCTGGTCGCAGGAGCTCAACGAATCGTGCGCGTCACCTGGGTTGAAGACGGTGAAGAGAAGTCGAAAGACTTCCACATCTAGCTCAAAACCCCACGAACGAACGGTGGCCCTTCGGGAGCAGTCTCGGCTTCCGGTTCCCAAGAGCAGAGCAGAAACACCAAAGCCCGCCATGTCTGACACGTGAGTTGCAGAAAAAAACGGCAGCGTCTATATGGCACCGTGTCACCCTCCAGCAGATCCTTCAGCGGGCATGTTCCTACTCTGCACGCTCGATGGTGCACTGATCCAGCAAATGCGCCAGAAAGCTGTAGGCTGCAAGACGCTCCATCGCTTGCTGCTCGGTGAATTCGTCGCGAGTGTGAGTGGTCACGTTTCGCACTGTGAGGTTTAGTCCGGTGGCCAAGCCGTTCGATGCCTCCGCAAGTGGTTCGAGGCCTCCGCGCATGCTCTTGACGGTCTTGTCATCAGCGCTGCCCGGCCAGGTCAGCTTCGGTTTGCCACAGGTGGGCGCGCCCGGCGACAAGCTCTGCTGCCAGAACACGGTGTCATCTACATCATTGCGCTTCAGCTTCGTTTTCCAGTGGACCGTCAGACCTTCCGCCGATTCCCTTACTGCTACCCGGTACTGATGGGCCGTCCAATGCGCTGCCGCACCTGACCAAACGACAGGATGAAGCTGAGCGGGAGCGAAGCTTGGCAGGCTTGAATCCGCTGAGGCGCGCGCATCGATGAGCATTGCTTCCAATCGACCTTTTATATTCGCGGCTGCCATCCGAATATCGCGAGGCGCGAGCGGAGCCTTTGGTGAGGACATCAACGACCAGTTAGAAATTGGGTCGATGAGGCCGAATCCAGCAACTGCAATGTATGCACCGGTCACCGCAACTGCCCGAGCAGCCAATCCTGCGGCTTCTGCGACGTCCAGTTCGAGGCTGCGCACGAGGCCGGGATCTTGGTTGTCTTTTGTCCAAACGGTTGGGAGAAGACCTCGTGAAGACATGTGGTTAGATTCCTGTTGAGTTTTCATCCACGTGTCAAAGGCGGTTTCAAAACACTGGACGGCTTCGCGTGGCCGCCGTAGGTAATCCTCGCCGTACTCGCTCAACGTCGCCCCCTCCCCATAAGTGATCGCGCGGCTGGACACGCGATCCTTGATCGACTCAGCCTATGGCGGAAGTGACCGTTAGGTATCCATCGGAAGCCGATTATCTAACGCACCCAGGCCATTCCGAGCGATTACGCAAACACCGTCACCTTTGCGGGCAGGGGGGGTAAATTACCGAGTCGCTGAAAACAAGTGGTCTTACACCCAGACTAAAAAAGGACAGGAAGCGGCGAGGGCAAAAACCGAGGTGCGGCGCTGCTCAGCAATTGAGACGGCGGGCTCTTGCTCATCCCGAGTCATGCCCTGGCGTGTGAGGTCCTGTCCGAAATGGCGCACATTGGGACTTGGCACGAGAACCTCTTGGTTGGCTTCTAGAGCCGTTTTAGCTCCAGCACACATGCCACTAAAGTCCCGAATCGGATGGGATTTGGGGTGCTGGAGATTCAAGACACTCTCAGAGATGAGTCGGGTCGCAGGAGGTCGACTGCACGCTGAAGCTCTTAGAGTTTTCGTATGGCCCGCACTGGCTAGGTTGAAAGCCGATATGGTCGACTGAGTGCCAGCGGACCTCCAACGAAATTTGGCACCAAAGTATTCGACGACGACCTATCGGAAGAGACCATTGTGGATGGCTTCGAACTCATAGCATCACTGGTCAAGAGCCTCGCCTGGCCCGCAACAGTGATGGCCATTGCCCTCCTCTTCAGGCGACCCATCGTTAAGGTCATTGACCGGATGGCTAAGCGAGTCTGAAAAATGACCGAAGTGCGCGCGTGGAAGGTCCGTGCGAAGTTCGCCCAGAAGACCTCTCAAATCAATCAGGAAATCGCGGACGAAGCATCGACCATCGATCCTCCCATTCCGTCTAGCGACGTCCCCGTCTATTCGGGCGAAACACCACGAGAAATCGTCATGCTCGCGTGGCTGAAATTCGAAGAAGGCCTTGCTAAGGCGGCAGAGTTCGCAGGTATGACGTCTGGCGGTGGCCCTGTCTTCTCGCGTGCTAAGCGATTCCTTCCCCCCGACGTCCAGAAGCGTGTACGCGACTTGCAGAAGCTCAGAAACGAAGCGGTTCATATGAGAGATTTTTCTGTGTCCACTGAGAGTGCACTCGACTACGCAAGAGCGGCAAGCAAGCTTGGAGCGATAATCCGCCATCCAGCAATCCTCATGGGCATGAAAAACCGGTACCAAGAGAGTGAGGCCTCGAAGAGCTGAGATCGCAGTCGGAAGTTCAACTGCGAATCGATGAGTGCGTGGGCCGGACGTGGACCCCGGATTGCGTTGGAGGCGATCCGATGACTGGATCGATCGGCACTTCTGTCGACGGGGTTGCCCTAACTGCACAACCCTGAAGAGATTTGCGATCAGGTGTGTTCCCACAACAAGCTCTTCCGCTCGACAGTCTCGCATCCCTACAGATTCGAGACGTCTTGTAGGTGCCTCACCGCCGTCCCCACTCACTCCTGATTCTCCGCGGCGCATAATTCAGAATGAGTTCTCATATCTATGTGTCCCGACCATCTGATCAAATCAGTAGACATATCAATAGTTATGAGGCACCTCTGCCCAAAGCACGAAACTGATCGGCTTTGCCCAAGTTTCAATACGAACGCAGCTGACCGAGCGTCACGACCGTAGTTCTCCCAAGCACTAGATTCGCTTCACCCCTCGCGCAACCCCGCCCGCGCAACCACGCACTCCGCGTGCCGCAGGATGGGTCCGTCGACCATGCGGCCCTCGAAGCTGAACACTCCGGGCTGCGATTCCGCGGCGGCGAGAAGTGCTCGGGCTGACGCAATTTGTTCGACCGTGGGCGCATAACTTTCGCGCACAATGGCGACCTGAGAGGGATGGATGCAGGCCGTTGCCGTGAACCCGAGTGCTGCGGCATCCCGAGCCTCAGCAGCCAGACCATCAGCGTCGGCAACGTCGAGATGCACTGCGTCGATCATAGCCTTTGAGTAGGCACCCGCCGCGAGCAACACCGACGAACGAGCATGCAGCGCGACACCACGGTAGACCCCCACCCGCAAGCCCCCCCCCCCCCCAAATCATCGTGGCTCGGGCCACCACCCCAGGTCGAACGACATCGTCGGATCCCTGCCTTCTTTCGATGTACATTGCCAATGCGCATAAGGCAGCGGGACCCACCTAGTCGAATAAGTTCCACCCCCCGCCAATGTTTGCGAGCACGCACGGTCAGCTGCCTCGGCGCGTAGAACCGGAACGAAGGCGTAGAAACTCCAGAGCACAAGCAGTATTATCACGGAGGTCAGCCATCGTCGCACAAGCGAAGTTGTGGGTTTACGAGACATCGTGTGGCCTTTCGGTTGACTGGCGGTCTTCGCCCTCGGTTTCTGCAAGCTTCACAACCGAATGAGCGATCTATGGACTCCAAACACCCGGCAGCGTGATACTCCACGCGTACTGGATCACGGACTCATCCGCGAAAATGCACCAGGCTGGACCAGATGGGCAGCCCCACGTATAGTGGCCCCGTTGCCAGACGATTTTTGCAGTATCCGACGAATAATTGCCGTTGGACATCCGGAAGTACACGTTGTAGTTCGTGCTCGCAGCGACCGTTGCGGTATTCGACGATCCCACTGTATAGACTCGCTCGTCACTTCCGTCGAATGCGTTCGTATCCCAGTAACCATTAGGCATAGTGGTCGACCATGCAAGCATCGTTTGCGAGAAGTAGTTCCGGGCGTCGTAGTTATACGTAACGAAATCGGGCTCGAACGTGGAACTGCCGGTGCATCTCAGCGCTGACAAGCCGCTACCAGTCCACTGGAAGTTGAGGCTGTTGTAGCGGCCTCCAGCGGCACTATTAGCACTCGATGAACTGCTGTAAAAGGGGTGCCATCTGCCACAGGCTGCTGCTGCAATGTCCCCCTCCTCCTTCATTGAATGTGTATCGACCGGATCCGCTACAAGCCCTGGAATCTTCAAATCTGCAGGAGTCCCGGACACAACGACCTTGTCGAAGACAGCACCTCGCGTCGCCAGCTCTGCTCGGGCGGCTGCGATCAATTCTGGCATCGGGTCAACTACCGCTGGATCGGATATCGAGTTTTCTCGTGACAGCGCTGCGGCATCCTCAAGATCCTGAAGCGTTGCCGCGATCTCGGCAATCGGATCTGCAGGCACGCCTCCATCTTGGCTCGGCAACCCGATCGTTAGAGTCTGTCCAGCTGCCGTATAGAGAGATCGGGTTTCAACCAAGTAAAGGTCGTTACTTCGGACCTGTGCCGCTAGGTCGCTCGCCGTAGCCCCGTTGACCCCCATATCGAAGGTAACAACGTCGTTTCCGTTATCCCCAACCGACGCAGGCTCGTCGGGAGCCGCTGAGATGGGGGAACTCGACGCATAGGCACTTACGCCGCCAGCAGAGGAGAGCAACAGCGCACCCACCGAGGCAATAAGCAACCTGGATACGCTTCCTTGTTTGGGTTTCGTCACGATAGTCCTTTCTGTGCCCGAGCTCGATATCAGCTCTGGCCCGATATCAAGCGTCCGCGGTTAATCCCGCGCTAAAATTGAGTGCGGAGTCATAACGATACGGAGAGGCATATCCTCCGGACAATGCTTCTTTAGTCACATTGTTTGAGACCAAACTGAAGCGCGCAACGGGCCGGCCCGAAACGAGTTCCGGATGTAAGCTGATGGACCGACGCCCCTTCTGTGCCGCAGTTTGGGCAAGGTCCGGTGCAGCGAGTACACGAATTCGGAAGTAGGTGGATACTTGCCTTCAAGAAAATCGGATGTCCCAGAGCCGCTTGCTGAGGTGCGGCCCGCAGAAAGCGTGGGCATTCACGCTGAACTTCCGTTCGCGCCTATCCTTGAAGCAGTACGTGAGGACCTCACCACAAGAGGCAGCAAGCTCGTTCACGAAGGCGAACTAGATCTAGTCTTTGTAGAACACGCTCATGCGATTTTAGTAGAATCGATGTCGGCAGTGCTCGACGAATCGTATGCCTTCCCGTCGCCGTCCGTGGACTACGACGAGAAGCAAAATCTCCAGCTAACAGGCGAAATTCGAGCTCAGCAAGGCCTCCACCCCGCAGAAAGCCTTATGGCCGCTGAGATTCTGTTTGATCACGCATTGCCCGCGCTCGTTTCCTACTCCGAAGCTCGAAATGGTGCGGACGCTATTACTGTTTCAGTAGCACGCGCTTTGCATCATGCAATCTGGAGGCGGTTTCCCCCCGGTGCCATCGCCTATGCCGAGACACTCCGGCAGCGACTCTTCGCCGCTGACTTTGAAGTACGGAGGAGAGTCTCTCGAGAGCTTCATGATCGAGTGGCTCATGCTATATCCGCGGGCATGAACAGGATCGACGTGAGTCGCTTTGGTAATGCCCTCGAGGCTCAAACTCATCTCGATGTGGCTCGGCAAGTCCTTTCGGAAGCTCTTCGTGATGTACAAGACATCGCGGTGGAATTGCGTCAACTCGTCGGCGATCGCCCGCTTACCGACGTCATACGTGACTATAGTTCGGACATTTCAGACCTCTCCCCAGCAATCGAGTTGAAGAGTTCTGGCGTGGCGGTGGACTTACCTTCCTCGGTGAGCGAGGAGGTGTTTACTGTCGTACGTGAAGCGCTCCGAAATGCTCGGACTCATGCGCACCACTCGGGCAAGATCCGTCTCTCCCTAGCTTGGGAAGCGGAATGCGTGACCATAGTTATCGAAGACAGTGGACCCGGTTTCAATTTCGATGAGATCTCAACGGAATCCATCGGACTGCGAGATATGCACGAGCGAGCCGCGGCGATAGGTGGGCAACTCCAAGTTGATTCCGATCCGATGAAAGGTACTAGGGTGCGACTAACCGCTCCCACCTTCGGTAGTACGGCCTATGGTTGAGGAATTCGTGCGGGTGGTGATTGTAGATGACCATGACCTCTTTCGTGAAGGGCTCGTAGTGCTCCTTCGCCGATCTTCCCAGATCCAAGTCGTTGCCGAAGCCCGCACGAGCGAAGAAGCGCTAAGGCTATCTGTTCTACATCGCCCAGATGTCCTGCTTCTAGACGTTGAGTTACATGATGATCCCGCACGTACGACAATAAGGAGAGTGCGTCGTTCCGCTCCAAATACCTCGATCATCATACTCACAATGTGCCGCGACTCGGTCCTTCAGAGAGACCTCCTCAGCGCTGGAGCGAGTTCTTTCCTAACTAAAAGCATTCAGAGCGCGGAGCTTATTCGGGAAATCTGTGACCATGCCGCGCATGACAAGCTTCAGACGGCTCCGAAAGATTATTGTTCCGATCGTTGCGACGATTACGGAATTCTGACCGAGCGTGAGTCTGAAGTCCTACGGCTCATTGCTCAAGCCCATTCGAACAGATCGATCGCCGAGCGACTCTCCATCACGGAAGGGACGGTTAAGCGACACGCTGGGAGCATTTACCGCAAACTTGGTGCACGCTCTCGCATGGAAGCAGTTTCCAAAGCCAACCGTCTTGGTTTACTTCAGACCGAGATTGTGGCACCGCTCAACGCCTGATTATGCTTCGCAGAATCGAATCGATGTACGAGATGCACTCGGGTTATCGCGACGTATCGCGCAAACATGCTGTTCGATTCCTACAAGGTACTACACAGATTTCAGTCACCGGTGCCTCGCCCATTGGGCCCGCTGAGTTATTGAGTCGATGAGTGATCGGGACAACCCTCCCGCAACCCCGCCCGAGCAACCACGCACTCCGCATGCCGCAGGATGGGCCCGTCGACCATGCGACCTTCGAAGCTGAAGACTCCGGGCTGCGATTCCGCGGCGGCGAGAAGTGCTCGGGCTGAGGCGATTTGCTCGACCGTGGGCGCATAACTTTCGCGCACAATGGCGACTTGAGAGGGATGAATGCAGGCCGTTGCCGTGAACCCGAGCGCAGCGGCATCCCGAGCCTCAGCAGCCAGACCATCGGTGTCAGCAATGTCGAGATGCACCGCGTCGATCACGGCCTTTGAGTAAGCACCGGCCGCGAGCAGCACCGACGAGCGCGCATGCAGCGCGACACCACGGTAGGGGCCGGAATCTTCGCGCGACGAGGAGCCGCCGAGCGAGGCCACCAGATCTTCAGCACCCCACATGAGGGCAACCACGCAGTCCAACGCCGCCAAGCTTGTGGCCGCCAGCACACCCCGTGCCGTCTCGCACAGGGCGATCACGTCGAGGTCAGTGAGCGTATCGAAGTCAGCAACCGACTCCGACTTGGAGAGCATCACCGTGCGGTACTCCGTCTGCTCCAACGCCTCGAGGTCACTGTCGTGATCCTCCGTGCCGGCCGGATTCAGTCGCACAATCGTGCGGGCCGGATCCATCGGGTTCGCGATCAGGGCAGCGCGGGCCGCAGCCTTGTCGACACTGGCCACGGCATCCTCAAGGTCGATGATGATGGCATCCGCGCGTTCCAGCGCTTTGGCATAGCGGTCGGGGCGATCGCCCGGAACGAACAGAATCGACGGCCCTAAAGTGAAGCTCACGGTGCGCCCTCCTCAGTCCAGACCATCACCGAGCGGGTCGCCACAGCCACCACGACACCGTCCTGGTTCTTGGCCGTGTGTCGCAACGAAATGATTCCCTGGCCGGGGCGAGACTTCGAGAGCCGCTTCTCCAGCACCTCGCTCTCGGAATACATCGTGTCGCCGTGATACAGCGGATGCGGAAAGTTGACCTCTGTGAACCCCAAGTTGGCCACAATCGTGCCCTGCGTCAGCTGAGCCACGGATGCCCCCACCATCGTCGAGAGCGTGAACATCGAGTTCACCAAACGCTGCCCAAAAGGCTGCTGCTCTGACCACGCAGCATCCAAGTGCAGCGACTGGGTGTTCATCGTCATCGTCGTGAAGAGAACGTTGTCGGCCTCGGTGACGGTGCGGCCGGGCGCGTGCAGATAGACCGCACCCTCCTCGAACTCGTCGAACCAGAGACCGCGCTGCTGAATACGTTTGCCGGTCATAGGGTCGCGAACCCCAGCTCACGAGCAATGACCATCATCTGCACCTCAGTGGTGCCCTCACCGAGCTCCAACACCTTCGAGTCGCGGTAGTGGCGGGCGACAGGGTTCTCGTTCATGAAGCCATAGCCCCCAAAGATTTGGGTGGCATCCCGAGCGTTATCCATGGCCGCCTCGCTGCTGATCATTTTCGCCAAGCTCGCCTCCATCTTGAAAGGAACTCCGGCAACCAGTTTGCGGGCTGCGTCGTAGGTTGCCAAGCGTGCCGAGTGAACTCGGGCCTGCATCCGCGCAATCTTGAACGCAATGTGCTGGTTCGAGCCGATCGAACGGCCGAAGACGTGACGCTCGTTGGCGTACCGGATCGACTCCTCCAGGCACCCCTGGGCCGCACCCGTGCAGAGTGCCGAGAACGCGACGCGGCCCTCATCCAGAGCCTCAATGAAGTTCGCGAAACCACGGCCGCGCTCCCCCATCAGGTTCGCTTCGGGAACCCGCACGTTGTCGAACGACAGCGGATGCGTGTCGGAGGTGTGCCAGCCGACCTTGTCGTAGGGCGGGTGCACCGTGAAGCCCGGCGTACCGTTCGGAACGAGGATGGCGCTCAGCTCAGGCCGGCCATTCTCGCGACGACCCGTGACCGCCGTGACCGTCACAACCTTCGTGATCTCGCTGCCCGAGTTAGTGATGAACTGCTTCGTGCCATTGATGACCCATTCGCCATCGACGAGTTCGGCAGTGGTCTTGGTTCCCGCAGCATCGGAGCCAGCGTCCGCCTCAGTCAGACCGAAACCCGCGAGAGCTTCACCGCGCGCGAGCATCGGAACCCACTGCTGCTTCTGCTCTTCGCTACCGTGCTTGAAGATCGGCATTGCGCCAAGGCCGATGCCAGCCTCGAGGGTCACCGCGATCGACTGGTCGACCCGAGCGAGCTGCTCAATCGCGATGCACAGCGAAACATAGTCCTTGCCCTGCCCGCCGAACTCCTTGGGGAACGGCAAACCGAAGAGCCCCATCTCGCCCATCTGAGCGATGATGCCGTAGGGCAGTTCACGCTTCGTGTCGTACTCATACGCTGCCGGAGCAACAACCTTGTCCGCGAAATCGCGCACGTCAGCGCTCAACTTCAGCTGCTCATCGGTGAGGCCGAGGTGGGTGATTTCGCCGCGGGTAGCGTCGTGACTCATGAGATTTCTCCTTCAGTGCTCGCTTGTGGCGATTCGATTCGGGCAACGATCTGATCGCGGGTGACCAGATCGCCAGGCTTCAAGCTGATGTCGACAACCCCATCGAGGGTCGCGACAACGGGGTGTTCCATCTTCATGGCTTCAATCGTGAGCACCGTCTGACCGGCGGTCACCGAGTCTCCGTGCGCGACGGCGACCGCGACGACGGTGCCGGGCATGGGTGAACGAAGTTCGGGATCGATGACGCCGGCCACTCTCGCTAGCGTGGCACGGTGGGCCGCCAGCGACTCGGCGCGGGACTGCGAAGTGAGAGCCCAGGAAGTGCCCTCCTGCGCGATCCACACCGTGGCGTTCACCGTTTCGATCGTGAGGCGGATGCTCTGCGCGCCCCACTCGATGCCGGTGCTCGTCAGGCGAGCCGGGGTGGTGGTGCCGTCAATCGTGATTTCCGCTGCGTCGGGCGGGCCGGCAACCAGAACCTCGTGCACCTGCCCCGCACTCGCAAGACGGTAGCGGGCCGGGCGATGGTTTCCCACGCGCCAACCGGAGGGGCGTTGCCAGGGTGAGCCAGGCATCCAACGCTCGGAATGGATGCTCAGAGCTGCCGCTGCGAGCACCGCCGGAGTCGGGGCGGCAAACTCGATCTCGGCCAGAGCTCGCTCGATGAGGCCCGTGTCGAGGTCGCCCGCGCGCACGTCAGCGCGGTTGAGGAGGGCTCGCAAGAATTCGATGTTGGTCGTGACGCCCAGAATGACGGTGTCGGCGAGAGCACGGTCGAGTTTCGTGAGGGCTTCATCGCGCGTTGCCGCGTGCGAAATGACCTTCGCGAGCATGGGGTCGTAGTTGGCGGAGACGGTGCCGCCCTCGACTAGGGAACTGTCGACGCGCACATCGTTCGCTTCGTGAAGCGCGACGATTTGGCCGGCGGAGGGCAAGAAGTCGTTGGCGGGATCTTCGGAATAGATGCGCGCCTCGACCGAGTGACCGGTGAGCGTCGGCGACTCCACCGTGAGCCTCTCGCCGGCAGCGATGCGTACTTGCCACTCCACGAGGTCGATGCCGGTGACCATTTCGGTGACGGGATGCTCCACTTGCAGCCGAGTGTTCATCTCCATGAAGAAGAACTCGTCGGGGGCGTTGTCGGAGACGAGGAACTCGACGGTTCCCGCGCCGACGTAGTTCACGCTGCGCGCGACCTCGCAGGCCGCTTCACCGATGCGCTGGCGCGTAGCCTCATCGAGCAGGGGCGATGGCGCTTCTTCGATAATCTTCTGGTGGCGACGCTGCAGCGAACACTCACGCTCGCCCAAGTGAATCGTGGTGCCGTGGCTATCGGCCAGCACCTGCACCTCAATGTGGCGAGGCTTCTCGACGAGGCGCTCAAGGAAGAGAGTGTCATCGCCGAATGCGGCACTGGCCACGCGACGAGCAGAGTCGAGTGCACCCGCAACGGCATCGGGGTCGCGCACGATCGTCATGCCCTTGCCACCGCCACCGGCAGACGGCTTGATCAGCAGCGGGAACCCGACCTCAGCGGCAGCAGCGACCAGATCATCGTTCGTCATGCCCGGCTCAGCGATGCCGGGGATCACGGCGACACCGCGCTCGGTCACGTGCTTCTTTGACGCGATCTTGTCGCCCATGATCTCGAGCGCTTCGACGCCGGGGCCGATGAAGGTGATTCCGGCGACGGCACAGGCCTCGGCCAGAGACGCATTTTCTGAGAGGAAGCCATAGCCAGGGTGGATCGCATCGGCGCTCATGCCCGAAACGGCATGGGCGGCAGCAACGATCGATTCGACCGAGAGATAACTGTCGATCAGCACCGCGGCATCCGCAACCCGAACGTGCTTCGCGTCGCGATCGTGCTCGGTGTACACCGCGATCGAACGGATGCCCATCGAGTGCAGGGTGCGCGTGATGCGGCAGGAAATTTCGCCACGATTGGCGACCAGAACAGCAGAGAACATCGCCATCACATCCGGAAGAGGCCGAAGCCCGGGTCGGGCAGCGGGGTGGCCGCGGCGATATCGAGGGCCATGCCGAGCACGTCTCTCGTGTCTTTGGGGTCAATGATTCCGTCATCCCAGAGGCGGGCTGTCGAATAGTAGGGGCTGCCCTGGCGTTCGTATTGTTCGCGGATGGGCTTCTCGAACTCGACCTTGTCATCGTCGGTGAAGGCGTCTTCGCCGAGCTGATCGCTGCGCACCGTGGAGAGCACGGCAGCAGCCTGCGGGCCGCCCATGACCGAGATGCGGGCGTTGGGCCACATCCACAAGAAACGCGGCGAATAGGAGCGACCACACATCGAGTAGTTGCCTGCCCCGAACGAGCCACCGATCACGACCGTGAACTTGGGAACGCGCGTCGTGGCGACCGCCGTCACCATCTTGGCGCCGTTCTTGGCGATGCCGCCGGCCTCATATTCCTTGCCGACCATGAAGCCAGAAATGTTCTGCAGGAACAGCAGCGGGATGCCGCGCTGGTCGCACAGTTCGATGAAGTGAGCGCCCTTGAGCGCCGATTCGCTGAACAGCACCCCGGCGTTGGCGACGATGCCGACAGGATGCCCGTGCAGCGTCGCGAAGCCGGTGATGAGGGTCGTGCCGTATTCCTTCTTGAACTCGTGAAACTCGCTGCCGTCAACGAGCCGCGCAATAACTTCGCGCACTTCGTAGGGGCTCTGCACGTCGGTCGGCACAACGCCGTAGAGCTCGTCGGGGTTCACGGCGGGCGGGCGCGAGGCGACAACATCCCACGCGGGAGCGGCAGGCTTGGGGATCGTCTTGATGATGTCCCGCACGATTTCGAGCGCGTGGCGGTCGTCATCGGCGAGGTGGTCGGTGACGCCCGACGTGCGCGCGTGCACGTCTCCCCCACCGAGTTCTTCGGCCGTGACGATCTCGCCAATGGCCGCCTTGACGAGCGGCGGGCCGCCCAAAAAGATCGTGCCCTGATTGCGCACGATGATCGTCTCGTCGCTCATCGCGGGAACGTACGCGCCACCCGCGGTGCACGAGCCCATGACCGAGGCGATCTGCGGGATTCCCGCCGCCGACAGCCGAGCCTGGTTGTAGAAGATGCGCCCGAAGTGGTCGCGGTCGGGAAAGACCTCGTCTTGCATCGGGAGAAAAGCACCGCCCGAGTCCACGAGGTAAACGCACGGCAGCTTGTTCTCGAACGCAATCTCTTGCGCCCGCAGATGCTTCTTGACGGTGAGGGGAAAGTAGGTGCCGCCCTTGACGGTCGCGTCGTTCGAGATCACGAGCACGGGGCGAGAGTGGATGAGGCCGATACCGGCAATAACGCCAGCGCCGGGAGCTTGGTCGTCGTAGATTCCATTCGCGGCGAGCGGGGCGATCTCAATGAAAGGGCTGCCCTCGTCGAGCAGTTCATCGACGCGATCACGAGGCAGCAGCTTGCCGCGGGAGACGTGGCGTTCGCGAGATTTCTCGGAGCCACCGAGGGCTGTCGTGGCGAGTCGTTCGCGCAATTGCTCGACAAGGCCGCGCATTGACTCTTCATTGGCCACAAACGTCGGGTGGGACGGTTGAGCGGCCGAGGAAATCTTCTCCATCGAACACCTTCGTTCAGTGCAGCTTGTGGCCACTTGGGTTAGTCACTACTAACTGAATTTAGGTTAGCGAGCATTAACCGAACTGTCTAGACTCAGAACATGAACGAGACGCCAACTCCGCGAAGCCAAGCGAAGGCCGACCGCCGCGAGGCGCTCCTCGACGCCGCCGCCAGCCTCTTCGCCGAGCGCGGCTTCACCCGCGTCTCGCTCGAAGAACTCGGTGCCGCCGCCGGCGTGAGCGGCCCCGCCGTCTACCGCCACTTCGACGGCAAACAAGACGTGCTCGCCGCGATATTGGTGGATGCCAGCTCCAGCCTGTGCGCCGGAGCCCAGACCGTGATCGAGCACGCCCCCACGGCACGCGCCGCGCTCGAAAACCTTGTTCAGTTTCATGTTGAATTTGCGCTTCGCAATGCCAACGTCATCCGCGTGCAGGATCGCGACCTCGACAGCCTCACCGACGACGACCGCCACGAGGTGCGCGCCCTGCAGCGCAGCTACGTCGAGCAGTGGGTTGCCACGCTCGCCCGCCTGCATCCGGATGCCGCGACCACCGAGTTGCGCACGCGCGCCCACGCCACCTTCGGGCTCATCAACTCCACTCCTCACAGCGGGCGCGCGGGCGCGACGCGTGACGTGCTCGAGCGGATGGCGTTGGCCGCCCTCGACGCCTAGCCGCGAGCACTTCGCATCCCGGCCTTCGCTGCGTCTTCCCCTGCACCGCCGCATTCTCGGTCTCTGGGTAAGCGCATAGGAGGCTCACCGGGTTACGGCAGAACTTGCCCATGACCTGCGCAGGGGCACCACAGCGTCCCGATAGAACCGACACGCAGGGTTGATTTCGTACACCGGAGATTCCGGATCGAACGAAATGGATCAACCATGAACAAGAAACTGATTACAGGAGCAGCGAGCGTAGTTCTCGCCTCGTGCGTTGGACTGGGCATTGCGTTGCCCGCGCAGGCTGACACCATCACCACCACGACTGCCGCCGCCTCAGAGAGCACAGCCGACAGCACGACGAATGACAGCGGATCGAACAGTGAGCGCGCCGGTCGCGGCCACGGCCGAGGCCTCGACGCTGCCGGCCTCGCCACCAAGCTTGATCTTGCCGAAGCGGATGTTTCTGCCGCGCTCACCACGCTGCGCAATAGTTCCGAGCGCCCCGAGCGCCTGGACTCCGACGCCACTGATGACGAACGAGCTGCTGCGAAGGACTCTCGTCGTGCCGCTCTCGTGACTACGCTCGCCACCGAACTCAACGTAGACGAAGAAACTCTCACCACCGCCCTCACTGAGCTTCGTACCGAGCATGAGGCCGAACGCGAAGCCAACCCCGGTGCCGGTAACGAAGACCGCGGCGATCGTGGCGCCCACGGTGACCGCGCGGACGGCAGCGGTGGTGATCACAGCGACAACAACGACGAGTAACCCCTAGCAACCCGACTACGGGCCCGCGACGACCTCGTCGCGGGCCCGTACCTCTGCGTGGGGCAAGGTCTGCAGCGCCAGCGCAGGGCTGAGCCGCACCTTCCGAGAGTCGAGAGTGCTAGCGCATTCTTGGTTTCTTCATTGCAAGCTCACAGGCTTTGCATGCGGGATCGATAGAAACCACGCGTACTCATGGAGAATGCGCAAAAAAAGGCTCGCTCGGCGACGGAAAATTACTACCACTACGACCACGGTGCTTGTCGCGCTCGGCGGCCTCACCCTTCTGGGTCTGCTCCGACTCTGCGTCAACTCCTCGCGCTCGTTGACTTAGGCACCGCGTGGGCGTGGGCCCGAACGGCTAGATCGCAGGGCCGAGCACGAAGGGCGCAGCACGCCGCCGACCCGCCGCCGTATGGCACCTCGTCGCCGATGCTGCAAAACTATCGGCCACACGCACTAACCGAGCAAAGGACGAAGCGCATGGGCGATACCCCTCCCGCCGCCAGCAACGCAAGCAGCGCCAGAAGTGCCAGAAGTGCCAGAAGCGACGGTTCGCGACCCCTCGTTGTGCGGATCGGGCGTGAAGAATTAGTGATTCGCCAACGCTACGAAGTCATCAGCATCGTTAACGACATCCTGATCGGCCTTCTCTTTCTTGTGGGCAGCATCTTCTTCTTTACGCCCGAACTCACCCACGCTGGAACCTGGCTCTTCGTTCTCGGCAGCGTCGAGATGCTGATTCGCCCTGCTATTCGCTTTTCGCGGCGCGTACACCTCGGTCGCTACTCATCACAGTCGGCGATGGAACCCGCCAGCAGCCGCGATTTCTAGCGGCAGCGCTCCCAGTCTGCGGTGACAGACGTACGCGCTGCGGGAGTATCGTAAAAATATGAGCGATGCACCCGCGGCGAAATCCCAGCTAAAAACAGTTCTCGTCGCGTTTGCCGCCAATCTCCTCGTCGCGATCGCGAAGTCCGTCGCGGCCTTCGTCACGGGTTCAGCATCAATGCTCGCTGAAGCTGCGCACTCGTGGGCGGATGCCGGTAACGAGATTTTTCTCCTCATTGCTGAACGCCGCTCGGTCAAGCCAGCTAACGCCACTCATCCGCTCGGGTTCGGTCGCGAGGCTTACGTGTGGTCGCTGTTCGCCGCGGTTGGCCTTTTCACGGCGGGCGCTGTCGTCTCGGTGCAGCACGGAATTAGCGAACTCATTGACCCCGAGCCTGCGAGTGACTTCAGCGTCGCTTACATCGTGCTGGCGGTCGCCTTCGTGCTCGAGGGCATCTCGTTTGCGCAGTCGCTCGTGCAGGCACGAAAAGGGGCTGCACGCTTCAATCGCCGCCCCCTCGACTACGCGCTTAATAGCTCGAACACGACTTTGCGCGCAGTGCTGGCCGAAGATGCAGCGGCTCTGATCGGCCTGGTCGTCGCTTTTCTCGGCATCCTGCTGCACCAGCTCACCGGCAACGCCGTCTGGGATGCGCTGGGTTCCATCGCGATCGGCCTCCTTCTCGGCGTTGTCGCGGTGGTGCTCATCAATCGCAACCGACGCTTCATCGTCGGTCAGACTCCGGGCGACTCCGCCCGCCGAATTGCCGGTCGGGTGCTCACGAATCATCCAGAAATCGCTCGCGTGACCTACTTGCATCTCGAATTCGTCGGGCCCGAGCAACTCTTCGCAGTGGCCGCCGTCGACCTCGTCGGAAATCACCGCGAAGAAGAAGTCGCCCGCCAACTACGAGAAATCGAACGCTCCATCGAAGGCAACAGCCTCATCAGAAAAGCAGTACTGACGCTCTCGGTCAGCGATGAACCATCGATCGATTTCGACTAGCCCTCGTCGAGGCTACCGAGTCGGCGCAGCACGGCGTTGAGAAGCGTGCCCTCGGCATCCGGAATCACATGGTGGTTCAGGTAAATGCCCTCGAGCCACGGCAGCACCTCGTCGGCCGCCATACCAATCGTGTTCCAGTCGACGCCGGGCACAGCTTTGGAGCGCGGCTCTCCCGTGCGCGGGTCTGTCCACGCTTCGGCGATCGGCTGATCTGGTTCTGACTCCCCCGCGCCCCACAGCAAGGCGATCGGATGATTCTCGCCGTCGATGTGGTCATGGCTCACGGTGCCCGCACCGAGCCACGGCAACGTCAGAAGCTCGCCCTCGACCTCGATCTCCAACAGATCGAGTTGAACGGGGTCTGCTACTTCGCAGATGTAGAGATCGAAGCCCGCGTCGTGCCAGGCCGCAGCCTGCGTGATGTCGTCGAGAATATTCGGCAGCAGTGCGTGAAAGTCGCTCGCGAGTCGGGTTGCCCACTGCACCAGCGTGCGCGTGTCATTGGCCGACCACGGACTCGTTTCGCGCGGTTCACCCTGCGCGCTGTGAAAGTGGTGGTTGACGCCCTCGCTCGTGGTCTCGCAGTGCAACTGGCCGTTCGCGTACTCAACGTGCAGGTCGCTCAGGTTGGCTTCGTCATCCCAGCCGGCAAAGAGTTCTGGCGCAGCGAGCGTCGGCGGCAAATCGATCGGCGGGGTGCGCCGCGTGCCGAGGTTGAGTACTGCCCGCAGCCGCGTGTTGGGCATGCGGAGGCTGAGATCGGTCATTCGTTCGTCGCGGAATGCGCCGCGGCATCCGCCTCAGCTTCGGGCGTCGCCGTTACGCGTTCGGGCTTGGCGGCGATACCCATCATCGAGATGACCACGATCATGATGGCGCCACCCACGAGAGCGATGTCGGCGATGTTGCCGATGAAGTAGCCGTTGTAGTTGATGAAGTCGACCACGTGGCCGCGGGCGAACCCGGGGTCGCGGAACAGACGGTCACCGAGGTGGGTGATGGCTCCGCCGAGGAGCATGCCGAGGGCGACGGCCCACGCGCGTGACTGCACGGTCAGCGAGTACCACGTGATCCCGACGACGGCGAGCGCCGCAATGATCGTGAGCACCCAGGTGTATTCCTCGGCGAGCGAGAACGCGGCACCGGGGTTGTAGACGAGCTGGAACGAGAGCAGATCGCCGATGATCGGGATGTTCTTACCGTCGCCGAGGTTGGCTTCGGCCCACCACTTGCTGAGCTGGTCGGCCGCAATCACGAAGGCGGCGAGCGCGAACAGGCCCACGAGCAAACGGCGCGGTGCGCGCGTGGCGGTGGGCGCCGAAGCAGTGGTGGCCGCAGCAGGGTCGAGATTCTCGGTCATAAGACCATTCTTACCTGTTGCGGCCACCCCCGCTGTCACACCATCGTCAAGACGGTGCCGGGATCGTTCAGAATCGAGCCAACATCGGTCAAGAAGCGGGCCCCCTGTTCGCCATCAACAAGACGGTGATCGAACGAGAGACTCAGCGTCATGACGTCGCGCAGGGCGACTTCTCCGTGGTGTTCCCACGGCATCTTGCGCACGGCACCCATCGCCAGAATGGCGGCTTCACCCGGGTTCAGGATGGGCGTACCCGCGTCGATACCGAAGACACCGACGTTGGTGATCGAGATCGTTCCGCCGTTCAGCGACGCCGGCGTTGCCTTGCTCGCTCGCGCATTGTGGGCCAGGTCACCAATTGCCTCGGTGAGTTCGGCCATAGTCATGGCGTCGGCATCCTTGAGGTTCGGCACCATGAGTCCCCGCGGAGTCGCGACCGCAATACCAAGGTTGATGTACCCGAACTCCACGATTTCGTTCGCGTTGGCATCCCACCGCGAGTTGAGCGATGGATTACGAGCCACACCGATGCACAGCGCTTTGGCGACAACGGCGAGCACCGAGGCTGCGGTTCCCTTGGCCTTGAGCTTCGCAACCAGTTCTACCGTGCGCGTGACATCAATCGTCAAGAACTCGGTGACGTGCGGTGCCGTGAACGCACTCGCGACCATGGCGGCCGCGGTTGCCTTGCGCACCGATTTGATGGGCGTGCGCGTTTCGCGCGGTCGCGAGCTCGCGAGCACTCCCGTTCGCGTTCCCGAACCAGCGGGGGCAGATGCTCCCGCCGCGGTCTCATCGTCAGCCTGCGTTCCCGCCGCTGAGGTCTCGGCCGCGCTCAGCACGTCATCCCGAGTGATGACGCCTTCGGGCCCCGTGCCGGTTACCTGCGTGAGGTCGACACCACGGTCGGCGGCGAGCTTGCGCACCGGCGGCGTTGTCTTGGTGCGGGCATCGGCCTGCGAGACTGCCACTGGCTCCGTCGCCGTCTCTGCCGCCGGCTCTGCCGCCGCGAGCTCCGTCTCCGCTGGCGCACCGCTGCCCTTGCGAGGCTTACGCGTTGGGCGCTTGCCACTCTCCACCGCAGGACCGTAACCCACGAGCACAGCGTTTCGTTCGGGGGCTGCTTCAGCGGCCGGTGCCGCCTCGGATCCCGCACCCTTCGCCGCGTCATCCGCAGCGCCGCTCACATCGCCGACACTGGCGGCACCGTTCGAGTCGCTGCCGCCCGCGGGCGCATCTCCCTCAAGCTCAAAGGTCACGATGCGCGTGCCTACCTGCACGGTTGACCCGGGCTCGGCATGCAGGGCGAAGATCGTGCCGGCCACCGGAGACGGCAACGAGACGATCGCCTTCGCCGTCTCGACCTCGGCAATAGGTTGGTTGAGCGTCACGAGATCGCCGACAGCAACATGCCATTCGACAATCTCAGACTCGGTCAAGCCCTCGCCCAAATCGGGCAGAGCAAACTCTTTGACGGCCATTACGCGCTCCAACCGGTAAGTGAATTCACGCGACCCAGCGCACGGTCAACGCCGTCCAAGATGCGATCAAGGTCGGGCAAGAAGTGGTCCTCCAACTTCGCAGCCGGGTACGGCACATCGAAGCCCGTGATGCGAACGGGAGCTGCCTCTAAGTAGTAGAAGCAGCGATCGGCGAGCGTCGCGGCGATCTCGGCACCGAGACCGCCAGATTCCGACGCCTCGTGGGTAATCACGAGCCGCCCGGTCTTGCGCACACTCGCCTCAACAGTGTCGAAGTCGACCGGAGAGAGCGAGCGAAGATCGACCACCTCGATAGAAATGCCGTCATCGGCGGCGGCGACTGCGGCATCCAGAGCCGTCGCGACGAGGGGGCCGTAGGTCACGAGCGTGACGTCGGTTCCCTCGGTGACGACCCGCGCTTTGCCCATGGGCAGACCGGTGGCATCTTCGTCGACCTCGCCCTTGGTCCAGTAGCGACGCTTGGGCTCGAAGAACAGCACCGGGTCATCGCTCGCGATCGCCTCGCGCAGCATGCTGTGGGCATCCTGCGGCGTCGAGCAGGTGACAACACGCAGTCCCGCAGTGTGGGCGAAGTACGCCTCGGGCGACTCCGAGTGGTGCTCCACCGCGCCGATACCTCCACCGTAGGGAACCCGAATCGTCAGCGGCATCCGCACGTTTCCGCCGGTGCGATAGTGCAGCTTGGCGACCTGAGCGACAATCTGGTCGAAGCCCGGGTAGATGAAGCCGTCGAACTGAATTTCGCAGACGGGGCGATAGCCACGAAACGCGAGTCCCACGGCCATGCCGATGATTCCGGCCTCGGCGAGTGGGGTGTCGATCACGCGGTCCTTGCCGAAGTCGCGCTGCAGCCCGTCGGTGACGCGGAATACGCCGCCGAGAGTTCCAATGTCTTCACCGAGCAAGACGACTTTGTCGTCATCGCTGAGCGCGCGCCGCAGGCCAGAGCCGAGAGCTTTCGCCAGAGTGAGTTCTGTCATTTTTCGAATCCCTCGAGGTAGGCCTTGTACTGGCTCTTTTGACGCGCGAGCCCCGAGTGCTCGGTCGCATAGACGTTGTCGAACACGCTGAGCGGTTCGGGGTTCTTGAGCGCCAAACATCCGGCGCGGAACTCTGCCGCCACTTCGTCTGCTCGGGCCTGAATGGATGCCGCCAGTTCGTCGGTCAACACCCCTTCGCTGCGCAGAAACGCTTCCACGCGCGCGATGGGGTCTTTGGCTTCCCACTCTTTCGCGACCACCGGGTCGACATAGCGGCTCGGGTCATCAGAGGTGGTGTGGGGCCCGCGACGGTACGTCACGGCCTCGATGAAGGTCGGGCCGCCGCCGTTGCGCGCGCGGTCGAGGGCGCTGCGCGTTGCCGCCATGACGGCCAGCACGTCGTTGCCATCAACTCGGATGCTCGGAATTCCGAACCCCGGAGCGCGATCGGCAATCGGCCGCTGAGCCTGCAGCCCCACGGGCTCAGAGATCGCCCACTGATTGTTTTGGCAGAAGAAAATTACGGGAGCGTTGAAGGAAGCCGCGAATACCATCGCTTCGTTGACATCCCCCTCGCTCGTGGCACCGTCACCGAAGTAGGCCACCGAGACGCTGTCGACGCCGTCGAACTTGCAACCGACGGCATAGCCGGTGGCGTGCAAGGTTTGAGCACCGATGATCACCGCAGGCGTTGCCATACCGACCTCGAAGGGATCCCAGCCCGAGGCTGCCGTTCCGCGCCAGACCCGCACGAGGTCAGGCAGCTTCACACCTCGGCAATAGGCCACAGCGTTCTCGCGGTAGCTGGAGAACACAAAGTCGTCGGGGCGTAGCGTGCGAGCTGAGCCGACCTGCGCCGCTTCTTGCCCCAAGAGTGGTGGCCAGAGGCCGAGTTCGCCCTGGCGTTGCAGAGCTGTTGCTTCCGTATCGATACGACGCACGATGATGAGGTCTTCATAGAGACTCGCGAGCTGATCACCAGTGACGTCGGAGACCCAGGGGTCGTAGAGTTCGTCACTCAACCGTTTTCCGTCGGGATCAAGAAGTTGCACAAACTCAGGAGTTTGCTTCTTTGCCCCCGGAATCTGGGCTGTTACGGGCACGGTGGTACTCATCGTTTCTCCGATCCGCTCTCGCACCGGCAGGTAAGCCGCGCTCCAGCGATCCTCACAACCGCGATGGGTAAACCGCAGGTTGACCCGAGCCTCGTCGCTCGGAGTTAATCTGACGGTACCTACACACCGAGCCGTTCACAAGACGCCGCACGAAAGTCGCTGCAGATTGGTCGGCAGACACGGCATACTGTCAGCGCAGGAGTCCGCCAGCGTCGGCGCACTCAGTGTCGAAGGAGTCACGAATGCCGCAGTCCCCCCTCGCTGGATGCCATCGTCGTCGGCGGGGGCCTCGCCGGGCTCGTCGCGGCCGCCGAATTGCTCGCCGCTGGCAAACGCATTGCGCTCGTCGAACAAGAGCCCGAAGCGAGCCTGGGCGGGCAAGCGTGGTGGTCGTTCGGCGGCATGTTCCTCATCGATTCGCCTGAACAGCGCCGGCTCGGCATCACGGACTCGCTCGAACTCGCCACCCAAGACTGGTTCGGTACAGCAGGTTTTGACCGCGATGAAGACGAATGGCCTCGCCGCTGGGCAGAGGCTTACCTGCAGTTCGCGGCGGGCGAGAAACGCGAGTGGCTCCGCGAGCGCGGAGTGAAGTTTTTCCCGGTCGTCGGGTGGGCAGAGCGTGGCGGCTATACCGCTCTGGGCCCCGGCAATTCGGTACCGCGCTTCCACATCACGTGGGGCACCGGCCCCGCGGTGATTGAACCTTTCGTCGCGGCCCTCCGCCGCGGCATCGATCAGGGGCTCGCGACGTTGCACGTGCGCCACCGCGTCGATGAGTTGATCACGGAGAACGGCACGGTTGTCGGCGTGCGCGGGGTAACGCTAGCCCCGGATGCCGCAGCACGCGGTACGGCCAGCAACCGTACCGTCGTGGGCGAGTTTGAACTCCGCGCCCCTGCCACCATCGTGACCTCAGGTGGAATCGGGGGCAATCACGATCTCGTGCGCGCCCAGTGGCCGGCCAGAATGGGCACGGCGCCCCAGAACCTGCTCAGCGGGGTTCCCGCTCACGTTGACGGCCGGATGCTCGGCATAGCCGAAAGCGCCGGGGCTCACCTCATCAATGGCGATCGCATGTGGCACTACGTCGAAGGAATTCAGAATTGGGATCCGGTGTGGCCGCAGCACGGCATCCGCATCTTGCCTGGCCCCTCAAGTGTGTGGCTCGATGCCACCGGTCACCGCCTGCCCACTCCCTTATTCCACGGCTTCGACACTCTCGGAACACTCGAGCACATCGTCTCCACCGGCTATGACCACTCCTGGTTTGTGCTCACACAGTCGATCATCGAAAAAGAGTTTGCTCTCTCGGGTAGCGAGCAGAACCCCGACCTCACGGGTAAAAGCGTGCGCGAACTGCTCAAGCAACGGCTCAGCAAGGGCGCGACTGATCCCGTCGAAGCCTTCAAGAAACACGGTGCCGACTTTGTAGTGGCCGACACTTTCGACGATCTGCTCGCGGGCATGCAAAACCTCACGCCCGACGTTGCGATCGACGCCGCCCACGTTCGCCGCGAGATCGAAGCTCGGGATCGCGAACTCACCAATAAATTCACCAAGGATTCCCAAATCACGGCGCTGCGCCAGGCGCGCAACTACCTCGGAGACAAGTTGATTCGAGTGGCCAAGCCCCACCGCATCCTTGACCCGAAGGAGGGACCGCTGATTGCGGTCAAACTGAACATCCTGACGCGCAAGAGCTTGGGCGGCATCCAGACGGATCTCGAGGGGCGCGCGCTCGGCTCGAATGGCGCTGTCGTACCCGGGCTCTGGGCTGCCGGCGAGGCGAGCGGGTTCGGCGGCGGCGGCATGCACGGCTACCGCGCCCTCGAAGGCACCTTTTTAGGCGGATGCTTGTTCAGCGCACGAGCCGCCGGCCGAAGTGTGGCAGCAGCACATCACAACTCCGAGTAACTTTCAGTTGCGCTCGCGATGCCGGTTAGGATCGATGCGTGACTGACTCCTCGACTCCCCTCCCCCCTGCTGGCTGGTACCGCGACCCCGCGGGAGGCGCTGCTCCCCGCTGGTGGAACGGAACCGCGTGGGCCGCCGCGAACACGGTGCCCGCTGACGCGACACCGCTCCCGACCCCGGCGGCGGCTGCTACACCTGCGCCGGCCGCGACAGCTGGCTCCGTACCACCGGTAACTCCTGCCGCACCAGCGGCTCCTGCCGCACCGGCTGCTCCTGCGACCACACCCGGGACCTACGCGGCAGTCCCTCCCACCCCGAGCTACGCTGCCGCGGCGCCGACCGCTGCGTCGGGCACCGGAACAAACACCGGAACAAACACGTGGCAAATTTGGGTGATCGTTCTGATGCCGCTGCTGGCCATCCCGGCTCTCTTCATGATCGATTCGGCAGCTTTTCTGCCTCAGCCCGGAGACGACGCGCTGTCGTCTCAGCTTCGGCTCTATTCCGACCCGGGCTATTTGTTCACAATGGTCTGGGGTTGGGTGACGTTCATCGCCAATATCTTCCTCGGCATTTACGACCGTCGCGCCCTCATGAACCGCGGTGTCGACCGCCCGTTTCACTGGGCATTCATTTTCCTCGGTGGCTTCATTTACACGATCGGTCGCTCGGTGATCGTGCGCAGCCGAACAGGTCAGGGCCTCGCGCCACTGTGGGTATCGCTCGCCGTTCAGGTGTTCGGCTTGGTAGCAGCGTTCGTGTTCTTGGCTAACGTCGTGACTTCTGTCATGACGACTTTCTAACGGGCGACCGACCACCCACGACGTTTCACGAGCACGTGACCACGCCTGGTCGACAGGCGGGTCCACGCTCCTGATTCAAAGACGGATGCCGCCTCGTCGTCCCCGAGAAAGCCCAAGCTGACGGCGGCAAAGCCTGCCCCAGCGGGCACGTAGTCGGGGTCGTCGAGCGGACGGCCCCACACTTCAGTGCGCACTTTGTGCACGAGTGCTTCCCCGGTGCCGGTCGGAATCGCTTCAGCAACTTCGGCGATTCCCGCCCGTGCGGCCTCTTCAAGCACAGCACTCGGCACGGCATTCAGAGCAACCCAGCCACCCCGCGGTGGGGTGATCGCCGCCCACGTGACGGTGTTGACGCTCATGGGCAGGCTGACGGCGACGGGTTCACCGAGAGTGTCGGCAGAAGATTCGACCGCACTTTCGATTCGTGCCAGCAGCGAACGCACGGGAACGACCGCATCAAAGTCTTCTTGTGACGCCAGCGCAAAGGTGCGCAGCCCCAGCACTGTGGGGCTCTGATCGAGCAGTCCAGCGGGGTGCAGCACGGAGACGTAGACGGCAAGAACGCCGCCTCCGCCAATCAATCGCACTGAGCCTTCGTCGACCCGAGCCGCTCGGCTCAAGAAAACTTGCAGATCGCCCAGCGCGAGGGAATCGATCACAGTAAACGTTGCAGTCATAGGCCTCTAAACTACAGGCATGAGCGACCCTATGTCTGGGCTTCTGACTGCCCTCGATCTGACCGACACCGGCGCACGAACGAGCGAAGACATTTTCACTGGTCCCAGCCAGTGGATGCCCCAGGGCCGGGTCTTCGGAGGTCAGGTGTTAGCTCAGGCTCTCGTCGCCGCGCAGCGCACCATTGCCGATGACCGCTCGGTGCACTCGATGCACGGCTACTTCCTCCGCCCGGGCGATATCAATCTCCCCATCACCTTCTCCGTCGACCGCATTCACGACGGCCGCTCGTTCTCCACTCGTCGCACGCAGGCGTATCAAGACGGCGTGCCGATTCTGTCGGCCATCGCCTCATTCCAAGATGACGACGAGGGTCTCGATCACCAGATCGATATGCCTGCTGGGCTGCCCGATCCCGAGTCCTTGCCGACCACCGCAGAAGTGTTAGCGGAGTTCGATCATCCGGTCGCCCGTTATTGGGCCTCAGAGCGTCCCTTCGACATGCGCTACGTGACGTCGCCGATCTTTCTCGGCGTTGATGGGGGCACGGTCGGACATCAGGCTGTCTGGCTCAAGTCGGTGGGCCCCATGCCTGACGACATGAACCTTCACCGCGCCGCCCTGGCTTATGCCAGCGACTACTCCATCTTGGAATCGATCATGCGTCGCCACGGCTTGGCGTGGGTCACGCCCGGCATCAAGGTTGCCAGCCTCGATCACGCCATGTGGTGGCACCGCGACGCCCGAGTGGATGAGTGGCTTCTCTATGTACAGGAGTCACCAAACGCGATTGGTGGCCGCGGCCTCTCGCAAGGGCGCATCTACGACCGCGCGGGGCGCTTGATCGCCAGTGTGGCGCAAGAAGGAATGGTTCGCCCTCCGCGCTAGCCGACGCTCATTTCGTCAAATTGGACGGTCAATTCGAGACCGTTGGGTAACAAAAGAATAACGAACGCGACCCCGTTCGATCCCTACTGTGCCGCGGATGTGTCGCCGAACCCGTACTGAGATGTCCCCGCTTTGGCGGACTCCAGCCTGCAAAAACCCTCAAAAAACGTTACCGTTGATATCGGCCTTGCCCCCGGTGTGCCCGTTTCTGGGTCCTGTCGGCAAGGTGCTACGAATCAGGCCGCGCGCGCCACCCCAGTAGTGGGATGACGTTCGTACGGTTGTTTCGCAGTGGAGTTGCTCCGAAAGCGCTCCCCTATCGTTTCCCATAAGAACCACCTAGGGATTCGACAGAGCCCTGCGATCAACCCGGACCGTAATCGAGAGAAGCGAAGCCCTCAAGGTGCCGAGTAATCAGGAGAACGTGACCGAGAAATTTGCTGTCAGCGCCAAAAATATCTACAAGGTTTTTGGACGTCGTCCCAATGAAGCAGTAGAGAGGCTCCAGCACGGCGCCTCCCGTGATGAGATCACCGACCTGGGAACCGCAGCCGTTATCGACGCGAGCTTCGACGTTTTGCCCGGCGAAATCTTCGTCGTCATGGGTCTTTCCGGTTCAGGAAAGTCGACCCTCATCCGCATGCTTAACGGACTCTGGGACACGACATCCGGAACCGTCACCGTCGGTGACGACCTCATCACCGGAATCTCAGCCGCCAAGCTGCGCGACGTACGCCGTCGCCGCATCTCCATGGTGTTCCAGCACTTCGCCCTCTTCCCGCACCGCAGCGTTCTCGAAAACGCCGCCTACGCGCTTGAAGTTCAGGGCATCCCCCGCGAAGAGCGTCTCGCTCGCGCCCAGAAGACCATTGACCTCGTCGGCCTCAAGGGCTGGGGCCACAAGATGCCCTCCGAGCTTTCCGGTGGAATGCAGCAACGCGTCGGCCTCGCCCGCGCCCTTGCCGCCGACACCGACGTTCTCCTTATGGACGAGGCCTTCAGCGCGCTCGACCCACTGATCCGCCGCGAAATGCAAGAGCAGCTGCTCGAACTGCAGCACGAGCTCGGCAAGACCATCATCTTCATCACTCACGACCTCAACGAAGCCATGTTCTTGGGTGACCGCATTGCGGTTATGCGAGACGGCCGCATCGTTCAGATCGGTACGCCCGAAGACATCCTGACCGACCCTGCCAACGACTACGTTGAGCAGTTTGTTCAAGACGTTGACCGCGCTCGTGTGCTTACGGCAGCCAGCGTGATGGAACCCGCGCGTTCCACCGTTCTTGCGACCGCCGGCCCCCGTGCCGCACTCAAGACCATGCGCGACCTTCAAACGTCGACCGCGTTCGTGCTCGGCCGAGACCGCAAGCTGCAGGGAATCGTGCGTGACGCCGATGCCATGAAACTCGTTCGCAAGGGCGTCAGCGACCTGTCATCGATCCTGAGCGACGAGTACAACGCCGTTCAAGAAGACACGTATCTTTCCGAGCTGTTCGTGCCCTCCGTCGAGAGCCCGCTGCCGCTCGCTGTTGTGGATGCCAACGGTCGCCTCATGGGCGTCGTTCCCCGCGTCACTCTGCTTGCTGCTCTCGGCAACGTGTCAACGGACACGGGCGAACTCCAAGTTATTGAACCCCCGCTGACCGTATCGACCGCCGTCATCACCGACGCCCTCGATGCCAGCGCTGACGCCAGCGCTGCAGCCATTGCTACCGGCGATACAAGCTCCGACGCGAAGGAGGACGCACGATGAACGACTTCCTCAGAATTCCCCTCGGCCAGTGGGTCGAAAACGGCATTGATTTCATCACCGACACCTTCGGTTTCGTCTTTGACTTCATCAAGCTGATCATTTCCTCGGTCGCCGACGGCATGAACTTCGTGTTCACGTCGCCGCCGTTCTGGGTCATGCTCATCATCTTCGCCGTACTTGCCTTCGTGGCTCGTGGATGGCTGTTCTCACTGGGAACCACACTCGGCTTTCTCTTGATCCTTAGCTTGGATCAGTGGGAAAACGCGATGGACACCATGGCGCTCGTTCTGGTTGCCGCGGCTATCGCCGTGTTTATCAGCGTTCCGCTCGGAATCCTCGCCGCGAAGTACCGCACGGTTTCCACAATCGTGAAGCCCATTCTCGACTTCTTGCAGACAATGCCAGCCTTCGTCTACTTGATCCCGGCCCTCATCCTGTTCCGCATCGGTGACGTTCCTGGAATCGTTGCAACCGTGCTCTTTGCGCTTGCTCCCGGTGTTCGACTCACCGAACTCGGCATCCGCGGTGTTGACAGCGAAGTTGTTGAAGCCGGTCAGGCCTTCGGCTCATCGCCGGGCCGCATCCTGCGTCAAATTCAGCTTCCCCTGGCACTGCCGTCCATCATGGCCGGTATCAACCAGGTGATCATGCTGTCACTCTCCATGGTCGTTATCGCGTCCATGGTTGGTGCTGGCGGCCTCGGTCAGCCCGTTATCCAGAGCCTGAGCCGTGCGGATGTCGCACTCGGCTTCGAAGCTGGACTTTCGGTAGTGATCTTGGCCATCTTCCTTGACCGTCTCACCGCATCCTTCGGTTCGGGCAAGGGTTACTTCCGATTCATCATCGAATCATTCAATGTTCGTGGTCGTCGCGCAGAATCTGCAGCAGTGGATGCTGCCGCAAACAGCGACGCCGCAACAACCGAACCTGCGGAACTCACTCCTCCCGTTCGCTAATTTTCGGGCGCCCACCCGCGCTCGTTTCCCCGCATGCAGAGAACCCTGTGTGCATCGACGTCAACATCGTCGCGCTTTAGCGTTGACAGAAAAGGACGACACCATGAAGAAGCAGACACGCGCTGCAATTGCAATCGGAGCCGCTGCGCTCCTCGGTCTCTCAGCTTGCGCTGCAGGCGGAGACGACATGGCTAGCGGAGACGCTGCTGAGAGCAAGGATCTCAGCATTGCCGTATTCAACGGATGGCCTGAGGGCGAAGCAGTTTCGTACCTCTGGAAGGCAATCCTTGAAGAAAAGGGCTACAACGTAGAGCTCGAATACGCTGACGTAACCCCGATCTTCTCGGGTCTCAGCACCGGTGACTACGACATCGCGCTTGACGGATGGCTCCCCATCACTCACGCCAGCCTGATGGAAGAATACGGCGACTCGATCGAGGACCTCGGCGCATGGAACAGCGAAGCGGGACTGACCGTTGCTGTAAACGCAGATGCACCGATCGACTCGCTCGAAGAGCTTGCAGCTAACGCTGACAAGTTCGGCGACCGTATCGTCGGCATCGAGCCTGGTGCAGGCCTCACCGAAGCCGTCATGAACAACACCATGCCGACCTACGGCCTTGACGACATGGAACTGTTGACCTCGTCGACTCCCGCCATGCTCGCTGAACTGCAGGCTGCACTCGACAACGGCGAGAACATTGCCGTGACTCTCTGGCGTCCGCACTGGGCCTACGATGCATTCGACATCAAGGACCTTGCTGACCCCGAGGGAACGCTCGGCGACGTTGAAGAAATCCACTCCTTCGCTCGCGACACCTTGAGCGACGACATGCCTGAGGTTACCCAGTGGATCTCGAGCTTCAAGATGGACTCCGAGCTGCTTTACTCGCTCGAGAACGTCATGTACAACGAGTACGAGGGAACCGACTTCGAGCCCATCGTTGCAGACTGGATCGCAGCGAACCAGGACTACGTAGACGGCCTCACCAGCTAATACTGGTGTAGCTCTCAGCGCCTCGGTGCTGTAACTCACGAAAAGGGGTCGCCTTCGGGCGGCCCCTTTTTGCGTGCGCACGGCACCCCTCCATCTCGCGCTAGGGTCGAAGGGTGTCAGCTACCGAGAACCCCGTCGTCATCATCGCTCCCGACTCGTTCAAAGGCAGCCTGAGCGCTGCGGATGCCGCCGCCGCTCTTGAGCGTGGCGCCCGCGAGATGCTCCCCGACACCGCCACCGTGCTGACGTTTCCCATGGCCGACGGCGGAGAAGGCTCTCTCGACGCCGTTCTCGCCGCCTGGCTTCAGCCGCCGCTGACCATGATGACCGTCGACGCCATCGGTCGCGAGCGCGAAGCCAGCTACGGGCTCGACCTCGACGGCAAACGCGCCGTCATTGAGGCCGCTCAGGCCAGCGGGCTCCCCCACGTGCTCGACGTGGAACCTCAACCGCTGCGTGCCGACAGCTACGGTGTTGGTCTCATCGCCGCCCACGTCATTGAACGCGGCGCGCGCGACATAACCCTGTTTCTCGGCGGCTCTGCTAGCACCGACGGCGGCTCAGGGCTGCTGCGCGCCCTCGGTGCGCGATTCCTCGACGACACCGGCACAGAGTTGGCACCCGGCGGTGGCGCGCTCACCTCCCTCACAACGATCGACCTCAGCGGGCTCTTGCCCGGCGTGCTGGAGACGACATGGCGCATCGCCGTCGACGTGACCAACCCACTGACCGGGAGTCGGGGCGCAGCTCAGGTCTTCGGGCCTCAGAAAGGGGCAACGGCATCTGATGTTGCGGTGTTGGATGCCGGACTCACGCGCTTGACAGAGGTGCTGGCTTCGACACCGCTCGCTGCCGAGCGCGGTTTCTCCGCGGCCGGGATTGCAGCACTCCCGGGAATCGGTGCCGCCGGCGGTACAGCCGCACCACTCGTCGCACTCTTCGGGGCGGAGCTCGAACGTGGTGCTCAGCTCGTCGCCGATACCATCGGCCTCAGTGACGTCATAGGCACCGCCGATGTGATCATCAGCGGCGAAGGACGGCTGGATGCGCAGTCGCTCGACGGCAAAGTCGTCGACTACCTGCGCGGTTCGAAATCGTCGACCGGGTTCCTGGTCGTCGTCGCCGCCATTGTCGATCTCACCATCGATCAGTGGTCAGCGGCCGGTATAGATGCCGCTTTGCCGTTGGGTTCCGGAGTCGAGAACCGCAAGGAACTGTTCCAGTTCGCCGCGCCGCTACTCGAAGCGCGCGGAGCCCACGCGATTGCCGAGTGGCTTGACCCGACGGATCTCGACGAAGAGTTCCGCGACGATGACGACGAACCGTCGAGCGACTTCGCCTAACGTCTTCTAGCGTCTTTTCGGCGTCGCCTAGCGTCGTTTGGCGAACTGCAGAGGTTCTTCGGCGTACTGCGCAAAGACTTCGCGTTGTGCTGCGCTGATCCGCTGCGGCCGCGAATGAGCAGCATCGACGAGCACGAGTGTCGTGGATGCCCGCACGTATAACTGGCGCGGCGATACGTTCACCGGGGTGTAGATCTCGTAGCAAACCTCAAGGCTTGCGCCCCCAACGCGACCGATCCACATCTCAATGTCGATGGGTTCGCGCAGGTACGGGATCGGCAGCAGGTACTCGATTTCTTGACGCGCGATGAGCGTCATCGTCGGGCCGCCGGGGCGACCATCGAGAACTGCAGTGAGGGGCGCATCCTCCCCCGCTGCGGGCCAGAATGCATGGATTCGCGCCTCTTCGAGGAGGCGAAACACTTCGGCATTGTTGACGTGTTGGTACGCGTCAACGTCTGACCAGCGCAGCGGGAGCGGGATGTGCAATCGCATGACTAGTCGCGCGTGAGCTTGCGGTACGCGCTGCGGTGGGGCTTGGCCGCGTCGGGGCCAAGACGCTCGATCTTGTTCTCTTCGTAAGCGTCGAAGTTTCCCTCGAACCAGTGCCAGTAACCGGGCGTCGCTTCGCTGCCTTCGTACGCCAGGATGTGCGTCGCGATGCGGTCGAGGAACCACCTATCGTGAGTGATCACCACAGCACAACCGGGGAATTCGAGCAATGCGTTCTCGAGGCTTCCGAGAGTTTCAACGTCAAGGTCGTTAGTCGGTTCGTCAAGCAGCAAGAGGTTTCCGCCCTGCTTGAGCGTGAGCGCGAGGTTCAAACGGTTGCGCTCACCACCGGAGAGCACGCCAGCCTTCTTCTGCTGGTCTGGTCCCTTGAAGCCGAACTGCGAAACGTAGCCGCGCGAGGGGATCTCAGTCTTACCGACCTGGATGTAGTCCTGACCGTCGGAGACAACTTCCCACAGCGTTTTGTTGGGGTCGATTCCGCCGCGGCTCTGGTCGACGTAGGAGATGTCGACGGTTTCGCCGACCTTGAGATCTCCTGAGTCGAGGGGCTCAAGACCAACGATGGTCTTGAAGAGAGTGGTCTTTCCGACACCGTTGGGGCCGATGACGCCGACGATTCCGTTTCGCGGAAGAGTGAAGCTCAGTCCGTCGATGAGAATGCGCTCGTCGAAGCCCTTCTTGAGGTTCTTGGCATCGATAACCTGCGAGCCGAGACGCGGTCCCATAGGGATGACAATCTCTTCGAAGTCCAACTTTCTGGTCTTCTCCGCCTCGTTCGCCATTTCTTCGTAACGTGCGAGGCGGGCCTTCGACTTGGTCTGGCGGCCCTTGGAGTTTGAGCGCACCCATTCGAGTTCGCTCGAGAGACGCTTAGCGAGCTTGGCGTCTTTCTTGCCCTGCACCTGAAGACGCTCTTGCTTCTTCTCGAGGTAGGTCGAGTAGTTGCCCTCGTAGGGGTAGAGGTGACCGCGGTCGACTTCGGCGATCCATTCGGCGACGTGGTCGAGGAAGTACCTATCGTGGGTTACGGCCAGTACGGCCCCCGGGTATTTGGAGAGGTGCTGCTCGAGCCAGAGAACGCTCTCGGCGTCGAGGTGGTTAGTGGGCTCATCGAGAAGCAGCAGGTCGGGCTTCTGAAGGAGCAGCTTGGTGAGCGCAACGCGGCGCTTTTCTCCACCGGAAAGTTTGTTGACGGGCCAGTCTCCGGGAGGAGTGCGAAGAGCATCCATTGCCTGTTCGAGCTGGGAGTCGAGGTCCCACGCGTCGGCGGCGTCGATCTCCTCTTGTAGCGTGCCCATTTCGGCCAGAAGGGCGTCAAAGTCTGCGTCAGGTTCTGCCATTTCGAGGCCGATGGCCGCGTGGCGGTCGACTTTGGCCTTGATCGGTCCAACGCCTTCTTGCACGTTCTCGAGAACGGTTTTGCTCTCATCGAGCTCGGGCTCCTGCATGAGGATGCCGACGCTGTAACCGGGGCTCAGTCGAGCTTCACCGTTGCTGGGGGTGTCGAGCCCAGCCATGATTTTGAGGATGGTGGACTTACCGGCACCGTTGGGGCCAACCACACCGATCTTTGCGCCGGGGTAGAACGACATTGTGACGTCGTCAAGAATGAGTTTGTCGCCGACCGCTTTTCGCGCGCGCACCATGGAATAAATGAATTCGGCCATGCGACCATTCTACGGAGCGTTCGGGCTCAGTCGAACCCGTTTGGGTAGTTACCAGTCGATCGGTCGGGTCTTGCCCACAAGACAACCACCGGTGCCGAGCAGGGGCTCGATCGATGACACGTAATCGTCTTCGGTGAACTGCCCAATCAGGCATTCCCCTTTGATCCGTACCGAGACCACAATCGAATCAGCGGCAAGGCCGATGGCGGTTGCGTCGGGGGTCACTTCCATGTCGGACTGGGTGAAGCCGTTTTCGACTAGCTTGTCGACAATGCTGCGGCCGTCGCCCCGCCCGTTGGCGTCAAAAGACTCCTCGTTGAGCATGTCGAAGAACTGGCGGTTGCCCGCTGCAGCTTCGCCGGGACGAAGCACGGGCCCTTCAGACGTGGCCCCGGGTTCGGAAGTGTTGCTTACCGTCGCGGTCGGCGTTGCGGTCGGTTCGGGCTCTTGCGCAACACAACCGCTGAGGGCAACTACAGCCGCGATGGTAAGTGCGAGAGCAGCACCGAGTCGGCCGGTAGGTCGTACGCGCATTGCATTCCCTTCGTCGGCCACGATTCTTCCGGGCCGGCTCAAGTCTAGATTGCTTGCGCGCACGATCCACTCAGAAGGGCTTCTCAGCTCCGCTTGAGGCAGCGACGAGCTCGCCCTCCTCGGAAGAGTCATCGCTATCGGCGTTGTCTGACGCGGGGAACTCATCATCGTCAGCGCTGTCGCTGGTCGTGTGGTTCACGCTGGAGATCGTGCGCGAGAACTGCGCCGTTCCCCACATGAGGTCGTGACCGAGAGCATCGGCTTCGATCTCGATGTTCGTTCCGCTGCGGTCGGCGTTCTCCCATTCGCGAATCTTTAGTCGGCCCGTCAGCACAACACGGTCGCCTTTGCCGATTGAAGTGGCGCTGTTGATTGCGAGCTGGCGGAACGAGGTGATCGTGTACCAGTTGGTCTCGCCGTCGATCCAGCGCTGGTTACTGCGATCGAAGCGTCGCTGCGTTGAGGCAAGACGGAACGACGTGATGGGCAATCCCTCCCCGGTGACGATGTGCCGCGGTACAGTCGCAACGAGCCCGGAAACGGTGATGGTGTCTGACATAACTACTCCTAGTTTTGGGTCGCGCAAAGGAGAGCGGGACCGAATGGCAGACAGATGCGGGCCGACACTCGTGCCGGGAAGCCGACCCGGCATCCGTCTGACACCAGTGTTCGCCGGGCGAGCAGCGCAGAGGAGCCGATGCCGCCTTCTGTGGACGACCTCGACTATCTGCGCGCAGAGTAGGACTAGTTAGTTCTCGCGCAGCAACGCCGAAATATCAATTACGGGCGAGACACCCGCCTGCGACCTAGTGCTCGCGGAACTCAGGCCACGCCGTGCCGGGCAACAGGTTTGCGTGCAGGGCAGACTTCGCGGCATCCAGAGTCGGATAGACCCCTCGATAGTCTTCGTCTTTCAATAATTTGAAGGTGAACCCGTCTGTTACCCGGTGCACCGAGCCAACTGCTCCCGCCTGGGTGAATGCCACCCAGGTTTGTCCGGTCAGAGTGTGGTTTGTCATTTCCGAACCTCCTTCGAATTAGTGAACGACGCCAATGTCGTTCGTTAACGACCGTACGCCGCCTCGCGACGAAGATAAAGACCTTCGTGCCAGACGGCGCACAGTGAGCGTCGTTACCGGGAATTACTTGATGTAGCTCGAGAACGACGAGCGGATTTTGTTGACCTTTGGCAACGCAACTGCCATGCAGTAGCCCTGACCGGGGTTCTTTGCGAAGAAGTCCTGGTGGTAGTCCTCAGCGTTGTAGTACGTGTCGAGCGGCTCGATGGCCGTCACGACGCCGCCATCCCAATATTCGGATGCGCGATCACGAGCTGCTTCGAAGAGAGCCTTCTGCTCGTCACCGTCGTAGAACATAGCCGAGCGGTATGACGAACCGACGTCGTTGCCCTGGCGGTTCAACTGGCGCGGGTCGTGGAGAGTGAAGTACACGTCGAGGATGACCTCGTCGGGAATGACCTCGGGGTCAAAGGTGACCGCGACCGCTTCAGCGTGGCCCGTCGTCTCGGTGCAGACCAGCTCGTAGCTGGGGTTGGGCACCGTTCCGCCGGTGTAGCCAGAAACGACGTCAGTAACGCCATTAAGGGTGCGGTAGACCGCATCGAGGCACCAGAAACAGCCGCCTGCGAGATGAAATGTGTGCATAAGTTGAGCCTACTTTCTTGGGCTGGATGTCTCATACAACGCACACTGCACGTACTGTGTTCCCTCAATCACTGGGCATATGCTGAACGAATGCCTTATGACGCTTCTGACATCCGTTACGACTCCACCGAATATCACCGCGTAGGCCGCAGTGGCCTCAAGCTCCCTGCAATTTCATTGGGACTGTGGAATAACTTCGGTGATGACCGCCCTCGCGCAACACAGCGCGCCATTCTTCGCCGCGCTTTCGATCTCGGCATCACTCACTTCGATCTGGCCAATAACTACGGCCCCGAAATCGGCGCCGCCGAGCGCAACTTTGGCGAGATTTTCGCCGACGATTTCGTCCCCTACCGCGACGAAATGATCGTCTCGACGAAGGCCGGCTTCGACATGGGCCCGGGCCCGTACCAAGACTTCGGTTCGCGCAAGTACTTGATCTCCTCGCTCGACGCCAGCCTCGACCGCATGGGTCTCGACTACGTCGACATTTACTACCACCACCGCCCCGACCCCGAGACCCCCATCGAAGAAACCATGGGCGCCCTCGCGACTGCCGTGAACTCGGGCAAAGCGCTCTACGTCGGCGTCTCTAGCTACAACCCCGAGCAGACCCTTGCTGCTCACGACGCTCTCGCCGAGTACGGCATCCCGCTCACGATTCACCAGCCGCGCTACAACATGTTCGATCGCCACATCGAAGACGGGCTCTTCCCGGTACTCGACCAGATCGGCGCGGGCAGCATTGTGTTTTCGCCGCTCGCGCAGGGACTGCTGACTGATCGCTATATGGATGGCACCATCCCCGATGGCTCGCGTGCCTCTGAGGGCCGCTGGCTTCAGCCCGGTCCGCTCAGCGACACGTATCTGCAGCGCGTGCGCGCCCTCAACGAGATCGCGCAGAGCCGCGGTCAAAGCCTTGCGCAGCTCGCGCTCACGTGGGTGCTGCGGCATCCACAGGTGACCTCTGCTTTGGTAGGCGCGAGCAGTGTCGCCCAACTCGAGAACAACTTCGCCGCTCTCGAAGGGCCGGCGCTGACGGATGACGAACTCGCCGCGATCGACCCGCTTGCGGTCGACGGTACGGCTCTTCGCTAGCCACACGAGCACCTCGACGGGGCCGGATTTCGCGCAGTAGCGCGGGGGCCGGCCTTTGTCGTTGCAGCAGTCTCCTAGCGCGCGCATCAGAATGTCAGTGTTCGAACATATATTCGAATCATTAGAAATTCGTGCTCACCAGCTGAAGGAGCTTGCCATGACCACCCTCGACTTTGCCGGCACTGCACAATCGATTCGCTCAGGAATCGTGACGGTGCAGTTGAATGACGATTTGTGGCGCATTACGCGGCCCGATGGAGAAGTGTTGGGCTACGTACACCGCTGGGTTTCCGCTGCTGGCGCTCGCTATCAAGCCAAGCGCATGCTTCAGCGGCAACGCCGTTTTTTGCCTCTCGGAGATTTCTGGACCATCGACGATGCTTTGGATATCTTCCGGTTTTGATGTGTCGCGCCTGTCGCTCTGCTCCGGCGGCCCTTAGCGGGGTTACAGTTCCAACATGATTCTTGAGTGGTGGAACGATCTCGTCGACTGGTTCAGCTCCGATCAGGGGTGGACCTTCATCACAAGCGCCCTCGTGCCCTTCCTCGCGATCGTCGTCGGGGGAATCATCGTGGGCATGATCGCGCGATCGTCGTTGCGCCGCTTGATCGGCCAGCAGGACCGTCAAGCTAAAGTTGCTGCTGTAGCCGCGCTCATAGCATCCGGGCGTCGCGCCGCAGCATGGAGCACCCTCTCTGCCGGTGAAAAGGAACACGTCGACCACCAGTCGAGCGAAGCAGAAGTGCGCGTGCGCCTTCTCCCCCTCAAAGGCGCCGATATTGCCGCCGATTGGGCTGCGCACAAGCTGGCCGCGATGAAAAAGAACTCGGTCAACTACAGCTTCCAAGCCGAACAAGACCTAGCCGAGCTGCAAGACGGGCTCATCGAGTGGCAGTCACGCCCGGGCCGCGCGAAGAAACTGTTCGCTCAAGACCTCGCCAGCTGGAAGTACGAGACGAGCGAAGCGGAAGACGAACTCGTCGTCAAGCAACAAGAGTGGGCTTCTCGCCAGGCAGCAGAAAGTACAACCGCACCAGCGGCCTCGACTTCAGGAACAGCCGGTTCTGGCACGACGAGCGCTACCTCCGAAGCCACTCCAACGGTGGTCATTTCTCCGGACCGCAACTAGCAACCGCAGCGAGCAGCGACAGCACTCACTCGCGGAGCTGCACGATTCGAGCGTCAGAGTTCAGGCGTCGGGGCCTTCGATAGCCACTATGCGCGCCGACCACGGACAAAAGCGTTCAGTGGTGATCCGCCCGTCTTCAACATCCTGCGGCGTACCGTCACACTCCGCAGTGGAGACGTTGGAGAATTCGAGCGTGGACGGGTCGATATGCCACGACCACGGAGCGTTCACGCGTGCGTCGCCCGGAACGATGTCGCCGCTCGGCACGGCTTCGAGGTTGTCGCCGGCCAGTAACCCTTGCGCGTGAGCCACGAGCTCTGGAGTTGCTAGTTCCACGGTGAATCGTTGGACCCCGCCGACCTCGAAAATGGCGACCGTCGGTTTCGGCCAGAACATACAGCCTGTGAGACTCAGCGTCAGCGCCACGACTGCACCGCCCACGGCCAGCCGCGTTCCTCGCCGAGCAGGCGCTTGTGCAGACGTCTCTGCCGCGCGAAAAACCACGGCTCAGCTGCTCTCGGCTTGAGCGTCGTAATCGATGCGGGCTACCTCATAGCTGCGCGTCAGCAACTCTTCGAGGACCGCCAGATCGACATCCGCCAGTTTCTTGATATAGAGACAGCCCACGGCGAGTTCATGTGCACCCAGGTCTTCTAAGAGCTTGGGAAACTCCCGAAAATTGCCAGCCGTGTAGAACGAAATCTTCGCTTTGCGGGGAGAGAACCCGATCGTCGCGGTGTCGCCCTCGCGTCCGCTTGCGTAGCGATAGTGGCTGGAGCCGAACCCGATGATCGACGGCCCCCACATGACAGCGGACTGGCCCGATGCCCGGGAAAATACTTCTACCAGGGTCTGGGCCTCGGTGCGGCGACGTTCAGTCGGCACATCAGCGATGAACTGCTCGACGCTCACTGATGAATCAGCAGTCGTCTTCGGCGTGGGTGTCACGTGACCGACCTCTTCGTTGCGGGTGCCCTCGGCAGGATTCGAACCTGCGGCCAAGAGATTAGAAGGCTCCTGCTCTATCCCCTGAGCTACGAGGGCGGGGTATACACGTTAAACGATAGCGTGTCAGCAGCTAAACGGCTTTCGCAAGTGCCACGAGCATCTGATTGAGCGTCGGGGCGCCTTGCGCACGAAAAACTTCTTCTCCCGCCGGCGACACGATCACGATCGTGGGCGTGGATGTTATTCCGGCCTGCTCGGCGCGATCAGCCTCGCGGGCGACATCCAGTTCGGCATAGGTAACCGCGGGCACGAGGCGCGCCACCTCATCGAGAGTGCGGCGCGCCGCGGCACACGGGTCACAAAAAGCAGACGAAAAGAACAGCACTGTCGGCTGTTCAGAAGGTGTGCTGTTAGAGGTCGTTTCGTTCGTCAAGGTCTTCCAGAGGGTCGCTATCGGCCTGATCCCACGTGTAGGTCACATGAACTTTGTCGCCGACCTGCTTCGCTACTGGGGATTCGTAACGCAATTGCGTCTCCGAACCGACAGCGTCTGCAGCGATCAGGGTCACATAATCATCCCATCCTGCTTCGGTGGCAATGCGCGTGTCGTTCTGGCCGTTGTACGGGCCGCCGACAAAAAACACGATGTACTCGTCGCCGTGCGCGAGTGTGGGGGTTGTTTCGCTCATACCTCAGGTTTAGCAGATCAGAGTGGGCGAACGCTGGTGACTTTTCAGCGGCGGTAGAATCAATTCATGGCATCACACGCTGATTATCTGGTTTGGATCGACTGCGAGATGACGGGGTTGGATGTCGATATCGACGAACTCGTCGAAGTTGCGGTGGTGATCACCGACTACGACCTCGTTCCCGTTGACGACGGCATGACCATTGTCATCAAGCCCAGCGAGGCTGCACTCGCCAATATGGGTGAGTTTGTGACCGCCATGCACACGTCAAGCGGCCTCATCGACGAAATGCCGCTCGGCGTTTCTCTTGCCGAAGCCGAGGCCGCGGTACGCGACTACATTCAGCAGTACGTGCCGAACCCGCGCACCGCTCCGATGGCTGGCAACACTATCGGCACCGACCGCACGTTCCTGGCTAAATACATGCCGAGCGTTGATACTCACCTGCATTACCGCAGCGTCGATGTGTCGTCGATCAAAGAACTGTCGAAGCGCTGGTTTCCTCGCGTGTACTTCAACGCCCCCGACAAGAACGGTGGGCACCGCGCGTTGGCCGACATTCTGGAATCGATCCGCGAGCTCGATTACTACCGAAAAGCCGTGTTCGTAGGCGAGCCAGGACCCACGACAGAGCAGGTTCAGGCAATTTCTGCTGACGTAGTGAACGGATTCGCCTCGCGGCTGTAATACACTTATAGAGTTGCTTGTCGCCGCAGGGCGAAAAACAACCTTGGTGGGCGTAGCTCAGTTGGTAGAGCGCTGGCTTGTGGAGCCGGATGTCGCGGGTTCGAGCCCCGTCGTTCACCCCAAGATAATGAGGCCCAAACCCTCGAAACGAGCATTACGTCTCGCGAGGGTTTGGGCCTCATTCTTGTTTCCCGCTAATCCCTTGCTGAAAACAGAGGCGTCGTCTGCCGGGACCTGATCAGCGCCCGCCCGGCCGTGTGCCGCCTTGAGCGCCGCGCCCGTCTGTTGTGCTCGCTTTCACTTCTCCGGAGGCGTACTCGAGAAGGGCCGCACTCTCAGACTCAATGACCGCGCTATCGACAAGATCTGCCGCGTCATCCGCGAGGGTGTCGGAAAGCGATTCGACAATGCTCTCGAACTGCCCGCTCCCGAAGAGTTCCTCTTGCAGCTCACTTAGGGCGTTCTCGTACAGTGCGGCAAACTCTGAGGACTCTAAGAAGCGCGTGGTGAGGATGTTATTGCCCTGCTGAGCGTTTCCACCCGCTTGCGCGCCATCATTGCCGTCAGCAGGAAGGCCACCAGCCGGAGGACCGCCGGGCAGCTCACCCTCGGGTAGCTCTCCTTCCGGAAGCGCGCCCTCGGGTAGCGCACCTTCACCAGCGTCGCCGCCCGGTGCTGCACCACCCGGTGCTTGGCCGCGAGCGGCCTCGCCACCGGGGGCCCCTCCGCCGGCTTCGTTCACCACACCGAACGCGAGATTGTGGTCCCACGCGACGACAGTCATCAGCCCGGAATTGGGGTCGTAGTACAGGTAGGAGTTGTTGCCTGGCCCATCGATGTCGTCAAAGTTGTTGATGAGATCTTCGATCGCGAGATACCGCGCGAAGGCTTCCACGTCGAGCACAGCGGGAAGCTGGCTAACGAATTCTTCGTCAGTGGTGTTGTTCACGACATCAAGAAAGTCGACCAGCGGCTCGTAGTTGTCTTCGCCGACTTCGCGATCAAACACCTCGGTGTAGAGGTCAGGGTCGTCGCCCAGCCAGGAATAGTCACCCTCGCTCTCGGCCTTCCAGAGGATGCCGTCATCCGAGGGCAGCAAACCGGCGTCGTAGTTTCGCTCGAGCCACGATTCGTTGGGAACCGCGACGATCAGACGCAGAGCGTCTTCACTGCCGTTCACCGAGAACGCGGATTCAACTGACTCTTCGGTCGCTATCCCTGCCGCGCTCAGCAACTCGAGCGCCACAGCCTCATTGAGCGAAGTTTCGGTGTTGTTAGTCCGCACCACAAGATCAGTAACCCCGTCGATGCTTTGCGTCTCGACGTACTTATCGAGACGGATTCTCCAGGGCAGTTCTTCAATGGGAGTGTCCGCCGTGACACCACTCAGGCTCGAGTTTCCCTTGAGCTTGATGCCGACCTGCTCGTATGTCGTGCCGTCGATGACCACCGTGGCTTCCACCCACTCTTTGTCGCCAGAATCAAGGTAGGTCTGCAGCATTGCGTCGACCGCGGCGCTATCCACATCAATTTCGATGGAGTGCACAACCGCGGCGTCGAAGAATGAGCCCGAATCGCTCGTGAGACTCACGTTCACAAAATCGGTGGTGCCAGTGCCGCCGCTGACGGCCTCGCTGGCGCCCACGGAGCAGCTCGCGAGTGTCAGGGTGAGGACGACGGTAGCGCTGACTGCGCCCCAGAACTTTTTTCTTTGCATGACGGCGACGCTAAAGGCACTTTCTATTGGTTTGCTAAGACGCAAGCGGGAGTTTGATCGGAGAAGTGTGGGAGCACGAGGATGCGTGCCGCCTGACAGGATGGACTCATGGAGAATCTCGACGAGCAACAGTTCGAAGCGCTCGTGGTTGAGGGGCTCGACGCGCTGTCCGACGACATCGTCGATGGCCTCGACAATGTTGTCTTCGTGACTGAAGATCGGCCTGAAGACGGCTCGCTCTCAGTGCTTGGCCTCTACGACGGCGTCGCTCTGACCGAACGGGGACAGTACGGCTTTGGTGAGCTGCCCGATCGCATCATTCTCTTTCGTGAACCGCTTCTGGCTGTCAGCGAGTCCCTCGACGAGCTGAAAGAACAGATTCACATCACTCTCGTTCATGAAATCGCGCACTATTACGGCATCGACGATGAGCAATTGCATGAACTCGGGTGGGCGTAGCTGTCGTTGGGCGGTCTAACGGTCACAACCGCGTAGGATTTCGTGAGTGTCACGAACCTCAGGAGGATTGATGATGTCGAGCAAGCGCGCGAGTGCGCTAGTGATAGCCCCTGCGATCATGCTGGTGCTATCCGGCTGCGCCCTGATCGAGCCTGCGGATACCAGCGAGCCGCCGACGGCGATGGAGGTGTGCGCGATGGGTCATACGTGGACTCTCGACACGGCCGACGCGTCAGAAAAGCTCCTCGCTGAACTCGACTCCGAAGATGTGCCGGCTAGCGCTGTCGAGCCGACTGGCGGTCAAACGCTGACCTGGACGAGCAACGGCGGAATCACGATCGACTCTGATCTCGTGTTCACGATCACCGCTGAGCCTAAAAAAGACCAAGTCATGACCATTACGCAGTCGTATACCGGCACGGTAACGGGCCAAGCCCTCATCAATGTTGATGTCGCCATCCCCCACAACTGGGATGTCTCCGAGTACACCGTAGAAACTGCCGCGACGCTCGACGACGAACCGGTAGAGGAACTGGAGTACACCATTCCTCGTAGCGATTTTGACGACGTCGTCGGGCTCATCCTCACGTGCGAGGCCGACGCGATGACGATCAACCCCCGCGGAACCGATCTCACGCAGTTGTGGACGAAGGCGAGCTAGCCACGCTCAAACCAGCGTGAGATATCGACGCCGTCGACAATCTCAGCCGCAAGTTCTCGCGGTTGCTCGCGCGCCATAAAGCTCTGCTCGTGCCGAGCCCAGCGCTCCCAGTGCGGGGCGTAGGTGTCGCCATCGCGATCGAGGGCGCGCTTCTTTCGCGCTACATCATCGAGATCGACCCAGATGCTGTGATCGACGAGTGGCTTCGAGGCCCGGCTCAGCGAGCCGATGCCTTCAATAACGATGGGGCGATCACCGTCGAGTTCGTGCCACGCGCCCGCCGAATCGGTGGCCCAGTTCCATTCTTGCCACCGCAATTGCGTGAGAATGCACGGAATAATGCTGCTCGTGGCATCCAGCCCATCCCAGCCCGGGTACAAGTCATCGAGCTTGACGAGTTGAACCTCGGGCCACGCGGCCGCCATCGCTCGGCCCAGCTCGGTTTTACCCGAACCAGACCGACCATCGATGAGACAGCGCCAGCGTGGCGATGGCAGCGGTCGCGTGACGTCAGCCGACAATGAGGTTCCAACTTCCCGTAAGCACGGCCACCACGGTAGCGGTAACGCCCACGAGAAGCCCGACGAGCAGAGTGAGCCACTCTGCTGCGCCCCAGCGTGATTCTCGCGCCCAGGTGCGCTGCTGAGAGCCGCCAAAGCCTCGCGCTTCCATCGCGATGGATAACTTGCTTCCGCGCCGAATCGACAGCACCAGCAGCGCGAAGGCCTGACCCGCGAGTCGACGGAGCCTTCCGCGATCAGCGACGCCGCGAGCGCGTCGAGCCAGCTCTAGCGAGCGCCAGTCCTCGAGAAAGAGGCCGACCATCCGCACCGCAGCAAGCGCGCCGAGTACGAAACGATCGGGAAAATGTAGCCGCTGGGCAAGCCCGTCGGCGAAGTCCGTGGGATCAATCGAGATGAAGAGCACCACCGCGGGCAAACCGATCGCGAGCACCCGCAGAAACGTGGCGAGAGCCAGCTCGATCGAGCCGTCGCTGATGCTGATCAGCAAGAATTCGAAGTACACCTCGCCGTCGTAGCGCCCATAGAGCAAGATCGTGAGCGCGGTAAGCGGCGCCGCGATCCAGACCGGCAGGGTGCGCAGCCAGAAACGCTTCGGCTCGATGCCCAAGAACGCGATAATCGCAAGCTCGAGCACGAGAGCCGTCGCCGCGGAAACCCAGTCGATCGTGAGGATGAGGAAGAGGCTCACAATGATCCCCGCTCCAAGCTTGGCCACGGGGTTCACGGGCGCGATGGGGATCATTCGAGCACCACCGTAGAGTCTGCGAGCGCGGCGACAAACTCGAGATCGTGACTGACCGCGATCACGCTGCTGCCGTCATCCACGAGCCGAGCCAGCAGTGCGAGCAGTTCGCTCCATGTACGCGAATCTTGGCCAAACGTGGGTTCGTCGAGTACCAGAACATGCGGGCGCGTAGCCAGGGCGGTAGCGACACTGAGGCGACGTTTCTCGCCCCCCGAGAGCGTGAACGGGTTGGCTTCGGCAAGCTGCTCGAGACGGAGCCGCGTGAGTAGCTCATCGACCCGAGCATTCATTTCAGCCGCCGAAAGCTTCAGCGCCCGCGGTCCCACTTCGAGCTCTGCGCGCACCGTGCTCGTCAAAAACTGGTGCTCCGGGTCTTGAAACACGGTACCGATTCGAGTGAGCAGTTGACGCGACTTCCATCTGATCGGATGCGGGCCCGCCCCGTTTGCGAGTGCGAGGCTCGCGACCACGGCACCGTCTACCGGTGCGAGTAGTCCGCCAAGGGTCAACGCGAGCGTGGACTTACCGGCGCCGTTGGCACCGGTAATGGCGAGCGCGTGGCTGCTCAGGATCTCGCGGTCGAAGGGTATTCCGAGTGCTTTCTTCGCGCGCCCAAATGCGAGGCTTTCCGCGGTAAGGACGGTGTGCTGCTCACCGCGGGCTGCGCGCTGGGGGCGCGGCGGTGGGAACTCCGGGATCCAGACCCCGCGAGCAGCAAGCTCCTGTCCTTGGCGCGAGAGAACCTCCGAAGGTAGCCCGTCGGCGATGACTCCCCCGCCGGCTGCGAGCACAACGACACGATCGACAACTTCGCTCCACACCGACACGCGATGCTCGACCACGACGATCGTGGCGCCGGTCGCTTCGGCGACCCGGATGACGGCATCCCGAACCTCGGTAACCCCAACGGGATCGAGATTGGCGGTTGGCTCGTCGAGAACGATGAGCCCCGGCTGCATCGCGAGTACTCCGGCGAGCGCTAGACGCTGCTTTTGCCCGCCCGAGAGCGCGCTCGTCGAGCGATCGAGAGCGACGTCGAGGCCGACCTGAGCGAGACTATGGCGCACCCGCTGCCAAATCTCGTCGCGCGGCACACCAAGGTTTTCGCAACCGAAAGCAACGTCGTCACCGACGCGTTCCAGAATCACTTGACTATCAGGGTCTTGAATCACGAGCCCCGTGCGGCCACGAATGGATGCCGGATGCTCGCCATCGACAAGAAGTGAGCCTTCTGACTCACCTTCGTCGTCACCGACTACCCCGGCAAGGGCATGGAGAAAGGTCGATTTTCCTGCCCCGGATTCGCCGAGGAGAAGTACACGTTCGCCCGGTTCAATGCGCAGGTCGAGCCCGCGCACCGCCCACGCGAGCCTGCTGGAGTGGCGCCACCCCCATCCTTCGACGGTGACGCCAGCAGGCACTGTGGGGGTCAGACCCGCTTCGCAATCTCGCGACCGGCACCGAAACGGTTGAGCGCGCCGGTGGCAGCAAGACCACGCGTGGCAAGCCACGAGAGTAATCCGGCGATGAGCATTCCGCCGACGACGCCAGCGATCGCGTAAATGACAATGAAGGGCAGTGCTGAGCCCGGGTACCAGAGCAGCAAGTCGGTGATGACCATGGCGAGTCCTGCTCCGGCGCCGGCCAGAATGGCGCCGCTGACCCGCCAGTTTGCGTAGAGGAACGCAGCGAACACGATCTCGGCGCCCACTCCTTGGGTAATACCGCTGACGAGGGTGAGGATGCCCCACTGATTGCCGATGAGGGCCGAGACCGAGGCTGCGACGACTTCACCATAGATTGCGGCGCCCGGCTTACGAATAACGAGCGCGGTGAGAACACCGGCGAACAGCCAGAAGCCTCCGCCGATCGCTTGGAGTCCCGGGAGCAGCGCCGAAAACGGTGCCAGTGCCGGCGTTGACGCCACGTTCCAGACGACGAAAATCAAGCCGCTCGCGACGCCGATGACGCTGGCCACGACGATGTCGATGACGCGCCACTGAAAGCGCGATCCCAGGGTCGAGGTGGTGGACGAGGGTGAAGATGGTGCTGTTGTGGTCACTTTCGTGCCTTTCACTAGTGAATGGCACGGGTTTCAAGAGTGTCTGCTCCCTGCGCTGGCATGATCCAGATCAGGTTCGACGGTCGAAGCTTGGAGAAGCTCCCTCTCAGCCCGGCTCACCGGACTCCCGTGTTCGCCACCCAGTCTAATCATCAATAGGCTCGGGGTATGGACTTCCGCATCTTCACAGAGCCTCAGAACGGCGCCAGCTACACCGACCAGCTTCTGCTCGCGCAAGCGGCAGAGCAGCTCGGCTTCACGGGCTACTTTCGCTCTGACCACTATCTGACGATGGATGACCGCAACGGTGGCATGCCTGGTCCGACAGATTCCTGGACCACGCTCGCCGGTCTCGCGCGGGAGACCTCAACTATTCGCCTCGGCACGCTCGTCTCGTCGGCGACCTTCCGGCATCCGGGAATTCTGGCGATTCAGGTCGCTCAGGTCGACGACATGTCGGGCGGGCGCATCGAACTCGGTTTGGGCACGGGGTGGTTCGAGCGCGAACACGCCGCCTACGGTATCCCCTTCCCGGCAAAGCGGTTCGGGATGCTCGAAGAACAGCTCGACGTGATCACGGGCATCTGGGGCACCGACCCCGGAAAGACTTTCTCGTATGAGGGCAAGCACTACCAGTTGAGCAACTCCCCCGCGCTGCCGAAGCCCACGCAAGACCCGCTACCGATCATTATCGGCGGCAGCGGCCCGAGCCGTACGCCAGCGCTCACGGCTAAGTTCGCCGCCGAATACAACGCTGGCTTCGCCACTATCGCACCGCTCAAGGAACGCATCGACCGCGTGCATGCCGCGTGCGAGCACTGCGACCGCGACCCATCGACCCTCGTGCTCTCGATAGCCGGAACGACCGCAGTCGGGGCCACTGACGCTCAAATCGACGCTCGCGCAACCGCAGCCAACAGCACCCCCGACGCGTTGCGCCTCGGGGGCTTCGCGGGGACCGCAAGCGAAGTGGTCGACAAGATCTCCGAGCTAAAAGCCCTCGGTTTTACCCGGGTCTACTTTCAGATCATGGACTTTCACGACCTCGACCAGCTCGACTTTCTCGCGCGCGAAGTACTCCCCCAGCTCGACTGAGCGACGGCACATCTGCGAAGCGTTGCGCTCGCTAGCTAGCTAGCTAGCTACGATTCTTGGTCGACCGTAACGAAGTCGATCAAGTGCTCGACGCGGCCCAACAGTTCAGGTTCGAGATCGCCAAAGTTCTTCACTTTCGACAGGATGAACTGCCAGGCGCGCGCGATATCCGCTTGATCGTCATGAGGCCAGCCGAACGCCTCGCAGATGCCGTGCTTCCACTCAATCGTGCGGGGAACGGTGGGCCACGCGGCGATTCCGAGACTCTGAGGTTTGACCGCCTGCCAGACATCCACGAACGGGTGCCCGACTATCAGCGCATACTTGCCGTACTTGCCGCGGCCCACAGCCTCGGCAATTCGACTCTCTTTTGAGCCCGGCACAAGGTGATCAACCAAGATGCCCAGCTTGCGTTCGGAGTTGGGCGCAAAGTCCGCGACAATCTTCTCGAGATCGTCGATACCCCCCAGGAACTCAACGACGACTCCCTCGGCTCGCAGGTCATCGCCCCACACCTTTTCGACGAGTTCGGCATCGTGGCGACCCTCCACATAAATGCGGCTCGCAAGCGCGGTGCGGGCGCGCTGCTCTGGCGCGGCGAAAGAGCCCGACGCGGTCTTGCGAGTAGCCGTCTCACCGGCTTTGGGCACGGGCTTTATTAGCTCGACCGGCACGCCATCGATCAGATAGCCACTTCCCAGCGGGAAGGCACGGGAGCGCCCGCTGCGGTCTTCCAATTCCATGAGGCCGTCGGTGAAGCGCACGAGTGCACCGACGTAGCCGTCGGCAATGACTTCGACGACCATGTCTCGCTCGATCGCAACCTTCGGAAGAACCTTCGGGCCGCGCTGAATACTGAAGTCGGCAAGAACATCGTGGGAATAGCGGTCGTCGGTCACCGCTCGAGGTTAAGCGGTGCCGCCGAGTTGCTGGCGGAGGCGCGACGAGAGGTCGCGAGGTTGGTGGTGGCTTGCGTAGTGCGCGTCGCTGGCCGTTCCGAGTGTTCGCGCCAGAGGGCTACACCCACGGCAGCTGACACTCCGATGCCGGCACCGATACTGGCCAGCAGAATGTCTACGACAGCGGCATAGCCCGCGGGCATCCACACTGTCTGCGCAGCTTCGAGCCACGACGCCGCGACGATGCTAAAGGCGAGTGCTGCCCACCACCGTCGGCGACCGAACATGCCGACGAGAAAGACACCGACCGGAATGAACGCTACGGTCGTCCACAGCCAAAAGCGGCCATCGCTGCCCGGGGCAATCACGAAAGCGAGACTCGCCAGAGCGGCGAAGTACAGCGCTGCTGCGGCAGCCACTGCAAATCTCGATCGGAACATAGAAACATTGTCACAAGCGCATCTCCGCGCAAGTTGTGAGAATGGTGCGTGGAGGGTGTGAACGACGCCGTTTCTTGCAACGATTAGATAACTGGAGCTGACTAACGTGCAGCGAGACGCTCAATCTCCCGAGCGATCGGAGGCAAGACTCGGCGCATGTACCGCCCCCACCACAGTCGTACGATGAGCCACACCGCCCACCGTCGGCCACGCTTGGCGACGAAGGTGTAGCTCCATGAGATGCGCGCACCGTTGATCGTGCTGTCGAAATGCCATTCGGCGCGGGCGCCCGAGACGAGCATCCCGAACAGTCGCTGAAAATCGCTGAGCTCGTAGGCAAACAGCCCGGGAACTTCGGTGTCAGTGATCGTCTCAATGACATAACCACTATCGGAGAGAATCAAGCGGCGAGTGCGGCCGATGGTGTCCCAGTCGCCCGACTGATCCAATACCGCGACAACGGCGGGCAACGGCCCAAACCGCGGATAAAAATCGGTGGGGTCGAGAGGTCCCGAGAGCACGTACGCCTGCTCTGCACTCGCGCGGGTGCGTGCGGTTGCGCGCGCCGTCACACCTCGACCGCCCGTCACACCTCGACCGCCCGTCACGCCCCGACCGCCCGTCACGCCCCGAGCGCCGGTGCCTGTCACGGCCGGCTCCACGATTCGGGGCCGTGCGACCCTGCTGGATACTCCTCGAGGGGAACCCGGTCGTTGCGAAAAGCGTCAAGCACCGGAGCCACAATTCGCCAACACTGTTCGGCAACATCGCCCCGCACCGAGAGCACCGGATCGCCGTCGATGAGTGACGCAATGACCTCGCCATACGCGCTCATCGCCGCATCGCCCAGCGTGGTTGTCAGTTGAGTGCGATCAAGAGTGAACGGGTCGCCCTCGCCGTTCACGATGAGATCGAGCGAGAGCGTTGCAGGCTTGATCGAGATGGTGAGTTTCGCCGGCTCGGCGCTACCCGTGAGGCCGTTCGGCAAATGCGGAACTGGCGCAAAGGTAATCACGATGTCTTGGCGGGAATCGCCCAGAGCTTTGCCCGAGCGCAGCACGAACGGAACTCCCGCCCATCGCCAGTTGTCGATCTCGAAGGTGACTTCAGCGAGAGTTTCAGTGCCAAGCTCCGGGTCGACGCCATTCTCATCGACGTACGCCGGAAGGCGGCGATCGCCAATCGTTCCCGCGGTGTAGCGGGCACGCCGCGCACACGTGCCATCGACCGTTTGCACGCGAGTCGCACGGAGTACCTGCGCCATAGAACCGCGAAGGTCTTCGGAACTCACGCTCGCGGGCGGCTCCATCGCGGTGAGCGCCAGAACCAGCAACAGATGGCTTTGGATCATGTCGACGACGGCTCCAGCACGGTCGTAGTATCCAGCGCGACCTTCCAGAGCGAGAGCCTCATCGAAAATCAGCTCGACCTTCGCCACGTTGGGCGCAGCCAGCAGCGGTTCGAAAACGCGGTTAGCGAAGCGCAACCCCAACAGGTTCAGCACCGTCGATTTACCGAGAAAATGGTCCACTCGAAACACTTGCTCTTCAGGCACGATCGTCTGCAGGATGCGATTGAGAGCGCGAGCGCTCGCTTCGTCACTGCCGAAAGGCTTTTCTAGCGCGAGCACAATGCCTTCGGGCAGTTCGAGCGTCGCGAGCACGGCCACTGCCTTCTGGGCAATAGCAGGAGGCAAGGCGAAATACAGCGCCACGCGGCCGGAACCCGCGGCAATCAAGTCACGCAGTTGATCAGCATCAGTGACGTCGGTTTGCACGTAATGCGCTGCGTTCGCCACAGCGGTGGCCGCGGGCGAAACTGAGGCGTCGAAGGACTGTGTCACTCGGGAGCGCCAGGCTGCGTCATCCATTTCTTGGCGATCAGCGCCGATCAGCGTTAGCGACTGTGCCTGGTCGCTCGCCAGAAACGACGCCAGCCCGGGCAAAAGGAGTCGGGAAGTCAGGTCGCCGCCCGCTCCCAAGATGATCAGTGTGTCAATGCGTGCCATCATCATGCACTCTCTGCTCGGTGCCGCTGCACGGCGTATTACTTCGAAGGGGTGGTGCCAGTATCTCCAGCGGCGCTCGACTTTTGCTGGGGAGCAACGGCGGTTGCAGATGCTGTGGCGGTAACCCCGGCAAATCGTGAGGCGGACCCGCGGCGTGACCACGCCATCCACCACCACACAAGAGCACCGACGACAGCGGAGCCGACAACGCCTACGACGGGACCAAGGAACACAGCACCGCCCACCGCAGAGTCAGTCGCTTGCGCGGCAATCGTCAAGTACGCCACAAAGAGCGGAACATCGAGCAGAGCAACGATCCCGAGCGATTGAAAGGTGATCTGCCACGGTTTACGCACGGCACCGCGCGTGAGCAGAAAGATGCTTGCGAAGGCCGCGAGAGCGACCAAGAGCAACGCCACGATTGCGATCACGATGATCACCGTGCCGATCACGCTGCTGGTGTTGCGGATGAAGTCGGCCACGACAGGGACGTCACCGAAAAGCCCGCTCACACCGTTCGCTGTTCCACCGAGCAGCAACGTGAGGCCCCCGCCGAGCGCGACGAACCCGAGCATGAGCCAGCCCACGGAGAAGAGGGCGTGAGCCACCGCACCGGCGACAAGAGAATAGCTTCGCTGGGCACTGGTGAGCTGGGCCTTTTGCATGCTTCGACGTTAGCGCAGGGCGGTGTCAGACCGCGAGAAACCGAGCGATCCGACTCGACACGAAAAAAGAGTCGTGACACCAAAACGCGGGTGATTTGGGCGCTTCGTGGGACAAAGAGGCGTTCGACTCGCTACGGTTTGGATATGAAATCGTGGAGAGACGCGCTCAACGCCGAGCAGCAGGCTGACGTTGATCGAATTCTCGACTCGTCGCTCACTGTGGCGCGCAAGCATTTGAGCCATGCCAGCGAGTTCATGACGTTCGCTCTCGTAACCGACGCCTCAGGCCGTGTACTGGAGATGTCTGCCGACGAAGCGCTCAAAAAGAAGCACTTGGATGCCCACGCTATGATCGCGCAGACCGTGACGCAGTTGCGTCAAATGGCTGCTATCGCACGCTGCAGCGCGATCATTTCGAACACGCGAATTGCCTCTCTCAAGTCGGACGCCATCGAAGTGCGCATCGAGCACAAAGCGGGCGCCGCGCTGATGGTTTTGCTCCCGTATACGCGAGCCAGATTCACAGGTGCGCTAACTTTCGGCGATCTCAAGCTGTATTCGCACACTCCTGAAATCTGGGGATAGTCCCAGAAATTTCTCGGGAGGCGGAACATTATCCGTTCCGCGTGCGTTACTGGATGGCATGAACAAGCGAATCCTCGCGGTCATCGTTGCTCTTGCCGTCATTGTCATTGCAGCCGTTTCGATCGTCGCAGTCCAAAACTCGAACGACTCCGCTGACAGCACGGCATCCGTTGGCGGTTCCGCAGCCTCCGAAAGCTCGAGCGAACCTGACGCTCCTGAAGGCTCGGAGACCGAGGCCAGCACTGACGACAGCGCTGCGATTGCTAACGATGGCGGTGGCGATTACGTCGACTACAGCCCGAGCGTCATTGCGGATGCCGATGGCCGCGTCATCCTGTTCTTCCACGCCACCTGGTGCCCGCAGTGCGTTTCTGCTGACGGCGACATCACGGCGTCGGGTGTTCCTTCAGGGATCACGATTGTGAAGGTCGACTACGACACCAATCAAGATCTGCGTGCCGAGTACGGCGTAACGCAACAGACGACCTTCGTCGAGGTCGATTCCAGCGGCACTAAGGTTCAGGACAACTTCGTTGCCTATGCCGACCCATCGTTGAACGCTGTTCTCACCGCGCTCAACTAGGTCGCGATGCTCAGCCTGATTCTGCTCTCCTTTGTTGCGGGAGTTCTTACCGTCGCGGCCCCGTGCGTGCTGCCCCTGCTACCCGTCATCGTCGGCGGTTCGATCGCCCGCACGAGTAGCGACTCGACCGTGGCTGAGCGTCAGTGGTTCCGCCCGGTCGTTATCGCCGTGAGCCTCGCTGGCTCCGTCATTCTCTTCACTCTGTTGCTCAAGGCAACGACGGCACTGCTCGGGATTCCACAGTTGGTCTGGCAGATCATCGCTGGCGGCATCCTGATCATCTTCGGTCTCACGCTGGTATTCCCGGCGCTCTGGGAACGTTTCATGATGGCCACGGGCATCCAAAACCGCACTAACGCCGTGATGAATCGCTCGTACTCGCGCGGCGGTCTCGGTGGCGACGTGATGCTCGGCGCTGCTCTCGGCCCGACGTTCAGCAGTTGCTCCCCCACCTACGCGTTGATTCTGGCGACGGTGCTTCCTGTCTCGTTCGGCGAAGGCCTGCTGTACATCGTGGTCTACGCGCTCGGTCTCGCGATCGCTCTTTTGATGATCGCGTTTTTGGGCCAAGCCTTCGCGCGCAAGTTGGGCTGGCTTGCCAACCCGAACGGTGTCTTCAAGCGCGTAGTCGGCATCATCCTGCTCGTCGTCGGCCTTGCGGTGATTCTGGGCCTCGACAAGCAATTTCAGAGCTACGTTCTCGAGCAGGGCTGGTACGACCCGATCCAACGATTCGAAGAAAACATCACCGGCTAGTCGCCGCGAGAGTAGGCTTCGGGCACTCGTTCGCAACCGGAGGTTGTCATGGTTCCCGAAATTAACTACATCGCGGTCATCCTCGCGACTCTCTCCAGCATGATCGTCGGCACCATCTGGTATTCGCCGCGCGTTTTTGGCAACTACTGGATGAAAGCCGCGGGTATCACACCGAGCGGAAACGCGGCAGATGCGCTCCGTCCCATCGTCGTCACCGTCATCGTGAGCTTCATCACCGCCTGGGTACTCGCGGGCGCAGCATTCATCGCCTTCGACTTTTACGGTGGCGGCTTCTTCGTGAACACACTGCTGACGAGCATCGTGCTGTGGGGCGGATTCACGGCCGCTCGTTTCATCACGCATGATCAGTTCGATGGCCGCCCGAACGGCCTTACGGTGCTCAACGTGAGCCACGAGTTCGTCACCATTGTTGTGATGGCGTTAATTATCGGAGTCTGGCCCGCGTAACCTCCGGGCCACCCGCCCGACGGCGCGGTGTTGCCATCGCTCTGCGGCCTGCGCAGGAGGCTAGATCAGCTGAATCGTAACCTCGGCCGTATCGCCGGCTTCTAAGCCTTCAGCGTGCCGCACAGCGATCTTCACGGGCAAAAAGTAGCTGTCTTCGAGGCTGCTATCGGGAAAGATTGAAGTGGTCCACGTGGTCGCGCCAACCGTGACCTCGACCGCGATGGCACCGAAGCCCCGCGGGGGTGACGGAATCTCCTTGATGTCGACTCCGACATCCGGCGGCACCTGAAGAAAGTGCACACTCGGCTTCGACGCCCACGGTGTGAGCTCAGAGGTGAATTCGAATGCCGGTTTCATATCCCGAGGCTACTCGTCAATGCTGCGGTTAACAGAAAATCGACCGGCAGCCTGAGCTACCGGTCGATCATGTCCGAGGGCATCATCATGGGGTGCCGTTAGCCCTTGACCACCTGCGTGGTGATGGAGGTGGGGTTAGCAAAGAGGTCGAGTACCGGGCAGTGAGCGTCAACGGCATCGCGCAGCTCGTCGTAGCGTTCCTGCGATTCCGGACCAGTAATGGTGGCGTACAGGCGAATCGCTCCGAATCCGTTGCGGACGTTCTTGTCGATGCCAAAGAGGCCACGAACATCGAGGTCGCCCTCGGCCTTGACGGAGATGTCATCCACTTGGATGTCGAGCGCCTGAGCGTAGAGGCGAAAGACCACTACCTGACACGCGATCAGTGCGCCGAGCGCAATCTCTACCGGGCTGGCGGCAACATCATCACCCGCGAGCCCCTCGGGCTCGTCGATGTGGAAGATGTGCTTGCCGGCTTTGAGGACAGTGCCGACGGAACCAACCCCCTTGCCAGTGACGGCGTAGGTGAGTTCTGCAGCGGCTGGCTTGGCGGCGATTCGCGAGTTCCACGCGGAGCCCGCGGCAGTCAGGCGTGCGGCTCGGTCGGCAGCGAGGTCAGTGGTCGTGGTGTCGTTAGTGAGAAGTGTCATGCGGCGACGGTAATCGCGATCGTTCACGCCCGCGAGAACGTGACGTAACGCTCCGACACACTGCTTAACACAGCGAAATAATGCGTTAGCGCGTGCGTACCCGCAAGGCCACAGGAATGGATGCCACGGCCAACACGGCCGCAAGGCCGAGAGCTGCCACGAAACCCATACCGTTCGTGAGCCCGCCGACGGCAGCGAAGACGAGACCGCCGAAAGCAATCGCTACGGCGCCACCAGCGGCATCCGAAATCGACAGCGCAGCGCTGTTGAAGCCCTGGTCACGCGAGCTTGAGTGGCTGAGAACGAGAGTGGAGAGCCGCGGGAAAGTGATTCCCATGCCGGCGCCGGCGACAAGCCAGCCCGCCGCGGCAATCCAGAGCGAAAGCATGAAGTACGCCGTCACGAACTGGGTCGCAAGCCCCACACTCAGCAACAGCGATCCGACCACCACCACCTGACTGTGTGAGACCGACTCGGGCAGGCGCCCCTGCAGCGCTGAACCGACCGCCCACGACACCGCGCCCACAGTGAGGATGAGTCCCGCGGCCCACGCCGGCAAACCGTAGCGTTCGTTGAGGAGGTACGGCAGATACACCTCGGTTGAGAAGAACGCTGCAGCGAAGACACCACGGAGGACAATCGTGGTGGGCAAGCCACGGCGCAGAGTGAGCGAACCCTCGGGCAGCAACGGGCGCAGTGCGATGATCGCTATCACGAGCGCTGCGATCGCCAACGGCCACGCGAAGGCTCCGTCGGTCTCACCGCCGAGGCTGATGGCCACGATCGCCACGGCAGCGACGACTGCCCACACGACGGCTCGCTTGCCCGAAGACTTCTCCCCCACCGTGATCGGCTGGTCGAGCAGAACGCGCACGGCGGGCAGGATCGCAGCACCCGCGGCCATGACGAGAAAGACAACACCGAAGAAAACCCAGTGCCAGCTGATCTGCTCGGCGACAACGCCGGCGAGCGGCGGGCCGATCAGCGAGGGCAGCACCCAGGCTGATGCAAACAGCCCAAAGATCTTCGGATGCAACACTGCCGGGTACAGCCGGGCCACCACCACGTAGAGCGCCACAATGAGCGCACCAGAACCCAGCCCCTGCAAGAAGCGCCCCACGATGAAAATGCCCATCGTTCCGGCGAAGCCAGCCACGAGAAGACCGACGGTGAACACCGCCATGGCGGCGATCAGGGGTTTGGCGGGACCCGTGCGGTCAGACCATTGCCCGGCCAGCACCATGCCGATCACGCTCGCGGCAAGGCTGCTCGAGAAGGCAACGGAGTAGAGCGACTGACCATCGAGGTCACGGCTAATCGTGGGCATGACCGTCGTGACCGCGAGGGTCTCGAACGCTCCCAAGAAGATCAGCGAAAAAGCGCCGATTGTGGTCCACATCACCTGTGGCGAAAAGATGCTGGAAGGAATCGGAATGGGGCTGGTGGGCGTGCCCACCGGGGTGCTGCTTGTCATGGTGTTGTGCTCTTCAGTAGTACGAAGCTACTGCAGACGGGGCGGATCGTCCCTCGTCAGGGCGGTGACTCAATCACGCGCGTGTACTGGCGGCTGCGGTGCTCTCTCAGTGTACGCCGCAGCCGACGCAAAACAACCAAATTTGACTAAGTTTGAGCGGTATTCTCGCTAAGAGATTTCGACGACCGTGCCCTGGCCGAGTTCGTCAGCGTCGGCATCCGTTTGCACGGCAAAAACGCCCGTCGGAATACCCGGCAGGTTCGCTACGCGGTTGGCAACACCCATGAGCGTTGACTCGTCAGCACCCGTGATCACGATGACGTAGGCCTCGTTAAAGACGTCGCCTTCTTCAACGACAAAGATCTCCCCACCCTCATCGAGTTCAGCCGTGAACTCCACGAGTGACTCGATCCAGGGGAAGCGGCTCTCACCCTCGGCTACCTCGGTGTCGGGGGTAAGGGGAACGTGGATTTCGACGACAAGCTCGGCAGTTTCAGACATGACCTCAACGGTACTGCCTACAACTGACGTTCGAGCCGTGCCAAGCCCACGCCGCGTCAAGCGCCTTATTCGGCGGCAGCGCGCTCCAAGACCAATTCGCGAACGCGCGCAGCGTCAGCTTGACCCCGCATCGCCTTCATGACCGCACCGATCACGGCACCAGCAGCCTGCACCTTGCCCTCGCGAATCTTCGCAAGAACATCGGGCTGGGCAGCAAGAGCCTCATCGATAGCCGCAATCAGCGGGCCGTCGTCAGACACGAGCTTGAGCCCTCGGCTCTCGACAACCTCGGCGGGAGTTCCCTCGCCAGCGATAACACCCTCGAGAACCTGGCGGGCCAGGCTGTCATTGAGAACACCGTCGTTCATGAGCGCAACGAGAGCCGCGACATCCTCAGGGCTAATGAGCGAGCTCGGGTCAGCCCCCTGGATGTTGGCGAGGCGAGCGATTTCGCCCGTCCACCACTTGCGCGCTTGAGCTGGTGTCGTTCCGGCCTCAACTGTTGCTTCGATCTCGCTGAAGAGTCCGGCGTTGTTGACATCGCGGAATTCAAGGTCAGTGAAGCCCCACGCAGCCTGCAGGCGCTTGCGACGCTGGGCCGGTGGCTCGGGAAGAGCCGCACGCAGCTCAGCAATGAGCTCAGCCGAGGGCTCAACCGGAAGAAGGTCGGGCTCGGGGAAGTAACGGTAGTCATCAGCGTCGCTCTTGGGGCGACCCGCACTCGTGACACCGGTGTCTTCGTGCCAGTGGCGGGTCTCCTGAGTGATCGTGCCACCCTTCTGAAGAATGGCCGCCTGGCGCTGGATCTCATAGCGAACTGCACGCTCGACGCTGCGCATCGAGTTCACGTTCTTCGTTTCGGTGCGCGTGCCGAGCTTTCCGGAACCGCGGGGACTCAACGAAATATTCGCGTCACAGCGCAAGTTGCCACGCTCCATGCGCGCTTCAGAAATGCCCAGCGAGCGAACGATGTCGCGAATAGCCGAGACATAGGCCTTGCCGACCTCAGGAGCATCCGCTTCAGCACCCGTGATCATGTGCGTGACGATTTCGACGAGAGGAACGCCCGCGCGGTTGTAGTCAACCAGCGAATACTCGGCACCTTGGATGCGACCAGTCGAGCCACCCACGTGGGTGAGCTTGCCGGCGTCTTCTTCCATGTGCGCGCGCTCGATCGGAATCGTAATCGTGCGACCGCTCTCGAGCTCGATCTCAACCGAGCCCTCAAAGGCAATCGGCTCATCGAACTGGCTGATCTGATAGTTCTTCGCCAGATCGGGGTAGAAGTAGTTCTTGCGGGCGAAGCGCGAACTCGGCGCGATCTCGCAGCCGAGCGCGAGCCCTAGGGAGATCGAATACTTGATCGCCTCTTCGTTGACGACAGGCAGGCTGCCGGGCAAACCGAGATCAACCGGAGTGATCATGGTGTTCGGTTCAGCATCGCCCGCACCCGCCGCAGCAGGGTTCGGAGCATCCGAGAACATCTTGGTCTGGGTATTCAACTCGACGTGCACCTCGAAACCGAGCGTCGGCTCAAATAGTTCGAGTGCTTTGTCGTAGTCCATCAATTCAGCTTTAGCCACCCAACGATTGTACGTGGCGCAGCGGCACCGTATCGGTACCCGGTTCGAGCGGCGCGGATGCCGGGGCCAAAATTGGTTCATCCTCGTCGCTCGGAAAGGCCTCGGCCTCGATCGTGAAGTCACCAATATGCTCGGATTTCTCGGAGCGCACGAACGCGATTCCCGCCAAAATCAGGGCCCCACCCACGAACTGCATGATCGACAAGTTCTCGCCAATCAGAAGCCAGGCGTAGATCGCTGCCGTGACAACCTCGAGCAGTCCGACGAACGACGCGAGGCGAGAACCGAGCATTTCGCTTGCCATGATGCTCGTCGAATAGGCGATGCCGGTCGCGACGATACCCACGATGAGGAGCGGTGCCCACCACGGAGCTACAAAGCCCAACACCGTGACATCCACCAGCGGCATATCGAAGGGCACAATACCGAGCAGCCCCACGAGCCCCAAGATCACACCGCCAAGCAGCAGACCGGCCGATGCCAGAGCGACAGCGGGAAGCCCCTCACTCGTGCGCGCAGCAATCACGTAGTACACCGCCGCGCCGATCGCAGCGAGGGCCCCAAACATGATGCCCACCGGGTCGAGCGCTCCCGACCCTTCCGGTGACACCACGAGAATCAGCCCGCCCAGCGCGACGACCGAGCCAATCAACACCACTGCTTTCGGCGTGCGTCGTGACGTGGCCCACGCGAAGGCCACGAGCAGCAAAGGGGCCATGTACTCAAGCAGAATCGCGATCCCCACGGGGATACGTTCAATCGCCGCAAAGTAAACCAGCTGGGTACCTGAAACCCCGATCGTTGCCATGAGGAGGATGCGGCTGCGCGCGTACCAGAGCGCGATCCAGCGCCCCTTGAGCGCCATGAATGCGAAGGGCGCAAGCACCGCACCCCCGATGAGCACGCGCACTGTGACCGCCGCAGCGGGACTCCACCCTGCTTCCAACACCGGCTTGATGAGTGCCCCCGACAGGCCAAAACTGGCGGCGGCGATCAGTGCGATTAACAAACCGAGGGACGTGGAGGGCTGTTTCATGGGCTACTGCTTCGAACGAGATTGACGAGTATTTCTGCTGACGCTAGTCTCGAAACAAATAAGGAGTCAAATTGCATTTTGCCCCTGACACGGTAGAGAGTCTCGAGTTCGCGGTGTTACTCGGAAACTCGCACGAACTCGCGAGCAGATCGGGCGTCGACGAACTGATGTCGGTTAGCCAAGTGCACGACCTCGTCATGCAGTTTCGGTTTAGCGGGCGCATCGACCGCGACGACGCCGAAGTGGCCGACGTTCGGGCCGTGCGTGACCGCATCCGCGGCATCTGGAAGCTCACGCGCGACGACGCCGCGATCGAAATCAACGCGATGCTTGCTGAAGCTAAAGCCCTGCCGTTCTTAGCGCGCCACGGGGACTCCGACTGGCACCTGCACGCCAACGACCCCGAAGCGCCGCTCGCGGAACGTATTCAGGCCGAGGTCGGACTCGCGCTCGTCGACGTTGTGCGCTCCGACGCCATGTGGCGGTTGCGGCGCTGCGAAGCCCCCGATTGCGAAGGCCTCATGGCCGATCTCTCGCGCAACGGGTCACGACGGTTCTGCAGCATCCGTTGCGGAAACCGGATGAACCAAATTGCGTATCGCGAACGGCAGGCCGCCGACGACGCCTAGCCACACGCCCGCACGCTTGCACGCTTGCACGCCTGCACGCCTGCACGCCTGCACGCCTGCACGCCTGCACGCCTGCACGCTTGCACGCTTGGATGCCCGGATACCCGGATACCCGGATACCCGCGCCACGATCGCGTTAACGCACTCGACCCGCGCTCACGATGAGCGCGGGTCGAGTGACAGAGCTGGAGTTGTTTAGCCGAGTGCCGGGATCTGGCTCGGCAGGGTGTGGCCCCACTGCGCTTCGAGCAAACGCTCGAGCGTGGCACCGATCTCGTAGAGGCGAGCATCGCCGCGAGCCGGCGCCATGATCTGGAAACCGGTCGGCAGTCCATCTTCGGGAGCGAGCCCCATGGGGAGACCCATACCGGGGATACCCGCGAGGTTGGCCGGAATCGTGGTGACGTCGTTGAGGTACATCGCCATCGGGTCTTCGAGCTTCTCACCGAGCTTGAACGCGGTGGTCGGCGCCGAAGGCGAGACGAGAACGTCCGCCTTCTCGAACGCTGCAGCGAAGTCGCGCTGAATGAGCGTGCGCACCTTCTGCGCGCTGCCGTAGTACGCGTCGTAGTAGCCGGCGCTCAAGGCGTAGGTACCGAGGATGATGCGGCGCTTGACCTCGTCACCGAAACCAGCTTCACGGGTCGCTGCCATGACGTCTTCAACGGTGCCGCCGCCCTGAGGCGTGACGCGGAGACCAAAGCGCACCGAGTCGAACTTGGCGAGGTTGCTCGACGCCTCGGCGGGCAGGATGAGGTAGTACGCCTCAACGGCGTACTCAAAGTGCGGAGCATCCACTTCAACAATCTCGGCACCGAAATCGGTGAGCAACTGAAGAGCTTCGTGGAAGCGCTGCGAGACACCGGCCTGGAAGCCGGGGCTGTCGAGTTGCTTAATAACGCCCACGCGAACGCCCTTGAGGCTTTCGGCAGCGGCACCGGCACGAGCTGCGGCAGCAAACGACGGCCACTGCTCGTTGAGCGAGGTGGAGTCGCGGGGGTCATGCCCGCCGATCACATCGTGCAGCAGTGCGGAGTCGAGGACGGTACGCGAGACAGGGCCGACCTGGTCGAGCGACGACGCCAGAGCGATCGCGCCGTAGCGCGAGACGCCACCGTACGTGGGCTTCACACCGACAGAACCAGTAACGGATGCCGGCTGGCGGATCGACCCACCGGTGTCAGACCCGAGAGCAAGCGGGGCTTCGAACGCGGAGACCGCCGCAGCAGAGCCACCACCGGAACCACCGGGGATGCGGTCGAGATCCCACGGGTTTCGCGTCGGACCATACGCCGAGTGCTCGGTGGACGAGCCCATGGCGAATTCGTCCATGTTGGTCTTGCCGAGCGGGATGAGGCCAGCTGCACGCAACTTCGCCACGGGCGTTGCGTCGTAGGGCGGAACCCAGCCTTCAAGAATCTTGGAGCCCGCGGTAGTGGGCATGTCGATCGTGCAGAGCACGTCTTTGACAGCGACGGGCACACCGGCGAGCTCACCGAGCGACTCCCCTGCTGCACGACGCTCGTCGATGCGCTGAGCGTTGGCCAGCGCATCCGCCGACACGTGCAAGAACGCGTGAACCCGGTCGTCGACGGCAGCGATACGGTCGAGGTGCGCCTGGGTTGCTTCGACAGACGAGACTTCGCCCGAGCTCAGCTTGCCGGCCAAATCTGCTGCCGACATCGTCGTGAGGTCGTTCAAAGCTGCCATTACTGTTCTTCTCCCAGAATCGCGCTCACGGCAAAGCGTGAACCGTCGTGCTCAGGGGCGCCGGCGAGCGCCTGTTCGGTGGTGAGGGTGACGCCGGGAACATCCGCACGGAAGACGTTGCTCAAAGGAATCGGGTGGCTCGTTGCCGGAACCTCATCGGTTGCGACCTCGCTGACCTTGGCCACGGAATCAACAATCGCGCCAAGCTCTCCAGTGAGCTTCTCGATTTCGTCGTGGGTGAGGGCGATGCGGGCAAGCGATGCGAGGTGTGTGACGACCTCAGCAGTGATCGCACCCGGATTGGTGTCAGTCATGGAGCTCCGAAGATGGGAAACAGACAGGGAACCCCTCCAGTGTATAGAGAACTGCTAGCTCGAAGGGCCAGCGAGAGACCCGAAGGCACGTTCGACAGCGGGCGCGTGTTCGGGGATCACGAGGTCGCTGCGCCCGATGCAGAGCAGTGCGAAGTTGCGCATCGATTCGCTGCCCGGGGTGAAGTACTCGTTATGCCCGACGGAGCCAGCGAGCGATCGCTTCATGACCACGTCGAAAGCGCCGCCGACGCCGAGCGACTGAGCACCGAACGACTCTGTTCCAGGGTCGGCGCCGAAGTAGGAACTGTTCGGGATGGGGTCCCACGCGGCTTCACCGACGAACACATTGCCGTTGCGCACATGCAGATCGTCCACGGACTTCGCCGGGCTGCCGGGTGACCCGACCATGGCGAGGGCATCGATTTCAAAGTCATATTCCGACAGGGCCATCATCGCCGCTGTCGTTCCATAGGAGTGTGCCACCACTGCGATGTACGGCTGGTCAGAACCGCGCAGCGCCTGCAGACCAATAATTGCTTGAGCAAGAGTGTCACGGCCCTGGTTCGCGTTATCGATCGCGCCCACGTTGGTGAGGTTTGGGGTGTCGTAGCCGATCCAGGCGACGGTCGCGACGGTCTCATTGCGCGTGAATACCGACTGGGTTTCGAAGTGGTCAAGCCACTCCTGTTGCTCGCAGTAGAGCGCGTCAGCGGCCTCAGCCCAATAGGCCATCTGGCCTTCGATAGTGAAGAACATGCCCGGCACCAAGAAGCTCACATAGTCGGCTTCATTCAAGTCGCCGAGCACGATGGCGGCCTTACCCTGCCCTGTGACGTCGAGGGTGATGAGGGTTCGCTCGGGGGCCGCCCTGTCGAACGCAAGAGACTCGGAGATCGACGACAGCATGTTGAGCTGCTGGCGTGCGCTTTGCTGTACGGCACGGCCGGCATCCGAGTCGACGACCGCGGTCAGTTCGACGATGGTCTCGTCGAGAACAGTGCGGTTGCTGACGTCGCGGATCGTATAGGGCACGCCCTCGAGGTTGCCGAGCAGTTGGGGGCTCGCGCTCTCGAGTGCAACCTGGCTATCGCTGGCCAAATCGCCCCACCAGAGCGCCACTTCTTGCGCCGGCGGCGGCGAAGCGAGAATCTGTTCGATGGTGCCGGGGCGGGAAGAGAAGAACTGAGGGATGCTGTCCGCTGGAATGCTGGCGAGCGAGGTCAGGGTGCGGGCGCTGAACGTTGCGGTTCCGAGAGACCCGGTGGTGTCGACAACCGGACCCACGAAAGGTGACGGCGAGTCACTCGTGACGATGGAGTGGAATTTGATTGCGGGCGCGCCAGAGACCTCGGCGGCGGGTAAGCCTATGACCGAGGTAGCTAAAGCGAGTGCAATTTCAATCAGCAACGTCGGGTGATCCCCTCAAGGAACGTGAACTGTGCGACGTCCCCGCGCACGACCACGTTCAGCTAATCCTAAGGGAGTCTGCCCCTATTCGGGCGTGAACCGAAGGCAATACTCACGTTTTACTAGGTTTTAGAGCGAGTCGGGGCCCGCTGTGAGCAGTCGCGCGAACTGAGCTGCGTCGATAACGGGGATGCCCAGCTGCTCCGCTTTAGTGAGCTTCGATCCGGCGCCGGGGCCCGCCGCGACGAAGTCAGTCTTCTTGCTTACGCTCGACGCCGCTTTTGCTCCAGCCGCAATGATCGCTTCTTGGGCGCCCTCGCGAGTAAACCCTTCCAGGCTGCCGGTCGCGACGATCGTGAGCCCGGCGAGAATGCCGTCGTTGGATTGTGCTGCTCCGGGGCCAGGGTGACCGGGCGTTGCCCACCGCACTCCCGCATCCGCCCAGCGTTGAACGATTTCTTGATGCCAATCAACGTCAAACCAGTCGGCCACTGAATCCGCAATGATCTGACCGACACCGTCGACCGCGGCAAGCTCCTCGCGGGTTGCTTCTCGTATCGCCGCGAGCGATCCGAAGTATTCGGCGAGGGCACGCGCAGCAACCGGACCAACGTGGCGGATGCTCAAGCTCACGAGCAATCGCCAGAGTGGCTTCGACTTAGCTTCGTTCAGATTGGCGATGAGCTTGACCGCGTTACTCGACGGCACCCAGTCGGGAGTGCCGGCAAATTCCACGGCATTGGCGTCATATTCGGGATCAGCATCTTTGCCCGTGGATTTGCGGGCGCGGCGGAACGGCATGACGAGACGCTCTGTACCATCGTCGTTGGTGAGAACTTCGCCCGTCTCGGAGTCACGAACAGCGACCACGATCGGAAAGATATCTTCAACCGTGAGATCGAACAGGCCCGCTTCGTTGATGAGCGGAGGCACCGCTGGCTCGCGCGGTTGCGCAAGAGCGCGCGCAATAACTTCACCGAGCACCTCGATATCGAGACCACCCCGGCTACCGGCGTGTTCAATGCGGCCGCGAACCTGTGCCGGGCAACTGCGCGCGTTGGGGCACCGCAAATCGATATCGCCCTCTTTCATCGCGCGCAGTGGTGTTCCACATTCCGGACAGTTCGTCGGCATCACGAAGGCATACTCTGTGCCGTCGCGTAGTTCTTCGACTGGCCCCAGGACTTCAGGGATGACGTCGCCCGCTTTGCGGAGCACAACGGTGTCTCCGATCAACACGCCCTTGCGTTTGACGACATCTTGGTTGTGCAGGGTAGCTTGGCGTACGACCGAGCCCGCAACGAGGGCGGGCTCCATCACGGCATACGGTGTTGCGCGCCCGGTGCGACCAACGCCGACCACGATGTCGAGCAACTTGGTGTTGACCTGCTCCGGTGGGTACTTATAGGCGATCGCCCAGCGCGGCGCGCGCGATGTAGCCCCCAACTCTTCGTGCAGCGCCAGTTCGTCGACCTTGATGACGATGCCATCGATCTCGTGCACAACGCTGTCGCGGTGCTCACCGTAGTACCGAATAAACTCTTCGACCTCTGTCGCCGTGGGCACGACCTTGAAGTAGGGGCTCGTGGGCAAACCCCACTCTGCAAGAAGGCCGTACACCTCGCTCTGGGTGCGGATCGGCTCGCTGCCGGCGCGCTCGCCATTCCATGCTCCGATGCCGTGCACGAGCATGCGCAGCGACGACAAACGACGACGCATTGCTGCCAGCTTCTCGTCGTTCTTGCCTTCAGACTTTTGACGCAGTGATCCGGCCGCAGCGTTGCGCGGATTCGCGAAAACTTTCTCTCCGATGCGAGCCTGCTCCGCGTTCAACTCGCGAAAGAGTTGCAGCGGAATGAAGACTTCACCGCGTACTTCGACAATGGGCGGATGCCCCGAGCCCGCTAACCTCTGCGGGATGCCTTCAACTCGCAGAATGTTCTCGGTCACGTCTTCGCCGACGCGACCATCGCCGCGGGTTGCCGCGCTCACGAGCGCGCCGTCGATGTAGCGCAGATTGATAGCGAGCCCATCGATCTTGAGCTCACACAAGAAATCGATATGGCGAGCCGAGTCACGTTGAACTTTGGCGGCCCACTCACCGAACTCTTCGAGCGAGAACACGTTGTCGAGGCTCAGCATGCGCTCGGCGTGCTCCACAGGGTCGAACAGGGTCGCTACCCGGCCACCAACCCGCTGGGTCGGGCTGTCTTGCCCCTGCAGTTCGGGATGCGCCTTCTCTAGCGCTTCGAGCCGCTGGATGAGACCGTCGTATTCGGCATCGTCGACAAGCGTCTCGTCCCGAACGTAGTAGGCATCGCGAAGTTCGAGAATGCGCGAAGTGAGCGCTTGCGCCTCATCCCGGGCTTCGGAGAGTTCGGGATCGGCTATCTCGGGAACGTGCTCGTCTGAGGAGTGAGAAGAACCCGGGTTCACAGTGCTATTGGCCACGGTTCAAGTCTAAACAGCAGCACTGACTTCTCCGTGTGAACCGAGGGATTCCCTCCTGCCACGTGATGGAAAAAGAGAACTAAACTCCGGCCGGAACCGCAGAAACCGTGCGGGCAATCGTGCACTGCCCCAGAACACGAGTTCCAACGTAAATCACCGCGGTCTGACCTGGTGAAACCCCAATGAGCGGTTCGTGTGGCGTCACGATCAGTTCGGGGCCCGTGGCATCTCCCACGTTGTCCGCGCCCTCGGTCGCCGAAGCGATGCGAGCTACAGCCGGCATAGGGTCGGAGTGAGCGCGAACCTGCACGTGGCACTCGAAGCTCTCCCCCGGCTCGGAGATGAAACCGGATGCTTGAGGGTCGAGCCCAGCCCACGAAAACTTGGTTCCCGCAACCTGCGAGAGCGCGAGAGCTTCGCGCGGCCCGACAACGACCTCGTTGGTCTTGGGACGAATCTCGAGCACGAAACGCGGCTTGCCGTCATCCGTCGGGTAGCCCACATTGAGGCCCTTGCGCTGACCAATCGTGAAGGCCAAAGCACCCTCATGCTTGCCGAGCACATCTCCGTTGCGGTCAAGAATCTCGCCCTGCTCGGCGCCGACTTTGTCCGCGAGCCAGCCGCGAGTGTTGCCGTCGGGAATAAAGCAAATGTCGTGGGAATCGGGCTTGTTGGCTACCGAGAATCCGCGCTCAGCAGCTTCGGCGCGAATCTCTGCCTTCGAGGGGGTAGCCCCGAGCGGGAACATGCTGTGCGCCAGCTGCTCCGTCGTCAGCACGCCAAGAACGTAGGACTGGTCCTTGGCCCAGGCAGCGGCACGGTGCAGTTCGCGGTTACCATTCTCATCTTCGATGATGTTGGCGTAGTGACCGGTGGCGACAGCATCGAACCCGAGCGCCACCGCCTTCTCCAGAAGGGCGGCGAACTTGATGCGCTCGTTGCAGCGCATGCAGGGGTTCGGAGTGCGACCGGCCGAGTACTCGGCGATAAAGTCATCCACCACGTCAAGTTTGAAACGCTCAGAGAAATCCCACACGTAGTACGGGATCCCAATAATGTTGGCGGCCCGCTGGGCATCCATCGAGTCTTCAATCGTGCAGCAACCGCGAGCGCCGGTGCGCAGGGTTCCGGGTTGCCGGCTCAGCGCCAAATGCACCCCAACAACCTCGTGCCCAGCCTCAACAGCGCGCGCGGCCGCCACGGCGGAGTCCACTCCGCCACTCATCGCCGCTAAAATCTTCATCCGTCCAGTGTACGAGACGAGTTGCTGGGCAAGTTCCGGGCGGAACGTTCGCGGGCGAGCGCGCCGTGCCGCACTCTACTCATACTGCTCCGCACGCTACTGCGGGATGTCAGTGAGAGTTTTCTCGATGCTCGCGAGGCGCTGTTCCACGACATCCAATCGCTGAAGCAGCGCACGGTTGGTTTCGAGGCTCTGGTCAGCAAGCGCACGATAGTCGCCGCCGGCCTGAGCATCCGCGACGTACTTCGCTGTTTCTGCCTTCTTGTTGGTGGAGTTATGGATGACGCCCGCAATGATGCCCACGATGGCGACAATGCCGATCCAGAACCAGAGGCTATAAAAGACTTCCATTATTTTCCTTTGTGAGAGTTGCAACTAGATAATGTTTGGGATGCCGTGGCCGGCTTCACGATGCGCCGGCCGCGTCGGCCGCGTCGCCTTCATTCTCGACCTCGCCGTCCCTCACCGACTGCGCTACCGCGCGGGCAAGCAACGCCGGAGTGACGGTGACGCGAAACGGAACGACCTCGAAGAGCTTGAGTGCTTTGCCGTCGTCGCTGAGCTCGTGATGCCCGGCGACGAATCCCGCTTCTTCGAGCTTGGCGAGGTGCATATAGAGCAGGGCGCGGGACATTCCGACGCGGCGGGCCAACTCGCTCACGTGTTGTTGGCCGCTCGATAACTCGGCCAGAATGCGCATGCGCTGCGGGTTCGCCACGGCGGCTAACCACGCTCCAAGCTCTTCTGAATTCACCAGATTCCTTTCACCTGCAATAAAAAACTTACAGGTGCGAAGGTGCTGAGTCAATGGTGTGGCGCGTGAGGACATGCACCGTCGGGCCACCACGCCGCCGGCGCCGGCAACGGGGACAGCAACAGCGTCGCTGGAGCCTGGAGCGCCGCCTAGCCGCGCCCCAGCACGGTCATCCGGTCAGAGTATCCAGCGCTACGGGCTTGCTCCACGGCTTTCGGGAGAGCGGCAACGAACTGCTCCACCTCGTCAGTCGTGCTTGACTCCCCCAACGAGATGCGCAGGGCTCCGCGCGCTGCGGGTTCGTCAAGGCCCATCGCCAGCAAGACGTGGCTCGCTTCGGGCACTCCCGCCTGGCAGGCGGAGCCAGTCGAGACGCTGAAGCCCGCGACATCCAGCAAGAACAGCAGAGAGTCGCCCTCGCAACCGGGGAAAGTGAAATGAGCGTTGCCTGGTAAACGATCGCTCGGGTCACCGCGCAACACGGCCTCGGGAACGGCTGTCTGCACTCCGGCGATGAGCGAATCACGCAGCGTCGTAAGCCTGGTCGCCTGCTCAGCCAAGTCGGCGGTGGCCTCACGTGCCGCCGCGGCAAAGGCGACCGCGCCGGGCGCGTCCATAGTTCCCGAGCGTGCGCGCTGCTGGCTACCACCGTGAATAAGAGGAGTGACGGATGCCGAGCGCGCAATCACGAGCGCTCCGACGCCAACCGGACCACCGATCTTGTGAGCCGAGACACTGAGCGCCGCGACACCGGCCGCGTGAAAGTCAATAGGAACGTAGCCGAACGCCGACACGGCATCCACATGCACCGGAACGCCGTGGGCCGCCGCAAGCGCGGCAATCTCGGCGACCGGCTGCAGGCTACCCACCTCGTTATTTGCCCACAACATCGAGACCAGCGCGACATCGTCGGCGAGCGCACTCCGCACATAGTCGACATCGATGCGACCGAGAGTATCGACCGGAATCCAGTCGAGTTCTGCACCTTCGTGGGCCCGCATCCATTCGACCGCATCGATCGTTGCGTGATGTTCTGCCTGCGCGACGAGCACTCGGCGGCGCTCAACGGCACCCGAGTTTCGCGTCCAGTACAACCCTTTAAGGGCAAGATTGATGGCTTCGGTACCGCCCGAAGTAAAAGTGACCTCTACCGAATCTGCGCCAACGCTCGCCGCGACAGTTTCTCGCGCCTCTTCAAGCATTCGCTTCGCCGCTTGGCCCTGAGAGTGAATCGACGAGGGGTTACCCACCACAGGCAGTGCCGCCGCGAAAGCCTGCACTACCGAAGGGCGCATAGGCGTTGTGGCCGCGTGGTCGAGATAAATGGTCACCGTAACTCCGTTACTCCGCCACAGCATCCGCATAAATGGCTGTGTGTCATTACTCTAGATCGCATGCACTGCTGCTTCGACCCGGCTCCCCCTCGCTCGCGGGCAAACGATCGCTGATGGCGCTCGGAACCCCAGCCACCGTTGCGCTCGATGCGCTCGGCATCACCTTCACTGCACACCCCTACGCGCACGACGCCAGCAACCAGGACTATGGCATCGAAGCCGCCACCGTCCTCGGAGTTTCTCCCGAGCAGGTCTTCAAGACCCTCATGACCGTGGTGGATGACGAGATGATCGTTGCCGTCGTTCCCGTTTCGGGAAAACTCGACCTCAAAGCGCTCGCCTCGACTCTGGGCGGCAAGAAGGCGACGATGGCCGAGCCCGCGGTTGCACAGCGACGTACCGGTTATGTGCTGGGCGGCATCAGCCCGATTGGGCAAAGGCTCCCCCACCGAACCGTGATCGATGAGACCGTCGAACTCTTTGAGACCGTGTTCGTGAGCGGCGGCACACGCGGATTCGACATTGAGCTTTCGCCCGCCGACCTTCTTCGCGCTACCGACGCTCACGTCGGCGCGATTGCTCGCGACTAGTAGAGCAGCAATGTGAGTCGGCGACGAGCATCTGCTACGCGAGGATCTTCGGCGCCAGCGATTTCGAAATAGTCGAGCAAGCGGGTGCGAATAGCGCCTTTGCCATTGGCGTCTGCTGAGGGAAAGAGCTCGAGCAGTCGGTCGAAGGCGTCGCCCAGATGACCACCAGAGATATCGAGGTCAGCCACGGCGAGCTGAGCCTCGACATCGGCAGGAGCTTGAGCTGCGGCACTGCGCACCGAGTCAGCGGTATGCCCTTCAAGCCGAGCCAACAGCGAAACCTGAGCGAGCCCGGCGATGGCCTGTTGGTCGCGCGGGTTCTGCGTGATAGCCGTCTTGTAGGCCTCGATCGCCGTAGCGAAGTCGCCAGCAGAAATCGCGTCGAAAGCTTCTTGGTGCAAGGGAGGTAGCGGCTCTTCGACCGGTTCTACGGCCTCGTCCTCCGCCGTTTCATCGGCCGCAGGCAATGTGCCCGTCACCTTGTTTTCGGCAGCGAGCTGCAAAACCTGTTCAAGCACCTCTTTGAGGTCGTTCTCCGGCATGATGCCGCTAAACAACTGCACGGGGCGCCCGCCGATGACGGCTGCGACAGTCGGCACCTCTTGCACTTGGAACGCTTGCACCAACTGGGGGTTTGCCGTGGCATCCACGGTGACCAAGGCGAACCGGCCCTTGTACTGGGCGATCGTCGGTTCGAGCGATGCTTCGATTCCTTGGCCAAAGAACTCAACGATGACGGGCACCGTATTGGAGAGTTCAAGAACTTGGGCAAAGGAGGCATCGTTCGCACTCGTGGCGTAGCCGCTCGGCGCCCGAGACTCGGCAGCAGCATCTGCGGGAGCATCTCCCGCCGGAGCACCCGCCGCCGAGGCGGGAGTGTTGTGCTGGCGAACGAGCGACGAAAGGTCGACAGCTCCGCGAAGACTAGCGGCGTTCAGGGGGGCGTTTGTCATTTCAACTCCGATGCTTCAACGAGTCCTTGGGTGTAGCCGAGCAGAACGATTTTCTCGTCGTTGCCCGCGGCAGGAACATAGAAGAGTAATTGATCACCGTAGGTCGACTTGATGCCTTCTTCGGTGATCGAGATTCCCGAGAGAGCCTTGGTCTGACCGCTGAAGGTAACGGCAGAGCCTTCTTCCTTCGGAGCAGCGACCTTGGTCTCGTAGAGATGGACCGCGACGATGGCACCGGCGTCAACCGTGGCCATGGCGATGGGATCCGCAGCGCCTAGTTCGTGGCCATAAGTAAGAGTGGCGGTGCTCGATAGAGCGGCCTTCTCTTTCTTTTTCACCGCGAGCCCGACGCTCTCGCGCAAGCTGTCACCCTCGACTTGGAAGTCGAGGTAGGAGTCGCTGTCGAGATCCTGCTCGAGAATTTCGGCATAGTCGAGCGCAACCTCGGTCGGCGATGAGCGCAGCAGGCCGCTGTCGGCCGGCAGACGTGAGGTTCCGACGCTAGCCGCGGCAACGTCGGGGAACACAACTGACGGTTCGAGATTGATGGCGTAGCTGACCTTGTAATTGTCGCGCGGCGCTTTTTGCTCGAGGAAGAGTGCGATCGGCGCAACCGTGGAATCGGTCTCGTCAAGGATGATCGTGAACACAGTGCGCGGCCACGTGTCGGTTTGCTGAGGGAGAGTGAGCTGCACGGGACCATCCGGGATGGCGACGGGCAGAGCAATATCGTCATCGGCTTCACGCATCTTGTAATTCGCGAGCCGATACTCAAGCGCAGCGTCTGAGAAGCGGGTCTCAATAAGGTCGGCGTCACGTTCGTCATCGGCCTCTTGAGAGACGGCACTGATCTGGGCGACGATCTTCTCGATCTGGCGAACAGCAACCGCGGGCGCCGTAACAGCGGGCGCCTCGTCTGTGGCAGCAGGGCTTGGCGACGGAACTGTCTGGTCGGCGGCTGAATTAGGCGCGGTCGACGCGGTGCATCCGCTGAGGATTATTGCGCTCACGAGAACCGCGGGGATAGCGATCCGCGCGCTTGTGCGGAGCGACGACGCGTCGCTGGCCTGTGAACCACGCTTCGACTGCTTGTAGCGAGCCTTCTTAGGAACCTTCGGCATCTTCTGCGGCTTGCGGCGCGGGCCGCCAGCGCGGCGCATGTTGTGCACCGCCCACATCAGGAAGATGAGGCCGATGAGTAATACACCGGCACCGCCCATGATGAGCGTGCCAGCCCAGGGCGTGCTGTTGTCGAGGGGCCACGAAAGCGATACGGCGTTGGGGGCGGGCTCTGTTCCATCTGACGCCAGAATGAACGACACGTCAGTCGGAATTTTCACGGTGAGCGCCAGCTCGTTCTCGGCCTCGTAGTTCTCTAGCCAGAGGTCTGAGTTGTACGGGTCGGGAACCTCTTGCTCGGTTCCCGCGATCGTTTCGGTCGTCAGATCGCCCGTCTCGGGGTCGATGGACACCATGTTGTAGCTTGCGTCGCCCACCCAGGCGAGCACGTCGGTGGAGCGACCGTACGCAGCCACAATCCGGCGGGGGCCTTCAATCCGGATGGTCTGGTTGCCCGAGAACGTGTTGAACGCCTCGCCGCTGATCACGGTGAGTGGCGCTGTGCCGTCCATCTCCGCGGAGACTGACACCTCATCCGGGGTCGCAAGAATGGTTTGCTGAGCAATGCCGTAGCCGATCATGACGGCTGCGAGCATGAAGCTCACTATGGCGAGAACGAATCTCACTATCTCTCCTTTCGTGTTGCCCACGATGACTCACGGAAAGAAAACCCATGCCACGTTGGCAGAACCTCAGCTGGTCTGGAGGTAGGGGCCCCATCCACTCGGGAAGGCAACATCAAAGACGTTCAAGAATAGCCGATCGTTTCCAGCCCACCTAGTTACTCTTCTGGGAAGTATCTGGGAGAAGAGTGAACGCCACGATGCGGGTTCGAAACGAGGATGACAGGAGGCCTCCGCGCCCCACTAAACTCAGAGGGTTCATTCCGCAGACATCGAGGAGAAATCTTGGCCGCGAACGATACCGATTTCGGCACAGAGATGCGCGGTTACAAGAAAGACGACGTCGACAAACTTATCGGCGAACTTCGTCGCGAACTTGTTGCCGCTAAAGCAGATCGCACGGCCTCGACAAAAGAGGTCAAAAGACTCCTCGCCGTAAACGAAGATCTTCAGGCTGAGCTCGACGAATCGGGCAGCCCCACCTACAGCGGACTCGGCTCAAAGCTCGAGAGCATGCTTCGTGTTGCCGAAGAGCACTCGACTCAACTCATCAGCCAGGCCGACATTGACGCTGAGAAGATGCGCAAAGCGGTGCAGGCTGAAACCTCGACTCTTCGCGCAGACACCGCGAGCGAAGCCGAACGCACCTTGGCCGAAGCCCAGCATGAGGCAGCAGCGCTCGCAAAATCGTCCCGCGCCGAAGCGGACACTCTTGTCGCACGGGCGAGAGACGAAGCGTCTCAGCTCGTGGGTGATGCTTCTCGGGAAGCAGCAACCATTCGTGGCGCCGTAGCGACCGAAGCAGCGGATGCCCGTACCTCAGCGAAGCGAGAAGCTGCAGCTCTGCGTGCCGAAACAGAACGAGCGATGGCAGAGCTGCGTGCCAGCACCGCGGCTGAAGTCGCCGAAGCGCGCGAGGCTGCAGAATCTCTCGCCCGGGACGCTGAGCTTGGACGCGCGACGTTCGAGGCTGAGAACACCAAGCAGCGCGAAGACCTAGAGCGGGACATCGAGCAAGCACGCACCGATCTAGCTCGCGAGATCGACACCGCGCGGGCTGAGCTCGACGCTGAGACCACCACGGCTCGAGACAAGCTCGCGAACGAGACCAAGGCTGCCCACACGAAACTGGCGAACGAGACCGCTGCCGGTCACGCGAAGCTGGTCAACGAGACAAACGCCGCCCAAGCGAAACTCAAGGCAGAGCTGGACGCGGGACACGCAGCGCTCGAGGCAGAAGCGGACGCCACTCGCAACGCCGCCGCTACCGAGGCCGCGACTACGCTGGCCGAGCTCGAAAAAACCGTCACGACCGCACGGGCCGCCCTCGACGCTGAGTTGTCTGAAGCCCGAGACCTGTGGGAGACCGAGGAACGCGACGCACGCCAGCTGCTCGAACACGACGTCACGAGCACGCGCGCCGCGCTCGACGACGAAGTCACCTCAACAAAGGCTGCTCTCGAACACGAAGTCACAAGCACCCAAGCCGCTCTTGAGCAAGAAGTATCGACCACCAAGACGGCCCTCGAGCAAGAGGTTAAGGTCACCCAGGCCTCCCTCGAGCAAGAGGTCACGACCACTCGGGCCGAACTCAACAACCACGTTGCTACGACGAAGGCCGCACTCGATGACGAGGTCACGTCTACCCACGCCGAGCTCGAGGCGCACGTCAAGGCCACGCGAAGTGAACTCGCCGCCGACGTTGCTGCCAAGCAAAAGGCGATTGACCGCGAGGTAAATTCCACCAAGAAGGCGCTGGCGAAAGAGGTCTCCAGTACGCGTGGCGCTCTCGAAAATGACGTCGAGACAACTCGCGCAGGGCTCGAAGATGAAATCGCGACAGCCCGTGCCGCATTCGAACACGAGAGCACAACAGCTCGCGCCCAATTCGAAGCGGAGATGAGCACTCGTCGCAACGAGCTCGAGGCAGAAATCGCCTCAGCGACAGCCGCACTCGAAGAAGAAATGGCTCGCCGCCATGCCGAGTTGGATGCCGCGATCGACAGCAAGCGCACCGAACTTGACAGCGACGTCAGCGAGACCCGTGCGGCACTCGCCCACGATGTGGAGAAACAAACTGCTGACCTTGAGCGGGACATCGCTCGTCAGCGCGCTGAGCTAGCGAACGAGGTGGAATCGACTCGAGCAACGATCAAGCATCAGCTCGAGGAGACTCGCACGACGATTGAACGCGAAGCAGAAGAAGCGCGTATTTCGCTCGCAAAAGAGCTTGCGGTGCGCCGCGACGATGCCGAGAAGGAATTCTTGGCCCAGCACAACGAGGCAACCGCACAGACGCACAACTACCTCGAAGAGGCGCAGGCACAGCTGGCCGAAGCTGTGCGCGAGGCGAATGCCAAGCGTCACGAAGCCGAAGAGCTGACCAAGTCATCGCAGGCGGAGGCGAAGAAGGTTCTCGCTGAGGCCTCGGCGCACGCCGCCGAGGAGTTGTCCGACGCTGAGCAGCGCGCGAAGGCCATGACCGATGACGCTGAGAAGCGCTCCCGAGAACTCGTCAGCGATGCCGAGGAGCGCCTCACCAAGATCAAGGCCGAGCGCGAGACCGTGGCGGGATACTTCGAAAACCTTCGTGGAGTTCTCAACCAAGCCGAGGAAGTTAACTAGGAACTGCCCACCCGGCACCTAGAATTACGCTCAGCCTGACACGTGGGTGTCAGGCTGAATGGAGCCACGTAATGAAGATCCTCAATCCGTTCCGCCTTGGGTTACTCGGCGGCCTGGGGGTTCTTGTTGCGGTCGGAATCGGCCAAACCGTTATTTCGCTCGCGACAATCCTTACCTACGTGGGCGCAGCGCTATTTCTCGCTCTGGGCCTCGATCCTGTTGTCACCTGGCTCGAGACCAAGAAATTCCCTCGCTGGACTGCCATTCTCACCGTGTTGGTGGGAGTCCTGGGGGTCTTCACTGGCCTCATCTTCGCGATTGTGCCCGTTATCGCCGAGCAGGTTCGCAACGCGGTGCAAGCCACTCCTCGACTCGTAACTGCTTTCTTTGATGGCACCGTTCGCGAAAGTGTCGAAACGGCACTCCCGTGGCTGCAGGTGCAAGATCTGGTTGACGGCTTTAACGCGTGGATAGCCGACCTCGATCTCACGACGATCGGCGGTGGCGTCTTCGCTGTCGGCATTGGAATCGCCACGGGCATCACCGGCGCGATTATCGTGCTGATCCTCACCATCTACTTCGTGTCGTCGCTGAAGAGCATCAAATCAGGCCTGTACCAGTTGGTTCCTGCCACGAAACGCGCGAAGTTCATCGACCTCTCTGAACAAGTAAGCGCTGCCGTAGGCCGCTACGTTATTGGCCAAGGCTCGTTGGCACTCGTCAACGGTGTGCTCTCGTTCATCGTGCTGACGCTGATTTTCCCGGCCTTCGGCTTGCCCGTGAAATATTCGGCGCTATTGGCGTTCATCGCCTTTATGGGGTCGCTCATTCCTCTCGTAGGAACGCTGAGCGGCTCGATCGTCATCACGCTGCTCGTGCTTCTTTTCAACGGCCCCCCGAGCGTCATCGGCGTCGGCATTTACTACCTCATCTACATGCAGGTCGAGGCGTACGTACTCAATCCGCGCATCATGAACAAGGCCGTGAAAATTCCTGGCGCGCTCGTTGTGATCGCTGCGCTCGCCGGCGGAACGTTGCTGGGTATTTTGGGTGCGCTCATCGCCATCCCCGTTGCCGCGGCGATCCTGATCGTCGTGCAACAGGTGATCGTGCCGCGTCAAGCAGATCTTTAGAGAGTGCTCTCCGCAACGGCGGATGCCTCCGGCGGCCAAGTACGCGGCAGCGGCAGCACAACCGGGTTGAGGCGCGCCACAATCTCCGTCAGCACTCGATAGGTCTGAGACTCCCCCACCCACAGGTGCTTGCCTCCTTCGACCGCAACGAAGTCGATTTCGGGCACCGATGCGAACCGCTGCGCCGCTTCGTGCGGTCGCAGGTAGTCATCGAGTTCAGGAATGACAGCGACGAGCCGTCGTTCGTCGCCTGCCCACGCAGAGACGTCCTCCGCCGTGGCGCGGTGAAGCGGCGGGGACAGCAGAATAGCTCCGGTGATGGGGTGCTGTCGGCCGTACTTGAGAGTGACCTCGGTGCCGAACGACCACCCCAGCAGCCACACGTTGGGCAATCCCCGCTCGCGAACAAAATCCATAGCCGCGGCAAGATCGAACTCTTCGAGGGTGCCCTCACCAAACGAGCCTTCAGAGGTGCCTCGCGGTGACGTAACTCCGCGGAAGTTGAAACGAAGCACGGCAATATCTGCCAGCGCGGGCAACCGCGCCGCGGCTTTGCGGATGATGTGAGAGTCCATAAACCCACCGGCGGTCGGCAAGGGGTGCAGCGTCACCAGGGAGGCCGCGACATGACCGGACTCGGGCAGCGACAGTTCTCCCACCAGAGTGAAGCCATCGCTCGTGTGAAGCTCAATGTTCTCGCGCTGCGCCGGCAACTCAGTGGCACCGCGAATGGGCTCTGGAGCTGGCTGGGCGGATGCGGCCGAACTGGTTGCCGAATTGTCGCTCACTGGATGGCGCTCACAATCTTATTTTCCAACAATGCTGATGCCAATGGCGTCGCGCTGAGAGGTCGTTTGCCTCTCCCATAATGCCGTCAGCACGCCACGTGACTGTGTGGGCGGTCCCTTGAGAGATCGACTGCGAGCATCCGGGACAGGTATAGGTCTTGGCCGCTTTCGAAGGCGACACGGGCTGAACGTTCCACTCGCCATCTCGTTTGAATTCGGTGCGGCGAGAGCCGAAGATCACCCGACTGAGGTCTGCGCTCTCGTCATCATCGGGGCGACGTCGTCCACGGGGACGATTAGAGCGGGGCATGGATCAAGCTTATGCGGTGAGGCAGGGCCGTCTAGTACCAGCCATTGGACTCAGAGTGAGACCATGCGCCGCAGGGAGTGCCATAACGTCCCTCGATGTAGCTAAGCCCCCAGCTGATCTGCGTAGCGGGGTTGGTGGCCCAGTCGGCGCCAGCGGACGCCATCTTGTCGCCGGGAAGCGATTGCGGGATACCGTAGGCACCGCTCGAGGAGTTGTGAGCGTAGACGTTCCACCCAGATTCGCGATTCCACAGGCTGACCAAGCAGTTGTACTCGCCGGAGCCAAGGCCACGCGCCGTCAGCATCGACAACGCAATCGACTGCGCCGTGCCCGGGTCAGGTGTGCCAGCGGCAGGGACCGAGGGCGCTGCGGGAGCAGCGGGGACGACCGGCTCAACAATAAGTTCTTTCACTGCAAGCTTGTCTCGCGACACTTCGTTCACGAAGCCTTCTGCGACGGTCAGCGATTGCACCTCTGCCCGTTCGATGGAGCTCACCGGGGCCTGTGCAGCCGACACCGTACTCGCTGGTGTCGGGGCTGCCACCATAAGCGTGGCGATGAAGCCCAAACTGGCGACGGAGGCGAACACGGGGAGGGTCCACGAGACCCGTGTGTGCCGCCCAGAAAGATCCGCACCCTGGCTACGGGCCTGAGCGCGGATGATTGCGGTTCGCGAATTAATAAACAAAGTACTAGTGATGCTAGTCGACGGACCTGAAAAAACGGAGGGAACTACCGAACGGCGAGCATGACGTCGATCACCGAGTCGAGCAGGTAGTCGACTTGCGCTTCGCGATAACCGCCCTTTGCTGTGCGGAACGCTACTGTGCGCACCCGATCAATCGTCAGTGGTGCGCCGTGCTGGAAATAGTTGGCCAGTTCTTGAGCGAACGCATCGACGTCCTTGACCGCGTATCCCATCGTGAATCCGTTCACCTTGGAGAACTTCTTGCCGTCGAGGCGAGCGAGGCGGTTCAAAATCTCTTGCGCCTCAGCGCGAGCGTTGGCGTACCACGCAGTCTCACCCAGTTCAGCGATCGCACGATCCCGCTCGCGCGCTGCAAAGGCATCTTCAAGCCGCTCCAACGCCGAATCGACGTGAACGGTCGAATAACCGCCCTTGTGCATCGCGAACGCCAACCTGCGGATGCTGCGCGACGATACTACGGAAGAGTCGCTCCGATCGGCGGTGTAGGCACGACGCGCCTCTTCGAGGAAGTCCTCGACCTGGTCGACGTTGTACCCCAACTGTGACTTACGGCTGCGGGGAAATGTGGTGCTCACGGTTCTATTCTGCCTTACGCAAAGATGAGAAACAGCGCGTAGCCGGCTGCAGCCGACAAAAGTGACGAATCTACGCGGTCCAAGAAGCCGCCGTGACCGGGCAACCACGTGCTGATGTCTTTGATCCCGAGGTCTCGCTTGATGAGTGATTCTGCAAGGTCACCCATCGTTGCCGTGCCGAGAATGACGAGTCCAAAGATCAGCCCCACCCACCACGGTTGATCGATCATGAAGAGAGCGAGAAGCACACCAGCGGTGACCGCGGCAGCCGCGGCACCGGCAAAGCCTTCCCACGTCTTGTTTGGACTGATCGTGGGAGCCATCGGATGCTTGCCGAACGATAGCCCGCTGGCATACGCCCCGATATCGCTGACGACCACAACAATCAACATGGCGAGGGTCCACCACTGGCCGCCGTCTTCTGACGTGAGGATGACCGTAAAGCTAGCGAGGAACGCGACGTACAACATCACGAAGACCCCAGCACCGAGGTCGCGCATGATCGAACGCACCGAACCACGATGGCTCGGCATGACGACCACTTCAACCAATCGCCACACCCACATGAAGGCGATTCCCGCCAGCGTGATGTACCACTGACCTTCTGCGTGCCAGTAGAACGACGCGGGTACCACTGCGACGGCGGCGATGACCGCCCCAACGCGGGGAATCTTCAGCCCCGAAAAGCGAAGTGCACTTGCGAGCTCGAACGCGGTGAACGCGACGAGCACCCCGGCAAAGAGCATGAATAGCTCTTTGACGAAAATCAGGCTGAACAACAACGAAAGACCCAACGCCAGACCCACGACAATTGCCATCGCCAAAGGTCGCCCGGTGCGGGCGTTGATCTTGTCGTTTGTTGCTCGAACCTGAGCTTCGAATTCAGAAACCATTAGACCTCGAGCAGCTCAGTTTCTTTACGCTTGAGAGCATCGTCAATCGCGTCGACATGAGCTTTCGTACTCGCTTCGAGTTCTTTCTCTGCACGAGCGATCTCGTCTTCGCCAACCTCGGTCAGCGCGTCAAGGTCGTCCTTAGCCTTACGGCGAATGTTGCGCAGCGCGACGCGGGCCTGCTCAGCCTTTTCGCGAACTACCTTGACGAAGTCTTTACGACGTTCTTCAGTAAGTTCAGGAAGAGTGGCACGGATGACACTGCCGTCGTTGCCGACGCTGGCACCGATGTGGTGCGCCCCCGCAATGGCCTTTTCAATGTCTTTGAGAGCTGACTTGTCGAACGGTGTGATGAGCAGAGTACGAGCCTCCTGGTTCACCATCGAAGCCAGTTGTTGCAACGGGGTCGGTGTTCCGTAGTAGTCCACTAGGACCTTCTGGAACAGGGCCGGGTTCGCGCGGCCGGTACGGACCGTGCTGAAGTCTTCTTTGGCAGCATCCACTGCCTTGTTCATCTTTTCGCTAGCCTCGGCTAGAACATCACTGATCACAGGGCACTCCTCTTGGTCTCACCCGAGTTTAGCCTGAGGTCGTTGGAACAACCGTGGCGCGGCACTCGGAAATCATCTGGCTTAGGGGGTTTTCGAATAGCAGAACGCTATCCGTGCACGCGGGTGCCGATCTGCTCGCCCACGATGGCGCGAGTTAGGTTTCCGGCGGGCTCCATGCCGAACACGAGCATGGGCATCGAATTGTCCATGCACAGGCTGAAGGCGGTGGAGTCAACAACCTTGAGGCCCTGAACGAGAGCGTCTTGGAAGCTAATGGAATCGAGCTTGCGGGCATCCGGGTTGCTGCGAGGGTCAGCGTCGTAAACGCCATCCACACCATTTTTAGCAACGAGCACTTCTTCAGCGCCGATTTCGAGGGCACGCTGAGCGGCCACGGTGTCGGTTGAGAAGTACGGCAGGCCAGCGCCCGCACCGAAAATCACGACGCGACCCTTCTCAAGGTGACGCTCTGCACGCAATGGAATGTAGGGCTCTGCAACCTGAGTCATGGCAATAGCTGACTGCACCCGCGTTGCCACACCGGCCTGTTCCAAGAAATCCTGAAGGGCGAGGGCATTCATCACAGTGCCCAGCATTCCCATGTAGTCAGCGCGACCACGGTCCATGCCGCGTTGGCTCAGTTCCGCTCCGCGGAAGAAGTTGCCACCACCGACGACAATTGCGATTTCCACGTCAGTGGATGCCGCCGCAATTTCTTTGGCGAGAGCCGAGACAACATCCGGGTTCACACCCAGCTGACCACCACCGAACGCTTCTCCCGATAGTTTCAGCAGCACTCGGCGTTTGCGTTGAGTTGTCATCGTCTTCTTTCCGTGTTGATGTTCATATACAGGTTATTGCGTTGTGGCGCCTTCAGCATGGGCGCACAGCAGATTCGCCGCAAGCCGCATTCTGTCGCCACCGGTGGTGCGCGCACAATAAAGGCCCGAGGCAATAGAGCCTCGGGCCTTCATCACACTGAGTGTTAGGCGCCTACCTTGAAGCGAGCAAAACCGGTAATGGTAATGCCTGCATCAGCGGCGACCTTAGCGATCGATACCTTGTTGTCGCGAGCGTAGTCCTGGTCAAGCAGCGATACCTGCTTGAAGAATGCGCCGAGACGACCTTCAACGATCTTGGGAAGAGCAGCATCAGGCTTGCCCTCTCCGCGACTGATTTCCTCTACGATACGACGCTCGTTCTCGACATCATCTGCCGGAACGTCTTCGCGCGAGAGGTAGGAGGGAGCAGCGAACGAAATGTGCTGAGCGATTCCGCGAGCGGTCTCTGCATCGTCACCCGTGTACGCGAGTACAACGCCAACCTGCGGAGGCAGGTCCTTGTTGGTGCGGTGCATGTAAACCTCGAACGAGTCGCCCTCGAGCTTCGTCAAGCGACGTAGCTCGAACTTCTCACCGAGGATCGCTGCTTCGTCGTTGATGAGGTCTGCGACCGTAGCCGATCCCGCAGGTGCTGCGAGGCCCTCTTCTACGGTCGAAGCACCAGCGGCCGAAACTGCTTCTGCAACGGCTTCGCCGAGAGCAACGAACTTGTCACCCTTCGCAACGAAGTCGGTCTCGCAGGCGAGCTCGATGATGGTCGTTGCTGAACCAGTGGTCTTCGCGGCGATGAGGCCTTCGCTGGTGGAGCGGTCTGAACGCTTGGCGTTGCTCTTGGCACCGCGCAGACGAAGAAGCTCGGTGGCCTTATCGAGGTCACCGCCTGCCTCAACGAGAGCGTTCTTAGTTTCAACCATGCCGGTGCCGAGGCGCTCGCGCAGGGTCTTGAGGTCTTCGAGGCTAAAGTCTGCCATTGATTCGAATCCTTACTTCTTGTCGTCAGCTGCGTCTGCAGCCTTCGCGGGGGTCTTCTCTGCGGCGGGCTTCGCAGCAGCGTCGTCAGCCTTAGCTTCCTCTGCCTTGGGCTCTTCAGCCTTAGCTTCCTCAGCCTTGGGCTCTTCAGTCTTCGCTGCAGCAGCATCTGCGTCAGCCTGGCCGAGAAGCTCAGCTTCCCACGCAGCCATGGGCTCTACTTCTTTGCCCTCTTCTGGCTTCTGGTGACGCTGGATAAGGCCCTCAGCGGCAGCGTCAGCAACGATGCGCGTAAGGAGACCAACCGAGCGGATGGCGTCGTCGTTACCCGGGATCGGGTACGCAACGTCGTCGGGGTCGCAGTTGGTGTCGAGGATAGCGATAACCGGGATACCAAGCTTGTGAGCCTCGTCAATGGCGAGGTGCTCCTTCTTGGTGTCGACGATCCAGATGGCCGAAGGGGTCTTCGTGAGGTTACGGATACCACCGAGGCTCTTCTGCAGCTTCACAAGCTCGCGCTTCTGAATGAGCAGTTCCTTCTTGGTGAAACCACGAGTGGTGTCATCGAAGTCAACTTCTTCGAGTTCCTTCATGCGTGCAAGACGCTTGGAAACCGTCTGGAAGTTGGTGAGGAGTCCACCGAGCCAGCGCTGGTTGACGTAGGGCTGGCCTACGCGCAGTGCCTGCTCAGCGATGGAACCCTGTGCCTGCTTCTTGGTACCCACGAAGAGGATGGTTCCGCCATGAGCGACGGTCTCTTTGACGTAGTCGTAAACTGCGTCGATGTGACCCAGCGACTGCTGAAGGTCAATGATGTGGCTGCCCGAGCGCTCGGTCAGAATGAAGCGCTTCATTTTCGGGTTCCAACGACGAGTCTGGTGTCCGAAGTGTACGCCGCTGTCAAGCAGCTCGCGGATGGTTACGACGGCCATGGCCGTTCTCCTTTTCTGGCTCACTGGCGCGCATGGCGGCAATGGCCTTCTCAGTTAATACTCGCTACCGGTTGGCGCGAATCCTGGTGCCCGGGCATACCTCCGCCCCGATCGCAGTGCTGCACGAAAGGGGACTGAGTGGAGATAGCGGCCGTATGTTGCGGTAGTTGTACTGCAACGGGGCACGCGTAGTCACCGCGAATACACGCGGTGCTGCCAAAATCATACCATCGCTCCCCCACAACAACGTCACGGGACGCCGTTTTCCCCGGAAGCGTTTTTCAACGCAGGCTCGCTAACCAACTGTCGAGACTGGGTGGATGATTCGAGCCCCGTTCAGCGTCATTCTCGCGTTCCTCATCGCCGCGTCGACGGGCAGTAGCCCAGTCGTTAGCGCGGAGTCGGTCTGGAGTTGGCCCGTCGAGGCACCGCATCCGATCATCCGCCCCTATATTGCACCTGAAACGCCCTATTCAGCGGGACACCGTGGAATCGATATCGGCGCGGGAGCGTCAATCGAGGTGCGTGCGCCGGCTGCGGGCGTGGTGCACTTCGCCGGCACGGTTGTTGATCGCCCGGTGCTGTCGATTAAGCATCCGGGCGGGCTCATCACGAGCTACGAGCCTGTCACTAGCGCGCTGGCCCGAGGTGACCCCGTGACGCAGGGTCAGGTCGTCGGAGAGCTGCAGCCCGGACACTGCTCGGTCGCATGCCTGCACTTCGGCGTACGACTCGATGGCGAGTACGTGTCACCACTTAACTATCTCGGAGCCATTCCGCGCGCAATTCTATTGCCGACGAGAAAGCCCTAGCCGGGTTCGAGCGCGAGGCGCCGGAACCCGACTAGGGCGAGTTTTCCGTGATGAGAAGGGAGCCTTAGCGGTCGACCTTGTGCGTCGGAGCAGCATCGCCCTCGGCGTGCTTCGGAGCATGCTCCGTGGTGTGCGCCGGAGCATGGGCGCGAACGTGCTCACCCGATCCCTTCGGAGTACGCACTTCAGCACCCACCGAAATGACGCGGCTCGGCCACCAGAACTTCTCCCCCAACATGAACGCGAGCGAAGGAACGATCACGGTACGCACGAGGAGGGTGTCGAGCAGCACACCGATGCAGACAATAATTCCGATCTGCGTGAGCGTGATGAGTGGCAGCACTCCGAGCACTGCGAAGACCGCGGCAAGCAAAATACCGGCGCTTGTGATGACGCCACCCGTCGAAGAGAGTGCCCGAATCATGCCCTGGCGGGTGCCGTGGGTGACCGCCTCTTCTCGAGCTCGAGTGACCAGGAAGATGTTGTAATCAACGCCGAGGGCCACCAAGAACAGGAAGCTGAAGAGCACCACATTCGTATCAATCGCCGGGAAGTCGAAGACCGATTGGAAAAGCAACCAGCTGGCACCGAGGCTCGCGAAGAACGACGCCACAACCGTGAGCAGCAGCAGGATAGGGGCAACCAGCGAGCGCAGCAGGAGGACCAGCACGATGAACACCAAGCCAAGGATGAGCGGGATCACGAGGTCTTGATCCGACTGCTGAGCGCGCTCAACGTCGAGAGCCTGCGCATCCAAGCCACCGACGAGCGCATCGGCACCGTCGATGGTCGAGAGTTCGGCACGGAGAGCCTCGATAGCGGCGAACGAGCCTTCTGTTTCGGCAGCGTCATCCAACACCACGCTGATCTGCGTGATGGTGGAGGTGCTTTCGCCGATGCGAACAGCGTCAACGCCGTCGACACTTTCGGCGGCTTGAGCTGCTTCTTCGGTGTAATCGGAATTCACGATGACCGAAGCAGGCGAACCGCTGCCGGCCGGGAACGCATCCGCAATCAGTTCCTGACCCTGGACTGCCTCAGGAACTTGCGTGAAGCTCTCGGTCTGCGAGAGCCCAATCTTGATCTGCGGCACACCTAGCGAGAGCGCTCCGAGCACGATCGCGCCGAGAATTGCGACAACGACAGGCTTCTTGGAAACGAGAACGCCGAGCTTGTGCCAGACACCACGCTCTGCACTGCCTTCGGTGCCGAATTTGGGGATGTAAGGCCAGAAAAGACCACGGCCGAAGAGTACGAGAGCGGCAGGCAACACAACGAGTGCGAAGATCATCGCGATCACAACACCCGTGGCACACGCGATACCGAGGGCACGGTTGCCCTGCAGCTCGGCGAACACAAGCGTGAGGAGTGCCAGCACGACGGTGCTACCGCTGGCGATGATGGCGGGGCCCGCACCGCGCAAGGCACGAGACATGGCTTCACGGCGATCCTCGACGAGCCGCAATTCGTCGCGGTAACGCGCAATCAACAGGAGCGCGTAGTTAGTACCGGCACCGAAAACGAGCACGGAGAGGATTCCGGTGACGGAAGCATCCAACTGGATGCCGGCAAGAGTGGCAACGCGAGCGGCAACGATGCCTGCGAGACCGTCAGCAGTACCCACGACAATGAGCGGCACGAGCCACAACCACGGGCTGCGGTAAGTAACGAGCAACAGCACGGCGACCACAATGACCGTCGTGAGGAGGAGAGTGAAATCGGCGCCTTCGAAGACTGCCGCGATGTCGACAGCGAATCCTTCAGGGCCACTCAACAGCGCCGAAAGGCCGTCGGGGAGGTCAGCGTTGGCTTCGGTGCGAATCTCGTCAGCACGTTCCGCTTGCTCGCCCGCTTCAGAGAGCTTGTCGAGCGGAACCGTGACGAGGGCCGTTGTTCCGTCGTCGGAGAACGAGGCCGGCGGCACAAATCCCTCGGCGGAGAGGTCACTCAGCGACGCCGTGGCGTCGGTGATCGCCGCCACGTCGTCGTCGGTGAGGTCCCCGTCGTCGCGGGTGTAGACAAGTAGAGCGACGGTGGAATCAGCGCCGGGCAGATCCTCGGCGGCAGCAGCCGCTTGAGCAGATTCGGCAGAATCGGGCAGGCCGATGCCGGGCAGCGCGCCCTCCTCATTGCCGGAGCCGGCAGCAAAGATCGCACCAGCGGCGAGGAATGCAGCGACCAACACAATCCACGAAGTCTTTCGGGCGGTGATGAACGTCCTGAGGCGAGACATCGCTCTCCTTCTGAAGCAAAGTACTTCGATCAACTAGATATTAGACAAGTTAGAAACATACCGGTAAAGTTTTCTCCATGCAACACAACGAATTCGCTCTGGAGCGCCCCCAAGCACGCCGCCCCACCCAGCTGCTGCGGGACATTCTCGACATCAGCGAAGAGTTCGAGGAACACGTCGGGCGAACGCTCTCCGTCAACGCGACGGACCTTGAGGCGATGGAACACTTGATCATGAGCGGCCCGTTGCCTCCTACCGAGCTTTCGCGCCGCCTGAACATTTCAACGCCCGCCGTCACTGCCTCGATCGACCGTCTGATCACCGTCGGTCATGTCACTCGCGAACAGCATCCGACTGATCGGCGCAGCGTGGTCGTCGTGCCTAATCCTCAATCTGTAGCCACCGCCATGGCCACCCTGATGCCCATGATCATGGGCATTGATCGCGTACTCGACAACTTCGACGCGTCTGAAAAAGAGGTAATCGAGCGCTATCTCGACCAAGTTGTGACGATTTATCGCGAGCAACTGCCCGAGCCCGCGGATATTCCCGCACCAAAGCCAGCCGTTGCCCCGCCGAAGATTGACCCGCCAGGACCGCGCCGTTCATCGTGGAAGCCTGAGACTCAGGTCGGGCCGACGATCTTTAGCAGTTAGAGCTTCCTCAACAGCGAGCACGCCGGGTACAACGGGTTCGCCGGGTTCGCCGGGTTCGCCGAAGGCGTTGTCTTCGCACACTCCCGTGCGCTCGACGCGCTGAGGGCATCATGCTCGCGGATGGGCCATCCGATAACTATCGCGTAGCCGCTCAGTGGAGACGTGCGTGTACAGCTGAGTTGTGCCGAGACTCGCATGCCCGAGAAGCTCTTGCACCGCGCGCAAGTCGGCTCCCCCATCAAGCAGATGAGTGGCCGCGGTGTGTCGTAACGTGTGCGGCCCTGAACCTCCCGAACCCGGAACATCGGCCAGTAAGTGCGCAATAACCTCATAGACGGCACGCGCACTCACGCGTTTGCCCCGAGCGCCCACGAAGAGGGGCGCTGCTCCCCCGGTCTCCGTCGTCAGCTGCCCCCGGCCGCGGGTGAGGTAATCGCTGAGCGCCCGCTGGGCGGGGATGCCGAACGGAACGACACGCTCCTTCGCTCCCTTACCCATCACCCGCACCGTCAGTCGCGAATCATCGACATCGTTGGCGCTCAAGCCCACGAGTTCGCTCACCCGCAGAGCAGAGGCATACAAGAGTTCGACGATAGCCCGATCCCGCAACGCAACCGGATCGGACGAGGAAGCTTTCGCCTCAACACTCTGCAACATCTCGGCCATTTGGTCGCGATTGAGAACGCGCGGCAAGTGACGCTCAGCTTTGGGCGCTTTGAGCCGAGCCGCGGCATCCACTTCGGTGTGGTGGTTAGCGGTCAGCCAAGCGCTGAAAGCTCGGGCTGCTGCCGCTCGGCGAGCAAGCGTCGCCTTAGCGAGCCCGTCTTGCGACGATTGCCAGAGCCACTCACGCAGTAGTTCTAGATCGAGGTCGACTGGTTCGGTAGCCGAGCGCTCGGCAGCGAAGCCGACAAGAGTGGTGAGATCGGAACGATAGGACCGGATGGTGTGCACGCTAAAACCGCGGTCTGCCGAAAGGTACTCGACAAACACCTCCACTAGCCGGTTCATGTTCACGTGTCTATCGTGCGGCATGCTGCGGACATTCGCGCACGACGCGATAGCGTTTCGGGATGACCACTCCAGCTTCACCGCAGCACGTCGGCACCGCTCTCGTGACGGGAGCGACCTCGGGACTCGGCGCAGAATTTGCCCGCCAACTCGCCTCGGCCGGCCACGACCTCGTCCTGGTAGCACGCGATCGCGCCCGTCTGGAGAGCGTGGCAGAGTCGCTGCGAGCCGCCTTCGGCATCGACGTCGAGGTGCTCGGCGCCGACCTCACCAACCCGGAGCAGCGAACGACCGTCGAGGAACGACTTGCCACGATCGAGCATCCGGTCAGCTACCTCGTGAACAACGCGGGTTATGGCCTTGCGCAGGAATTCGAGAGCAACTCCGTCGATGACGAGGAACGGATGCTCGAGATCTTGGCCACCGTACCCCTGCGCCTCAGCCATGCCGCGCTCGGCGGCATGCTCGTGCGCGGCTCAGGCACCATTCTTACCGTCGCGAGTATTGCGGGAGGCGCCCCGCTCGGTCTGTACGCAGCCGCTAAGACTTGGCCGTTGAGCTTCAGCCGCTGGGCCAATGCGCAGTACCGCCACCGCGGCGTCACCTTTAGCGCGGTGGCTCCCGGTTTTGTGCGCACCGAATTTCACGCCCGCCTCGGTATCGAGCGCTCCGCCATGGCACCGAAGTGGATGTGGCTCAACGCGGATTTCGTAGTTCGCACTTCGTTGCGCGACGCCGCGCGCGGTCGCGGGCTCTCGGTTCCGAGCATCCGCTACAAGTTGGTGTGGGCGCTCATGAAGGTGGCACAGCCGGTCATTCTGCTGGCTGTAGCGCGATCGAGCCGCGCAACCTCTGCGAAGACGGGGCGCTAGGCACTGCGCCCGCACGCTGACTGCCCGGTGGCGGTCGGCCAGAGCTGAAATCTAGCGGATCGGGAACCCGCGCGCCTCGACCTCGTCCTTGAGCTGATCACGCAGCGCAGCCGACGGACCGGTCACTCCATCCGGCTTGCTCGTGCGACGCGCGGTGTGCTCCGCCCACCCATATTCGGCATCCGGAATTTGAGAAGCTCCATTGGTAACCTGACGGCCGGCGTAGAGGCCGTTGGCGATCATCACCTCGTCATATTCCCGCACGTGCTCTTCGACATCTGCACCGGAGTACTGCTCGCGGTGCACGACGGCCTCGCTCGCCAAGCGTGGTTTGACGCCCCGCCGGACGCCCTCTTCGGGGTAGCCAATCGTGAGCCCTGCCACCGCAAAAACACCCTGTGGCAGCCCCAGCTCAGCAGCGATCGCGCTCGGGCTATTTCGCACCGAACCGATTGGCACAGCGCCGAGCCCCAAGGACTCGGCAGCGACGAGCGCGTTTTGGAGCGCCAGCGTTGCATCGATCGACGCCGTCAAGAACATCTCCAGGTTGCCCGCCCCGAAAGTGCGCCCCTGGCGCTCGGCCAAATAGTGGAACCGCGACACGTCTGCGCAAAAGAGGAGCATGACGGGTGCCTCGGCGACGTAGCGCTGGTCACCGACAAGGTGAGCCAAGCGTGCACGACGCTCGGCATCCTCAACGACGACGATGCTGAACGCTTGAAGGTTCGAGGATGTCGGGGCGCTGCGAGCGGAGACAAGTATGGCTTCGAGCACTCCAGCTGGAAGCGGAGTCTTTTCGAAACTGCGAATCGATTCGTGGCTCGTCAAAACTCGAATAGTATCCGTGACAAACTCAGGCGCAATTTCGCGCTGCTCTTGTTCGATTCGAGTGGTCGGTGAAGTGTGTGTCGAGCCCAAAGTCATGGATTCATGATTTCACGCTCGACTGGGCGCGTGATGCACACAGCATCGCTGCGGCATTGAGCGCCGCTGTCTGAACGCCCCGACAACTTCGGCGGGCACAACAGCGCGCTAGTCGGACGCAGCAACCTCGGCGGCATTGAAGGTCGAGTTCTTGGCAGAGAACGTTTCGAGGCGTTGTTGCGGTGTCATTGCTTCGATCTGAGCCCACGCATCAGCGGAGTGCCCGGTGATCTCGGCCGTATCGCCGACCGGGATGATCGAGTGCACAGTCTGCTTCTCGTAGACGTGCACCACGTTCACGGCCTGGCCGTAGTCGACGCCCGAGAGCAGTCGGTCTTCGGCGCTCAAGTCGAGCGTGTAGCAGGTTGCCGATGCGACAGAGACGGGGATGCCCGCAAACGTCGAGTGGGTCGAATAGTGCAGGTGGCCCGCAAGAATCGCCCGCACATCGCTGCCCTCGAGAACTTCAGCCAGCCGTTCCTGTCGCTGCAACTCGAGCATGCCCATCGCTTCAAGCATGGGGGTAGGGATCGGCGGATGATGCACGGCGAGCAGTGTGCCGTGCGGTGCGGGGGTAGCTAGTTCGTTGCGCAGCCACTCCAACTGTGCGTCGCTAATGTCACCGTGGTGATAACCGGGCACCGTGGTGTCGAACGAGATGATGCGCAACCCGTCGATCAGGTACACCCGGTCTTGCGGAGCATCCGACTCGTCATCGAAAAGAAGTTTGGAGTACTGGTTGCGCTCATCGTGGTTACCCATGACCCAAATGATTTCGGCGTTCATACGCTTAGCCGCGGGCTCGACGATTTCGCGAAGGCGCACGTAAGCGTCGGGCTCCCCCAGGTCGGCGAGATCACCGGTGAAGACGATGGCTTGCGGGTGAGCCGTTGATCGTTCGAGTTGGGCCAGCGCCTGTTCGAGATGTTCGATCGTATTGACCGCCCCGTAGAGCGATCGCCCGCCCGCCAGCAAGTGGGTATCGCTGACATGGGCGATGACGTGGCTGGGAGCAGGGTACTGGCCGAGTTGAATCACACGCCCAGCCTAGGCCTGCCGAGTGTCATTCAATAGAGCGCTCGCGAGGCACAGCGAAAGGCTGCGTGCTAGAACTGCGCTCATTAACGCAGGATGCCCGCCGCCACGACAGTGGTCAACGGGCATCCTGAGGCTGCTGTCACGAGCTCGTCGCTCGCGACAGGACGCGGATTAGTCCTTCTTGTCGAAGACGGGCAGCGTTACCGTTCCGGTGCGAACGCCTTCAACAGCCGAGTCGAACTCGGTCACGATGTTGTCGCTGTGTTTGAAGGTGAACAAGCTCACGACGATCGCAATCACAAGGTTCAGAATGAAGCCAGGCACGATTTCGTACATGACGCCGGAGAGCGCATCGCTGTTGCCCCAGATGACGACGGTGACAGCACCGGCGATCATTCCGGCAATCGCACCCGGCGCGGTCAGCTTGCGCCAGAACAGCGACAGCAGAACGATCGGACCGAACGCTGCACCGAAGCCGGCCCACGCGTAGCCGACGAGGTCGAGAACGGATGCTTGCGGGTCGAGCGCAATGATGATTGCGACCACCGAGACGACGAGTACACCGAGACGGCCCAAGATGACCTGCGCCTTGGGGGTAGCTTCCTTCTTCGCAATGATCTTGAAGAGGTCTTCGACGAGAGCCGACGACGACACGATCAGCTGCGAGGAGATCGTGCTCATGACAGCGGCAAGCACTGCCGCGAGAACGAAACCAGCGATCAGCGGGTGGAAGAAGATCTGCGACAGCTCAAGGAAGACCTTCTCGGGGTCATCCAAGGTGAGGTTCGGGTTCTGCTGGAAGTACGCGATACCGATGAGGGCGGAGGCCAGCGCACCGAGAACCGAGATGATCATCCAACTGATGCCGATGCGGCGACCGGCTACAGCATCCCCGGGGGAACGCAGCGCCATGAAACGAACCAGGATGTGCGGCTGACCGAAGTAACCGAGGCCCCAGGCTGCTGCGGAAATAGCCGCGATGGCTGAACCGCCGAAGAGGTTGAGCATGTCGACTTCTTCGGTGCTGACGGCCCGGATCGATTCCATGGCGCCGTCGATGCCACCGACCTGCGAGATGCCGATGATCGGCACGAAGATCAACGCGAGGAAGATCATGATGCCCTGAACGACGTCGGTATACGTTGCCCCGATGAAGCCGCCGAAGAGGGTGTAGAGCACGGTGACGCCACCGACGAGCAGCATTCCGAGGAGGTACTCGGAGTCAAAGGCACTCTCGAAGAACTTGCCACCGGCGACCATGCCGGACGATACGTGGAACGTGAAGAAGACGAGGATGATGATGCCGGCGGTGATGCGCAGAATGTGCGTCTTGTCGCGGAGGCGGTTCTCAAAGAAGCTGGGAACGGTGATCGAGTTCTTGGAAACCTCGGTGTAGGCGCGAAGACGCGGTGCTACAAACTTCCAGTTAAGCCAAGCACCGATCGTCAGACCGATGGCGATCCACGCTTCGACGAGACCGCCGACGTAAAAGGCACCGGGTAGCCCGAGGAGCAGCCAACCGGACATGTCGGAGGCACCGGCGCTGAGCGCTGCCACCCCGGGGCTGAGCTTGCGACCAGCAAGCATGTAGTCGTCGAGGTCGGTAGTGCGTTTGTAGGCCCACCAGCCGATCCCGAGCATTGCGGCCATGTAAATGACCATCGCAATAATTTGGAAGGTTAGATCGTTCAAGGTGTCGCCTTTCTCATGCATGTGCGTGGGTTAAGCCTGTCTACCCTTGCAGAGATAAGGATTAGTAACAATCTCAATCGGCGTGCATAAAAGGTAAGAGTTTCTAATGGTTGCGCGTAGATAGACACGAATCACGCACTTTGGCGAAGTTTGCACAGGAGTTTTGCGTCTGGCCGTGATTGGCCACAACTTTCAACAGCGCGCTCCCGTGCTCTCTTGAGCAACAGATTCGTTGCGCCTCACCAAATCGGCTCGTCTACTCAGTCCACTCGGACACGGACACGAATCTGAGGCAGGCGGAAACTTTCAACAATCGGGAATCGGCCTCACGCATCAACGGAGTGGATCAACTAGCGGCACGCTTCCAACCGCGCTCGGTTTCGGTGACGCGACCGTCGAGTTCGAGGAGGCCTAGCTGAGCTCGAACCGTAGAGATCGCGAGGCCACTGCGTGCGGCGAGGTCGTCGGTGGTGCGGGCGCTGCGAGCGCTGAGGGCGTCGAGAAGGCGAATGGTTTCAGTATTGCGCTGGCTGCCAACATCCGGCGCCTCGCTCGTTGCCGTGACGACCTTTGTGACATCCACGACCTCGTCGACGGTGAGCAGTGCTTGCTCGATCGGCGCTAGCTCGGCCATCTGGTCGGGGTTGGTGACACACACGGCGTCATAGTCATGGATAAGTCGGTGACAGCCCGCGGAGGCTGCGCTCGTGACCGGCCCAGGCACTGCACCGAGCGGACGACCTAGCGTTGCTGCGTGGCCAGCCGTATTGAGGGAGCCGGATCGCCAGCCCGCTTCAAGCACTACCGTCGCCATGCTCGCTGCGGCTATGAGCCTGTTGCGCTGCAGAAACCTCCATTTGGTAGGTGGCGACCCGCACGGGAGCTCGGAGATTACGACGCCGTGTTCCACGATGCGACCGAGGAGAGCGTCATGGCCGCTCGGGTAGAAGCGATCTACTCCCCCGGCGAGAAACGCGACGGTGAGGCCCTGACTGGCGAGAGCCGCGCGGTGAGCCATGCCGTCGATGCCGTAGGCGGCGCCCGACACGATCGTGTACCCACGATCGACAAGGCCAGCGGATGCTTCCATGGTGATGTGTTCGCCGTAGCCGGTTGCTGCGCGGGCTCCGACGAGGGCGATGCCGCGTTCGATTCCGGCGAGGGCTTCGTCGGTTCCGCGAACCCAGAGCGCAGAGGGTGCGTGCCAGTCGAGATCATTGAGCCGGGATGGCCACAGGGTGTCGGCGGGCGTGAGCAGGCGCGCGCCGAACCGGGCAGCCTGACGCAGAGCGATGAGAGCTGTGTTCGATTTGAGCCGTGGCATCCACCGGTCAAGCGCTTGGGCCATATCGTTGTCGGCCACGACCTCACCGTCGCCAGCAAGCGCGGCGGCAAACCGCTCTGGATCCCAATGCTCAACAACAGCGGTAAGAGCGCGAACGGCCCCTAGCTGCTGGATGGCGCGACCGGCAAGACGATCACCAGGCTCGGCGAGGCCGCTCCACGTTGCGCGAGCGAATCGCTCCTCGATCGCATCACGATTGAGGTCATTGCCGCCCCCGACACTGACGGCCTTTACGAGGGTGGCGACTTCTGATTCTTTGAGTCCGAACATGGTCACTGGGACATGGCCTTTCTGAGGTAGAGCGCTTGCCCGACGTGGGTATCGTCGGGACGGGAATCGTCGGCTAAGTCGGCGAGAGACCACGCGACGCGGAGCACGCGGTCGTAGCCGCGCATCGTGATGCCGCCGCGCTCGAGTGCACGGTCGAGTCCGGCAGTGACCTTCGGCGCGAGGCGCAGTTCGGTGCCGCGCAAGTACGAGCCCGGCACGTGCGAGTTGAGTCGCCACGGCGTGGTCTCTAGTCGAGCCGCCGAGCGCTGCCGAGCCGCTGTGACGCGGGCTCGGGCATCCGCTGTCGAGAGAGACGGTTGCTCCCCCGCTAGCCGCAGTTGGGCGCTCGTGATGCGCTCAACCCGGAACTGGATATCGATGCGATCGAGGAGCGGCCCGGAGAGACGGGCAAGATACCGCCGCCGACTGTTCGGCGGGCACGTGCATTCGCTGTCGCGCGCACCCCACTGCCCGCACGGGCACGGGTTCGCCGCCATCACTAGCTGAAACCGTCCCGGAAAGTGAGCAATCGCATTGGCCCGATGGATGCTGATGACTCCAGATTCGAGAGGTTGCCGAAGTGCATCCAGAGCTGCCGGTGCAAACTCGGGTGCTTCGTCGAGAAAGAGCACTCCGTCGGAGGCCCGGGCGGCAGCACCCGGACGTATCTGGGAGCTGCCACCTCCCACGAGCGCCGCGGCCGTCGCCGTATGGTGAGGCGCTTCGAGGGGTGGACGTGTCGTGAGACTGCTGCCGACCGGGAGTCCGGCGAGCGAACGAATGGAGGACACCTCGAGGGCCGCCTGCGGATCGAGATCGGGTAAAAGCCCGGGCAGCCTCGCGGCGAGCATCGTTTTGCCGGCTCCGGGCGGGCCCAGCAGGAAGACATGATGGCCGCCCGCTGCTGCGACCAGCATCGCGTCAATCGCGTCGCTGCCGCCGATCATGTCGGAGAGGTCGCCGACGTTATCGAGCGTGACCTCGGGAGCAGCCCTCGTTATTACTTCGACGGGTTCAGGCTCGAATTCTCCGCCATGCCAGATCGCGGCATCCCGCAGCGAAGGAACGGCGATCACTCGCATGTCGGGTACGAGGGATGCCTCATCGGCATTGCCGCTCGGCACCATCACAGTCGTGAACCCTGCCCGCGACGCGGCGAGCACCGCAGGCAGCACCCCGTTTACCGGACGAAGCCGCCCATCGAGACCAAGCTCACCGATGTGAAGCACACGGTCGATAGACTCCGCCGAAATCGTGCCGGCGGCAGCGAGGGCCGCGACCGCGATACCGAGGTCAAAACCTGAGCCGTGCTTCGGCAGAGCGGCAGGCGATAGGTTGACGGTGATCTTACGGTTCGGCAGCCCGCATCCGGAGTTCGTTGCCGCCGCCCGCACCCGATCTTTCGCCTCACCAAGCGCGGTGTCGGGCAAGCCGATGAGCACGAATCCCGGGAGGTTGTTGGAGAGGTCTGCCTCAATCTCCACAATCGCGCCTTCGAGGCCCAGAAGGGAGACAGCGTAGGTTCTGCCGATCACGAGATGCGCTTCAAGTGCTCGATCTCGATTTCGCCACGTGAGGGCACGATCACGGCAATCGCATCAATGCGAACAGTCGCTCCCGAACCCGGATGGTCGTCACACCACGCCGCGGCGAGTCGCCGAAGTCGTGCAAGTTTCGTGGCCGTGATCGACTCGAACGGATGCCCAAACAACACACTCGAGCGAGTCTTGACCTCGACGAAGACGAGCTCGTCACGCTCACGCGCCACAATGTCGAGCTCCCCTTGCGAACACCGCCAATTGCGGTCGAGGATCTCAAGCCCTGCACTAGTCAGGTGGTCGGTCGCGAGCTGTTCGCCACGTGCGCCAAGTTCATCTTTTGCTGCCATGGCTCAAGCGTCGCGTCTCGGGGCAACCGGCGACGAGACTGGGCACGTTGTGGGCGAAGACTCCCCGACGCGCCCCGGTGGGGAGGACTAGTTATTCAGCCAGAAAACTACTCGGAAAGACGAGCTGCTTAGTCACCCGAACTCGCCGCTTCGAACGCTGAGACGCTGAACCGAGCACCGTCGTCGACGGTCACCCTCAGCGTCAAGCTCGAGAGGTCGCCCTTAAGCGACGAAGTGAGATAGGTCGATGCCGGCGTTCCTCGTTCACTCGCGCAGTTACTAGCCCAGGTTCTATCCAGAACGGTGTCGCCCGATACTATCGCCACCTCATACGGGGTATTCCTATCGCACCCAATCGCGAGAAAGAGCTGGTCGACCGCGTCGCCTAGCGGAGGCAACAAGTATTCCTGTGCGCCCGCATCCACGTGCTCGAAGAGAATCGAATAGGCAGAATCGGAGTTCAGAAGGCTGGAGTCAGTGCTGAGGAGCGGCATCTCCCAGCTGTTCCCCTCCGTCGCGACGTCAGATTCCCCCGACGACCACGAAGAATCAGATGCTTGTGGCCCGGCCGGCACACAACCGGCAAGCCCGAGCACAACCGCGACACCGACTAGAGAGAATCCACCACTACGCATAGTTGATTTCTAACACTCAGCCGAGCAGCCACCTAGTAAATCTAATGAATCGTCATGAAACCGTTTTCAGGTGCTCCGGCCACAAGGCACAGGGCACGACTACTCGAACAACCCGGCGATCAAACTCGCCGCCAGCACCACCATGATGATCGCAATCACAATGTCGAGCACCCGCCACGCCATCGGCTTAGCGAAGAGTGGTCGCAGATAGCGGCTGCCATAGCCGATCGCCGTGAACCAGATCACGCTGCCGAGGCACGCTCCGAGCGCGAACCACCAGCGGTCATCGCCGTAGGTTCCACCGATGGAACCGAGCAGCAGCACGGTATCGATATACACGTGCGGGTTGAGCCAAGTGAGCGCAAACGCCGTCGAGAAGGCGGCCGCGAGCGTCATCCCCTTGCCGCCGGTCGACGCCGTGAGGGCTTGCGGACGCATGGCGCGGCGCAGCGATAGGAAGGCGTACACGAGCAAGAAGAGGGCGCCACCGACCCGCGCGATCACGAGCAGCCACCCTGCTTGCTCGATGAGCGCGCCGAGGCCAGCAACACCGGCGGTGATCAGCACGATGTCAGAGAGCATGCAGACGAGCACTACCGCAGTGACATGTTCCCGCCGCAGTCCTTGACGCAGCACGAACGCGTTTTGCGCGCCGATCGCAATTATCAGCGAAAGCCCAAAGCCGAGCCCGGCGATGACGACGGCGATGATCGGGGGCATGAGATGACTCTAGGGGCAGAATGGGTGCATGCCGTCCACGCCACCGTCGGAACACCGTGACCTCGTTCACGCGCTGAGTTCTGCGGTGCGCGGCGAGGTCGATGACTCCACGCGCCGCCGTGCCGAATACTCCAGCGATGCCTCGAACTATCGGGTCGTGCCGCAGGTTGTGGTTTTCCCGCGCGACACCGACGACGTGCTCGCGGCGCTGGCCATCAGCCGCGATTCCGGCACTCCCCTCACGTCTCGCGGCGGCGGCACATCCGTTGCCGGCAACGCCATCGGCTCCGGCATCGTGCTCGACTTTTCTCGCCATCTCAACCGCGTCATCGACATTGACCCGGATGCCCGCACCGCCCGCGTGCAGCCCGGCACCGTCTTGGGCACCCTCCAAGCCGCCGCGCAACCACACGGTCTGCGCTTCGGCCCCGACCCCTCCACGTGGTCGCGCTGCACCGTCGGAGGCATGATCGGCAACAACGCGTGCGGCGCCCACTCACTACAGTTCGGGCGCACCGCCGACAACGTGAAGAGCCTCGATGTTGTCGATGGCCGCGGTCGACGCTTCACGGCGGCGAACGACCCGAGCGTCATCAACGGCCTCCCCGCCCTCGTCAGCAGCAACCTCGCGACGATCCGCACCGAGCTCGGGCGCTTCGGCCGTCAGGTGTCGGGCTACAGTCTCGAACATCTGCTGCCCGAGCACGGACACAACCTAGCCCGCAGTCTCGTGGGCACCGAAGGCAGCCTCGTGACGGTGCTCGAAGCGACCGTCGACCTCGTTGCCGAAGCCCAGCATCCACTGCTCGTCGCCCTGGGCTATCCAGACATGGCCACCGCGGCCGACGCTGTGCCCGCCCTGCTCGCCCACCGCCCTAGCGCGATCGAGGGCCTCGATGCCCGCATCGTGGATGCCGTGAGCCGCACCCGCGGAGCCCGCGCCGTTGCCGCCCTGCCCGCAGGCGCGGGCTGGCTGCTCGTCGAGATCACGGGTGACGACCCCGCCGAGACTCTCCAGCGCGCGAACCGTCTTGCCGCCGATGCTGCGGCCATCGAGTCGCGCGTCATCATCGATGCGGCGGCCGCGAAGCAACTGTGGCGCATCCGTGAAGATGGCGCCGGACTGGCCGGGCGCACGGCATCCGGAAAGCAGGCGTGGCCCGGTTTCGAAGACGCCGCTGTGCCACCCGAACGCCTGGGCGCCTACCTGCGCGACTTCGATGCTCTGCTGGCCGACTACAACATTGAGGGGATGCCGTACGGCCATTTCGGCGACGGTTGCGTTCATGTGCGGCTCGATATTCCGCTCGCGACGGATGGTGCATTTTTGCGAGCCTTCGTGGATGACGCCGCCACCCTCGTCGCGTGCCATGGCGGCTCGCTGTCGGGCGAACACGGCGATGGTCGGGCGCGCAGTGAGTTGCTGCCGCGCATGTATTCGCCCGCGGCCATCGAGCTCTTCGGGCAGTTCAAACGCCTCTTCGACCCAAACAATCTGCTGAACCCGGGCATCGTCGTTGACCCGGCCCCGGTCGACGCTGCTCTGCGCCGGCCGGCCGCGCTCCCGCTGATCAAGGTCAACGGTTTTGCGTTCAGTGACGACGATGGCGATCTCACCACGGCCAGCCACCGCTGCGTCGGAGTCGGCAAGTGTCGCGCCGACAACGCGGCCAGCCACGGGGTCATGTGCCCGTCATACTTGGCGACCGGCGACGAAAAAGATTCCACTCGCGGTCGCGCGCGCGTGCTGCAAGAAATGGCCAACGGCACCCTCGTCACCGGCGGCGTGAATTCCCCCGAAGTCCACGACGCGCTCGACCTCTGCCTCTCCTGCAAAGCGTGCGCGAGCGACTGTCCCGCCGGCGTCGACATGGCTACCCTCAAGGCCGAAGTGCTGCACCGCCGCTACGAGGGCAAGCTCCGCCCGCGCAGCCATTACCTCCTCGGCCAGCTTCCGCGGTGGGCACGACTCGTGTCGCCAATCGCCCCGCTCGCCAACGCCCTGCTACGCGTACCGCTCGTGCGACGCCTCACTCTGTGGGCCGGAGGAATGGATGCTCGGCGCACGTTCCCCGCCTTCGCTCGTCACCCCTTCCGTTCGAGCTCCGAGGCTCGAGCCCTGCGCGCTGCGCCGCCAGTCGCGGCAACCAGCGCTGGACGGGCAACCTCCGCCGCCGCCACCCCAATAGCATCCGCCGACCGCGCAGACAACACTCCCGTCGGCCAGTACCGCGACAACCGCAGCGACGCTGACCGCAACGCCACACCACGCCCCCAAGTCCTCCTCTGGGCCGACTCGTTCACCGACAACTTCTCGCCGGACATTGCTCGCGCCACGATCCGCGTGCTGGATGCGGCCGGCTACGAGATCCTGCTTCCGGAACGCGATGTGTGTTGCGGCCTCACCTGGATCACCACCGGGCAGTTGGCGGGCGCGCGCCAGAAGCTCACCGACCTAGTCAGCGAGTTCTCCGGCTATGTCGACCGCGGCATCCCGGTCATCGGCATCGAGCCTTCGTGCACGGCCGTGCTGCGCTCCGATCTGACCGAGCTTCTGCCCGACGACCTCGCGGCGGCAGCAGTCGCCCGGTCAACTTTCACGCTCTCGGAGCTGCTCACCGCGCCGGCACCGCTGGGGCCAGCCAACTGGCAACCGCCTGCCCTCAGCAACCAGACCTTTGTTGTGCAGCCGCACTGCCACCAGCACGCGGTGATGGGCTTCGACGCCGACCGCGCGCTGCTCGCTGCCACGGGAGCCACCGTTACCGAGATCAGCGGATGCTGCGGGCTGGCCGGAAACTTCGGCATGGAGAAGGGCCACTACGACGTTTCTGTCGCAGTCGCCGAAAACGGCATCCTGCCTGCCCTGCGTGAAGCGACATCCGACAGCACTCTGATCGCCGACGGCTTCTCGTGCCGCACCCAGGCATCACAACTCGCGAATACCGAGGGCAAGCACCTCGCGGAAGTTCTCGCCGCCGCGCTTCCCGAGCGCTAAGCGGCCCGTCCGCACTCAGCCTGTACAGCGCCATACCGCGCCGCGACAAAGCGGCAGAACGACAGAGCGGCAGAACCGGCTACTCGTCGAGCGCGAGTTCCTTCGGCAGTTCGAGGTCTTTGGCGCTGAGCTCTTCGATGTTGACGTCTTTGAACGTGAGCACGCGCACACTCTTCACGAAGCGGTCGGAACGGTACACGTCCCACACCCACACGTCGGTCATCGAGAGCTCGAAATAGAAGTCGTGCTCGGTATCGCGGCGCACCAAATCGACCTCGTTGGCGAGGTAAAATCGTCGTTCCGTTTCGATCACAAAGCGGAATTGGCTCACTACATCGCGGTATTCGCGGTACAGCGCAAGCTCGACCTCGCGGTCATAGTCTTCAAACTCGTCTTCATCCATGCTGCCCTCATTGTAGGCCGCACTACCGCAACCATGTGTGCCGATGAAGTTCAGTGGCGCCGAGACTGCGCACAGCCTCAAAATGCGCCGCCGAACCGTACCCCTTGTTGCTCGGCCAGCCGTAGCCGGGGTATTCGTTATCGGCCTCGATCATGAGGTTGTCGCGGTGCACTTTTGCCACCACGGATGCCGCAGCGACCGAGACGCAGTCGCGGTCTGCTTTTACCCGGGTGTGCACTCGCGGCGCGACCGTGAGGGCGCTGCTGAGCCAGTCGGTGCTGCCGTCCAACAGCACCACGCTCGACATCACGTCGAGACCCGCTTCGTGGAGTTGGATGAGCGCGCGCTTGCCGGCCAGCCCCAAGGCGGCCGTAATGCCGATCGCATCAATCTCGGTGGCATCCGCGTAGCCAACTGCCGACAGAGGCGCCCATTCGAGAGTGAGCGGTTCAAGAAGCTCGCGCCGCTTTTGGCTCAGCATTTTTGAATCGCGCAACCCTGCAGGCCAAGCGCCATGCGCGCGAGTGATCGCCGTCATACCGACACCGACCGGGCCCGCGATTGCCCCGCGACCAACTTCGTCACAGCCGATGACGGCACGCGCACCGGCGCGAAAGAGTTCGACCTCGACATCGCTGTTCGGGTCTGACACAGCCACGATCTACTCGGTGCTCTGCGTTACCCGCTGAAACGTCGTCGGGTAGTTGTCGATCATGCTCCATCGATCCGTCGGCCAGCTGATGAGGAAGGCACGCCCCACGACAGAGTCGATCTTCACGAAACCACCGGTGGGGTCGTCTTTGTGGAACGCGGAGTCGGCAGAGTTGTAACGGTTGTCGCCCATAACCCAGATGGAGTCGTCGGGCACCGTGACAGAGAAGTCTTCTTGAGTTGCTTTGGTGACGGCATCCGGAAGCTTGATGTACGGCTCTTCAAGAGGGATGCCATTGACAATGAGCTGACCGAATTCGTTGCAGCATTCCACGGTGTCGCCAGGGAGCCCAATGACGCGCTTGATGAGGTGATTGCTGCTGTCGGGGGCACTCAGCCCGACGAACGCGAGCACGCCGTCAACAGCGCCCACGAACCAGTTCTCGGGTTCACTCGAAATTGCAGGCAACCAGCCACCGGGATCTGTGAACACCACGACATCGCCGTGCTCGATCGGGAAGAGCGAGGGCTCGAGCTGGTTCACCAGGATGCGGTCATCGACCTGCAGGGTGTTTTCCATCGACGACGACGGAATGTAGAACGACCGCACGAGGTACGTCTTGATCACGAAGGAGATCAGAATTGCAGCCACAAAGATGATCAGGAGATCACGGAGGAACAGCTTCCAGCCGCCCGCTTTCTTGGCGGAACGATGGCTATTGCTGCGGCTGCCATCCAGCGCATCGTCAACAGTATTGTGTGTCATTAAACCCCAAAGCTCCCAGCAAGCATAAGCCGCTGGGAGCCATTGGTTTGTGAATTACGCGAGTGTTAGTTGTCGCGCTTCTCTTTGATCTTCGCCTTCTTACCGCGCAGGTCGCGCAGGTAGTACAGCTTGGCGCGGCGAACGAGTCCACGCGAAACAACCTCAATGTGGTCGATTACCGGCGAGTGAACCGGGAAGGTACGCTCTACGCCGACCTGGAAGCTGACCTTACGAACAGTGAAGGTCTCGCGAACGCCGTGGCCCGAACGACCGATTACAACGCCCTGGAACACCTGAATACGCGAGCGCGTACCTTCGATGATGTTGACGTGAACCTTGACGTTATCGCCGGCACGGAAATCAGGAATGTTGTCTTTGAGAGACGCCTTGTCGACGCCATCGAGGATATGCATTAGTAATCGCTCTCTGCGCCCGCCATGAGTCGAACGCACTTAGTTAGATAAGAAAAGTTGTGCTTCAAGCGGTTACGACGCCCTCATGGCAGAGTCGTGCGCGAGCACAATCGACAATTCTGCCACACATTCAGTCGAAAGTGCGATTCTCTTCTGCTTCGAGGATGATGACCCGACCGTTGTCAAGGTTCTCCCCGGGCCGCGATGGGCGTTGGGCGTCGCGCTCGAAGCCCTCCACGAGGCTCGTGAAGCGATTGCGGGTCTCGGTCACTAGCTGCCAGAGTGCGATCCAGAACGCAGCAATAGCGACGATCACGATGAGCGCGGCCGGGAATGGGGCATCCACAAAGCCGTAAATGATGATGGCTGCATGCCACACCGCGAGCACCCCGGCATCGATCCACGAAACTCGTTTCGAATCACGCACACTCTTGCGGGCGACCGTGAGCCCCGCGATGGCGAGAAGGGCGAAAGCCAAGATCGGGCACAGGATGAGGAACAGCACAAAATCCCAGCCGACGCTCGAACCATAGATGCCGCGGGCAATCAATACCCACAGCGGCAACAGGATTACCGCGATGAACTGCCAGTAGTAGAACGCGCGCCTAATCATCATGGTTCTCAGGGTATCTTCGTTGTGATCAGGAATGCTGAGAAGCATCAGACCGAAAGACCAGGTATCCCCGTGCCCAACCCCGCGAACGTTCGCACCGAACCAGTGCAGCAGCGGAGTGCAGAACGAATCAGCGTGCTTCTCGACGCCGCTGCCGTGCTACTCGACGAAGTCGGTATCGACGCGCTCACAACCAGCGATGTATCGAAGCGGGCGCAGTCGTCTGTCGGCGTCATCTACCGCTACTTCCCCAACATCCAGTCCCTGCTTCGCGGTCTTGCCGAGCGCAACTTCGACAAGTACCGCGCTGGGCTCTCGGCCACGCTCAATAAGCGCGCCACCAGCGCGCTTGACGCCCTCAATATTGCGATCGACGTTTATATTGAGCTCTGCCGCACCGAACCCGGTTTTCGGGTGCTGTCATTCGGCAACATCATCGACCGCCGTTTCAACGTCGACCGCAAGAGCAACAACACCGCGCTGGCCGAGATCTTGACCGACCTTCTGGTGACCACCTACGAGGTCCCCGCGACGGATGCTCTCGCTTTCGATATCGAAGTGACGGTGGAAATCGCCGATTCACTCCTCGAGCGTGCATTCTTGTATGACCCGCGCGGTGAAGAACCCTTCATCATTAAACTTCGAGAGTTCATTGCGCAACTTTTGGCACCGCATACGAAAGAGGCAGTTACCCCATGATCGAGTTGAGAAGCCCCGCCGAAATCAATGAGATGAAGGCCGCGGGCGAGTTCGTGGCCAGCGTACTGACCGCCACCCAAGCGGCCACCAAGGTGGGTACTAACCTGCTCGAGATCGATGCCTTGGCCCACAGCATGATCCGCGAACGTGGCGCCGAGAGCTGCTACATCGACTACCACCCCTCGTTCGGCGCTTCGCCGTTCGGCAAGGTCATCTGCACTTCGGTTAACGACGCCGCCCTGCACGGGCTCCCCCACGACTACACGCTGAAGGATGGCGACCTCGTGAGCCTCGACTTCGCGGTAGCGGTTGACGGTTGGGTCGCTGACTCGGCCATCACTTTCGCCGTGGGCACTCCCCGTGACGAAGACCTCAAGCTCATGGATGCCACCTCGCGCGCGCTCGACGCCGGCATCGCCGCCGCCATTGTTGGCAACCGCATCGGTGCCATCTCGGCCGCGATCGGAGACGTCGCCTATGGCGCTGGCTACGAAGTGAATCTCGACTTCGGTGGTCACGGTGTTGGCCGCGAAATGCACGGCGACCCGCACATCCCGAACGACGGCAAGGCACGCCGCGGCATGCCGCTGAAACCCGGTCTCGTGTTCGCGATCGAGCCTTGGCTCATGATCGGCACCGACGACATCTACACGGATGACGACGGCTGGACTCTGCGCAGTGTTGACGGCTCTCGTGCCGCCCACTTTGAGCACACCGTCGCGGTTACCGCCGACGGCCCGCTCATCCTCACCGCGCGCAAGTAGGCATCCTCAGACGCGCGTCGGCCCCGCTAGTTCTGAGCGCCGGCGCGAACTTCGAGCTGGATCGGCGGCACTGTTGCCGTGTAATCCCAGCTGCCTTCGCTGTTGGTCCCCGCCTGCGGGATCGCAAACAACACGTCATAGGTAGTGGTGTCGGTGCAGCCAGTGGAGTCGGGGTGCGTTTCATGACCCACGCGAAGACTGCCGGGCTGCGGGAGCACCCAAACGGCGATGAGTTCGCACGACTGCACCTCAGTCGTGACGACCATATCGGCACCGCCGAGAGTGGCCGCTAAGTCTCCACGTGCCTGAGCTACGTCGTCGTCGCTAGCATCGGTGAGCACCTCCACGGAGGGCCAGGCATCTACCGAGACCGCTGACTGTGTGTAACCGCTCGGCAGCGGGTACGCGGCCAGATCGGCGAAGGTAACGTCGTCAACGGTCATCCGTCGCGTCGTCAGGGTTGAATCGCTTGACTCCCCCGCACCGCCCTCAGAACTCGAGGTGGATGCGGGCCCCGGCGTCGGAGAGTCAGCCGACGAGTCGACTTCTTCGGTCGCTGTCGCGGTGCACCCGGCGAGCAGGGCAACGGCAGCAATCGCGGCGAAGAAGGAACCGCGCGTCGATCGGAAAGTCATGGCTCCATGCTTTCACACGCACCCCAACGGGGTGAAAGTTGTACTACTCGCCGTCGGGCAGAAGATCGGGGCGCACCCGACGAGTGCGCTCAAGTTGCTGCTCGTGGCGCCAATCGGCAATGGCCTTGTGGTTACCGCTCAGCAGCACGGCCGGCACGGAACGCTCACGCCACGTCGACGGCTTCGTGTAGCTCGGGTATTCGAGGAGGCCATTTTCGTGGCTCTCTTCGGTGAGACTTTCGGGATTTCCGACAACACCGGGCACAAGGCGACCGATTGCTTCGATCATGGCCATCGTGGCGACTTCGCCACCGTTGAGCACGTAGTCGCCCAGACTAATCTCGCGAACACGAACCGTGGCTGCGGCGTAGTCAATGACGCGCTGATCGATACCTTCGTAGCGGCCGCACGTAAAGACGAGATGCTTCTCCTGCGCCAACTCGCGGGCTGCTGCCTGCGTGAAAGGAACCCCGGCAGGCGTGGGAACGATGACAACCGTTTCGGGCGTGAGGGTGGCATCCAGCGCTTCTCCCCACGGCTCGGGGCGCATGACCATGCCCGCGCCTCCGCCGTACGGAGTGTCGTCGACCGTGCGGTGACGATCGTGCGTGTAGTCGCGCAGATCGTGCACGCCGAGCTCGATGATTCCACGCTCACGCGCTTTACCGAGGAGGGAGATATCAAGCACCCCGAAGAAATCCGGGAAGATCGTCAGAATGTCGATGCGCACTCGTCGACCCTTACTGTTAGTCGGATTCGGTGGAGTCAGTTACGTCAGCGTCGGCGGGCTCACTGGGAGCCGAACCAGCGGCCGGGGTCTCGTCAACCGAAGCGTCATCGGCGATCTCCTCAAAGAGGCCGGGCGGAGGTGTAACAACCATCTCGCCTGCGTCGATATCGACGCTAGCCACAATCGACTTCACGAACGGCACCAAGACATCGCCGTTCTCGGTCGTAACCGTCAGCAAATCTTGCGCGGGGAAATGATCAACCTGCGCGAGCGTACCGACTTGCTTGCCGTCACGGATGACTTTGAGCCCGATGAGCTGGTGGTTGAACCACGCATCATCTTCTGGTGCCTCGTTGGGATCGTGATCGATCCAGAGAATAGCCTTCACAAGCTTTTCTGCAGCGCTGCGGTCGGGAATTCCTTTGAAGAACGCCACCGGCTGCGCGTTAAACCACTTGAGCTCGATGAGCTCAAGTGTCTTTCCATGCCACGGAGAACTCGTGGGCACTTGGAGAGAAAACACGGCGCCCGGAACGAAACGACGTTCCGGGGCATCCGTGTACATCTCAACCTTGATCGCTCCCTTAAGCCCGTGAGCTTTCGTCAAGCGCCCCACTCGCAGCTGTGTGCGACCTTCGCGGGGAATCTTTGTTTCGCTCACTGGCTAGAAGTCAGTGTCGACGACGTCGACGCGCACCTTGCGACCATCGGCCAATGCCGTGATCAGCGTGCGCAGAGCTTTCGCGGTGCGACCAGAGCGACCGATAACACGGCCGAGATCCTCTGGGTGCACGCGAACCTCGAGGAGGTCACCGCGCTGCGTGTTCTTCGCAACGACCTGGACCTCGTCGGGGTGGTCAACGATTCCCTTGACGAGATGTTCTAAAGCGGGAGCGAGCAATTGCTAGGCCTTGTCTGCGTCGGCGGCAGGTGCTTCAGCAGCAGCCTCGTCAGCGACAGGCGCTTCAGCGGCAGGTGCTTCTTCAGCCTTAGGCTCAGCCTTCTCAACCTTCGGCTTGAGAACAGGCTTCTTCTTTTCGTCAGCCTGGAACTCAGCCTTGGCTTCCTTCACCTTGACGGTGCTTACAGCGCTCTTGTCACCCTTGAACTGGCCCCAGTCGCCGGTCAGCTTGAGGATTGCCTCAACCTGCGGGCTAGGCTGCGCGCCAACGCTCAACCAGTACTGTGCACGCTCGGACTCGACCTCGATGAACGAGGGCTCCTCGGTGGGGTGGTACTTTCCGATTTCTTCGATGACACGACCATCGCGCTTCTTGCGCGAGTCGGCAACGACGATGCGGTAGTAGGGTGCACGGATCTTGCCCATGCGCTTCAAACGAATCTTTACAGCCACAATTCTCCTGATTTAAATGTTTATTGGTGGCGAACCGCTAGCCGTGAGCGTGGGGGCACACTCGGCAGAAAAGCTCTAGTGGATTCCATCCGGGCCTGATTAGAGGGTCGGGCTACGGAGGACTCAACCGCCTATTCTGCCAGAGTTTTGCCCGCTTGGGGAACCGATCGCCAATAAAGCCCCGAAGAGGTGCCGTTATCCGTTCTGCGCGTCTCGCCAGGCGAGCCACTGCTTCGTCGCCGTGAGGTCGTATTCGGGGCCAGAAACGCCCAAAGTGAAGAGCGTGATGCCCTGCTCACGCATGCTGTCAGCATCTTCAACGCTCTTGTTGCGCAGTTCGTTAGAGATCTCGATCTCATTGATGTTGCGGCCGACCGCGTCACAGTGGCCGGCGAGAACATCGAGCTTATGAACGAGTTCATCACCGGTCGCGAAGCTGTGCCAAATATCGGCGTGCTTGGCTACGAGCTTGAGGGTTTTCTTCTCTCCGCCACCACCGATCAATACCGGAATCTTGCGCGTCGGTGCAGGGTTGAGCTTGGCCCAGCGCGACTCAATGCGAGGCAAAGCTTCGGCGAGAGCATCCAACCGTGACCCAGCGGTGCCGAACTCGTAGCCGTACTCCTGGTAGTCGCGCTCAAACCAACCCGAGCCAGTACCGAAGATGAAACGGCCGTCACTGATGTGATCGAGGGTGCGGGCCATATCAGCCTGCAGGTCGGGATTGCGGTAGCTGTTGCAGTTCACGAGGGTGCCGAATTCGACACGGCTCGTCATCTCGGCCCAGGACGCAAGTTCTGTCCATGCTTCAAAGTGGAGCCCGTCTGGCTCGCCAGACAGCGGAAAGAAGTGATCCCAGTTGAACAGAATGTCAACGCCCAGCTGCTCGAGCTCTTTTACGCGATCGCGAATAAGCGAATATTCAGCGTGCTGGGGTTGAAGTTGAACGGCAATACGAACGGGGCGGCTCTGTGTCATAGCTCCACAATATCCCTAGCGGGAGGCACAGCGAAGAGCGCGCTCGTGCGCACAGACTCCGGTGTGATCGTTCGGCAACTCGCCCGCACTAGCGGCCGAGGAACTTCTGCAAACTCTCGAGCTCTTCTGGCGACGGGCCACCAGCGGCAGGCTTCGAGCCGCCGAGACCGAAGCCTGAACCAGACGGAGCTGAAGGAGCGACCACGCCCTCGGCACGGGCGGCATCCTCCGCCGCACGCTTGGCCGGGTTGCCCGACTTTGAGCCCTTCTTCTTCTGATTCTTCTTCGCGGACTTTCCACCGTGACCACCGGGAATCGGCCCCATACCCGGAATCTGCGGCATACCGCCCTTGGCGACAGTTTTCATCATCTTGGACGCCTGCTCGAACCGGTTCACGAGAGCATTAACCTCGGTGACCGTCGTTCCCGAACCGCGGGCGATACGCACACGACGAGATCCGTTGAGGAGCTTCGGCATCGTACGTTCTTGCTTGGTCATCGACTGAATGATGGCCTCGGTGCGCGTGATCTCTGACTCATCGAAGTTGTCGAGCTGCTCGCGCATGCCCTTGGCACCGGGGAGCATACCCAGCATGCCCTTGATCGACCCCATGTTCTTGAGTTGCTGCATCTGCTGCAAGAAGTCATCGAGCGTGAAGCTGTCGGTGGCGAACTTTTCCGCGACCTTGCGGGTCTCTTCTTCGTCGAACGTTTTTTGGGCCTGCTCGATGAGGGTGAGGATGTCACCCAGGTCGAGGATGCGGCTGGCCATGCGGTCGGGGTGGAATGGCTCGAAGTCATCGAGACCCTCACCCGTGGAAGCGAACATGATCGGGCGCCCGGTGATGGACGCGACAGACAGTGCTGCACCACCGCGAGCATCGCCATCGAGCTTCGAGAGCACGACACCGGTGAAGTCGACGCCCTCTTGGAAGGCACGAGCGGTCGTAACAGCGTCTTGACCGATCATGGCGTCAATAACGAAAAGAACTTCGTCAGGATCAACAGCCTTGCGGATGTTGGCGGCCTGCTTCATGAGCTCGGCATCCACACCGAGACGACCAGCGGTGTCAATGATGACCACATCGTGCTGCTTGTCTTTGGCGTACTTCATGGCCTGCTTGGAGACCTTGACCGGGTCTCCCTTGCCATTGCCGGGCTCAGGAGCGAAGACCGCAGCACCAGCCTGCTCAGCGACAACCTGAAGCTGAGTGACTGCGTTGGGGCGCTGAAGGTCGGCAGCTACCAGCAGCGGCGTGTGGCCATCAGCGGCGAGCCACTTGGCAAGCTTTCCCGCGAGCGTCGTCTTACCGGCACCCTGAAGTCCCGCGAGCATGATGACCGTCGGCGGGTTTTTCGCGAACTGGATGCGGCGAGCTTCGCCACCCAGAATCGTGACGAGTTCGTCGTTGACGATCTGCACGACCTGCTGAGCGGGGTTCAGCGCACCCGAAACCTCGTGACCGAGAGCGCGTTCGCGCACGCGCCCGGTGAACGCTTTAACAACCTCGAGCGCAACGTCAGCATCGAGCAAAGCGCGGCGAATCTCACGAACGGTGCCATCGACATCCGCTTCGCTGAGCTTGCCCTTGCCGCGCAGGTTCTTAAAGGTATCCGCGAGGCGGTCGGTGAGATTTCCAAAAGTGGCCATGATGCCACCAGTTTATCCGGCGAGGAGCGATCCATGAACCCCGGCGGTAAAGGTGGAACCTGGTCGCCTGTCGGCGTTTTCAGCCGTTACCTAGTTTATTTGCGGCAAGGTCACAGCGCGCAGGGGTTGACATCGGCCCGAAGTGGGGGGTGCTCTGTGCTTGCATGGCATCCATTTTTGGAGCCATACTCACAATGTCGTTGCCAATGGGTACTGATACCCCGCACGATTTTTCCCACAATTGTGGACAACCAACTCACAGCAAATCCTCGGAGGCTGCACCGCATGACTACGCCCGAAACAAATCCCGAAACGACACCAGAGACACCTGCCGCGCCTACTGCGCCTGCCGCACCCGCCGCCAAGAAGGCGCGCAACACTTTGGGATTGGTTGCACTCGGTCTTGCCGTTTTCGGCGCGCTTCTCGCCGTAATCCCGGCGACCAACGGTTTTTCGTGGGTCATCCTTCTCGGTGCGTTTATCGTGTCGATCGTCGCGCTGACCCGCAAGGGCCAGGGCAAGGGAATGGCTCTCGTCGCACTGATCGTTAGCTTCCTCTTCTGGATCATCTCGATCTTCGTCGGAATCGCCGTTGTTGCCACCGCAGTCAGCGAAAGCATCGATGATGCTCCCTCAATCTCCGCACCGAGCACGTCGGACGAAGACACCGATGAAGCTCCCGCTGAAACGGATGCGATTGCTGGCGTGGGTGACACGGTGACGACTGACGACGGTGCAGAAATCACGCTTCTGAGCGTCACACTCGACGCAACTCCTCCCGATGACTACCTCATTTCGGAAGTTCGCGGAACGCTCGTGGCCGTCAGCATGTCGATGACCAACGGCACCAACGAAGCAATCTCTATCTCGGAAAGCTCCGTAGCCGGCTTCATTGGAGATGCCGAATATGAAGCGGCTGTTGTTTACGGTACCGAAAGCAACGAGTGGTACGTCTACGAAGAGATCAACCCTGGACTTGAAGCCAACTTCACCGCATACATCGATGTTCCCGCCGACACAGAACTCGATCTGGTCTCTTTCAAGACAGACCTCTTCTTCGGCGACGCGGTCACGTTCGTCGCAAAGTAGAAACTAACGACGGAACACCTGGCGTGGGGCTGTGCAGTCAATGCACGGGCCCACGCCATTTCGCTGTGGGGGTCACGCGCAGCCCTCACCGCGAAGCGACTCCACAACGCCGACAGGGGCTCGGAGTAGGCTGAGAACGTGAGACACGGAATCGTCATACTGCCCCAACAGCCGTGGGCTGAAGCCCAACATCGCTGGATTCAAGCCGAAGAAATGGGCTTCGATCACGCGTGGATTTACGACCACCTGTCGTGGCGTTCCCTCGCCGATGAGCAGTGGTACGCCACCCTCCCCACTCTCACGGCAGCCGCGAGCGTCACGAACCGCATCGGGCTCGGCACCTTTGTGGCCTCGCCCAACTACCGGCATCCGGTTCCCTTTGCCAAAGAACTCGCGACGCTCGACGACGTGAGCGCTGGCCGTTTTCTGCTCGGCGTCGGTTCGGGCGGCACCGGTTTTGACGCTACCGTGCTCGGCCAGAACGAGCTCACGCCTCGCGAGCGCCATGCTCGCTTTGAGGAGTTCGTGCGCGGGCTCGACGAGCTGCTGCGCTTCGAAGACCCCGGTAGTGGCGGCATCAGCTTTAGCGGTGACTGGTTCACGGCCGTCAATGCTCGGATGGTCGGTGCCCCCGCCCAGCGACCGCGCATGCCGTTCGTGGTCGCCGCCGAAGGCCCTCGCGGTCTACGCCTCACCGCCGAACTGGCCGACGGCTGGCTCACTCTCGGCCGTACCGCCGACACACTCGACGAGTGGTGGCAGGTTGTCGCCGACACCTCCGCGCGGATGGATGAGGCCCTCGAAAAGGCGGGCCGAGCATCCGACAGCCTCGATCGTTATCTCAATCTGGATGGCGCACCCCAGTTCAGTGTAGAAAGCGTCGACACGTGGGAAGACGCCGTCGGTCGCGCCGACGCGCTCGGCTTCACCGACGTGATCGGGCACTGGCCCCGCGCCGACGGCATCTACGCCGGCAACGAAAGCGTCATGGTCGAGATCGCCTCGCGCTTCTCGCACTAACGGCTCCTCTCGACAGTTGCGTCTCGCTGCGGCAGCTCTCGCGCTAACTTAGAGGCATGACTGCTCTTATCGTGACTCTCGCCGGACACACGCCCCAGATTGCCGCCAGCGCTTTCGTGGCGCCCAACGCCACTCTCATCGGTCGAGTCACGCTCGCCGAAGGCGTCGGCATCTTCTATGGCGCAGTGCTGCGCGGTGACACCGACGCGATCACCATCGGTGAGGGGTCGAATCTGCAAGACAACGTCTCGGTGCACTGCGATGAGGGCATCCCCACAACCGTTGGTTCAGGAGTGAGTGTCGGACACGGCGCTGTGCTGCACGGCTGCACCGTCGAAGACGACTGCCTCATCGGCATGAGCGCGACCGTGCTCAATGGTGCTGTGATCGGAACCGGATCCCTCGTTGCTGCGGGCGCCGTCGTGCTCGAAGGCACCATCATTCCGCCCGGCTCGCTCGTGGCCGGAGTGCCCGCCAAGGTTCGTCGCGAACTCAGCGATGAAGAAAGAGCCGGCGTTCGCGAGAACGCGGCGCACTACCTCGAGCTGTCTGCCGCGCACAAGGCCGCCAACAACTAGTCCGCTGGCTTCTGGCCCGTCAGCGACCAGCGCGGCATTGCTGTTGTTAGCCGACCAGACCCTGCACGTACACGTGCGGGGTGAAACCGGTGAGATCGTTGATGCCCTCGCCCTGGCCGACGAGCTTGATCGGGATGCCCGTGCGCTCCTGAACCGCGAGCACAAAACCGCCCTTCGCTGAGCCATCGAGCTTGGTGATGACAAGCCCGGTTACCCCAGCGTGCTTGATGAACGCTTCTGCCTGAGCGACACCGTTCTGGCCGGTAGTGGCATCGAGAACGAGCAGCACCTCGGCAATCTCGGTCTGCTTTTCGACAACGCGACGGATCTTTCCTAGTTCATCCATCAGGCCGCTTTTGGTCTGCAAGCGACCTGCAGTATCGATGATGGCGATGTCGATGCCTTCGCGCTGAGCGCGCTCCACGGTCTGGAATGCGACGGATGCCGGATCCTGGCCCTGCTGCTGAGGACGCACGATCGATGCTCCCCCGCGCTCAGCCCACGTCGCCAGCTGCTCAACAGCAGCGGCGCGGAACGTGTCTGCTGCACCCACGACTACCGAGCGGCCGTGGCCGACGAGAAACTTCGTGAACTTGCCGATCGTGGTGGTCTTTCCGACGCCATTGACACCGACGACCAGCACGACCGCGGGGCGGGCGCTGAGAGTGAGCGTCGGGTCGAGGCGGGCGAGACGTTCCTCGAGAGTTTCGCGCAGCATCCGTTTCAAGTCGGCGGGGTCGTCGGTGCGATACTTCGCCACGCTGGCGCGCAACTCATCGATGACGGACTCGGTGATGTCGGGGCCAAAGTCGGCCGAGATCATTGCGTCTTCGAGATCGTTCCACGTTTCGGCGTCGATCGTGTCGCGCGCGAACATAGATTTGAGTGCGCCCGAAAGCGACCAGGATGCTGCCATGACTACAGGTTAAGGCAGGTGCATGCTGCTTCCCTAACCGCGCTAGGGTTTTTGAATGCTCTCACTGATTCGTCACGGCCAAACTAACTGGAACGCTGAAGGCCGCATGCAAGGCTCTAGCGACATCCCCCTCAACGACATTGGTCGCCAGCAGGCGCGGGAAGCGGTGGAAGTACTGCGCGGCACTGACTGGGACGTCATCGTCAGTTCGCCTCTGCAGCGCGCCCGTGAAACAGCCCAGATCATCGCGGATGGCCTCGGTCTGGAGCTCGGCCGCAGTTACGACCTCCTCATCGAACGCAACTATGGCGAAGGCGAAGGCCTCACCAAGGTGGAGATCGACGCACGCTGGCCCAACAATCCGGTGTATCCCGGACTCGAATCCCTCCATAATGTCGTGGAGCGCGGAATCGAAGCTCTCAACAAGGTCACGCACGACTACCCCAACAAAAAGGTCATCATCGTGTGCCACGGCACGATCATTCGCTACACACTCTCGGAACTGGCAGGCCGAGACTTCGACCAGATCATCAACGGCTCGGTCTCGACCGTGGAAAAGCTGCACAGCGGCTGGTGCGTACACACCGTCAACGGCGAACCGCTCAAGCGCATCGACTAACTCGCGTCGGCCGCGGCGGACTCTTTGGCGACGCGCTGGCCCACCACGGCGCTGATGCCGTCGGCGCGCATGCTGACGCCGTAGAGAGCATCCGCAATTTCCATGGTGCGCTTTTGGTGTGTGATGACGATGAGTTGACTCGTTTGGCGCAGGTCTTCGAAGATCGCGAGCAGGCGACCGAGGTTGGCATCGTCGAGCGCGGCCTCGACCTCATCCATGATGTAGAACGGGCTCGGGCGTGCCTTGAAGATGGCGATCAGCAGCGCGACGGCGGCGAGTGATCGCTCACCACCGCTCAGCAGTGACAGCCGTTCGATCTTCTTGCCGGCGGGCTTCACCGTGACGTCGATGCCGGTCGTGAGCAGGTCATCCGGGTTAGTCAAGAAGATGCTGCCGGTGCCGCCCGGGAACAGCACGGGGAAAACCTCGTTGAACGCGTTCTTGGTGTCCTCGAAGGCACTAGCAAAGATCGTCTGCATCTTGCCATCGAGTTCTTCGATAATCGTCAGCAGGTCCTTGCGGGTGTTCGTGAGGTCGGTGAGTTGCTCGGTCAAGAACTTGTGACGTTGCTCGAGCGCATCGAACTCTTCGAGGGCGAGCGGGTTCACGCGTCCGAGACGCGCGAGTTTACGCTCGGCCTTCTGCAGGCGAACCTGTTGCTCGGCGCGGACGAAGGGGCGACCGGATGCCGCGGGTTCGGCATTCCTGTCGGCGCCTGAGTCGGAGGCGCTTTCGTCGGCGTCGCGGCTCGGTTCGGCCGAAGGTTCCGCGTGGTTTCCGTTCTCGTCGTGGTCGCTCACGCGGTCGTCAGGAACGAGCACCTCGGGGCCATATTCCGCCACGAGTACATCTTCGACGAGGCCAAGTTCTTCGCCCGAACGCTCGAGGAGGCTTGAGAGGTGCAGCTTCTTTTCGTAGATCTGCATCTCGAGGCCGTGAACGCTGTCGCTGACGGCCGAAAGCCGTTCACGCAGCGCTGATTCTTCGCGGCGCAGCGCGGAAAGTTCTTGGTTCTGGGCCGAGCGTTCGGCTTCCTTCGAGGCGAGCGAGACGCGCGCTTCGGACAGCGATCGATCAACGGAGTCGAGCACCGCCGGCAGCATCTCAACGACCTTTGTGGCGGATGCCATCTGTCGTTGACGAATCACGGCCAGTCGAGCTTGCTCTTGCGCTGCTTCGCGCTCGCGCACAAGCTGGGCGGCGAGTTGTTCGGCGCGTGCACGCTCGGCGCGCACCCGCTCGCGGATGGTCTCCATCTGGATGCGCAGTTCGACTTCGTGAGCCCGGGCGGCATCCACTTCGGCCAGCATCGGCTCGCGTTCGGAGACATCGAGCATCGGCCGCGGTGCTGCTTGGTACTTGTCGGCGGCAGTCTGGGCGCGCGCGACTTCGGTGGTGGTCTCGGCGACGGCTTCTTCGGCAACGTCGACGGCACGGGCCAGACGGTCGCACTCGGCTTGGGCTGCTTCGGCCTGGATGCGGTGGCGGCCGAGTAACTCCGATTGCGCGGCAAGTTGGGCGTCATATTCGCGCAGAGCCACGAGGGCGGCTTCGGCATCGGCCTTGGCTGAGGTTAGTTCGCGACGCTTCTCGTCGAGCTCGAAACTCGTGCGTTCGATCTGAGTGGTGACGACTCCGAGTTTGTCGGCGGCGGCATCCCGCTCGGCAACGAGTTCGAGGCGCGAACGCTTGGCGCCCGAACCACCGCGCAGCACGAACTGGGTGAGCACGTCGCCGTCGCGCGTCACGAACGTGAGGTCAGCGGCGTTGGCGAGCGAACCGTAAGCGGCGCGAGCAGCCTCGAGATCGTCGGCGATGAGCACATGGGTGAGCAGGCCGTGAACACCGTCGGGGGCAGTGACCACGTCGGTGGCGGGCACGGTGCCGGCCGCCGTTCCGAGCGCAACGGTCTGCTTCGCGGCGTTGGCCACAACCACTTCGACGCGACCGAAATCGCGCGCAGCAGACTCGGCCAGCGCATCGATGGCTGAATCGCGGTCATCGGCGAGCACAGCATCCGCGAGCGAGCCGAGAGCGGCAGCGATCGCCGCTTCGTAGCCGGGAGTGATCTTGACGTGCTCCGCTACGAGACCGCGGATGCCCGAGAGCTTGGCGGCGACGAGGGCGCTCGAGCCGTCTTTCTGATCGACAGCGAGTGATAGCGCCGAGTTGCGGGCGGCGAGAGCATCGCGCTCACGTTCGGAGACGTGGACGGCGTCGCGCAGGGTCTCTATCTCCGCTTGAACGCTAGCAACTTTGGCTTCGGCGGCTTCGTAGGCGGTATCGAGCGAACCATCGCTTTCAATTGTCGAGTTGCTCGCCTCGGCTTCGAGCGCTTCAAACTCGGCCTGCGCTGCTTCGCGACGCGCGTGAGCTTCGGCGAGCGCCTGCTGCTGACGAACGAGCTCACCCTGCGCTGCTGTGAGAGTGGAGGTGGCAACTTCGACGCGAGCGGTGAGCCCGGCGCTCTCCAGCTCGTGACGGGAAACAAGCGCACTCTGCGCGGCGATTTCCTCATCGAGCGAGTCGAGCGCGGCCTTCGCCGTGGCCGTTGCCGCAGCGGCTGCAGCGACTGCCTTTTCGGCATCCGCAACACCGGTCGCGAGTTCGTCGGCACCGGCCTTCACTTCATCGACGAGAGTCTGGCTGACGCTGTTGTTCGAGACGGGCGCATCGCTCTGCTGACCGAGCAACGAAAGGCGTTGGTTAGCCAAGTTGTAGAGGCTGCGCAGGCGTTCTTGCACCGATTGGAGGCCAAATACGATGCTGCGGGCTTCGTCGACATCGTCGCCGACCTGCGCCTGCTCAAGACGGGCTTCGCGCAATTTGTTCTGGTCGAGTTGCTCCTGCAGCACGATGCGCTGCGTCTTGCGTTCGCTTTCGCTACGGCTGAAATCGTTGATACTCGAGCGCAGTTCGACGACCTCGTCGGCGAGGAGGCGGGCGCGGGCATCCCGAACGATCGAGGCAATTGAGGCCGCCTCTTTGGCAATCTCGGCCTGCTGGCCAAGCGGCTTGAGCTGCCGACGAATCTCCCCCGCCAGGTCAGAGAGGCGGGTGAGGTTTGCCTGCATCGCGTCGAGCTTGCGCAGCGTCTTCTCTTTGCGACGACGGTGCTTGAGGATGCCGGCCGCTTCTTCGATGAAGCCGCGACGGTCTTCGGGGCTGGCGTGCAACACCGCATCGAGTTGACCCTGGCCAACGATGACGTGCATTTCGCGGCCGAGGCCGGAGTCGCTGAGGAGCTCTTGAACGTCCAGCAGGCGGCACGAGGTGCCGTTGATCGCGTATTCGCTGCCGCCGTTGCGGAACAGGGTGCGGCTGATGGTGACTTCGCTGTATTCGATCGGCAGCGCGCCATCCGCGTTATCGATCGTGAGAATGACCTCGGCGCGACCCAGCGGACCCTTCGTAGCGGTTCCGGCAAAGATGACGTCTTCCATCTTGCCGCCGCGCAACGTTTTGGCACCCTGCTCGCCCATGACCCAGGCCAGAGCATCCACCACATTCGACTTGCCCGAACCATTGGGGCCGACGACACACGTCACACCCTGTTCGAACGCAAAAGTGGTGGGCTGCGCGAACGACTTGAACCCTTTGAGGGTCAAACTCTTGAGGTACACGTCACCGCCCGGTCGTTGCTGGTCTCAGCCTTGGTCATTTCTCCGACCACGTTGCTGGCCAGAACCTTGCTATACGGTACCGGATGCGCGGGGTTCCGCGGTTCTGCCGCGCAGAACGAGTCCCCTGAGCCTCTAGCGTGCTGTGAGCTCGCGGCGTAGTCTGGTCGGCTACCTCCGTAGCGCTTACCCCCGCAGATTGGTGCGCTCATGTCAGAGATTGAGATCACGACCCTCGAGATTCCTCTCGCGCTCTCTGCCGAGGGGTCGGATGACTTCACCGCGGCGACCGTGCTGCGGAATGAGACCGACGAAGTGCTGCTGCACTACCCCGAACTGGCCTTCGACCCGGCTGTCTCGCTGGTGAGCCAGCAACCGAGCGCATTCGAGGAGCGGCGGATGCTCGTCGCCCGCGATCAGGAACGCATCGTGGGCCGCGGCGACTACAGCACCACCGTCGGCGAAGATGCCGATACCGCGTGGATCGAAGCGTACGTGCATCCGGATTATCGGCGTCGCTGCATTGGGGCCCGGCTTCTCGCTGAGCTCGAGACCGTTGCTCGGGATGCCGGCAAACGCAAAGTCCACGTGTATGTCTCGAGCCTGCCCAGCGAGGGCGCGCGCCTCGACTCCCCCACGGGCTTTGGCGCGGTGCCCCGCGACGGCGCCGGAACGCAGTTTCTCCTCGCGCAGCAGTACAGCTTCGAGCAGGTCGAACGGGTGAGCCGGCTCCCCCTCCCTATCGCCGGCCTGCACTCCCTTGTCGACGACGCCATCAAGCGCTGCAGTCGCGACTATGCCGTGCACGAGTGGGTGGGGCTGTGCCCGAAGCAGTGGCGAGACGACCTCGCGCTTCTCTACACGCGGATGAGTACGGACGAACCCAGCGCGGGGCTTGAGCCTCCCGAAGACGTGTGGACTGCAGCACGAGTAGTCGATCACGACGAACGGGAATTGGCGAGCGGGGTGACGACCGTCTACGCGGCGATCGAGCACGTCGCGTCGGGAGACTTGGTGGCGTACACCGCGCTCACCGTGCCTGTGCAAGCCGAGCGTGCGGTGCTCCAAGACAACACGATCGTTCTCAGCGAACATCGCGGCCACCGCCTTGGCAACCTGCTCAAGGTGTTGAACCTCGCGCACCTCGAACGAGTCGCGCCCGGGCATCCGTCGGTCATCACCTACAACGCTGAGGAAAACCGTCACATGCTCTCGGTCAACGAGGCCGTGGGCTTCGTGCCTATCGGATACGAGGGCGCCTGGAAGAAAGAGTTGCGCTAGCCGTCAGCCTCGATGGTGCTCAAGCTCCAGCGCAATAAACGAAGCGATGAGTGCGCGATAGGTCTTCTCGACGACATCGGGCGACGCCCCCGCTTCATCGGCTAAGGCGCGCACCTTCGTGATGACCTGCTCGACGCGCTGTGGAGCACGGACCGCCTGTTCATCTGATTTCAACGAGCCGGCAGCGATCACACGCTTCTGGCGTTCCGCAATTAATGACACGATCTGACGATCAAGCGTGTCAATCTGAGCCCTGATCTCAGCGAGCGTAGTTGTCGAGTTCACGGCACCGGATTCCATAGTTCAACTGTAGAGCTCCGCGAACTACCCTCACCGAACGCGCTGGCAGAACTTGCAGAGGTGCGAGCCGCGGTTCATGAAGCTCTCGCGCACGACTTCGCGACCGCAGCGCGGGCACGCCCGCCCCTGCTGGCCGTAGACATTGAGCGAGTGGGCGAAGTAGCCTGACTCACCGTTCACGTTGAGGTACTGGGTGTCGAAGCTCGTGCCGCCCTCGGCAAGGGCCTTGGTGAACACCGCCCGCACTTCGGCAAGCAACTGAACGGCTTTAGCTCGACTGAGCGTTTCGGTGGGCTGGTTGTAGTGCACGCGCGCCGCCCAGAGCGCTTCGTCGACATAGATATTGCCGATTCCGCTGATCAGGGTCTGGTCGAGCAGCGCCCGCTTCACCGTCGTGCGCTTCGCCTTCAACGACCGCAAGAACTTCGCGTCGTCAAAGAACGGGTCGAGGGGGTCACGCGCGATGTGCGCCACTTGGCTTGGCACCGCGAACGCGGGCTGATCGCCGGTGGGCAGCATGCTGTCGATCGCCATCGAGCCGAAAATGCGCTGGTCGACAAAGTTGAGTCGCAAAGCGCCGTGGTCAGGATGATCGAGTTCGATCCGGATGCGCGTGAGCCGGTCATCCGTGCTCCGATCGCGCAGAAGCACCTGCCCACTCATGCCGAGATGCGTGACGAGCGCCTCACCGTGCGCCGCAGCACTGTCAGCCGCGTCGCTGTCGGCGAGAGGAAGCCACATGAACTTGCCCCGACGCTGAGGCGTCAAGAAGGTGCGGCCAGTCAGTCGGTCGATAAAGTCTTCGCTCGGCCCCTCATGGCGACGCAGCGAGCGCTCGTCGAAGATGGTGACGGATGCCGCCGTCGCGCCGGTGACGGCCGGTTCAAGCCCCGCGCGCACCACTTCGACTTCGGGAAGTTCGGGCACGCCGGTTACTTCACTGCGGCTTGGAGGATGGTCCAGGCTTCGAGCGCGGCACCCATCTCGGCGTGCTTTTTACTGGAGCCGATGCCCGACGCGATTACTTCGTCCTCGAGGCACACTTCCGCATGAAAGCGCTTTGAATGATCGGGGCCGCTGTCTTGAATGCGGTATTCCGGAGCCCCACGCCCGAGCTGGGCGGCGAGCTCTTGAAGGCTCGTCTTAGGATCCATCGCTGCACCGAACCGCTCGGGGTCGGCGAGCAGCGGTGCGACGAGGCGGAGGACGAGCGCTGTGGCTTGGTCCCCGCCGAGGTCGATATAGGCAGCACCGATGATCGCCTCAACGGTGTCAGCCAAAATGGACGGCTTTTCACGGCCGCCCGTTTGCTCTTCTCCCTTGCCCAAGCGAATGAACGCGCCAAGACCGATCAGGCGCGCAATTTCAGCAAGAGCTACGGAGGAAACGAGACTAGCCCGACGCTTGGCAAGGTCTCCCTCGTCAAGCTCCGGGTTATCGCGATACAGCTTGACCGTTACTGCCTGGCCAAGAATTGAGTCACCAAGAAATTCGAGCCGCTCGTTATGCGCGATTCCGCCGTTTTCGTACGCGAAAGAACGGTGTGTCAACGCAAGCGTGAGCAACTCGGGATCAATACTGACCCCGAGCACAGCGGAGAGCTCAGCAGGTGAGCTGGAGCCCGTTATCGCCATTTCGACTCGAGTATGTGGGGACTAGTTAAACGTCAGCGACCTTGCGGCCCTTGTACTCCATGTACAGGGGGGTGCCGGCGGAGTCTTCGACTACCTTGGCGCGGTGCGGGAGGCTGTAAACGGTCTTGCCGTTTTCGATGGTCTTAACGAGAGCGGTAGGGGTTGCCTTCCACTGGGCGCGGCGCATGCGGGTGCTGGCCCGCGACATTTTGCGCTTCGGTACTGCCATGACTAACTCTTTTCTTCTTGGGTCTCAGGGAAATCGTTCGTGTCGTTCAAGTCGTGGTCGTGCGAGTCTTGCGTGAAATCTTGGAGGCCGGCCAACGCTGCCCAGCGGGCATCGATGGGCGCTTCGTGTTCGTGTCCTGGATTATCGAGCAACCGAACCCCACACTCAGGGCACAGGCCAAGACAATCTTTTTGACAGACCGGTTGGAACGGAAGTGACAACACTACCGAATCCCGCACTACAGGTTCTAGATCGACATACTCGTCGATCACCGTGTAGTCGAAAGCTTCGTCCTCAGAATACGCGAAAAGTTCTTGAAACTCGACTCGAACAGGCAGCGTCACGTCAATCAGGCAACGAACGCACTCTGCTTGAGCTTTTCCCGAGACAACGGCATCCACGAGAACGCCATCATGAAGTGATTCATAACGGCCCTTAATGGACAGTTTCGCGCCCTTGGGAACCTCAACAACGGTGGTACCGAAGGTTTCGGGTACGACGATCTGGAGCGAGTGCTCTCTCATCTCACCGGGACGGTGCATGAGATCGCGCACCAACACGGCATACGGACTCTCGTTGATTCTAGACACGATCGTCAATTCTACCCCCGCAACGGCCTCGCTGTCGCCCCCGGTCAGTGATCGTTCAGGCTTACGACCCACGGATGAGCGGCGACGGCGGTGCGGGTCGGTGTAGGCACGAGCATCCGCCCCTCTCTAGACTGGTACAACAGACCCGTGCGCTTGGTATGGCGTGGTTGGTTTGCCCAGGATTGGGCTTCCGGTCTTCTTGAAACACTTTTCCGTTTTCGTGGCGCATCTCCGCGCCCACTTCGCCGTTTCTCGAAAGGCCTCATGTCTGTTCTTACCCGCTCTCTTTTTGCTGCCCGCCCCAGCGCTCACCGCACGAGCCGCCGTCACACCGTCGTTCGTGGTGCCGCTCTTCTCGCGGTGTCGGCTCTCGCCCTCAGCGGCTGTGCCACCGCGACGCCGGAGACCACCGCCTCCCCCGACGCCGCCGCGCAGAGCGTTGACCTCAGCAATTGCGGTTTCGACGTGAGCTTTGACTCCGCCCCCGAGCGCGTCATCACGATCAAGTCATCGACCACCGAAATGCTGCTGGCACTCGGTTTGGGCGACCGCATCATCGGAACCGCTTTTCAGGACGGCCCCGTTCCCGAGCAGTGGGCATCCGAGGCCGCTGATCTGACCTCGATCGCTGAGAAAGTGCCCAGCGAAGAAGCAGTGCTTGACCTTGAGCCTGACCTTGTCTTCGCGGGGTGGGAGTCGACATTCAGCGCAGACGGAGCCGGCGAGCGCGCTGACCTCACCGCTCTAGGCATTAACACCTTCGTCGCCCCCTCGGCCTGCCAGAGTGCAGAACAGCCCGCTCAGCTCAGCTTCGATGATGTCTTCGGAGACATCGAAACTGTGGCGTCGATCTTCCGGGTGGATGCCTCTGAAATCGTCGCAGAGCAGCGTGCGCAGTTGGACGCCATCGAGGCCAACGGCGACTCCCGCACCGCGCTGTGGTTCTCCTCAGGTTCTGACACACCGTATGTCGGCGCTGGCATCGGAGCTCCGCAACTACTACTCGACACCGTGGGCCTCACCAACATCGCCGGCGACATCGACTCGACGTGGGCGCCCTTCAACTGGGAAGCCGTCGTTGACGCCGACCCCGACTTCATCGTGCTCGTGGATGCCGCGTGGAACTCCGCCGACAAGAAGATTGAAGTTCTCGAGGCCAACCCCGCAACCGCTAACCTCAGTGCTGTGAAAGCTGGCCGTTACCTCGTAGTGCCGTTCGCGGCGAGCGAGGCTGGCGTGCGCAGCGTCGAAGCCGCCGAGAGCTTGTCGGCCCAGATTGCGGAGCTTGATGGCTAAGGTTTCCCCGCTAACTTTCGGCGCCGCCCTCGTGATCGCACTACTGGTGTCGATCACGGTGGCGGTGACGATCGGGCCTGCCGACATCCGCTTCGATGAAGTGTGGCGGTCGATTGGTAGTCACCTCGGTATTGGGGTGAGCCCGCTGAGCGAGCTTCGCGACGGCATTGTGTGGCAGCTGCGCTTGCCACGCGTGCTGACCGCCGCGGCGGTGGGCGCGGGGCTCGCGTTGAGCGGAGCCGTGATGCAGGCGATTACGCGCAACCCGCTCGCTGACCCCTATCTGTTGGGGTTGTCGTCAGGAGCCGCGCTCGGCGCCGTGTCAGTGTTGCTCTTAGGCGCTGCTGTGTTGCTTCCTCTCGCCGCCTTCGTCGGAGCGTTGCTCGCTCTCACCCTGACGTTGCTGCTCGCGGGGTCGCTGGGAGCGATCACGCCCTCGCGCACCGTCTTGGCAGGTATCGCCGTCTCGGCACTCGCCTCGGCCATCACGAGCTTTGTCATCTTCTGGAGCGTCACCGGCGACTCTTACCGCGAAGTGCTCTCGTGGCTGCTGGGCTCGCTCAGCGGAGCACGCTGGCCCGCCGTCGGCATCACCATGGTTGCCATCATCGTGATCGGGATCCCCGTGATGCTCACGGGACGACTTCTCGACTCCTTTGCCTTTGGCGACGTGCAGGCAGCGTCGCTTGGCGTGAACGTCAGCGCCACCCGCTGGGGACTGCTGGCGGCATCCGCTCTCGTCACGGGGGCCATGGTGTCGGTGAGCGGCTCGATTGGCTTTGTGGGGCTGATATTGCCGCATGCCGTGCGGCTGCTCGTGGGACCAGGCCATCGCGCCCTGCTCCCCCTCAGCGCCCTCCTCGGTGCTGTCTTTCTCGTGTGGGCTGACACTCTTGCCCGCACCCTCTTTGATCCTCGCGAGATTCCCGTGGGCATCGTCACCGCGATGATCGGAGCGCCCATCTTTGCGTTCCTGCTCACCCGGCGAAAGAGTTCCACATGAACGAGACGAGCGGTAGCGAGCACGGCACCACGGGTGGCGCCACGAGCGGCACCGAGAGCGGCCTCGTCGCGGAACGCATCAGCGTCACCACCGACGGCACCCTGCTCATCGATAACGTCGACTGCACGGTCGCGCGCGGCTCGCTCAGCGCGCTCGTGGGCCCCAACGGTGCGGGAAAGTCGACGTTACTGCGCGCTCTCACCGGGGTGCACGCTCCAGCATCGGGCAGCGTCACCTTCGGCGGCCATGATCTGCTCGGGATGCCGCGCCGCCACCGCGCCCGCCTCGCCGCGTTCGTGGAGCAAGACGCCACCACCGACACGTCCCTCACTGTGGGAATGGTTGTGGCGCTCGGTCGCCTTCCGCACCAATCACTGTGGGAGGCCGACTCCCCCGAATCCGCCGCCATCATTGCGGCGAGCCTCGAGACTGTAGAAATGACCGCGTTCCGCGAGCGCGAGTTTCAGAGCCTCTCCGGTGGCGAAAAGCAGCGCGTGATGCTGGCCCGGGCACTCGCCCAGCAGCCGCAGCTGCTCACCCTCGACGAACCCACCAACCACCTCGACATCGCCGCTCAGCTCGCGGTGCTCGAACTACTCTCGAGCCTGCGCAACACTGGCGTAACCGTTCTGGCGGCCCTGCACGATCTCTCCCTCGCGGCGAGCTATTGCGACCACGTGATCGTGATCTCCCACGGTCGCGTCGTGGCGGCGGGCGCGACCGAAACCGTACTGACCGAACAGCTGATTGCTGACGTCTACGGCGTGACGGCATCCATCTTGCGCAATCCGATCACGGGTAAGCCCGTGATCGGCTTCAGCCCGGCGTAACCGCGTCGGGCTACTTCTCGACCGCGGCTGGGTTGCGGTCGAATGCCGTGCGCGGGGCGAGTACCGCGACGATCCGGGCCTTCGACCCCACGGATGACCGTAGCGCGACGATCACACTCGACACTGCTTCTCGTCGCACCGCTCGCTGGCGCGGGCTGAACGCCGAGGCTTCCACGGCAGCAAGCACCTCCGCGAGCGCCGACGACGCTGGTCGCGGCGATTCAACCGAGGGCGCTGTCGATGGGGCCGAGCTTGTGGAGGATCCAGACACCGCCCCAGCTCTCGCAGCGACAGTCGCCATGCCGAGCTGCGTCGCTATCTGGTCGTGTTGTTGGCGCGGAGTCGCCGTCGTGGTGACGACGATTCCGAGATCGGCGGCGCTATCGCAAATTTCACGCCAAGCCTGCGCAACGTCGCCGCGAGCGACAGCCCGCAGCCGCAGCGCTCGGCGACTGACGCGGACGAGCGCAGGAACGGCTAGCAGCAGCGGGATGACGAGCAGCAACCACCACCAGGGCGAGAGCTGGCTCTGCCCCGAAACCGGCACGTCGGCGATCTCGTCACGCGGCACATCGGGGCGCGCTCCCGGGGTGGCGCTCGACGTCGGCGTCGCGGTGGGTTCGGGCTTCGACTCATCGATATCGGGAGTACTGGGGTCATCGTTCACGCTCTGCGCAAACCGAGGCGTGCTCCCTACCGAAACAGTGGGTTCGAAACGAATCCATCCGACAGTCGGAAAGTAGAGCTCGGGCCACGAATGCAGGTTGTCGGTGGTGACCGAAAAGCTGACTTCATCGGTTTCGGAGTCCACTTGTCGCTGCCCCGGAGTGAAGCCGACAACGACGCGAGCGGGAATGTCGAGGCTGCGGGCCATCGCCGCCATCGCCGAAGCAAAGTGCACGCAATAGCCACTCTGAGCAGCCAAGAATTCGCCGAGCACTTCTGCCCCCGAACCGTCGTAGTTCTCGGCGACGGGGGCCTCCTCCGAGTACACGAAGTCCCCGTTGCGAAAGAACGACTGCAGCGCCAGGGCCTGATCGAACCGTGTTGCTTCGCTTCCGGCCACCTGCTGAGCGGTTTCACTCACCACGGCCGGCAAACTTTCGGGCAGCGCCAAGTACTTCTCAAAACCGCTCTGCAGTTCGACCGGTGCGGCCTCAAGCTGTTCGATCGTGGGAGCGGGAGTGATGAACGACACCTCGTAGCTTTGATTTTTCGAGTTCGCGGATGACGATGCGACAGTAAGAGCCTCCGCGTCCCACGTCCACCCGCGCCCCGCATCCGCAATGCTCGTCGCGGCATACGGCACCGGCAGCAGCTTTCCGCGAAGCTGTTGAATCTGAATCTGCACGGCTTTGGGGATGCGAGGGATCTCGGCCGAGAGACCCGGCGCAGCCCCGAACTCGTCGACGGTGTTGGCGTCGTCAATCTCGTTCTCGGAAGGACTCCAGGTCTCGTCACTGAACTCATCGAGCGCGGCCACCCGCAGGTATTCCTCTCCCGTGTCAGACCAGTAGGTCAGTGCTGGGAGCGGTGAATCGCGGCGTAAGTCGTCGCTGAGGCTCAGGATGGGGTTCACCCCCGTGCCGATGATTCCCGGTGCGCTCGTCGCGGGCTCTGCCGGTGTGACGCTCGGGAGCAGCACAGGTACAACAAGCGCCACCGCGAGAGCCACCGCCACCGCCGGCCACGCGGAGCGAACCGTCGTATGTTCGCCCGCGACGAGAAGGATGCCGACATAGGCCAGCGCCGTAACCGCGAAACCAAGCGCATCGTGCAATTCGCTTCGCACAAACGCTGGAACCGCCAGCAGGACGAGGAGCGGGATCGCCGTGAAAGCGGGCTTACGCAGCACGAATGCGATGACATCCATCGCGACGGAAAGAGCGACGGCACCGACGCAGATCAGGAACACAATGCCGGCGTCGGCATCCGCGGGGAATCGCTGACCCTCCATTGAGTCTTGGCCCTCGGTCACCAGTCGCGCGAAACGTTCCGCTGTTCCGACGAGGGGTACGATTCCCCAGAACGCGGTGTTGGCGGCGAAGAGAACAGTGAGCGCCAACCCACCCGCGACGGCACCGATGAGGGAGCCGATCCAGGCTCGGGAGATGAGCGTGTGCGCGACCGCGGCGGCAGAGAGAACGACGAGAACTACCGCGAGGTACGGAAACCACCAGGCGCCTTCAGTAAGCACTTCGCCGAGGCTGCTCGCCCCGACGCCCAGGGCGAGAGCAAGGGTGCCGCTGAGCGACCACACCCGCACTCGTTGCTCGTGAGCGCGCACGCTGCGCGCTCGACTCGCGTCAGTTGTCGTCACGGTGTGCCTGCGACTCGGCTACGAATAGCTCCCACGCGTCACTGATGCCATCGAACGAGTGCACCGAGATCACCTTCCAGCCGGCGTCGCGCAGCTCGTCGCTGGCAGACTGCCGCGCCGGGCCCCTCGCGTGAGCGAAGTAGCCAAAACTTGACGACGATTCCACGACGAACACCACAGCCAGCACCCCGGGGAGAGCCTGCTGCGCCAAGTACGCGATGGTCTCGGGCTCGGGATGAGCGACGAGCGCCACCACTGGCCCACCCGCGCTCGTGCTCGCTACGGGTGCGCCCCACCATCCCGGCGCAGTGTCAACCGGCCCGAACGTCGCAAGGCGGGTCAAGAACTCTTGTTCTTCCGACGCGCGACGGTGCACAATCGATGCCTCCGCTAGTTGTGTCGGGCCTGTCTCGAGGATCTCAACCAAGAAGCCTTCGCGCTTCAACTGCACGGCAGCAGACGCGAGCATGCTGACTACCCACTCGAAGCGGGGGCTGCGCGTGGCCGCCGCGACGGATCCGGCTGGCTGGCGGCCGGACTCGGCGTGGCTCGCATCCGGATAACCGTTCGACCTTGTATCCACGATGATGCGTGCCTCGGGATAACTGTGCTGTTCCTCTTGGCGCACCATCAGACTGCCATGGCGGGCGGATGCTCGCCAGTGCACCCGGCGCATCGCATCTCCGCGGCGATATTCGCGTGTCATCGCGTCGTCGTCGTCGCCTGCCGAGCGACGTTGGAGCACTCGGGCCTCGCCGTCGCCCGACTGAGCGAGCAACGCCGAATGAGACAGCGCGACCACTCGCGGCGTAACAGTGAGCTCCGTAACGCTGCCCACACTCCAGCTACCGAGCGCAAGCGCGAGCGGGTCGGCGCTCTGCAACAGAAGCGGGCCAATTTCGAATACGCCTCGGGCCGCCGGGGTGAGAGAGTACGTCAGTTGGGCCGCGCTGCGGCGGTTGAGCCCACCCATCCGAGCCGACAGCGGAGGCAGCCAACCGCTCGCCGTCGCCCACGGACGCCACGGTAGACCATCGGCCCAGTGCATTCCTCGAAGACTGGTGCGCGCGAGGTTATCGACGCGCAGCGTGACGACGCTGGTGGTCCCTGCCTCCACGATTGGAGAAGCGAAACGCCGACTCACGGCCAGCGATGAGCCGCGCGAACGCACGAGAACCACCGCCATCAACGGCAGCGCGAGCGCAAAACATCCCGCATATAACAAAATCGGCATACCCGCCACATAGCCGCCCACGATCGCGAGATTACCGAGCACCACGAACGTACTTCCACGCGCGGTAAGTCGCACCACCTTCAGCGCAAGCGAGAGGGCTCGAAACGGTCGCAGGCGAGGCATCGGCGTCGACGTCGACTAGGACGCCGCGGAGGCCAGAGGAACCGGCGTCTCCGCGACGATACGTTCGATGACATCAGCGATCGAATGTCCCGTCAGCACAGTGGATGCCTGCGAGGAATGCCGCGCAGGAATCATTCGGTGAGCCAGCACCGTCACGGCAAGCGCATCGATGTCATCGGGCAAGACGAAGTCACGGCCGTCGATCGCCGCCCGAGCCTTTGCCGCCCGGACGAGATGCAGCGTCGCCCGCGGGCTCGCCCCCAACCGCACCTCGGGATCACGACGGGTCGCCTGGGCAATCGCCACGGCATATTCCTCGACCGCTGTGCTCACGTAGACGCGTCGCACCGTCGCGATGAGTTCGCGTAACTGCTCGACGGAGACCACTGCCTCAAGCGCGTCGAGCGGGCTCGTGAGCTCGCGCGAGCGCAGCATCTCCAGCTCGGCAGCGGCATCCGGATACCCCATGGAGATGCGAGCCATGAAACGGTCGCGCTGAGCTTCGGGCAGCGGGTAAGTGCCCTCCATCTCGATCGGGTTCTGAGTCGCGACCACAATGAACGGTGCCTCGAGATCGTACGTGGTGCCGTCGACGGTCACGCTAGATTCGGCCATGCACTCGAGCAGGGCCGACTGCGTCTTGGGGCTCGCGCGATTGATCTCGTCACCGATCAGAATGTTCGCGAAAACGGGCCCCTTCTTGAAGTCGAATTCGCGCGTGTTCTGGTTGTACACAGAAACGCCGGTGATATCGGCCGGCAGCAGATCGGGGGTGAATTGCACGCGGGACACAGTGCTGTCGACCGTGCGAGCCAGCGCGCGCGCCAACATGGTTTTGCCGACGCCAGGAACGTCTTCGATGAGCAGGTGTCCCTCGGCAAGCAGTACCGTCAGCGCCAGTCGCACCGCCTCATCCTTGCCATCGATCACAGTCGAGACGCTGCGAATAATGGCATGACAGTGATCGTGAAACACGTCGGCGGGCATCACGCTGGAGCTAGGGTCATCCATGGATTGAGTCTTACACCCGTCTACCACTAGGGCAATTGTTTGCGGTCGCGGAGGCGTTCTTCGAGAGCGTGGATCGCGGATTGGCGTTCGAAATACGCGCACGAAATGAAGAGCCCCATCCGATTATCGTAGAGGCAAAATCACCGACAGTCGAGCATTATTCCTCTTTGAGGGCGCTCTCGTCATGCGCTTCATCGAAGCCCGCCATCCAGGCCTCTTTCGTGCCGAGGCTGAACATGTCTTCGGGGCCGCTGCGCACGAGCGAACGGGCGCCAGGAGCATCGAGATCAGCAACGTGACTGCCGAGTCCGCGCAGCACAGCAACGGGCAATCCCCCGGCCTTGCCCTTGACGAGATCGGTGGCGGCAGCAACTTCATCCGCGAGCGCCGTGACGCTCACCGCGAGCGGGCGGCCCGAAGCATCCGCGGTGCCTCGCAGGTCATCAAGCACGTGGATGCCGGCGGCACCAATAGCGATGTCAGCCTGCCCCTTGCGCCAGGGCCTGCCCACGGTGTCGGTAATCACGAGGCCGACGGTCACGCCGAATCGCTGCCGCAGGCCAGCACACAGTGTGCGCGCGGTCGCGTCGGGATCGAGCGGCAAGAGCAGAACAATGCCGTCGGGAGTGTTGCTGGAGTCGACACCGGCGGCGGCCATCACGAGACCGAGTCGGTTCTCGACAATGCGCGTCACACCATTCGGGTGCTCGCGCGAAGCAACGATGCGCACGGTTTCGTCGGTAATCGCCTGCTCCCGGTCGGCTGCTTCAACCGAACGTCCTTCGGCCTTGCTCACGATCTTGGAGGTCACAGTGAGGATGTCGCCGTCGAGCAGGCCGCCCGCGTTCACATCGCCGGACTCTGTAACGAGGGCACCCGCGATCACCTCGACAAGGTCGTCACCGGACACGATTTCGGGGATGCCGGGTACGGCCCAGGCGCTCATTCTCACGCTTCTAGTGTGGGGCATTATTCGCGCGCGCTACTACTTGCGCAGTGCGGGAAGCACGTCGCGGCCGAAGACATCCAGAAATTCTCGCTGATTGCGACCCACGTTGTGCAGGTAAATGCGATCAAACCCGGCATCGAGGTAGCTCTGGATGTAGGCACGGTGCACGTCGGGATCGGCGCTGACGGGCATCCGCCCCTCGAAGTCTTCTGGTCGCACCATGCGGGCAAGCTGTTCGAGTTCGAAGGGCGAGCGGATGTCGTTCTTAGCGAAACGCAAACCACCGTTCGGCCATTCGGTGAGCGCGTTGCGCATGGCCTGCTCATCTGTTTCGGCCCAGCTCAAGTGCAGCCGCAGCACGCGGCTCTGGCTTTCTCGACTGCGCCCTGCCTCGCGGGCGCCTTCGGCGAATCGCTTGAGCAGCATGTCGATCTTCTCGAGGGGTGCGGCTTCGGTGATGAGGCCGTCGACGGTCTTGCCGGCTCGCTTCGCGGCGACCGGGCCAGCCGTCGCCACCAAGATTTCGGGGGCGACGTCGGGCATGGTCCAGAGGCGTGTGGATTCGAGGCGATAGAACTGCCCTTCGTGGCGAACGTCTTTATTCGCGAGCCCCGAGGCGAAGAGTTTCTTGATGATCTCGACGGCTTCGAACATCCGATTGATGCGCTCGTGAGCTTCGGGCCAGTACTGCCCAATGATGTGTTCGTTGATCGCTTCGCCGCTGCCGAGGCCCAACCAGTGACGGCCCGGGTTCATCGCAGCGAGGGTCGCGGAGGCTTGCGCCACCATGGCTGGATGCCAACGAAAAGTCGGCGCCGTGACGCCCGTGCCGAGATCGCCTGTCGTCGTCTCACCGAGACCGCTGAGCACGTTCCACACGAACGACGCTTGCCCCTGCTGCGGCACCCACGGCTGGTAGTGATCGGCCGCCATGACGCCGCGGAAACCCCGACTCTCCGCGTGCTGGGCAAAGCCCATCACCTCGCGCGGATGAAAACGTTCGAGCATGGCGGCATAGCCGATATGGGGTGCAGAAACAGTCACGGGCATCCGTCTATTGTGGCGCTTACGGCGACCCAAGTGGGCCCACCATTCGCACAACCGTTGAGTTGGCGGGGCTGCGGGCGGATAATGGCGATCTACTCAATGAGGAGTCAGCATGAATCTCGGCGCGTTTTCTGTCCGTCCCACCACGAAAGACCGCGCTGCGTCTTGTGCGTTTCACCAGAGACGAAGCCTCGAGCGATCACGAAGCCCGATCGTGATTGATCAGCACCGCTAGCCCGCTGATGCACGTCATTCTCATCCCCGGATTTTGGCTTGACGGAGACTCCTGGGCTCCGATAACCCGCGCGCTACGAGATGCCGGTCACACCGCGCATCCGCTCACCCTTCCTGGCTTGCGTCGCCGCGACACTCACCGTGCTGAAGTCACTCTGGCCGACCACGTTGCGGCCGTGGTCGCGGTCGTTGACGCCCTCACGCACGTCGAAGCCGACGGCAGCGAAAACGGCGACGAAAAGGAAGAACCAACGCCACGCATCGCTCTTGTCGCGCACAGCGGTGGTGGCCCGATCGCGCATGCGGTAGCGGATGCCCGCCCCACCTGTCTCGCCAGAATCGTGCACGTCGACACTGTGCCCCTGCCGAACGGCATGCCCATTAACACCGAGCTACCTACCGTCAACGGCGAAATTCCCCTGCCCGACTGGAGCGTGTTCGACGACGAAGACCTCGTCGACCTCACCGACGAACTGCGGGAATGGTTTCGCGAAATCGCTATTCCCCAGCCCGCGCTCATCGCGAGCACCCCGCAATCCCTCTCTACCCCAGCGCGCTTCAGCGTGCCCGCTACCGTGATCTGTTGCGAGTTCGAGGCTGATCAAGTGCGGGAATGGATGAGCAAGGGTGCGCCGTTCGCCACCGAACTCGCGCAGCTCACCGACCTCGAACTCGTGGACCTGCCCACCGGACACTGGCCACAGTTCACGAAACCGGCTGAGCTCGCAGACGCCATCATCACGGCTTTGCATCGCGCCTAAAGCGGGTCTTGTCGTTAGCAACGACTCGCCCTACACTGAGCAAACGCCAACTATTGAAAGGAGCCTCGCGTGTTTATTTTCACTATTACGAAGAACCCCACTACCGCCGGCTCCGTCGGCACCCCCACCGCCTAACCGGTTAGCGTTTTCCGCTCACCGGTTCTGACGGTGGCGGCGCTCACGGAGCACACGACCCAACTCGATCATCGCTAACGGCGATTGGCTGACGAGTCTGCACCCTCATTCGCGGGTGCGTTCGCCTCTCGATGATCTTTCCTCTTTCAGCGACTCGCGATCACTGGGGATGCCGTTGGGTCACCACCTGAAACAGCGCACTTGTGCGCGCCTTCCGCATCCATTTTTCTCACGAATACAGCTCACGAATACAGCTCACGAAAGACATCTCATGAACGCAACACTGGCGGCTCCGAAAGACCGTCATGACCATCCGCCCGAACCCAGCGCCGCCCAGAACCCGCACGACGCAGCACCGCGCCAAGCGATGCCGCGTCGCGTGGGAGTCGTCGACCGTCTTGCCCTGCATCTCGGCGTCGCTCTCATCACCTGGAGTCGCCGGCCGCACCGCTCTCGACTGCTCGCCTCGCCTCAGCAGCGGGCCGAACACCAGCTCCGTCGCGAACGACTGGCTCAGGCCAGGGCTCGCGCCGAGCACCACTATCCGCGGTTCATCATCCGCTGATAACACCACAAAAGACCGCCGCCGGATCTCTCCGGCGGCGGTCTTTTCGTTGTCAGCGAACTGTGAGCGAATTGACTTGGCACTCTCGGGGTGAGAGTGCTAATTTTTTCTTGTTGAGTCACGGTGACTCAACTTTGAGAAAGGGGTTTCCCATGACACTGTCATTTGATCCTTTTGCCGAACTCGACAGGCTCTCCGCAGCTGCCCAGTCCCGCGTCGGCACCCAGCCCATGCCCGTGGATCTCTATCGCCAGGCTGACGAGTACGTCCTCACCGCCGATCTCCCGGGTGTCGACCCCGGATCCGTTGACGTTGACGTTGATGGTCAGTTGCTCACGATCCGCGCCGAGCGTACGGCCGGCGAGCGCGACGGCGCAAAATGGCTCTCGCAGGAGCGTCGTTACGGCTCCTACCTGCGCCAGTTCAGCATCGGTGCCGGGATCGACCGCGAAAACATCAGCGCTAGCTACGACAACGGCGTACTGAGTGTGATTATCCCGGTGTCGGAGAAGGCAAAGCCTCGCAAAATTGAGGTCAGCACCAACGCCGACAACCAGTCTCGATCGACCGACAAGGTCGCGGTCACGAGCTAGCCGGCTGTCAGTAGTCGGCGATTCTTGCCGACGCAACAACGATGGGCGGATGCTTCACGCATCCGCCCATCGTGTGTTAACCCGTGTGCGCGTCTCGCGCGCTAGGCCCTACAGCGCCCGCAAGCGCGGAGCGATGTCACGCTCGAAGAGCTCGAGGAAGCGACGCTGGTCGCCACCGGGCGCATGGAACACGAGGTGGTTGAGGCCAGCATCCACGTACGGACGAATCTCTTCAACGATCTTGTCGGGATCGTTGCCCACGATCCAGCGCGACGCGATCTGTTCGATAGGCAGAGCGTCGGCAGCGCGCTCCATCTCGATCGGGTCGGTGATGTCGTGCTTCTGCTCCTTGGAGAGAGCGAGCGGCGCCCAGAAACGGGTGTTCTCGAGGGCGACGTCAGCATCGGTGTCGTACGACAGCTTGATCTCGATCATCCGGTCGATGTCTTCGAACTTGCGGTCCATCTTGGCCGCGCCCTCCTTGACGCCGGGGATTAGCGCGTCGTTGTAGAGGGCCATGCCCTTGCCCGACGTGCAGATGAAGCCGTCGCCCGCACGGCCGGCGTACCGTGCCACCATGGGGCCGCCGGCGGCGATGTAGATCGGGATGGGCTGGTCAGGGCGGTCATAAATGCTCGCACCGTGAGTGGAGTAGTACTCCCCCTCGAACGACACCCGGTCGGAGGTCCAGAGTTCGCGCATGAGACGGACCGATTCGCGCAAGCGAGCGAAGCGCTCTTTGAACTCGGGCCAGTCCTGCTCTCCGGCACCGCGGAATCCGGTCGCTACTTCGTTGAGGGCCTCGCCCGTTCCGACACCAAGCATGATGCGCCCCGGGTAGAGGCAGCCCATCGTGGCGAAGGCCTGAGCGAGCACAGCGGGGTTGTAGCGGAACGTCGGAGTCATCACGCTCGTACCGATACGAATCGTGCTCGTGCGCTCCCCCACCGCCGCCATCCAGCTCAGCGAGAACGGCGCGTGACCGCCCTCGTGACGCCACGGCTGAAAGTGGTCGCTGACCGCAACACTCTCCATGCCGTGAGCTTCGGCGGCCACCGCAATCTCTACGAGTTCGCGCGGGGCGAATTGTTCAGCTGACGCTTTGTATCCGAGAGTGAGAGTCATAAACCTATTGTGCCGGTGTTAGTCGCGCGGCGCTTGCAAAAATTCAGAAACCACCCGCGGTACATACGGCGCAACGTCTCCGCCGAGCGCCGCCACTTGGCGTACGAGCGAGCTGGAAACGTGCGCGTGGGCGGGGTTCGGCAGCATAAAGATGGTTTCAACGGCCGCAAGATCGCGGTTCACGATCGCCATAGGAGTTTCGTACGCGACATCCACTTGAGAACGGATGCCCTTCACGATGACGCTCGCACCGACCTCAGTGCAGTAGTCAACGAGCAAGCCCATGCTCCAGCTGGTGACGCGGATGTTGCCCGCAAACCGAGCATCCGCTATCGCTTGCTCGAGCAGCGAGACGCGCTGGGCAATCGGCAAAAGAGCCGTCTTACCGGGGTTGTGCACGACGAGAACGTGCACTTCGTCAAAGGTTTTTGCCGCCCGCTCAATCACGTCCAGGTGGCCCAGGGTGACAGGGTCAAAGGACCCAGGAACGACAGCGATCCGACTCATGCTTCAACGATAGTGGCTGGGGCCTGCCGCCGCGTGGGAGTTCGCTGTGCGGGCAAACAACATTGGCCGCCAAGAGGCCTCGTGCCGGGCCCGATTAGCGCCGGGCCCAGCTCGTGCCAGCGCCAGCTCGTGCGCCGGCCCAGTTCGTGCGTGGTCTAGTTCTTGCCGAGGAAGGCTTCGGCGCTTTCGTCGAGGCGGCGTTGCAGTGCTTCGGCGAGCGCCGGATGCTCCGCAAGGGTCGGATCGGCGGCCTGCACCGTTTGTGCCGCCTCCCGAGCCTCTGTGATCAGCTGCCCGTCGTTGGCCACGCGCAGCAGCTTGAGGCTCGAACGCCCACCCGATTGCACTCCGCCGAGCACGTCACCTTCGCGACGCAGCTCGAGGTCTTTGTTGGCCAGTTCGAAACCATCGAGAGTGGATGCCACGGCCTCGACGCGTTCGCGAGCCAAAGACTCCCCCTCGGCTGCTGTCACAAACAGGCACAGGCCGGGGACGCCACCACGGCCCACGCGGCCGCGCAACTGATGCAGTTGCGAGACTCCGAAGCGGTCGGCATCGAGCACGACCATGACGGAAGCGTTGGGCACGTCGACGCCCACCTCGATCACGGTCGTTGCGACAAGCACATCGATGTCGCCGGCGGCGAAAGCGCGCATGAGCTCGTCTTTCTCGTCGCTCGAGAGCTTGCCGTGCAGCGCCTCGATCCGCTTGCCCGCGAGAACCTCGTTGCTGCGGAGCGACGCCAGCACCTCGGTGACGTTGGCAATGGGGCGCGGCGGGCCGGCATCCGGATCGTCGGTTGATTTCGAGGCGGGCTCGGTGCCAGGCTCTTCGGTCTTGGCATCAATCGCGGGGCACACGACGAACCCCTGCCGGCCGATGGCCAGTTCTTCGGCCAGTCGCTGCCAGACGCGCGAGACCCAGCCGGGCTTCTCGGCCAGCGGGACCACGTGGCTGCTGATCGGCTGGCGGCCAGCAGGAAGCTCAGCGATGGACGAAATGTCGAGGTCACCGAAGACCGTCATCGCGACCGTTCGCGGGATCGGGGTGGCGGTGAGAACGAGAACGTGCGGCGGCTTCGCACCCTTAAGGCGCAGAGCCTCGCGCTGATCAACGCCGAAGCGATGCTGTTCGTCGACGACGACGAGTCCGAGGTCGACGAAGCTCACGGCATCGCCCAAGAGAGCGTGCGTGCCGATGACGATGCGGGAGGCGCCCGAGACGGTCGCCAGAAGGGCCTTCTTGCGCTCGGCCGTGGGCAACTGACCAGTGATCAGCGTCGGGCGCAGTTCGGCCGCGAGATCGGGCCCAAGCGTGCGCACGATCGAGCGGAAGTGCTGATGAGCAAGCACCTCGGTGGGCGCCAGCAACGCTGACTGGCCACCGGATTGCGCAACAGCCAACATTGCCCGCAGCGCGACGAGCGTCTTACCGGAACCCACTTCACCCTGCACCAGGCGATTCATCGGCACAGGCTCGGCGAGGTCATGGAAAATCTGCTCGCCGACGGACTGCTGGTCGCCCGTGAGCGTAAACGGCAACGCAGCATCGAAACCTTCGAGCAGGGAGCCAGCCGTGCGCGCAATCGCCTCAGACTCGCGCTGCTTCTGGCGCTGCTGCAAGAGAGCGGACTGCAGCACGAAAGCTTCTTGAAAGCGCAGGGCATCGCGAGCACTGCGCCAATCGGAGTCGACCTTGGGGCGGTGCACGAACTCAAGCGCCTGCGAATACCGCAGCAGTTCGCGTTCGCGGCGCACGGCATCCGGCACCGGGTCCTCCAGCGGGCCGAGGGTATCGAGTACGACCTCGACCGCTTTCTGAATCTGCCAGCTCGCGACCGTGGCGGTAGCGGGATAAATCGGGATTGGCTGCTCAGCCCAGCCCTTGGCCTGCTCAGGCTTTTTTAGCTCGAGCTCATCGCGATCGAAGAGTTCGTAGTCGGGGTGCGCCAGTTGGCGCGTGCCGCGGTACTGCCCGACTTTGCCGGCGAAGATTCCGCGCACGCCGGGCATGAGCTCGTTCGCGCGCCAGGCTTGATTAAAAAACGTAAGGGTCAGGATGCCCGTGCCATCGCTGATCGACACCTCAAGAATGGAGCCGCGCTTGTTGCGCATGGGGCGGTTACGAACCTCGCGCACTTCGGCCACGATCGTGACTGCTTCATCCAGCGGCAACTCGGCAAGAGCCGTGAGTTCACCGCGCCGCGCATACCGCCGCGGATAGTGCGTCATGAGGTCGCCGACCGTAAGCAAACCGAGGCCGCGCTGCATGGAGGTAGCAGTGCGCCCGCCGAGCACAGCACTGAGCTTCTGGTCGAGGGGCGAGGTCACTCTAGAAGAGTACCGGTGACCACTGGCGTTGAGCCCGCTGAGGCCCTCACCCGGGCTAGGCTCGACACGCTATGACTCGCATTATTGCCGGATACGCCGGCTCCCTCACGATTGCCGTTCCCAGCGCCGGAACTCGCCCCACGAGCGACCGCCTGCGCGAAGCGATTTTCTCCGCGCTCGAAGCCCGCGACGCCATCGAGGGTGCGCGCGTGCTCGACCTTTACGCGGGCACCGGCGCACTCGGCCTCGAATCCGCGTCTCGCGGTGCGCCCCACGTCACCCTCGTCGAAAACAACGCTCGCGCCGCTGCCACCTGCCGCAAGAACGCGACGCTCATCGCGGCAAAGGCTCCGCGCGGCTCAAAACCGATCATTCTCACCGCTGCGCGCGCCGTTCACACCTTCTTGGAGACATCCGGCGATCAGTGGGATCTCGTCTTTATCGACCCGCCGTACGAGCTGGGCAATGCCGAGCTCGACGTCGCGCTCGCACTGCTGGCGCCGCAGCTCAGCCCGGACGCGCTCGTGATCGTGGAACGCAGTTCACGCGACCCCGAACCCGAATGGCCCGCCGGGCTCGAACTCGACCGCCGCAAAGACTACGGCGACACCACGCTGTATTGGGTTCAGCCCAGCGAACGCTAGTTCACCCGTTGGAGCACTCTTCGCTGAACCGTTCGGCGGAGCATAGCTTCAGCACGCTCTAGCCCGCCGCGCCATCCCACCCGGCGTAGGGATCCCAGCCGCCACGCTCGGTGTAGGCGACTCCATCGACGAGCAGCCCTTCACCCTCGACCACGCGACCGATGGCCCGGAACCCTGCCGGCAGCACTGTTGCCTCGGGGAACGTCGCGAGCAAGGAATGGTCTTCGCCCCCATCGAGCTGCATTCGCCCGCCCACTGCTTCGGATGAAAGATCGAGCCCCACTCCGCTGGCCGTCGCGATACGGCGGGCGTCGAGCGCGAGCCCATCGCTCAGGTCGAGCATGGCGGTGGCTCCGCCAAGCGCGGCGGCTTTGCCGTCCGCGATCGGAGGGGCCGGCCTGAGTTGGGCGGCTATGGCCTCGGGATGCTGGGCTGTCAGCGCGGCGGCGGCTGCGGCATCCGGTTCCCCGTCAACGACCCCCTCGGTGAACAGCAAACGGAGCCCCTCAGCGGCGAGACCAAGCGTGCCGGAAACGGCGATCACGTCGCCCACGCGAGCGCCTGACCGCAGCACGGGAGCGCGGCCTTCGAGGTCGCCAAAAGCAGTGATCACAATCGTGAGCACGGTCGAGACCGAAAGGTCGCCGCCGATCACTCCGCAGCCGGGCGCGAGAGCTTCGCAGCCTTCGCGCAGCCCATCAGAGATCGCTTCCAGCGAAGAAATAGGGGTGTCGTTCGGGGCTGCAATCGCGACCACCAGGCCCGTGGGCACCGCGCCCATCGCGGCGACATCCGAGAGGTTCGTAGCCGCAGCCTTCCACCCGAGGTCGTACGGGCTCGACCAGGCCAGCCGAAAATCGGGGCCGTGGATCATCATGTCTGTCGTGATCACGACGCGCTTGTCGGGTGTAGCGAGCACGGCCGAATCATCGCCGGGGCCGATCAATTCGGCAGATGCAGAGGGCAGCCGCGGGAAAATACGCTTCAGCGCGGCAAGTTCGCCCACGCCTCCGAGAGTGTCTGGGGTCTCGCGCTCGCGGTCAATCGTCATGAACTCACGGTAGCCTGAAGGCGATGAGAACGACGACCCGCACTCCCCTGATCGCCCTGCTTGCGATGGTTCCTTTGCTGGCGACGCTGGGCGGCTGCGCGGCGACTGTGCCGCTAGAACCCGGAGATGACGCCGGCAACCCCTCGTGCGCTGATGTCATTGTGCGGTTGCCCGACACTGTCGCAGGGCTCGACAAGCGCGAGACCAATGCTCAAGGCACTGGAGCCTGGGGCGAACCCGCCACTATCTTGCTGCGCTGCGGTGTTGCCGTGCCCGACCCCACGGCAGAATTCGCGTGCGTCACGGCGCCCGAAGACGGCATCGACTGGCTACGCGACGACAGCGATGCCCCCAACTATGTCTTCACGTCGTACGGCCGCGACCCTGCGGTTCAGGTCATTGTTGACAGCGATGGCGACCCCGATATTGAGGGCGACGAGGTCTCCGGTTTTGAAGCCCTAAGCGATGTCGCGGGCGCCGTCAGCCAAGTGCCGGCCGATCGCTTCTGTGTTGCCCTCTCGGATACACCGGCACCAAGCGAGACAGAGTCGTCCGAGTAGCACGAGGCGGTACAGCCGACGCTGATGCCCCGCTCACCGCGGTAGCAAACAGCCCGGCTATCGCCGCCTAACGAACGGTTTCGAGACCGAGTTCGATAAGCTCGTCGATCAACTCGGGGTAGCTCATTCCGCTAGCGGCCCAGCATTTGGGGAACATCGAGATCGGCGTGAACCCCGGCAACGTGTTGATTTCGTTCACTACAAATTCGATGCCGTCGTAGAAAAAGTCGACGCGCGCGAGCCCGGCTCCCCCGATCGATTCGAAAGCACGGGCTGCGGTGCGCTGCATCTGCCAGAGTTCACCGTCGCGCAACGGCGCAGGGCAAATGAGTTCGGCTGCGGCCACATCGAGGTACTTGGCCTCAAAGTCATAAAAGTCGCGACCGGTGACGACGATCTCGCCTGCGACACTCACGCGCGTCTCGCCGCCATCGCGACCCGAGAGCACGCCGCACTCAATCTCGCGACCCGTCATCGCCTGCTCGACCAGAGCGGTGGAGTCTTCGGCAAAAGCGGTGGCGAAAGCAGCATCGAGTTCATCGCGGCTCGAGACCTTCGTCACGCCCACGGAGGAGCCAGCGCGGGCAGGCTTCACAAAGACGGGGAAACCGAGGCTGGATGCGCGCGTGCGCCAGACATCCGGAGTGCGTTGCCACTCGAGCGCCGACACAGTCACCCACGGTGCAACCGCGACGCCGGCGGCCTCAAGAGCGAGCTTCGTGAAGTGCTTGTTCATGCCCATGGCCGAGGCGAGCACGCCATTGCCCACGTAGGGCAAGCCGGAGAGCTCGACGAGGCCCTGAATGGTGCCGTCTTCGCCGAAAGGTCCGTGCAAGATGGGGAACACAATGTCGACCTCGCCGAGGATGCGGACGCTGCCGTCGGCATCCACCACGGTCATTTCGCGAGAGGTAGCCGAGTCGGGCCAGCGCACGCGCGTGCCGTTGTCAACGACCTCGGGCATCGCCTCGGAGTTGAGCGTGAAGGTCTCAGCGTTGTCAGGCTGCAGCGTGAAGGCGCCGTCACGAGTAATGCCGACGGGGATGACGGTGTACTTGTCGCGGTCAATTGCCGAGAGCACTCCCCCGGCAGTGGCGCAACTGATGCTGTGTTCTGACGAACGGCCGCCAAAGAGCAGCACCACTGTCACAGGACCGCTCACGGTTGGCGTGGGCTGGATCGTCATTATTTACTCCCCTTGAGGAAGATCGTCAGTGGTGAGATGCGGCGCAATATCGCGCGGGGCGAGCGTGCCTGCCAGAACTTCGGCGACCTGGCTCGCAATCGGCATATCCACGCCCTTCGAGAGCGCAAGTTCAAGAATCGGCGCCACGGACGATAGGCCCTCAGCGGTCTGGTTCATCTGCTTGATGACTTCAGAGAAGCTGTAGCCCTGGCCCAGAAGGCGACCGGCGGTGTTATTGCGCGAGAGCGATGACTCGCAGGTTGCGATGAGGTCACCGAGACCGGCGAGACCGGCGAGTGTTTCTGCGCGGGCACCGAAAGCGACCGAGAAGTCGGTCATTTCGGCAAGGCCACGCGTGATGATTGACGCCTTGGTGTTCTCGCCGTACCCCACACCATCCACAATTCCAATTGCGACAGCGATGAGGTTCTTGAGCACTCCGCCGAACTCGGTACCGATGACGTCGGTGTTCACGAACGAGCGGAAGTAACGGTTGCGCGCGGTTACCGCGACGGCGGTGGCTGTTTCGAGGCTGGCACTGCTCATGACGGCAGCGGTCGGCTGCTCTTTGGCGATTTCGAGCGCCAAGTTGGGGCCGGATGCCACGGCCACCCTGCTGGGGTCGATGCCCAGCTCTTGCAGAATCACTTCACTCATGCGCGCTCCGGTGCCCTTTTCAACACCCTTCATGAGCGAAACGATGATCGCGTTCTCGGGGATCAGTTCGCGCACGATGCGAAGGTTCTCGCGGAGGGACTGCGCGGGCACGGAAAGGTACACCTGCTCCGCGCCATCCAGAACTTCAGGCAGCTTGTCGCTCGCCCAGAGCGAGCGTGGCAGGTTGATGCCGGGGAGGTAGTCACTGTTGCGCTTGGACTGGGAGATCTCGCGAGCAAGCTCCGGGCGCCGCGCCCAGAGCGCTACGTCGTTGCCGCCGTCAGCCAGAATCTTAGAGAATGTCGTTCCCCAGGATCCGGCGCCAAGAACGGCGACGCGGCGAGGGGTTTCGGGCGTTTCAGCGTTGTCGTTAATCACGTTATTTGCCCTCGAATCGGCCGGTCTCGCTTTGACCATGCTCGGCGGGGTTGTAGCGCACCGCGGGGGCGCTCTCTTGGCGCAATTCTTCCAGCAGCGTCGTGATGGCAGTCATGAGTTTCTCCGTTGCTTCGGCGAGCACACGCGAATCCACATGCTTGCCCTCGTATTCCGAGAGATCGATGGGTTCACCAAATCGAATGTGAATTGTCTTACGGGGAAAAACACTAATACGTTTTGAGTATCGCGGCAGGATTTCGTGCGCGCCCCAACTGGCAGTCGGGATGAGCGGTATACCCGCTTCGAGCGCCGTTCGCACTGCGCCGTACTTGCCACGCATCGGCCACATGTTGGGTTCGCGCGTCAACGAACCTTCCGGATAAATGACCACGGCAAGGCCCTGGTCAGCGATCTGCCGGGCCGCTTTCATCGGGTCGGCACTCTGGCGCCCTCGAGACACGCGTTCGACAGGAACCTGCCCAGATTGCCTCAGCAGCCATCCCACGACGGGCACCTTAAACAACGAGGCCTTGGCCATGTAGCGCGGCATGCGCCCCAGTTTCCACATCCCCACACCGATCACGACGGGGTCGATATTGCTGTAGTGGTTCGGCGACATCACGAAGGCACCCTCGGCAGGAACGTGGTGTGAGTCGTGCAGAGTGAACTTCGCCAACACCGTCATGGTGGGCAGCAACAGAAAAGCGAGCACGCGAAAAGCGGCCGTTTTCTCGGACTTTCGTCGCTTCGGTTGCGGTGAGCTCGAGGTCACCGGCGGCTATCCCTCGTAGACGAAGTCAGCGCCCAGCGATTCGAGCTTGTCGATGAAGTGTTCGTACCCACGCGCAATGATGCCGATGTTGCTCACGGTCGATTGCCCGTCAGCAGTCAGCGCCGCAATGAGGTGGCTGAAGCCACCACGCAGGTCAGGAATCTCGACGTCTGCTCCGTGCAGCGGCGTCGGCCCAATAATGACGGCGGCCTGCTCCAGCGGACGACGAGGCACGCGACGGCTGACCGACTCGATTCCCTCTTCGAAGACCTCGATGTTGGCGCCCATCTCGATTAGCGCCGATGTGAAGCCCAAACGGTTTTCGTACACGGTCTCGTGAACGACTGAACGGCCTTCAGCCTGGGTGAGCGCCACGATAAGCGGCTGCTGCCAGTCGGTCATGAAGCCGGGGTGAACGTCAGTCTCGATAACAACCGGCTTGAGCGGCCCGCCCGGGTGCCAGAAACGGATGCCGTCTTCAGCGATGTCGAAAGCGCCACCAACCTTGCGGAAGATGTTCAAAAAGGTCATGAGCTCTTGCTGCAAAGCACCCTCGACGAAGATGTCTCCGCCCGTTGCCAGTGCGGCGGATGCCCAGCTGGCGGCCTCGTTGCGGTCGAACAGCGCGCGGTGGTTGTAGCCGCTGAGCTTCTCTACACCCTCAATGAAGATGACGCGGTTGGGCTCAACATTGATAATGGCGCCCATCTTTTGCAAGATGGCGATGAGATCCATGATCTCGGGCTCGATTGCTGCGCCCTTGAGCTCAGTGACGCCCTTGGCCAGCACAGCGGTGAGCAAGACCTGTTCGGTTGCTCCCACGCTCGGGTAGGGCAGATCGATGTTCGCGCCGTGGAGGCCGTCGGGAGCCGTGAGGCGAATGCCCTCATAGCTCTTGTCAACGACAGCGCCGAAGGCACGCAGAGCATCCAAATGGAAGTCAATGGGGCGGTCGCCGATGCGGCAACCACCGAGGTCAGGGATGAGAGCTTCGCCGAGGCGGTGAAGAAGCGGACCGCAGAAGAGGATCGGGATACGGCTAGAACCGGCAAGGGCATCAATCTTGGCGAAGTGTGCCTTGAGTACGTTCTTGGGGTCGAGGGTGAGTTCGCCGTCACTGGTCTCGGTGACCGTAACGCCGTAGGCCTCAAGCATCCCGGTAACGACGCCGACGTCGCTAATGGCCGGAACGTCCCTGAGAACGCTGGGGGTGTCAGCGAGAAGCGCCGCTACCATTGCTTTAGTAGCGAGGTTCTTGGCACCACGAACGTTGATACGTCCGCGAAGCGGCTTGCCGCCGTTGATGACGATCTGGTTGGAATGCAGTCCTGAGCGCTTGGCTGCCGCGGTCGCGTCTTGTGCCAATGGATTCATCGTTACCTCTACTTCGCTGGCAAAGTCTTAGGTCGCCATGATTCGCGGCGGCTTTCGAACTCCGTGATGTCTGTTTCGTTTCTCAGGGTGAGGCCGATGTCATCGAGGCCTTCGAGCAAACGCCATCTAGTGTAATCGTCAATCTCGAAAGAGAACTGTGCAGATCCTGCACTCACGGTGCGTGATTCAAGGTCGACGCTCACTTCGAGTTCAGAGTCGGCCTCGACGAGGGCCCACAAAGTCTCGATGTCCGCCTCAGTCAATTGCGCTGCCAAAAGACCCTGCTTGCCCGAGTTACCGCGGAAAATGTCTCCGAATCGCGAACTGAGCACGGCTTGGAAGCCGAAGTCGCGAAGAGCCCAGACGGCGTGCTCACGGCTGGAGCCAGTACCGAAGTCTGAACCTGCGATGAGAATTTTGCCGTGGCTGTAAGGCTCACGGTTAAGGATGAAGTCAGGGTCTTGGCGCCAGCCGAAGAAGAGGGCGTCTTCGAAGCCAGTCTTCGTCACTCGCTTGAGAAACTCAGCTGGGATGATCTGGTCGGTGTCAACGTTGCTGCGCTTGAGCGGAACGGCGACTCCGCTGATGGTCGTGATCTTGTCCATTAGCGGGACTCCTCAGCGGTCGTAGCGGCGAGCGCCAGTTGTTCGGGCAGCGGGCTGTTCTCGAGATCCCACGGGCTTGAGAGCGTTCCGCGGATCGCGGTGGCCGCGGCAACGAGCGGCGACACCAGATGGGTGCGCCCACCCTTACCTTGGCGACCTTCGAAGTTGCGGTTACTGGTGGAGGCGCAACGCTCCCCCGGAGCCAGCTGGTCAGGGTTCATACCCAGGCACATCGAGCAACCAGCGAAACGCCATTCGGCGCCGAACTCTTCGACAATCTTGTCGAGGCCTTCCGCTTCTGCTTCGAGACGAACACGGGCAGAGCCGGGCACAACCATGACGCGCACGTGGTCGGCCTTCTTGCGGCCCTGAATGATCGAGGTGAAAGCCCGGAGGTCTTCGATGCGGCTGTTGGTGCACGATCCCATGAAGACGGCATCCACGCGGATGTCCTTCATGGGCATACCGGCATCGAGCGCCATGTATTCGAGCGCGCGCTCGGCCGAGGCCCGCTCGTTGGGGTCGGCGATGTCGCCGGGAACCGGAACGTTGTCGCTGAGCGACACTCCCTGGCCGGGGTTGGTCCCCCAAGTCACGAAGGGCTCCAAGGTATTGGCGTCGAGGAAGACTTCGGCGTCGAAGACGGCGTCATCGTCGGTCGCTAGGGTGTCCCAATATTCGACGGCGGCATCCCAGTCGGCACCTTCTGGTGCGTGCGGGCGGCCCTTGAGGTAGTCGTACGTGATCTGGTCGGGCGCGATCATGCCGGCGCGAGCGCCCGCTTCGATCGACATGTTGCAGATCGTCATGCGGCCCTCCATAGAGAGGGAGCGGATGGCGCTGCCGCGGAATTCGAGAACGTAACCTTGCCCACCGCCGGTTCCGATCTGCGCAATGACGGCGAGGATGATGTCCTTGGCAGTGACCCCGGGGCGCAGCTCACCCTCAACGGTGATTGCCATCGTCTTGAAGGCTTTCAGCGGAAGAGTTTGAGTGGCGAGAACGTGCTCGACTTCACTCGTGCCGATGCCGAACGCCATGGCGCCGAAGGCTCCGTGCGTGCTGGTGTGCGAGTCGCCGCAGACAACAGTGATGCCGGGCATGGTCAGGCCGAGCTGCGGTCCGACAACGTGAACGATGCCCTGCTCGATGTCGCCGAGCGAGTGCAGCCGCACTCCGAACTCTTTAGCGTTGTTGCGCAGAGTCTGAATCTGCGTGCGGCTCGTGAGGTCAGCGATCGGCTTGTGGATCGCGAGAGTCGGCGTGTTGTGGTCTTCGGTGGCGATCGTGAGGTCGGGGCGGCGAACCGGGCGGCCGGCCATCCGAAGTCCGTCGAATGCTTGAGGGCTCGTGACTTCGTGCACAAGGTGAAGGTCGATGTAGATAAGGTCGGGCGTGCCGTCGGCACCCTTGACGACCAGATGGTCATCCCACACTTTCTCTGCCAGGGTCTTGCCCATAGAGCACCTCTTTCGAATCAACGATCGCACCGCAAAAAACGCGGCTCAATCTCTCTAGTCTATGCCGCGCAGCCCTGTCGGTTTTGATCGCTAAAGTGCGCGCTGCGGAGAGCGGTGATGGCGTGCGTGTTCGCCGTTCGCGCGCTTAGCTGCGCTCGACAACGATCACGAATTGGCCTAGCCGGATCTGCCCACTTTTCGTCAGAGGGTGCACCGTACCGGGATGCACTTCTCGCTCAATTTCGCCTGGCGCAGTCACGTGCACGCCATTCGTGGAATGTAAATCGTGCACGCGCAGGTCGCCCGCAGCAGTCAGCTGGAGCGCCGCGTGTGTCTTGGAAACAGACTTGCTGGGGTCAGCGACTGGCAGCAGTCGGGCATCCGGCCACTGGGGGTTGGCCGCTGGGCCCCGCCCTAGAAGTGTGGTGCGATCAAGCACGACCGTCGAGCCGTCGGCGAACGTCAGTTGCCACCTCGGGGATGCGGGCACCCTGCTGTCCGCGCGGGCGAAGTGAGTTTCTTCGTCGATCGCATCGTCGGCTTCGATCGTCGGCGTAGGCGGCGCTGGTGCTGGTGCTGGTGCTGGTGCGATAGCGTCTTCGAGGCGAGGCGGCGCGTAGTGCTGTTCAACCGGTGGAGCGGGAGCAGCAGACAGTGCGCTGGATTTTTCGTCGACCGGCATCCCCGGTGCTGTGACGGGGAAAAAAACGGGGATCTCTGCCGCGTGCGCGGGGGCTGGGGCGGCAGCCGTCTCCCTGCGTTGCGGAATGCGGAAGGTTCCAGAGTCCACGAGGCCCGGAGGAAGATCTATGACGTCGTTTTCCTCGGCAGCCGCTGGGGACGGCGGAACTTGTTCGACTCGCTTCGGGGCCATGCCGGGAGGCGGAACGATGAACTCATTCTCGTCTGCAGCAGTCATCCGCGCGCACCCATCTCTACAAGCCCAGAAAAGCCAACCTTAACTCATGTGGGTTATGGATGTCAGCTACCGGCTGATCTTCAGATCACTCCCAATGGGAGGCCCGCACAATGGAGTCGAAGAAGTTGAGCATGATCTGTTCAAGGTCGACGAATACGGTAGAGAAGACGACGAGAATAACGCGCTTCGTCTCAGGAATCGTCAGCCAATACTGGGCCACGAGCGTCGGAAGAGCGTCGCCAGCGTCTTCTTCGACTGCGGCGGCGACCTGTCGAAGGTGGTGCGTACGGAGCACCTCTGAGTCTGTCGTTGCGAAACGCGCCACCGTCTCGGGGTGCAGGTCGGGCATTGCCGCGAGCCCTGATTGCAGCACGCGCATCACTTCGGCCGGTGCAGTTCCGACGGCGGGTGTCATGCCGAGCGGCGGAAGGTACACCGTGAACGATGCCGAGAACGGCACGCCTTCGATCACATCGAGTGCAACCGTCATCGACTGGCCGTCGCCCTCAATCGCGGCCGCGAGACCATCGAAGAGCTGACGCCGCATGCTGTCTCTCAACTGCGCGTGTTCGTCTGCTCTCCCTACTCGCGCGTCGATGAGCCGTCGGATGGATGCCCGTGCCGACACTTCATCGTGCAGCGGCACTTGCCGCCACTCCCCCGGCAGGGCGAACTTCAACTCGGGTAAAGGCGTGTGGGGCAGCTGACGATCAACCATCGTTGGGTCCCGTCCATTCGCCGTAGCGGGCTTCCAGCGTGGACGCCGGAGCGATCAGGCTCCTGAATGTGTCTTTGGCGCCGAGCAGGCCGAGTTCGTCGATCGCGGGACCCAAGTCGAAGCCGTCCTCCGTTAGCGTTGATGCGTCCGGCGGCATCGGGCCCTCCACAACGGACAGCGAGATATGGGCTGGGCTGAAGGACAACGATTGCCACACTGCCTTGAGCGCTTCATCCACCACTAGAGGTAACTCGTCTTCGGGCAACTCTGAAACATAAATTTTGACCGAGTACGCCTGCCGAGGACCGTCGTAGTAGGCCCCGCCGTGCACTCCCGTTATTGTCGGCACCGCCTCCATCAGCGCAGTGCGCACGTCATCGTCTTGCTCTTCGTCCGACGGTCCTGTGTAAATCAACCCACAGGCCGTAAGCAGCACTACCGTCAGAATGGTGACGAGAGCGGCAGCGCTCAGGCGCATCCGCCTCGCGATACCACTTGTCCGCTGATGAACCGTCATCACTCCGACCCCTCGTAGATAAAAACGCGCTCGTATTCGGAGAAGAACATTGCCTGTTCTTGTTTCTGAGCCAACACCCGCGGGTCGCTACTGCTGTCGACCATCGCATCGGCCGACCCCGTATAAGCCGAGGAGCTATGCGCAAACACCGGGTTTCCGGTGGCGGGGTCGATGGGAGCATCCGTGCTTACGGTCACCCAATGCGGTCGCTGGGTGCCTCCCGACCAAGGCGAGTCCAGCTTGGGAACAGGATCGCCCTTGTGCTGCACCGATATAACGGAGACGCTCTCGGGAATATCCATCAGGTCGATCGGAGAGCCTGACGTGAAGACGGCTTGAATGCTGAACGGGCTCAACGGGTCTGCTGCCATTTTGCCCGCCAGAATGCCGCCCTGGCTCCACCCGCTGAGCATTACCGGATCGCCCGGAAGCACACCCGCGTCCATCATCGCCTGAGTTACCGCACGCTCGTAGGCCGCTTGCTGGCTCGGAGCGAGCATCAATGAAAGATTCGAATCGAGATCATTCATCGCACCCTGATCACCTTGAGGCTTCCATGCCCCCTCAAAAACGCCATTCGCTTCCTGCCAGTCCTGAGTGCTCGGCAGCAGAACGCGCCACCCGAGACGGTTTCCGTGCTCGTCGAGGACTTCGACAATTTCAACCACGGTTGAGTCAGCTTGGCCTTCGCCATCCAGCTTCGCGTTGCGCGTCATGAGATCTTCATAGTCGCGCGCTGGCTGCTGATCCTGCGGCGGTAGCCGCACCATCGCGGGCGTAGGACGACGCTCCTCGTTGGAGAGGCGGATCGCTAACAATGCAGAGAGTCCGGCTGCGTGAGCCAGTACAACTCCCGGCAGCAGCGCCTGCAACAGCGTCTTTTCGGGTGGAAGGTTGGACATAATCTCCCAGAACAGAGAGACGACGGTATTCACCCAGATCGTGAGCTCGACCACTGCTATGACGAGCGTCTGGAGTGGTTCGAGCACCCCTGATAGAACGTCGGTCAGCCACTGACCGAGAAGGCTCTCGCCTCCTGGGAGCGATTCGACCCACGAGTTCACCTGATCGCGCAGCGTGTCATTCATCGCTTCGAGCGCGGGCTCGATCGCCGCGATCGCTAACCGAGCAGCTTCGTCACGATAGTTAACCGCACGATCGTAGGCTGCGCGAGCATCCGCCACGCCCGCGTCCAGCTCGTCCACGTGGCTCTGAGCCTGACGTAACTGCGCCGAGACCTGCTCGAACTCCGTGCCCGTTTGAGGTCCGTAGAGTCGATTCGAAAGATCTGAGCGAAGATTTTCGTAATACGGGAGTTCAGCCGCGGCAGCGTCGGCCCGCTCAATGGCACTGCTAGCGGCATCGTGCGCATCGCGAAGGCTTACCGCGTAAACCGAGATCGCCTGCGCGGTCGCACCGTAACGCGGCTGAGCTCTGGCAAGCCGCGCTGCTGCGCTCGACGAACGTTCGGACAGTGCCGTCACGGCCTCGCCGGCGCCAGCAACATCCGAAGCGAAGGTGTTGAGCCGCAGGGTGGTGTCTGTGATCGCGTCGGCGATGGTCAAGTACCGCTTGCCATACGAGGCGAGAGCGGTCGGGTCGCCCGGGAGGGCGAGAAGATCAGACATCAGACCCCTCCATCGCGTGAGGCATTCAGGAGTGGAGGTGCTGGGGTCGGAATCGGCGTGGGCAGCGGCTCTGAACGATAGGCACGCAGCGCCGCCGGCGACCGATACGACTCGACGGTTTCGGACAGCGACTGGTCAAGCTCTTTCATCGTGTCGTGCACGCTGCGAACGGCGTCTGCGATCTGGCTGAGTTCCGTGATGAGTTCTGCGCGGCGCAGGTTCCATTGCGAACCAAAATCTTTTACTGTGCCGGCCAAACCATCATGGCCGCACAGGTCCGCGACCGCTTCGCTGAACGCCTCCGCCAGACCAAACTCTGTCTGTACCGTGGCCATCGTCGACTGCAGTTCGGTCAACTTGGCAAAGTCGATCTCGAGATCCGCCATGGCATTCCATTCCTTTGCAGTCCTTAAGCCAGGTGTTGCTCACACACTCATGCATGCATGCATGCATGCAATCGAACGTCTCAGCAGGAGGCGATAAGAGGGCCGCAACGGAACAACCGTTGCGGCCTCACATCTCAGAGCGCCTCGTGAAGCACTATCCGCGGATTGCGTTTCCCAGCTCGGTGTCGACCTGCGAAAGCTGGTCAGCGGCGGTGGTAAGGAACGTGCTCATGCCGTCTAGACCAGTGACAGCCTGAGTGGTGCCCTGCGTAAAGGTTTCGTACGAGACTTGAAATGCTCCTGAAGCGGAGTCAGTGACGAAGCCACTCTCTACGAGACCGTTGACGAGAGTCTGAAGCTCAGTGAGTTTCGTGATCAGCTCGTCTTTGCCGGAGATCAAACGACCCGCAGCATCCGTCATTTCTGAATAAGTTACGTTCATGTTCGCCATAGCTACTCCTCAGTTCACGTGCGTGGTGGGCCGGTTGACCTCAACCCCATTTAGACAGTACTGACTGCCTCCGAAATTGCACATGGGTAGAACTCCCCACCGTGACTATTCTTCAGAAACAGTAGCAGCGAGCTCGGAGAAATTCTCGCGAAAACGTTCGAATCCGACCAAGTCTGTCGTCGCATTTCGCAGCACAAAGAACCCGCCATCGACTTCGAACGCGTACGTAGCCCGCAATGTGATGATGTGAGAGGCTTCCTCGTCGAACGGCGCGTGACGCACGCCGAGCACACCCCGCAGTCCCGAGGTCGTCACAATCTCGGTGAGCGTGGGTTCGCGAATGGCATCGGGGTCGCGGCTTCCCGCTATCTCCTCAACAGGAGCGTCGCCTACTGCGGACCGTGGGATCATCTCCCCCTCGACGTAGTGCACGGGGCCGTTGAAGGACTCCAAGAAGATGTAGCTGGCTTGCACTCCTCGCTTAGCAGTATCGGTTGCAATCAGAGAAAGCGCGCCGACCAAGGCTTCCGATTCGTCTCGTGAGAGTTTTACTCGCGCGATCTCTACGACCTCATCGACCAAAGCCTGTGCCCACACCTGAGGCGTGCTGTATTCCTCAAGCGGCCCGAAGGGAGGCACGCCGATCCAATCGTCGGGGTATCGGACGAAAACGCTCATTCGGTGGGCTCCTTCGGTGAGAACGAGACACTCGACATCAGAGCGTCACAGAGAAACTCGAGGGCTTCGACGATCTCAGCGGAGTCGGAAGTTCCCGGGACAAAGAGACTCGCAGTGAAGGTTATCCACGGCTGCCCAGGCGCAGTGGGGCTAACAATGTAATTGACTAACCGGGTTGCGGGAGCAGTGAGCTCGCCCGACTCGTCGTATTGCGCGAGGCGATCGGCTACCACGCGTACCGCCAAGACCCCACCTACCGTGACAGCACGGGATCCCGCGGAAGCCGCCGACAGCGACAGCAGCGTGTCGTGCATCGTCGCGCCGGCAGCCGGCTGTTTCGGCAGCGGAGCAACCGCCACAGACGCAGGGATATGGATGCCCGCAGTCTCGCTAATCGGTAACCACACTTCCCACACGCCCGAATCTTGAGACTTTGCCACAAGATTCTGCAGCATCGCCCTCAGTCGCGCACGTGCGAGGTCCCGTTTATCGGGTACGACAGTCTTCATGACGTGAGTCACGATGCTCTTCACCTCGTCAGAGGCGCGCGCATCCATGTGCAGCACGACCCACCCCGGAGGCAGAAGCACTGCGATCCCCGGTGCAACCGATCGAGGCGGAGCGTTCGGGGCGCCTCGATCGTCAGCTGATGGCGTGAGTTCTGTCATCGCGTTACGTTCCATTCCGGAGTGCCACCTAATTTGTGAATTCGAATGCTTATTGTCGCGATCGCCGCAACGGTTCCTGCCGCCAGCGCCACCCACAGGTACTCGAGCACATAAACATCGTTCTTCCGCGAGACCACGCCGAGCGAGCAGCTTACAGAAGTCACGCCTACTACCATCGCGTGCGTGCGAATCCAGAATGGTGAGGTGAAACCTCGGATGAGCGACACGCGACCGCGACCCGGAACAGGCACCCACCACCGTGCTGGCTTCCAACAAATCACCATCGCTATAGCCACGATCAGCGCCCAGGCGACCGCGAACCAGACCGGCAAAGCATTCTCCGAGAGAGTAGAGAGCACGCATGCGCGATCTACTTCGCACCGATCGATCTCTGCGTCGGACCATGTAGCGAGCGGAACTCCGGTGAGCAACACGAAAAACCGCCGCTCGAAGCGACAAGGATCCATCCCACGACAAAAGCGATTCGTTGATCCGCCGAAGTGCGTAATGATTCGTTGCGCTGTGCTGGAATTACGGCATCCGCAGGTGGCCGCGTAACGAGCCCTCCAACGATGATCACGGAGATGAGAAGAAACCACAGCGCCCCTGTCCACACCGGCACGCCGTCACGCGCGATTGTTTCCGCTACACAGCCGAAATCTCCCGCACATTCCGCGATGCGTTTAGCCGGCCACACTTGTGAGGCGTACAAGGCTCGCGCCACGCCCCCGATGCCCACTATTGCGGCCAGAATCGACACGAAAACCAAATACTTCTTGAGAAAACGTAATTCCTTCGGAATTCGTCGTTGAGAAACCCCTCGTGCCCGAGCGTTCACCTTCTGTACCTCCGACCGCGACGAGGCAATGCACCCCGGAACGGCATGTGGAGGCCCGATGCTGCGCCAGTACCATCGCTCACGCTCCCAGTTTTTTCAGCCATCATTGGTCCCGTCTTTCTTTCGAGGATGCAATTCGCGTTGTTTGGCGCGCCATTCGGGGCTAAAAGCTGCTGCAGGGGAACTTGCGGTGAGAAAGAAGGACTCTTTTATATTCAAAGGAACCGTGCCGACCAATTTGCGATGCCGATAGTTTGCGACAACAGCTACCGTCGCCGCGGCAAGGGTCGCCCACAAATACTCTGGCGCATACACATCGTTTCCGCGCTGATGAACTCCCAAGGACAGCGCGGCACAGATGAAAGCAGCTACGACAGCATGCCCGCCGATCCACAGCGGACTCGTGTCAACACGGACCGTAAGCCCACGTCGCGGCTGCGCGTCCGGCATCCACCACCGAGACGGGTGCCAACACACCGCCAACGCCGCCGCAATGACAACGATCCAGGCAAACGCAATCCACACCGGAAGCACGTTTTCAGGGATGGCCGAGACGACGCAGAGCCGGTCGTCTGAGCACTGCGAGATTCGGTTCTTCGACCAGGTCGCAAGGGCAACACCTCCAGCACCCAAGGGGACGAGCACAAGAGTCAACATAAAAACAAGCGACGAGATGAACAATGCCCAGCCCGCAACATGACCGATGCGCTGTCCCTGCGCGGTGCGCTGACCCACCAGACTCTTCTGAATACGAGCCACGGATCCTTGGGGCCCCGGCATTCGTGCGCTCGCCACCACAACCAGTACGAGGAACAGAACCCAGAATCCTCCGAGCCACAACGGCCAGGCCTGGGACAGACTCACTCCCAAGACGCACGCTACTTCGCCTGCGCATTCGGCAAAACCCTCAGTGGGCCAGACCGAGGAGCTGCGGACCACCCCAGCCAGCAAAGCAAGCACTCCTATTGCGGTTGCGGTCCCCGCAACCGCAAGAAATATATTGAGCCCGCGAAGGGCGCCGAGACCACGAGCCTTTTGACCGTTCGCCGGCGGAGCTGGCGTTTTACTACCGGCCATCGTGGCCATGCTTAATCCCGGGGTGCAGCCCGCGCTGCTTCGCGCTCTGAACAAGAGACGACTCCGTCACGCTCGACCACTGAGTTCGGGAGGCTGGCGTGCCCAAGGACTGCACGCCGCTGATGCCCGCTAACGCAAACCGTGTCGTCGAAGCCATCACCATTCCCCCGGCCCCTTCACACCATGGATGCGAAGGTTAACCATCGTCATAGCCACGATCGTGGCGGCTGCTAACACCACCCACACATACTCCAGCGAGTAGACATCGTCGAGGTCCGTGTCTAGCCCGGTGATGGAGAGCAGGGCAACGAGTCCCATGATTATCGCGTAAGTTCGAATCCAGAACGGCGACGTGTACGGCCGCACTTTGGCACGTCGAGCTTCGCTAGTGGGAGGTGACCACCATCGCGCAGGTTTCCAGCAAATCACCATCGCCGCAACAACAATCACAACCCACAAGAAGGCCACCCAGACAGGGAGCGCGTTTTTATCCAAGATCGAGATCACGCAGAGCGGGTCTTCATCGCAGTTGTCGATACGCGCCTGCGGCCACGAGAACAACGCCACAAGAGCCATGATTGGCGGCACGAAGAACAGGGCGAATATGAAAGTGAAGGTTGACACGACAAGCGTCCAACCGACCACGAAAGCAATCTTCTGATCGCGGCTACCTTTCGACGCAACCTTTCGTTTGTGCACCACTTTTAGCCCATCTGCGGGCATCGGCAAACGCCTGCTCACGAGCCCGATCACGATGATGGCGATGAGCCACAACGTACTACCCCAGACCAAGACACCGTCAGTTGCAACTGCCGACACCGCGCAGCCCAAGTCACTTCCGCAGCCTTGAAGCTGCTCGGATGGCCATAGGGAGGCGAGCGCGATTCCCCGCAAGATCGACCACACGGTCGCACTGCTTCCAGCGACAATAATAACCGCCGCGACAGCGTAGAACGTCCTGCGGCTGTTGCGAATACTTCGATCCAAACCTGATCGCCGCGTAGTCAAGAGGGGCCTACCTGCAGGGAACCAATGGGATTTTTCACGCTGCGCATTGCGGGACTCATCGTGGTCCTTCCGCGGACTGGGCGCGTCATGGGGTTTTCCTAGACGGCCACTCCGCAGGCCCCTGAAGCCCACGCAAACCAATGTTGAGCGTGCTGAACGCAATCATCGTCGCGCCCAATACAACGACCCACAAATACTCGAGAGCGGTCACGCTGTTATCGCGCCACACAATTCCGAGACTGCACCGTGCAGCTACGAGAACCAATGCGATGGCGTGGTACCGGATCCAGAACGGTGATGTGTAAGGGAACACCCGAGGTCGCTTTTTACCTCGACCCGGCGCAACCCACCACCGCGCCGGCTTCCAGCAAATTAAGAGCGACGCCAAGATCACCGTCGCCCATGCAAACGCTACCCACACGGGCAATGCGTTGGAGGGCAGCAGGGAGATCGCGCACAACTCATCGGCATTACAGCGACTGATGTCTGCTTGCGACCACGTTGCTGCCGCCACCAGCCCGGCGACAGCAGGGACCAGGAGAAGAAGGGTGGAGAATCCGATGGTGGAAACCATGAGCGTTCGTCCTACAGCAAGCGCTATGCGTTGATCCTCGGGTGTCTTCACGGGTGCGTTGAGCTGCGCCACAGTTTTCTTGGCGCCAGAAGATGCTCCTTTTTTCATCCCCACGACAAGCAAGGCGACGACGCCGAGCAGCCATAAGGCTGCGGTCCAGATCGGTATCGCCTTGGTGCCCACCGTCGCCGCGATGCAGATGAGGCTTTTGTCACAAGCATCAATTAGCGCTGCAGGCCATATCCCTAGACGTACGAATTCGTTGGCAATCCCCCAGACGAAGAGGCTGCCAATGAATACGCCACAGAACGCCAGAAACATCTTCACACGCACGCTAAATCTGCGTTGCTGCGCTAAATGCGAGGGGAGCTTCTTCTTCTTCTTCTTCCCTACCAATTGTCGCCCCACCGCCAGCCCGAGGGCTCGAAAGCTGACTCCACTTGCGGAATCAGGTTTGCGAGCGGCAAGAAAAGATTGTTCACAGCTTCCGTTGCCACAACAACATGTTTGAAATTAGTCGTAGCGATGTGGCTACCCGTGGCGAGTGCTGCGGAAATCATCGGGACGTTCGCCATTGCCTCGAGTTGCACAGCATGCTTGCCTACCATTGCTGTGCGCAAATGTTGAGCGAGAGTTCTTGTCCCGGAGATTGCCTTAGAGCCTTCTGCGAGAACTCGAGCCTCGATAACACCGAGGTCAACTCCTATCCCTTTCGACACGTGGCTCATCTTCAGCGCGAGGCCAACAGTCGACTTCGTGGCAGCGATCGCGGACCTCGCGGCCAGCCCCACGCCAGCAAACGTAACAACTGCCAATACGAGGCTGGCAACGACTTCGACCAGCGACTTCGTTCCGGCCGCGCCTTGAAGCGCAGCATTCGCCACCTCGACGAGGGTCGCAACGGCAACTATCGAAAACAAGACCGCTAGAGCAATCAAGTTAAGTCCGGGGATGAACAACACCACGAGCATCGCTATCGAACCGACTAGTCCTATGACGAGCACCACGTTGTCGATTACCGTCTCGTTCTCCCGGATGAACTGAACGGTGTTATCCCAAAATGTGTCGTTCAGGCCGCTGCTCTCCTCGACGTCATGGATGGAGGATGACGCGGTAGAGGCAGCAGAATCTCGGTGCTCGATCGCGTGTTGAAGTCTCGCAATCGCATCCTCAAGTGCACCATCGTGCAATTGGAGTTCCGCATATACTTCGGTCCGGCGCCGTTCGTAGTACGACTCGAGCTCCGGTGACAAATCGGGCTCACGAAGCCGAGCTTCATAAAACTCAGCGTCTTCCACGGATGCGTTAGTCGCCGATCGCGCAACTACGGCAGCATCCAGAGCATCAACCGACCAGGTTTGGGCCTCGCTCAGCGGTACCGCATAAATACTCAGCGCCGCCGCTACTCCCTCGTACCGCGTCTGAGCTTTATCGAGCCTCGCCGCAACTTCCTCGGCCTGCTCCATGATGGCAGCGACCGCCTCGCTAACGCACTCGTCCGCGCCTGCGATGCCGCGAAGGTTGGTTGCCGCATTCTCGAGGGTGGTAGCGATCGTCGAATAATCCGTCGCGGCCGAACTCACCACTGTTGGATCGCCCGGAACCGGGTCGTGATCGAAGCCGACAGGTGCCCAATCAGACGGCCGCATCACACCATCCCCCGGTTGACCCGAGCCGCACCGCTGCTCGCGGAACTAGGCTGCGGATCGGTAAGAGCATTGCCCAGTTCACAGTCGGCCGATTCAAAGCCATCTGCTACCTCGATCATGTTGTCCCGAATGGTGGCGAGCTGCTCGACCAGCTCACTACGGCGGAAGTCCCAGTTGTTCACAAAACCACGCACCTTATTGGCGAGACCGGCGTGCCCGACGGCCGCGGCGACGTCATCGATGTCTCGTGCCGCACCCTCAAAAGTGTCTCGCACGCGCTCGACCTGAGAGGCGGTCGTCCGAAGCAGATCAGTGTCGACGATGAGCTGGTCGGCTGCCATAATGAGGTCCTTTCGTAAGCGTTACTGTGACAATACTTGAGTCAATCCCACTAAAGCGATGGGTAGCGCTCCCCATCGTGCGGTCACAGCAGGGGCAGCTGCACCCGAGAGACTTTGCCGCGAGCAATGAACATTCCCCGGCCAGCAGGAAACTCGCTGCGGCTACCGCGCGGAAGCGGAGTCTTGAGCAGAATGTCGCCCTCGATTGAGTCGGGCTGCAACAGCAGACCCCGTCTCGCGTTCTTGATTTCGGCGAACAACGGCCACGATGCATTCCACGACGTTGTCTCTGCCTCGGCGACGAGCAGGTGCTCGCTGCGCTTCACCGCCTTAACTAACTCGACGATCGCAGCATCAGCGGGAGTCTGCAAGAAGTCAGAAATGTTCTCGATGAAGACAGAAATTTTGCCCTCTGTTTCTGGATCACTCACTGCAGCAGAAAGGTCCTTCGCGAGAGCCGCGACCTGTTCCACCGTCGTCGCCGCGCTCGTCCACTCGAGCGCTCCGGCCAGCCCCGAGCGAGCGTTACCGAGATAATAGCGCCGCGCAGAAGTATCGTAGCGAGCGACCGAGCGGGCAAGCCACTGAAGCGCATTGCTTCGACCGCTTGCGGGCGGACCAGATATCAGAAGCGTTCCCGCCGGTTCCAAACCGACGGCTTCTAGGGCTTCATCGCTCACACCGAGGGTGATCTTGGTGTCGACACGATCCGGCAACGCCGATTCGGAGTATTCCTTGGGCAACGCTCGAATCGGATCTACTGGGGTCACTCCCGCGCGCAGCATTGACTGCGCCAGCTTCTCGGCGGCGGCTGACTGTGCGGTCATCGAAACGGACCCGCCGAGAACGGCGACTTGCGTCTCTCGTCCATCGACAATCGCGCGCCCCGGAGGCGACGAAGGGCTCAAGATGTCGCTCGGCGCATCAAGCATGCTGTAGCCGGTGTCATCGGCCAATCGCAGAATGACGCGACGTTGGATGCTCGCCCCCACCGACGAAGGAACGGCACCGGGGCGATCAGCAGTGAACGCCACGTGGATGCCCAACTGGCGTCCATCGCTAAGAATGTCCTTGAACACGTCGTACCAGGCCGACCGCCCACTAGCCACTTCCCAGTCTTCACGGAACGACGGGAAGCCGTCGATCAGCAATAGCACTCGCCGTTCTGCTGGTGAGTTGGCCAAAGTGCGGTAGTCGGTGATGCTCGAGGCATTTGCCGCGGCGAACCGGGGCGCTCGTGACTCTAGTTGAGCTTTTAGATAGCGGAACAGGCGAATGACGCGCTCAGGATCATCCCCGCTGATGATTGAGCCAACGTGCGGCAGCGATTCCAGCATCCGCAAACTGCCCGTGCCGAAATCGAGCCCGTAGACCTCCATAGGGCCACCGCGTGGAGTGATCGCGGCAGCGTTCGCCAGTGTGCGCAGCGCCGTACTCTTTCCGGAACCACCAGTACCGTAGATGGCGATGTGACCATCGACATCCGGTAAGAAGTAGACCGGTAATTGCTCTTGTTGCGTAGGGAGATCGGAAACGCCGATCAGTAACTCACGGTCAGTTCGTTGGCGAAGCAATGACAAGTCGTAGACAGAAGAAATTTCATCGAGCCACGGCCGTCGTGGTGCCGGAATTCCCGCTGATGACGCCGCGGCGACAATCGATGACACCAGCCGTTGTTGGTCAGTGGGGCCAAGGTCCCGCGATTCCTCAACGGCATCGACTCGTGGTTCCTCCCAGGGAACGTCCCCACCGAAACGCAACTCGGCAACCTCCACGCTCGGTCGTTCGGGATCCCGTGATGTCCATCCGCCCGCATACCCGGACTGAAACTGCTGCAAACGCCCCGGGCCCGTCTTCGCGATACCGCGACCAGGAATAGAGGGGTCAAAGTGCGCGGCCGATTTCGTACCGATGACATCGCTGCTGTCAGACTCATCCGCCATGCGTAACGCCACTCGAAGATTGGTGTTCGCGCGCAGGTTGTCTTTAATCACACCGGCAGGGCGCTGTGTTGCCATGATGAGATGGATGCCCAACGAACGCCCGCGCTGAGCGATGTCGACGACGCCATCCACAAATTCCGGCACCTCCCCCACGAGCGCCGCGAATTCGTCGATGACCAAAACCAGAGCGGGTGGGCTCTCGGGGTCACCGCGCTTCTCCAGTTCAAGAAGGTCTTTCGCTTTTTTGCGAACCAGCAGGTGTTCCCGGAAGTGGAGCTCAGCCCGCAAGCTTGTGAGGGCACGACGAACGAGATGCGGGCTCAGGTCGGTAACCAAACCAACACAGTGCGGCAGGCTGACACAATCGGCGAACGCCGCGCCACCTTTGTAGTCGATAAAGAGGAACGACACCCGATCAGGACTGTACTCGGCAGCCATGCCCAGCACCCATGCCTGCAAAAACTCACTCTTGCCGGAACCCGTGGTTCCGCCCACCAGAGCGTGCGGACCCTGCGTACGCAAATCAAGGTGCATAGCATCGATGCCAGCGCTGCCTACCGTTGCCCGCAGCTTTCCCGAGCGACGTTTGCTCGGGCTTGCGCCGGGAGTCCGGTCGTGGATGGACTCATTCTGGCGCCAGCGGTCAACAACAGCGTCGCTTGCCTCGACAAGCTCGTGGCCGAGTACCGTCACGAGCGAGATCGACCGCGGTAGGTCGCTGTCATCCACCACGACGGCTCCAGCATCAATCACGGGCGATAGGCGACGAGCGAACTCCAATGCCTGGTCCGCGCCAACGTGCTCGACCTCAACGTCGGTTATTGCCTCTCCCAATCGCACTAAGCCCGCGGTCGCTAAGGGCGCGTCAGCGGTCACACTCATGTAGGTTCGGCAGACCGCAGGCAACTCGTCGAGCGTCGGTGCGAACCACAGGGGGAAGACGCCCGCGTCAGCACCGCGTTCCGCGAGTTGAACAAGACGCGCTCGATCCACGGCCGCATCGCTAGAGATCAGAACGACGATCGCAGGGATCGGAGACTTCGTGCCTTCCTCTGCTGAGTTCTCCCCGATCTCGGCGCCGCGTTCGAGAGCTGCTCGACGCTGAGCCATCGCCCCGCGACGGCTCGCCTTCGCATCCTTCAGACGTTGATCGACCACTGCCTCTAAGGCAGCGAGCAGCACCGCAGAACTCGACGAACTATCGGTGAGGTGGCTACCCTCCAGTGGGCTTTGCGGAGACGACGTGTGAGGCATCCACTTCAGCCACCCCAACTCACGCGACCACTGCGGTGTCACTAAGGAAGCAACGACCAGCTCGGCTGGCGAGTGCAATGCGGTGAGTTGGACCACGAGTCCGTTGACGACGCTCGCCGTGACAGCAGGGTCGCCAGCGATACCAAGCGCGCCCGAATCGAAGAGGTTGTCGACGATTGGCACCCCAGAAACTCGCTCGTTATCGGAGATCACAACGTCGAGCCGTTCTTGAAACTCAGGCAGGAGGTCGCCGCGAGAGGAAGATTCGACGACGTTCCGTGACTTCATTGTGCCGACACCCAAGCGGATGTTGAGGAAGGACCAGTGCTCGGCTCGCCGCGTCCACATGAGCGGACCGCGCCGCAGCGCTTGATCGAGAGTCTCCGACGTCGCCGGAGACTCTGCAAGCCGCGCCGTTCGCTCAACTACGCGCTCGGCCGCCAGTTGTTCGGAGAGAGTTGCCAAGTGGATGTCGAACTTCGCGATTGCCTTTTTCAAGCTCCGTTTGTTCTTCGACTTGTTCATGAAGTAGTTACCGATCAGCATCATCGGCGACATGAGAACGAAAAGGAGCGCTGCCGGACGGTCGAAAATCAGCCACATGCTCACACCGAGCAACACCGGCGCCACCATGGCTAACCACGGGAAGGTGCTGTCTTCTTTCTCGGCAGGTACTTCGGGAGCAGTGAAAGTGCGGCCCGGGTACCGCGTCTCGACTCGCGGTGAACGGTTGAACATGACCGGCCCCGGTCGTTGCACAAGCCCTCGCGACGCAACAGATTCCGCCACGTCAATGCGCAGTTCGGAATCTCCTACCAGAATGCTCTCCGACTGCGTGACGAGCAACCGTGGCACCAGCCCACCATCAACGACCACGCCGTTGGCTGATCCAAGGTCAACCACCTCAACGACGTCAGATATTTCTAGCCTCACATGGCGCTTGGAAACCAGCGGGTCGCTGAGAACCACGTCGCACGAAGAATCTCGGCCGAGGGTCACGGACCCTGCACGCAGCGGAAACTCTCTGCCGGCGTCTGGCCCGCTCATCACCCGAATGGTTGCCACCTGAGGGGAATTCCCCGACCCCTTTGCCGCGAAGTAAACACCGGCATCAGAGAGCTCGACTTTCGCCCCGGAACCCACCCAGGCTTCACCGATTGCGGCGTCAGGATGCAGCACGAGCCACTCATCTTGGCCGGGTAGGGCTGCACGAAGAGTAAGCGGGCGGTTGTCAGCTGCCACACCGGCCCGCAGCGGATCGACGCGCGCGATCGTTGTGGCGATATCCGCAACGGTGGCGGCGGCGTCGGTCGTCACGACGATGTCGTCGTCGAGGTGCGATGCCCTCGTGAGAGTGAGTTTCAGCTTCATGAGTCTTCTCTCTTCGATGAGATTTTCGCAGCCCAATCTCTGGCTGACCGGATGCGATAGCGACTGGCAATTCTTTGACGCACCGTAAGTCGAGACTTGCCGTCATCGATCGCAGCTCGCGCGGCCGACCATGCTTCGTCACTGCGTTCCACTGAGATCTCTCGGCCGGAGAACACTGCGTCGTCAGTGGAGACGGCGATGGGGCGCAGAGTGGCCGGGCGCGCTTCTTCTGAGACGATTTGAGCGTCGATTCGCTCGGCGACCATCACTCTTGTGGCCTTTGGCGGGACGCTGTATCCCAGCTCTGAGTACTGGTCGACGAGCTCTTCCCACGCGCCCGCGACTTGGTCATGGGCAGCAGCAGCCTCGCGACGACGACGCGCCCGGCGTGCCTTGTAAATCCCGATAATCAACAATGGAACGAGCAGGATGACGGCGGGAATCAGCAGGCTGAGCCCGACCACATACACCCAACCGGGAATCGCAAACGCCCGGCCTTCGTCTTCTTCGTCGCTCTCCTCGAGTTCGACCGGCGTGAGTAGGTCTTCTGGCTCTGCCTCGGCTCGGGGAGGTTGGCGCACCTGCGGTTGAGGCTCGCTCTGTGGCTTGGGCGTCTGGTCTTGAGGGATGTCGGTCTCATCCGGGGTCGGATTGAACGCGACCCACCCCACGTCGTCGAAGGCAACCTCGACCCAGGCGGTGACGTCGTCTCCCGTGACTTCGACAGTTTGGCCGTCAGCGATCTCCGGGGCGAAACCCATTACGACTCGAGCGGGATAGCCGAAGCTGCGTGCCATGAGGGCAAATGCTGACGCGTACTGCTCTTGATCTCCCACCATCTGATTGCGTTCGAGAAGGTCGACAATGCGGTCAGCGCCGTGCCCGGCCCGAGAAGGTACGGTGTCGGAGGCGCGACCGTGACTCAGAAACCCTGTCGAGGTGAGCGCCAGCTGGATAGCCTGCAATTGTGCAGCGGGCGTGGTCGCGTTTGCTGCGTACTCTTGAGCCTTCGCGGTGACGATGTCGGGGCTTGCCGTGACCGGAGGCAGCTCGACTGCCGCCACCGCTACATCCGCGAGATCTTCCGCAGAAATGACTTGCTGCAGTATCGCGTCGATGGTGTACGTGTCGCCGTCATGAAGGCCCGCGGTGAGTACCGCTGTTCCCGTCGAATCGTTGTAGCGAAGCGTGTCACGAGCATCCAGCGCATCGCCCGCAGTGAAAACGAGATCTGTCGGATAGCCGATGCTGGGCATCCAGACATCGGCGTAGGTCTCCATGGTGAAGGTGACCCCGGTGCGACGCTCCGGCGTGATGAAGGCTTGTTCCGGCAACGCGCGGCCCACAAGACTAAATGTGCCAGATCCTTCCGCACTCGATTCGGCCCCGGTGACGTTCCACAGCTTGCCGGTGAAGGTATCGAGCGTTGCTAGGCGTACGGTATCGCCCGGTTTCAAACCAGACACCGAGAACAACACATCGTCGGTCACCTGCTTGGTGTAATGCCGAAAACCCGACAGCGGGCTCGGGTACTGGAGCGGATCAAAGGGCGGCTCAATTTCATCCCGCAACACAAAACGCTGGTCTTGTGCTGGAGCAATCCACCAGCCCGCCCCCCCGCCGAGAAGCACCGCGGCGGCGAGTACGACGGCGGTGCCGGCGATTTTGCGCGAGCGCATCCGCTGTGCTCCAGCCTGCGCGACGTTGTCGCCTGCCCGACGCCACCCCAACCAGATCAGAGCGAGAACGGCGAAACCAACGCCGCGAACCCCTGCTTGGTAGGGATCGTCGGTGCCAATCAGGATGCTCGCGAGATAGATAGCCAGCGGTCCGAGAAGCACAACGCCATACCGCCACGCTGCTCGAGTGCTGCCGGGCAACCAACGGGTAGCAAGCGATGTCGACACCAGCGCGACTAGCCACGTGGCGAGGTAGGGCACCACCGTGATGTGCTGCGGTGCCTCAATCGGTGTGTTGAGCGTGACGATATCTGCCCAGCCGTAGACCGTTCCTACCGCTATTGTCGATAGCGCTTGAAGGCTGGGGAGCACGAAGAAAAGCGCCTGCTGCGGAACGGCGATGGCCGCGCCAAACACAAAGTAAGCGACCACGGCGATCGTGATTGTCATGACGATGTTGAGTCGCCAGAGGCTCGCAACGATTGCTGTCACCGCGCCAAGGATTAGTCCGCCCAATGCGGGAACAAGGAAGCTGTAACCCCCGAACGAAGGCTCGAATCCGAGGAGCCCGATAGCGACGAGAGCTAGCACGATGCTCACATCGGCCCACGTACGCGGGCCCAACTTTCTCCGCCCTGCGGGCTGCACTGGTGCGCTCAACCGCCCAACCCCCGCACGAGTCGCGAGAGATCGCTGAGATCACCAATGGTAATGACCGTCAATCCAGCGACCGCCGAAATCTTGGGTTCAGCACCGGCGACCACGTGGAAGGCGACCTGGCTCGTGTCTTGACCGAATAGCGACTGCACGCTGCGAAAATCGGCGGTGCTCATCTGTGACCCCGCCACGATCATGACCACGCTGGGGGCAGGCAAGCGACGAGTCTGTTCGCGCGCGAAACTGCGGACAGTTTCGGAGCGGTCAGCAACGGGGTCAATACGGCACGACGCATCCAACATCGACGTCACCGTTTGTGTTTTCCAGAGGCCAGTTTCGCTCACCACGTTCATTTGCGTACCGTCGCGAATTACCTGCGCGGCGATCGACGCCGTTACCGAAATCGCCAGTTCGAACTCCGCCTCCGACGCATACAAATCGCTGCGCGACGAATGGATAATGGTCAGCTGCGAACGCCGAGTCTCCTGAAATTGCCGCACCATCAGTTGACCGATGCGAGCCGACGTGCGCCAGTGAACATAACGGCGATCGTCGCCCGGAACATAGGGACGCAGAGCGTGGAACGCGATGTCGTTGTTGGTGATCTTGTTCGATACCTGACCTTCGAGGTCTCGCACTAAGCCGGCGGCAGACGGGATCAAACGAACGGTGATCGGGTGAACGAACAGGTCCACCGCATCCGCCCACTTCAGAGCGCGGCGTAACAAGCCGATCTGATCTCCCCGCACTGACTCCGCGGGGCCAGCGACGATCACGGCGCGTTTGGCGGTGGGCACAGCAAACAGCTCTTCGTGCTGCTCTTTGGGCTTCATAGCGGGCAGTTGAAACTCCGCGACGCCCTTTCCGACGGGCAGTTCCATGCGCGTCGGGGGTAGCGCTCTCGGCCCCACGTTAGTGACGAGCATTCGCCCGAGCGCCCGATCGCCGACAACAACACGGCGCGGATTGAGCTCGACCACCACACCGTACGAGGCGCGCCCGAAGAGGAAGGCGCTGCTCACCACCACTGCGGCGAACAACACGGTGGCGAGAAAAGTGAACTCTTGCCAGCCGAAGACGATGCTGAGAGTGAGGGCGACGGCGGCGAGCAACAACACCAACCAACCCAACGGAGTGATGACGCCGACGATCGGGCCGAAGGTTCGCTTCAGCGCCCGAAATACCGGAGTGAGCAACCCCGCCAAGCCGCGAAATACTCGACGAAGTGATTCTGATGTTCGTGCCACCGGGCCCGGACCGGAACCCTTAGTTGAGGGCCCTGGTGGGCGTGACTCCGCAGCCGGGCTCGGCACGGGTGCCGGCTCGGCTTCGGAGCGCTGTTCGGGAAGCACAGAAGAATCAGTAGTCATGAAAAACGCAGTTGTTACGACGCGCGGTACGCGGGCGGCTCGATGTCGACCAAGATGCGGTTGATGACGTCTTCGGCGAGCACCCCAGCGAACTCAGATTCGGGGTCGAGGATGACGCGGTGTGCGAGCACGGGAACGGCGAGATCCCGCACATCATCCGGCGTCGCATAGGTGCGCCCTTGAGTAATCGCCCAGGTCTTAATCGCCCGGGCAAGCGCCATGGCGCCACGCATGCTCACACCGAGCACCACGTCTCGGTCTTTACGGGTGCCCTCAACGATGCTGTTGAGGTACTGCATGACCGATTCGTCGACAAACACTTCTGCCGCAAGCGCCGCCATCGCCACGATCGATTCTGGCTTGATGATCGGCGACACGAGAGAGGCGCGTGCCCGCGTTCCCGAATCCATCAAGAGTGAAACCGCGGTGGCACTGTCGGGGTACCCCAGCGTGGTTTTGATGAGGAAGCGGTCGAGCTGGGCTTCCGGCAGCTTGTAAGTTCCGGCCTGCTCTACTGGGTTCTGGGTTGCAATAACCAAGAACGGCGCTCCGACCGGATGCCCTTCACCGTCGATCGTGACGACACCCTCTTCCATCACCTCGAGCAGCGCACTCTGAGTCTTGGGGCTAGCGCGGTTGATCTCGTCGGCAAGAACGATCGAGGCGAAGATCGGTCCGTGGTGAAACTCGAACTTGCCCTTCGACTGGTCGAAAATCTGCACGCCCGTAACATCCGAAGGAAGAAGGTCAGGGGTGAACTGAATGCGCGACGTGGTGCCATCGAGGGTGTTCGCTAGCGCCTTCGCCAAGACCGTCTTGCCTGTTCCCGGAAAGTCCTCGAGGAGTACGTGACCGTCAGAAATCAGCGCCGTCAGAACTAAACGGATCACGTGATCTTTGCCCACGATTGCCTTGTCGACGTTGGCAATGAGCTTCTGGAAAGCACCAGCGAACCACGTCGCTTGTTCTTGAGTTACGGGCATTCGAAACTGTCCTCTTTCGTTGCTTGATCGTGTCGGGTGGTGTCTAGCATGCCGGGATGTCTTGCACGGCAACATTGGCACCGCGAACGCCATCGAAAATTGGCCAGACAACGAATCTTCCGTCAGCGTTACCCGGGGTTCTATTCCAGACTTTCCACGCCGACGTGCGCTGATGACCATCAGCCCATCGGCCGGAATAGGAACTGCTGAAGGAGCCGTTTTGGTCGCCAATTTGAAGGGTGTGGTTTCCGTTGCTCTGGCCGCTCCAGTTGAAACCGAAGTTGTGAACGCCCGGTGATTCCCCATTGAAGTAGAAGCAGAACGAGACCGTCGCCGGCGTAACGATCGCCCCGGAGGTGCCGGTACCAGCTGCCCCGGCTCCAGCATTGTTTCGCGCAACGACAGTCAGCGTGTAGCTACCCGCCGCAGGGAGGCCCGTATTAGTAACGCTCGTGCCCGTCGTCGTGCCGGTAGCACCGTTGCTCAGGGTCCAGGTGTAGATGAGGTTGTCCGTAACGGCGGCACCACCCGGCGCCGCAGCCCAGGTCCATTTAATGCTGCCGGGAGTGGTGGCTTTGGTTACCGCTCCGGTTATTCCTGTCACGCGCCCCGGCACGGTTTGGTTCTGAACTTGCGCCGAATTCGAGGTACCTTCGGAGCCTCGTTTGCCACCGGAGTTCTCGGCGTAAACCGTAAAGGTGTAATTTCCCGCGGCCAGGTTCGCCGTGGTCGTCGCGCTAGTACCGGTGGTCTCCCCCGAGTCGCCGTTGCTCGACGCCCAGTGATAGGTGGTCGTGCCACCGGTGCCGCCCACCGCGGGCCACGACGCCGACACTCGGCCGTTAGGCGCCCACTGGCTTTGCACTGAGGCGGTCACTACCGGTGCGGCGGGTGTGCCGTAAGGGGTGATCTGGTCGCTCGTTGGCGACCACTCTCCGGGTCCATGTTCGTTGATAGCGCGAACACCGAACGTGTAGGGCGTGCCGTTCTGAAGCCCCGTCACAGTGCACGCAGCGCCCGCTTCACAGTTTGTCGGGAGGGTGGCGACAGCCGGGGTCGTGCGTACTTCGTAGCTCACGATCGGCTTGCCGTTGGTGGCGGGCGCAACGAAGCGCCAGGTCGCCGATTTATCGCCGCCAACGGCCGAGCCCTCATCCCGAGTCGGCTTCTGGGCACCGTCGGGAACATCGCTCACGATCAGCGTTACCGTGCCATTGACGTGACGATCCGCATCCTCTGTGGCGTCGGCGATTGTGTACACAACCTCGATTTGACCGCTCTTGAGCGCCGCATCCGGCAGTATCGAAATCGAGTCGGCCGTGAACGTGACGTCAGCGGGCTCGCCCGTGTTTTGCACCTGCGCGTCGATAACGGTGAGGGCTTCGCCCGTAGTCAGATACGGATTTGAGTCGTTGGTCAATGGATTGACGGTGATGGTTCCGTCGCCGCGTTGCGACTCGACCACGTCGGACACTGCCACGGCAAGGGGCCGGGTGGAACCCACCACCGTTACGTTGATCGTGCCGGGGACCTCGAACTTGTCCCAACGCAGCATGACACCCAGCGTGATTTTCGTGCCTTTCGGAGTGGTGCGCGGAATGTTCAGACTGAGTTCTGAACCGCTGAGTGAGGCATCGAGACCGTCCGTGGCTCCCGTTAGATCGGAGTACTTGACCTCGTTGAGAATTGAATTGTTCGGGTGTGCCGTGGAGTCGCGCAGATCGATCGTGGTTGTTTCGCCCACTTCAACTTGCGGGCTCGGGCTCGTAAATTCAGGTGGGGTGTCTTTGAAATCTGGATCGCCCACGACGATGTTGAGACGAAGGCCGGCCTCGATGCCCGCCGGGTCGTTCTTTGACGCGCCGTCGGTCACGGTGAAGTTCACGGAGGCGGGGCCGCGGTAATCCTTGGCGGGAGTGAACGTGATGGTGTCTTTGTCGACATAGTTCGGCTCGCCGTTGCCCTGCACCGCACTGACGGTGCCCTCGTTCGGGATCCATACGTCACGGCCAGAAGGAGCGAGGACGATGTCAGAGAGCTTCCATTGTCTGGTCTCATTCATCGCCACGTATTGCACGGGCAAGTTGGGATCGATGACGGGAGGCTCGTCAAAGTTCTCGTCTACAGCCGCCGGAACAAGAATGAATGCTCGCGCGCTCAGATCGTCCAACTCGTTGGTGACGCTATACGTGATCGCTTTGCGCGTGGCACCGGGCGTCACCACGATTTGCCCGTTGATTTCGGCGAGCACACCCGCATCGGCATTGGCGCCCTCGAGGGCGACCACGAGATCATCGGTTTTACCGGCCGGGTTGAACGCGTAACCGTCAAAGAGGTCGATCGTAATCGATTGTTTTCCGGCGATATCTTTCTTCACGATGCTGACGTCATCCGCGCTCGGAGGAAGAATCGGAGCGTCCTTGGTCACCTTCACCAGGACATAGCTGACCGCAGAACCGCCTCGGTCATTCGTCAGGGTGTAGCGAATCGAGAACGACTGTTCTTCGTCGGGCGCCGTGAGCAGCAGAAACTTGTGCCCGATGACTTCAGCGGAAACCCCATCCGGTACATCAATCAGTTCGGCCTCGACGGAGATAGGCGCACCCTGAGGATCCGAGTCGTTTTCGGAGAGATCGATCTGCGCTGTACGCCCCGGACGGATAGCGACGCTGTCGGGCACCGCGATGGGGTCACGGAGCTCGTCAGGCTCGGGGATCACCGCAATTTTCACTTCAGCGACACCCGTCGCACCGAACGCATCTACCACTTCGTAGCTGAACGTGTCTGTGCCCGCTGCAGCGGGTGATGACTCGTAAATGAAGTAATCGGTGCCGAATTCCTTCACAGAACCGAGCGTCGGATTGGTCGGGAAACCCAGCAGTGTGGTCGAGTCGCCATCGGGGTCGACCGTACTCAGGGGAATTTCAATACGCAGTTCGCCGCCGGCGAGGACGCGGGCAACGAGCGTTGTCGGTGTCGGGTCTTGATTGGAATCAGCGTCGACGGGAGTCACGGTAAAGCTTGCGGTTGCTGCCGCCGTCTCGCCGAAGGGATCCACGACGCGGTAATCGACCGTGTAGAGGCCGGGGGTGGTCGGCGCTTGAAAGCGGAGAGCATCCCTGCTGACGAAAGCGACACCGTCAGACGGGTCGCTGACAAGTTCGGGATCAAGAGACATTGAACTGTCATCGGGGTGAAAATCGTTGTCGAGTACATCGAGAGTGATGACATCGCCCGCACGAACCTTCGCGGCGTCGTCGAGCGCGACCGGTGGTTGGTGCTTGGTGAGAGCGGGCACGGGCACCACGGTGACGCCCGCTGTAGCCGTGCCAACACCATCCGAGATCGTGTACGTAAAGTTGACCTGCTTGGTGAGGGCCGCGGGCGACGTCACTCGAATCAGAGTGCTTTCAAGAAGCTCAACGACGAGTCCCTTATCGGTGAGAGCGGGATCGACATCGATCGATTGAATGGCGAGAACGTTTCCGCTTGGGCTGACATCGTTCGACAGCACCGAGACCGTCGTCGGTTCGTCTCCCCGCAAGTAGGCCGTATCTTTCACCGCGACGGGCGGAAGATCCGAGGAGTCGGGGGTCGGCTGCACATCGATACGCACTAGCCCGACGCTCGTATTTGCCCCCGCGCTCAGCGTGTACGTGAGGTAAAAGATTCCAGCGGATGCCGAACTAAAGGTGATCTCGCCGCGGTCGCTATCGAACGACGCGACCGCACCGTTCTCTGCCTCATCGAGCGCGATGAGTGAGAGTGCTTTACCCGACGGCGACAGGTCATTGAGCAATGGCTCGATCACGACCGTTTCGGTGGCGAACGCCGTTGCGAAGTCAGGGGTACCAACAGGATTGAGCGTTCCGGGGGGCTCAACGGTCACAATGAGCTCTCCAGGAACAGGAGTATTACTGCCGTCTGACACCAGGAAGGTGATCTCTTTTTCGCCCAGCTCCGAAGTCTGATGAGTGAAGGTGATGAATCCGTCGGGAGTAAAGCGAACAAGGTCGCCCGACTTCGGAGACGCTGCCACGAGAGAGAGGTCGTCTCCGTCTGGATCTTTCCAGTCGGCTAATACGTTGTAGCTGACGGTCTGGTTGGCCTCAACGCTGACACCTGCTTCGCGAACGCTGAAGGGCAGTTCATTGCGCCCCTCCGGCACAACTGTCGCCGTCACGCGCGCCTGAGCGACACCTTCTCGTCCGTCGTCGATCGTGTAGCTGAACGCGATGGATCCGACAAACTCAGGAACGGGCGTGAATTGCAGCGCACGGCCGCCATCGATGAGATCGAGTCGCCCGGTCGATTCCGCTACCCGATCGTAACCGGAGATTACTAAGACGTCTCCGTCGGCATCCGTATCATTCTCGAGCACGGTGAACACGGTGGTGCGGCCTGGCCGAACTCCGTATTCGTCGTCGACAGCGACCGGCGCCCGGTTAGTTTCGGTACGTTCAGCAAGAGTGTCTTCGAAAGACTGAATCGACGACTTCTCGTCGCCTTCCTCTTCTGATTCAACGTCTTCCGGCGGGGTGACATCGTCCCAGTTCTCGACGAGTCGCATGTTGTCGTCGAGCAACCACACGTTTCCGTTCGACAAATTGTTGAGCGCTATTACCGAACCATTAACGCGGAACTCGAGCTCGCTGCCTTGAGTGGGCTCGGAGATCGCATGAGTCTGAACGTCGCCATCGGGGCATGCCAGCACGTAGCGTTGCGCCGACGCCCAAGCACCATGGGCGCAACCGTCGAGCGCGATCGGCGCCGAGACGCCGGAAAGGTCCGCCGCTGGAGTGGACATATCGGCGTCGATATCGGTGGTCTCGCCGTTGCCGAGATCAATCCACTGAAGCGAATCTGCAGTCGCCACGACGGCGAACTCGGATTCCGTGCTGGACTGCTGCAAGCGAAGGCCCTGCTTCGCCAGAGGGTAAATTGACCCGCTCTCGGTGACCAGCTCGTTGGTGGACTGGTCAAAGACGACCGCAGACTCGCCAGCGGCCGCGATCTGAAATTCGCCGACGGCCGGGAAGTCGGAGCGTACTGGTTCGTCCGCGATCGTGGCGACGCGGTAAACCGATTTCTTCTCGGAGGACACCGCGATGACAACACCATTAGCGGTAACAGCAGCACGCCCGCCAACCCCCAATTCGAGAACAGGCGGCGTAGAAATGTAGTTGAACTGCAGGTCGCCTACTGAGGGAACAATCCACAAGTCACCCTGTGGTGAAACGATCGCCAAGTTGGTTCCGCCGAAGGAGACGTCTGCCTCGGGCGGCAGGTCGATCGCGGAGGTCACTTCAGTCGTCGCAGGATCAACGGACTCGACGCGATGGGCAACGGGGTCGACCATAAAGAGGGCGTCACCATCTTGAAGAACATCGAACCGAGCGCTCGAGGCAATCACTGAACCGTTGAGCTCGTCAATTTGACGGTTGAGTCGGCCACCAAGGAGCTGCTCGCCGTTGGTGACCCACACGTCGCTCGCGACAAGGTCGACGTCAGACACCGGGTAACCAGGGTGCAGCGCGGCCACCGTGAGCGGCACGCCGACAACGAGCGAGAGGGTAACTACCGAAGCAATAGTTTTGCGATTGGGCATACGGCTAACGGACAGCTTCACGTTGCACTTCTCCCGAACTCCGCACTACGAGCGTGCCTCTGTTTACGATGAAATTCTGCCCAGCAAATTACTGAATTATCCTAGCATTCGTGCGCACTGGGCAGGGCGGTGGGGCATGGGTAGTTCTGCCCTCCCCGCCCCAGTTATGGGGCCTCGTCTGAAGAATCGATGCGGTCAAGGAGATATAAATCGTCTTTATCCACTAGCCGAGTTGCCACGGCGTATTCCACAAGGCGCAATCGACGGTTGGTTGCCAAGTTGTCTTTTCCGCCCCGCAGGCCGGCCACTCCACGCTTCGCGAGTTTCTCGCAGACGTTGTCGAGTTTGCGGTTGAACGTGGTAATCGACCATCCCAATCGCGCGGCGACATCGGATGATGCGGGAATATCGCCGCGCCCCGGTGATGCCTGGCGTAACACTCCCTCGGCCAACCCGACGATGAGAAGTCGCTGCGACGACGTGAGCGGAATGGGGCCGATTGTCGTGGACCCGCTGGGGCCGGTCACCGAGGTAGCAGACGTGTAAAACTCGTCGCCCGTGTGAATCGTGAATTCGTACGTCGTGGAGCCCGCGCTAAACAGAACACTCATCTGCGGGAACACGATCGGTAACCGCGCCCCGGGTGCCAGCCAGGCCTGCACTTGCCCCGTGACATCCGTCACAGTTGCGGTGAGCAAGTTACCCACGTTGCCCAGCCACCACAAACCGAAATCTTCGTAGATGCGCAAAAACCGTCGGTGGAGGTAGGGGTTGTCGTCGATGACGAGGTCCGACTCGCGACCGATATGAAAGTCATCAGGGCTGACGACCTCGTACCACTCGCCACAAAATTCAATCTTGAGAGGCTTCACTGGGGAAAACACGCCTCCAAGGGGTTTGCTGACTCGATTCCGGCCCGCACAATTCTCACGTCGGCGCAGAGCGTGGCTCCCGCAACGTAACCGTCGACGGCGATCACTCCCTCGTCTGACTGCGTCACTGGCTCGCTGTCGCGCCCGACCCGCTGCCAAATGACGCGATCGCCCTCCTCGAGCGGAGCCATGTCAATGGTGAACGTCACCGTTCCGTCAGACTCGGATGCCGAGATCAGCGTCGGGGTCGGCACGCTCTCCACGATCGCCGAAGTCGGCGCCGCCGAAGGCGCGGCCACCGTCGGCTCTTCTGAGGCGGGAGGATTCGTCACCGCGAGCGCGAGGACTACAGCGAGTGCCACGGCAGCCGCAGCGCCACCGACCACCCAGGCGAGCACTCGTCGACGTCGCGAAACTGGCGGCGGCGGCGCAGAGCCAGAGCCCGCGTTTGGCTGCTCGACAGTGCTCGGCGACGAGGGCGTTGAACTCGCCGCCGGTTTACGCCGAACCACGGTCTCGCCGAAGACTGGTTCTGGTTCTTGAGGCTGCGCTACCTGCTGCGGCGCTCCGCGCAGTTGAGTTTCATCTGCGCCGAGGGCTGGTGCGGCCGAGATGTCACCCGACGCGGGCTGACCGATCGGCGCCATTGAAGCCGTTGGTGCCGTCGGTGCCGCCGGCTGGGCCTCGATCGTCGCGACTCCGCGCGCCCGCGTTGCATCTTCATCGCCGCTGTCGTTCGCCGTACGGGCCACGTCATCCACTGCCAGATTGGGCACGTCAACCGTCGTGGGGGCATACCCCAGCTCTAGCTCGACCCGCTGCAACGCTCGAGCAAGATCGAGGGCGCTCGCGAAGCGATCTTCGCGCCGCGAAGCCATGCCCTTGCGAAGAACCGCAAGAAGGCTCGCCGGAACATCGGTACGAGTCAGCGGGGTAATCAGCCCTCGCTCGATACGCCCCATGAGATCGAGCGCGCCGTTCGAGCGCCCGCGCACCTCGAACGGGGTATGCCCGGCGAGGAGCGTATACAGAGTCGCCGCGAGCGAGAATACGTCGGCGCGAACATCCGGATTCGGATCGTCTTCAAACATTTCGGGCGGCGACCACGGAACAGACATGCCGATCGAGGCTCCGGTAGTGGAACCGCTTTCTTCGATCTGCGGCGACCGAGAACTGGTGTGAAGTGGAATCTCGTCATCGAGCGCCGATGAGATGCCAAAGTCGGTGAGAGCCGGCCAGCCGTAGTCGTTTGTCAGGATGTTGGCGGGCTTGATATCACGGTGCAAGATTCCCGCTCCGTGCGCCGTCGCGACCGCGCCGCTGACCCGAATGCCCACGCGAAGCACATCGGTGACGGCGAGCGCCGCGCTTTTATACCGCTCGGCAAGGCTCGGCCCCGAGCAATATTCCATGACGAAATATGGCCTGTCATCACTGGCTACATCGGCGTGAAAAATGGACACGATGTATGGATGCGCGGACAACTGCGCCATCAGGTTAGCTTCTGCCACAAACGACGCCCGAGTCGCTGGCGCGAGGTCTTCAGTGAGCAACACCTTCACCGCGACCCGACGTTTGGGCAGGTGCTGGTCGTACAAAAATACGTCGCTGAAGCCACCGGACCCCAGCAGTTTCACGAAGGTGTAGCCGGGTAGTTCGGGAGGAGTGGATGGCGCGCGGCGCATTACTCTGCCTCTCCGACGACGAGCGTGACATCGCCGCCAAGATCGATCACTGTTCCAACGATGACGGCGGTCGGCTCCCCTGCGCGCAGACGTTGCGGTTGCCTTCCGGGCAAGACAACGAGCGTGCCATTGCGAGAGTGCAGGTCGGTGACGACCACGGTGCCGCCTTCGACCGCCACCTGCACGTGGTTTCGGGAAATGTCTTTGTCGCCCGGAATAGTGACGAGTCGCGGTAACGCACCACTAGATACCTTGCTCACCGACGGCGAACGGCCCACCAAAATTGGCTGCGTGAGCAGTTCACGTGATCCGGTGGACACATCAAGATAGAGAACTGGTTGAGACTCGACTAGTGGCGCTGCTGCACCAACGACGCGTGCTCCGGACGACGCGGCACGATGGCTCAGGAGATCGCTGGTCATAATGGTGAGCCCATCGTGGTCACCTTCGCTGTCGTCGAGCGGGATCGGTTCCGGAGATGCGATCGGGGCATCAGCACCGTCGTCGTCGAGCACGCCTGCGGCAGCAGAAACATCGCGCATGACCGTTTCACCGAAGAGGTAGTCGTAGGCACTGCTGGAATCACTCGGGCTGTTGTCGCCAACAGCTGGCGGCGGAGAGAAGTCGTCGACGGCGGGCTTATCGGCGATCGTCGCTTCGGATACACCGGCGGGCTGGACAACCGCCTCTGCGGGCAAAGCGGGCGGAGCAGCGGCAGCAAGAACCGGAGCAACAGCTGCCGGCGCGGGAGCAGTTGGCGCGGGAGCAGGAGCAGCAGCCGGCGCAGACTGGACTGTGCGAGCTGGGGCGGAACCGTCGCGGATGCAGGTGATGATCCCAGCGCGCACAACGCCATCCAGAATCGGAAGGGGATCTGAGCTGCGAACCTCGTGAACGGTGAGCTCACACTCGAGAACATCGTCGAAGTGGCGTTCCGCCCAGGTGCTTACACGCGCGCCGTTCACCGTCTCGGTTCCCCCGTGCGCTGTGATGGTCACGCTCACGGGGCCGCGAACAATGACACTCGCGCTGGCGTTATCCGCCTCATCCGCCGTCCAGCCGACGAGAGCGAACGATGGAGTAGCCGCGAGCCCCTTCGCGCTCAACAGCTCAACGGCAGCCTGAACGCCGTGAGAGCGTGCGGACCACAAGTCGTGCAGCAAGTGGTTATCCGTCGAATCTACGAATACGATCTGGTGCTCGCCGACCACTGCCGACCAGGGTGCGTCGGTGCTGGGTTCGTACAGGTACTTCACGCTCACTGCAGCTACTTTCTCGGTCGGGTTTGTTCTAGGTGGTGGGAGAAGTCACGTTCGGCAGTGTCTTCGTCCGCAGTGTGAGCAAGCCCGATGCGAGATGCTTCGACGACCACTACCGTCACGTTGTCAGATCCGCCGGCGGCGATCGCTCCGGCGACTAGTCGGTTCGCCAGCGTCTCCCCCTCGCTCACAGCCGCGCGATCCGCAAGAATTCCGGCGATGAGATCGTCGTCAAGCTCTTTAGTGAGCCCGTCGGAACACGCGACGAAGGTGTGCTGGGAGCCCACGGGCAGCAGCCAGAAATCAGGGTTTACGGCCGAATTAATACCGAGCGCTCGAGTAATGATGTTGCGATCCGGATGCGATGTCGCTTCGAGCGCCGTAATGTGACCGAGCTCGATGAGTTCTTGAACAGCGGAGTGATCAACGGTGATCTGTTCCAGCTGACGACCGTTCCAGCCGTAAACGCGAGAGTCTCCGACGTTGAAGGCCATCCACCGCGGCTCGGGGTCTGCGCCGACTGTCACCAGAGCGATGCCCGACAGGGTCGTTCCCGAGACGGATTCGCTGGGAGCGTTCAACGCCATTACAGCATTGTTCGCTTCAGCAATCGCCTGCACAATGTGCTCGGGGGTACGAGTCTGGAGGTGCCCCACCGATCGCGCAATGCTCTGGACTACGCACTGACTGGCCCGGTCTCCGAAGGAATGGCCACCCATCCCATCCGCCACCACAAACAGGCCGGGCAGCACGAGAAAGCTGTCTTCGTTAATCGTTCGGTGAGGTCCACAGTCGGATGCCGCCGAGACGGTCATTCTCATAATCCCCTGCGGGAGGGCAATGTCGTAATGCTCCGAAACCATGCCGCGCCCCCAAGTTTTTGTCAGGTGTTAACGTAGCAATGATTAGCAGCGGGCAGCAGGAAACCCTCGAGATTCTCGTCACCGCGGCACGTGCTTCGCCTGCTTAACGGTGCCTACCGGTAGTCGGCGTCAAGCACGACCGCTGCCGCCGGGTCGTTGTCGAGGTAATGCACCTCAGCCACGGCGTTCGCAGCGAGCGCCGCATCCTTATCGAAAGAGTCTTCGTCATAGGCCTGGTCGCCGAGCGCGGTATACGTTTCACCATCGACGTCGAAACTGAATTCGAGGTGCACGACCTGCACGGTGTGACGGCCATCTCGTATGGATTCCGAGCTGGTGTTGCCTGTCGGTACGGCCTCAGCGACGACTCCCTTGTCGAGAATCGCGGCCCGATCGTCGTGCTGCCCGAGCGTTGCGAAACCAATGCCTGCGATCACGATCAACGGGATGACCAGAAACTTCACGAGGTTCCACACGGGGGTGCGGCGAGGCGGCTGGGGTACCTCTGAAGTGTCACTCATAAACTGCGCTCTCTGTCATCGACCGACGGCGCGCACGCGGTCAGCGACAACCGTTCCTGACGGTCTAAGCAATGGTCAGATCATAAGCCACTACAGAGGGGGCGACAGCGCGGAACCCCGGCGGTATGCTGACCAGAGCGCACCACCCTCGTGCTACCACCACTTGCCATTTAGTTGTTTTGCCCACAAGGCCCACACGCAGGAGAAGTACATGATTTCGCAACCATCAATGACGTTGGAAGCCCCCATATCCGCAATCGAAAATGCGGAGTTTGCCCACGAGAATGTTCTCGTTTCTACGGGCCGACGTTCCGGGCTTGTCATCAGCGTCGCCGTCCACTCCACTGTTCTCGGGCAAGCCCTTGGCGGTGCTCGAATGTGGAATTACCCGCACTGGACGGATGCTGTTGCCGACTCTCTGCGTCTTTCCGCGGCGATGACGCTGAAGAACTCGGCCGCCGGCCTCAATCGCGGTGGCGGAAAGTCGGTCATCCACGTTCCTGTGGGAGTCGTCTTGACCGCCGAGCAGAAGCGCGACGCGATGCTCGACCTCGGCGACGCCATCGAAAGCCTTAACGGTGCATACATGACGGCAGAAGATGTCGGCACGAGCGCCGAGCTCATGGCCGTCGTCGCCGAGCGCACTGAACACGTCTGTGGTCTTCCGGCTGATCAGGGCGGAGCAGGTGAACCCGCGGATGCGACTGCCGCCGGCGTTCACGCCAGCATCCTCTCCACCTGCGAAGTACTCTTCGGCACTCGCGATCTCGCGGGCCGCCACCTCATCATCTCGGGCCTCGGCCAGGTCGGTGGCCGCCTTGCGCGCTCTCTCACTGCCGCCGGGGCCGTGCTCACTGTTACCGACGTCAACCTCGACCGCAAGCTACTGGCCGCCGAACTCGACGCCAACTGGGTCGACGTCGACGAGGCGCACAGCGTCGTCGCGGATATCTTCGTTCCCTGCGGCCTCGGCGGAGTTCTCAGCCCGCGCGTCATCCGCGAACTCAACGTCAGCGGTGTCGTTGGCGCCGCGAACAACCAACTCGCGCAGCACGACGGCGCTGAAGCACTCGCCGAGCGCGGCATCCTCTGGGCTCCCGACTTCGTCGTCAACGGTGGCGGCGTGATCTACCTCGACATGGCCTCAGAATCGGATGCGGATGCTGACGCGATCGCGAAGCGCGTGGAAGCCATCGGTGACACGGTCACCACCATCTTCCGCGATGCCGCAGCGCAGGGCATCACGACGTTAGACGCGGCCGAGCGGCTCGCACAGTCACGGCTCGTTACTACGATCTAGGAGCTCCAGCGCCCCCTCACGACAACAGAAACGCGCGGCGTCTGCATCTCCGAGCATGTGCTCGGGATGCGGACACCGCGCGTTCGTCGTTAGTGCAGCGCTCCCCGCTGCAGCGACCTGCTATTCGCTGTCGACCGAGATAGCTTCGCGCTTCTTGTCGTGGTTCATCTTGATCAGGCTCGCGATGACGGCGACAGCCATGGCCACCAGAATGACGATGAGTGAGGTCCAGGTGCCGATCTCGGGCGCCCACAGGATCGGTTCTCCCCCGTTGATAAAGGGCAGTTCGTTGACGTGCATGGCGTGGAAGAACAGTTTCACGCCGATGAAGCCGAGCACGAACGCGATGCCGAAGTGCAAGTACACGAGTTTGTCGATGAGGTCGCCGAGCAAGAAGTAGAGCTGACGCAGCCCCATCAGGGCGAAAATGTTCGCGGTGAACACGATGAACGGGTCTGTCGTGATTCCGAAGATGGCCGGGATCGAGTCGATCGCGAACACGAGGTCGGTGATGCCTAGAGCCACGAACACGACAAGGATCGGGGTGAAGACCTTCTTGCCGTCGATGACCGTGCGCACCTTGCCGCCGTCAAAGGTGGGCGAAATGTTGATGTGTTTGCGCAAGAAGCGGATGATTCCGCTCTCGGTCTCTTCCATGTCGTCGTGGTCTTCGAACACCTGGCGAATGGCCGTGTAGAGCAGGAACGCACCGAAGATGTAGAAAATGAAGCTGAAGTTTTCGATGAGCTGAGCACCGAGCAGAATAAAGATTCCGCGCAGCACAAGGGCGATCAGGATGCCCACCATCAGTACCTCTTGCTGGTACTTTCGCGGCACCGAGAAGCGCCCCATGATGATGACGAACACGAAGAGGTTGTCAATCGAGAGGCTGTATTCCGTGACCCAACCGGCGATGAACTGGCCAGCTTGCTCGACATCGCCCAGCAGGAACATGAGCAGCGCGAAAATCAATGCGAGCGAGACGTAAAAACCGACCCACAAGGCTGACTCTTTGGTGCTGGGAATGTGCGGACGCTTGTACGCCATGATCAGGTCGGCGGTGAGGATGATCAGCAGCACCGTCAGAGAGGTGACTTCGAACAAGATAGGCAGAGTGGTCAAGAGAATCCGTTCGAGGGTTTCGAGGCGTAGCAAGTCTCGAAAGTCTCTCCCGCATCCACAGAATGGTGGCTGCCGCTGCCCCGGAACCACTACTGAGTGGTTCGTATTGACGAGTACAGCGAGGTGGGATACTCCCCTTCGCGTGCACAATGATAGCCGACGCTGTGCTGAACGCCGGCGAGAAATTCACAGCTTCACGAGCACGCTTTAGGTCAGCATCCGCTGTATAGTCAGCCCATGCTGACTATTGCTTCTCGCGTCGATGTCATGAACCGTTTGGGTCGCGCTATGACTGACCCCACTCGTGCTCGCATTCTTCTTTCACTGCTCGAGAAGCCGGGGTACCCCGTGCAACTGGCACACGATCTGGAGCTCACGCGCAGCAATGTTTCCAACCACCTCACCTGTCTGCGCGGCTGCGGCCTCGTCGTCGCAACACCCGAAGGTCGCTCGACCCGCTATGACATTTCTGACCCCCACCTTGCCCACGCGCTTAACGACCTTCTGAACGTCGTGCTCGCGGTCGACGATGGCACGCCGTGCGCCGGTGACAGTTGCAATGATCCGTTCTGCTGCACCCCGAACACAGTTGCCGAGGTGAGCGCGTGAGCGAAGAGTGCTGTGGAGTGGATGCTCCGCCGAAGTCCCGCACTCGTGACTCCCCCACTCCGCCCGCGACCGACACCGCCGGCGCCGCGACGGCAGTGACGGGTGGCACCGGCGCTGCGCACGACGACCTCTCTCCGTGGTGGAAAGACCGCGGGCTGCGTCTCCCCGCAACTTCAGGCATTCTGCTGGCGGCATCCCTCATCGCGGGCTGGATGGGCGGCGCAGATTGGTTCGTGACCGTTCTCCAGAGCCTGAGCCTGATCGCCGGCGCGACAACGTTTGTGCCTGGCACAGTACGCCGGTTGCTGCGCGGCTCTCTCGGTGTCGGCCTACTCATGAGCATTGCCGCGATTGGGGCCGTGCTCCTGGGCCATGTCGGCGAAGCAGCCGCCCTCGCGTTCCTGTTTTCTATCGCCGAGGCGCTCGAAGATCGCGCGATGGATCGTGCACGCTATGGCTTGCGTGCCCTGCTCTCCCTCATCCCCAATGCCGCTCTGATCGAGCGCGACGGAAAACCACTCACCCTGCCGGCGGGCGACATCGTGGTCGGCGACATTCTTGTCGTGCGAGCGGGCGAGCGCGTGGCCACGGATGGCGTGGTCGCGAGTGGCCGCGGCAGTGTCGACACCTCCGCGATCACGGGCGAATCGATGCCAGCGACGGTGGAGACCGGCGACGCGGTGTTGGCCGGATCGATCAACGGCGAAGGCGCCCTGCGCATCCGCGCGACGGCAAACGGCACTGACAATTCGCTCACCACCATCGTGAGGCTTGTCGAACAAGCCAACGCGCAGAAGGGTAATCGAGCTCGACTGGCGGACCGCATCGCACGCCCGCTCGTGCCGATCGTCCTCGGCGTGGCTGCGGCCATTGTGGGCTTTGGGTTCTTGGTCGGCGACCCCGAGCTGTGGACCGAACGCGCGCTCGTCGTGCTCGTCGCCGCGTCTCCGTGTGCTCTCGCGATCGCGGTGCCCGTGACAGTCATCTCGGCGATCGGTTCTGCGAGCAAATTGGGCATCATCGTGAAATCGGGCGCCGCCTTTGAACGGATGGGTAGCATCCGCACCGTCGCTTTCGACAAGACCGGCACGCTCACCCAAAATCGCCCCACCGTCGTCACCGTTGAGACCGTGGCGAACGTGACCCGCGATGAGGTTCTCGAAATCGCTGCCGCGCTCGAAACGCACAGCACTCACCCACTTGCTCAGGCCGTGCTCGCCGAACGCCCTGCGCGCTCCGTTCACTCCGAAGCGCAGGAAGTTCGCGAAGATGCCGGCCGCGGCATATCCGGCACGCTTAACGGCGCTGCTGTGCGCGCGGGCAGTACCCGCTGGATGGATGCTGGCGAGCTTGAGCCTGCCGCGGTGCGCCTAGCCGACGAGGGTATGACCGTGATGGCGGTCGAACGCGCTGGCATCGTGATCGGCCTGCTCGGCATCCGTGACGAACTGCGCCCCGAGGCAACAGAGGCTGTCGCGCAGTTGGCGAGCGCGGGCATCCAAACCCTCATGCTCACAGGCGACAACGCGCGCACGGCGGCCACGATCGCGCACGAAGCGGGCATCAGTGATGTTCGCGCCGAGCTCTTGCCCGCCGACAAAGCCAGCGCGATCTCGGCGTTGAGCGCCGACTCCCCCACAGCGATGATCGGCGATGGCATCAACGACGCTCCCGCGCTCGCGACGGCCGATGTGGGCATCGCGATGGGCGCCACCGGCTCTGCCGCGGCAGTCGAGTCGGCGGATGTCGCCTTCACTGGCAGCGACCTGCGCCTTATCCCGGTGGCGTTGCTTCATGCGCGGCGCGGGCGTCGCATCATGACGGGAAACATCGTGCTGTCGCTCCTGATTATCGTGGGTCTCTTTCCGCTCGCGCTCACCGGCGTTCTCGGATTGGCTGGAGTCGTGCTCGTACACGAACTTGCGGAGCTGGTAGTTATCCTCAATGGCCTGCGGGCAGCGCGGCTTTCGCCTAGCCTTGATTCGCGCGCGCTACTGAGCGATCGCCACCAACCCCAGCCTGTTCGGAGTCTCGTGTGAAGAAAGCCCTCCTGCCCACTTTTGCCGCGTTGGGAATTCTCGCGCTCGTCGCCGCTTTCGTCTTCGTGTATGTCACGGCCAAGAACGCTGACTCCGACACCGCCAGCAGCACCAACAGCTCGGGCTCTCAGGAGCTCGCCTCCACCGTGGCCAGTGACTCGAACTACGTCGACAACGTCGGCCCGGACGCCGTAACTATCGTCGAGTTCCTCGACTTCGAATGTGGCGCGTGCGGCCAGTTCTACCCGTACGTCGAAGCAATGCGCGAAGTGTACGACGGGGACATCAACTACGTCGTTCGCTACTTCCCCTTGCCCAGCCACCTCAACTCAATGGATGCCGCGGTCGCCGCCGAGGCTGCAGCCCAGCAGGGCGAGTTCGAGGCCATGTACCAGCGACTTTTCGAGACTCAGGCCGACTGGGCGGGCGGCACTCCCCCGCAAACCGATGCCTTCCGCGCGCTGGCTGAAGACATCGGTCTCGACATGGCGGCCTACGATGATGCCGTTGCCGACCCCGCCACTCAAGAACGCGTCGAGGCCGACTTCGATGCCGGCGTTGAGCTGGGCGTCACCAGCACTCCCACATTCTTTGTGAACGACGAGTACATCGAGACAAGTCGTCTTGAGAATCTGCCGGAGGCTGTTGACGCCGCAGTCAAGGGCTAGGCGAGCACGCACGCACGCACGCACGATCGGCTAGGTGTACCAGCTGGGCTCGGGCACTTCATTGAGAAGCACGTACTGACCAACTTCGCGCTTCTTGTAAGGCGCGGGGTCGTGCAGGCTGTGGGTTCGAAGATTGCGCCAATAGATATCCAGACCGACCGAATTGGCGGATGCTCGTGCGCCGGTCAGCTCGAACACCTTCGTCGCGACTTCCAAGCCGTCGTCGCTGATCCGCAGCTTTCCGGCTGCAATGCGCACGGCAATCTCGCCTCGACGGCGTTCGGTGAGTTCGGTGCGCGGCGCGTGAAGCACGGCACTGATTTCGCTGCCGACCGCGTCGAGCAGGGCCTCATCCGCCCACAACTTTGATTGCAACTCGCCATACCCTTCGAGGATGTACCACTCGTCGCTCGCGTGCGCCTTGTTCTCGCCGCCATAAGGCCACGCGCGACTCTTGGTGCGCGTGTACGACGATGCGGCCTCGATCGCTCCCTGCGCGATGCCGAGATAGAAGTTGGCGAAGACCAGCTGGATCGCGGGCACGTTGAGCGTGCCGTAGGTGAGCGGCTGGAACTCTTTGTTGACGAAGCCGAGCGCTGATGACCATCCGGTGCGCACTCCATTGATCTGCACGGAGCCAGATTCGGTGAGTCGTTGACCAAGGTTGTCCCAGTCGCCGTTGAACACGATCGCCGGCTGAGCCGTGGGCACGATCGCAAAGACGTGGGTATCGGTGCCGTCGAGAATGCCCTCAAGCACCGTGAGGTCAGATACGACACCGCCGGTCGAGAATGACTTATTGCCCGTGAACACAATCTCGTCGCCCTCATCAGTAACGACAAGATCAGAGTCGCGGGGGTTGACTGCCCCGCCGAACAGGTAGTTGTTCTCCGTGTAATGCTTCTCTACGGCGACGATCTGCTCCTCCGTGGCGACAAGGCGTGCAGCCCATGCCCAGAGGTAGTGGTACCCGAGCAACTGCCCGATGGAACCATCGCCGCGAGCAATGGCGCGGATCACCTTATAGGTGGTATCCCACGACTGGCCGCCACCGCCGTGCTCGCTAGGGCCCAGCAGCGTGACGAGCCCCGAGTCTTTGAGAAGCGCGACTTCGGCGTGAGGCGGCTGGTTCGCGACATCCCGTTCGACAGCATCAGCGGCAAGGATGTCGGCGACTTCGCGAGCACGTTCAAGCCATCCTTCCGGCGCAGTGGGGCGGGCAATTTCAGCCCACCGGTTCGCGATCGCAGGACGGGTAATGGTGGTGTCAGACATGGCAATACTCCTTGAGTTGTAGACCCCGATTTCTGAATGGGTGGTCTACATCCTGTGCCCGATTCGGCACAATATGGAGTTTGTGTCGCTTTTTTTCGCCGCGCTACACCGTGTTACGAGTTAAACGAAAAATCCCGGTCAGGTTCTTACGAACGTGACCGGGATTGTGCTCCTGTGACCCCAGCGGGATTCGAACCCGCGTTACCGCCGTGAGAGGGCGGCGTACTAGGCCTCTGTACGATGGGGCCTCACAACAACTAGAAAAGTATGCCACACCTTGAGGGCTACTTTTTCCACTTCTGGCACTTTCGGTCGTCTCAACTGTCTGCAGCTGGCTTTTCGCGCGCCATCGACCCCGCTAGACCGGGAGTTATGGCCTCAACGATAGGCCAGCGGCTACGGTCGTTGATCGAGAATGTTCAGCACTCCCGCCACCATTTTGATATCGATGGGCAACGCAGCAAAGCGCTCGCCATCTGCATAGGCGGTGATACCCGCGGACTCGATCCGGATCTTCTTCGCCCGGTACACGGTGACGCGCGGATCGCTCAGATGGGTTCCGCTGAAGACGCGTGGGAAGACGCGCAGGAAAGCCAAGCGCGAGAGAGCTTCGACGACGAGCACATCGGCGAGGCCGTCATCCAAGAGCGCGTCAGGTGTCACTTTCATACCGCCACCCAGCGACACGTTGTTGCCGACGCTGACGAGGGCGCCGGTCGTCTCGATCACGGTGCCGTCGAGAGTGAGCGTGTACTTAATGGGGCGCAACCGCAACAACTCGATGACGAGAGCGACGGTGTAACGGCTGGCGCCTCGAGGCCACGACATGAGATTGGCCCGTTCGTTGACAATCGCATCGAAACCGGCCGACAATACGCACGCGAACCAGCGTGTAGCGGATGCGCCGGTCGCTTCATCGACGTAGGTCACGCTACCGGCATCGATCGCCCGCGGCGGCCGAGCCAGGCCGCGCACAATGCTCGCGAGTGCGGCATCGGTGTCGGAGTACGGGATACCAAGGCCGCGAGCCATGTCATTGCCGGTGCCCGACGGAATGATTCCCAGTGGCACCTTTGTTTTTGCGACCAGGTTGGTACCCAAGTTGACCATGCCATCGCCGCCCACGACGAGCAGAGCATCCGGTTTCTTGGCAACAGCCTTGCGGCCACGCTTGAGTAACAGCGCAAAGTTCGGTTGCTCAAGGGCTGTAACCTCGTGGCCCAGGGCGCGCAACGCTTCAACAGCACGAGGTCCGACGTTCTTGCCACGGCCAAACGATGCTGTGGGATTGATCGCGACAACAAGACGCAGGGGTTTGATCGACTCCACACTTCAGTATGTCGTACAGCCCCGCATCCGCTGCACCACAGGCTTAGGGTCACGCTCTGACTCTCAAAGCATCCTCACAGCTTTTTGCAGTTGTGCATTTTTGCAGTCCCTGCAATTATTGCTGAGTGCCTGAAACTCCTGCCCTCGGTCTTCGCGATCGCAAACGAATAGAAACGCGACTGCGTATCGAAACCGCTGCGGTCGACATTGTGAGCGCGGAGGGGCTCGACGGCGCCACGGTCGACATGATCAGCGACCGCGCCGGCATCTCCCCGCGCACCTTCTTCAACTATTTCGACAGCAAAGAAGACGCGATCCTCGGCATCCAAGACATGGGCGAAGTAGAGCGCGCGATTGATGCCGGAGTCGTGAATGCAGCAACCGATGATCTGGTCGATGCCATCGTCTCCACCATGTTCCAGATTTTTGGGCCTGTGGCCGCCCGTACTCAGCTCAAGTCGCAGCGGATGGCGCTCGTTCAAGAACACCCGCGGCTGTTGAGCCGACAGATTCACCAATTCACCCAACTGAACAGCACGATGGCTGCCGCTGTCGTCCTATTCCTCACCAAGCGAGAAACAACGCTCCCCCGCGACCCCGAACACATCGCCGAGATCGCTGTAGCTACTTGCGTCGCCTCCGTTCGAATCGCCGTCAAGGAATGGATCGCTGCCGGTGCAACCACCGACATCGACTCCATGTACCTGCGCGCGATCGGCCTCACACGAGAAACCCTGAACACACTTCAATGACAACCACGAATGAACCACCTGTCGCTGTGACCGGCGGCACCACCACCTCCAGCGACCCGGCGACGAAGCGCAGCATTCTGCTGTTGTTTGCGGGCCTCATGGTCACGATGCTGCTCTCGGCGCTCGATCAGACCATCTTCAGCACCGCCCTGCCCACCATCGTGGGTGAACTCGACGGCGTGAACCACATGCTGTGGGTCACGACCGCCTACATCCTGGCCGCGACCATCATGATGCCTGTGTACGGCAAGCTCGGCGACCTCATCGGCCGCAAGGGTCTCTTCATCGGCGCCATCTCCATCTTCATGGCGGGCTCAATTGTCGGCGGCCTCGCCCCCGACATGACGTGGCTCATCGTTGGCCGCGCCGTTCAGGGCCTCGGTGGCGGTGGCCTCATGATCCTGTCGCAAGCGATCATTGCCGACGTCGTTCCCGCTCGGGAACGCGGTCGCTACATGGGTGCCATTGGTGGCGTCTTCGCTCTCGCGAGCGTGGCCGGTCCGCTGCTCGGTGGCTGGTTCACAGAGTCCATCGGATGGCGCTGGGCGTTCTGGATGAACCTTCCGTTGGGTGCGCTCGCCATCTTCGCTGCCGTGATGCTGCTCAAGCTGCCGAAGAACACTCGCGGTAAGCCCACCATCGATGTCGCAGGCATGATTCTGCTCGCCATCGCATCGACCGCGATCGTGCTGGTCACGACCTGGGGCGGAACCCAGTACGACTGGGATTCGCTCATCATCATCGGCCTCATCGCTCTGGCCGTCGTCTCCGCCTTCTCGTTCGTGATGGTCGAGCGTGCTGCCGCCGAGCCGATCATGCCGCTGCACATGTTCAAGGAGCGCAACTTCGTGCTCACCACGGCATCCGGTCTCATCACGGGTATCGCGATGTTCGGTGCTCTCGCCTACATGCCGACCTACCTGCAGATGGTCACGGGTGTTAACGCCACTCAGGCCGGGTTCTTGATGATCCCGATGATGGGCGCGATGCTCGTTACCTCAATCGTTGCGGGCCAACTCGTGAGTCGCACGGGGCGCTACAAGTGGCTTCCTCTGACCGGCTCGTTCGTGATCGCAACTGGCTTGGCGCTGCTCTCGACGATGACCCCCGATCTGCCGATTTGGATTCTCTGCAGCTACCTCGCGGTGATGGGTCTCGGACTCGGTATGAGCATGCAGATGCTCGTGCTGATCGTTCAGAACACCTTCCCGAACGCTCAAGTGGGAACAGCGACGTCGTCGAATAACTACTTCCGCCAGATCGGTGCCTCGATTGGTACCGCGGTGGTCGGTAGCCTCTTTGTCGCCCGCCTCACCGAGTTGCTCGACACTCGCCTTCCGGCCGCCGCTGCGGGCGCAACCGGAGACACTAACTCGTTGACGCCTGCCGCGGTTCGCAATCTCCCCGATGCTGTTCGTGAGGTTATCGTCGGCGCCTACAACGACTCGTTGGCTCCCGTGTTTCTCTACATGGTGCCGCTCGTACTCGTCTCGGCGGTGCTCTTGATGTTCATCAAGGAAGTTCCGCTAGCTACGACCATCGACCGCGCCGAACCAACCGAAACGCTCAATGTGCTCGGAGACGAAGACGCTGTCGACGCTCTGCCGTCGGATGCCGAATCCCACGAACTCACGAACGTGACGGACCGCTCCGGCCCGATCTCGATTATTCGCAGCCAGCCTTAGCCGCTGGTGTGCCGGTCGTCTCGATCGTCACGCCGACTCAGTAAGCCCGCAGCACTCTCCTCGCACCACGGACGAAAGAGTTGCGGGCTTCGCTGCATTAAGTGCCCCGAAATTGGTGGGTGGGATGAATAGATTTGTCGACAGTTGTGAGAGATGCTTAGCCCATGACTCAGCGCGCTGCTCGACCCGATCGAACCTTGGTGGCGATCCTCTCCGTGGTTGCCGCCATCGTCGTGATTGCCATCGTCGTGGTGTTCACCCGCGGCGGCCCCACCGATATCGATCCCGCCACCCCCGAGGGCGTCGTGCAGTCGTATTCCCTCGCGATGGTCGCCAACGACTTAGACACCGCGCGCGGCTTCATTTCCGCGGACGTCCTTGACGAGTGCGAGTTCGCCGAGCCCAGCGCCCTCCAAGGTCTGCGGATGACGGTGATCGAGACAACAATCAACGGCGCTTCAGCCGTGGTTAGAGTCTCCCTCGACGAGGGCAGTGGCGGCTTTGGGGGGTCTAGCTATAGCTACGACGACGCCTTCACCCTCGTCAAAGACGGTGGCGATTGGAAGATAGAAACCACCCCCTGGCAACTCACGTTCTGCTACAACCAAGGATTCCGCGGATGACCTCGACAGCGTCCTCCCTGCCGGCAACACCTGCCCTCGGCGGCGTGCACACCGTGCGCCGGTTCATCACCTACGCCCTCCTGGCTGCGACGGTGATCATCGCCGCGAGCGGTCTCAGCGGGCTGCTCGATCGCCTCTTCACGCTCAACCGGGTCGAGGTGAGCTTCGACAACTACGGGCTTGCGACCTCGCTCGCCTCCGCCCTCGTCGCTGGCCCTCTTGCGGCGTTACTGTGGTGGCTGATCTGGCGTGACGGCACAATGGCGCGAGACCGCGCATCCGTTCTCTGGCCTGTTTATCTCGTGATCATGTCGACGGTGGCTCTTCTCGTTTTCTCCATCGCGCTGCTCTCGTGGATCGCCGACACAATCCGTTACGGCTGGAACCCGATGGGGCTCGCGGTCGGCATCGTCTGGGCGTTCGTGTGGGGCTGGCATTACTGGATGTGGCGGCACCCCGCCAAGGGCCCGACACGACTGCAGGGCGCAGCACCCGCCCTCGCCTCCCTCATCGGGCTGACCTACGGTGCCGGAGGCCTCGCCTCTGCGCTGGCCCAGCTCATTGACGCTGCCGCCGATGCAGGCTCGCGGTCGGTCGTCGTCAGCGACCCCCTGTGGCAACTCGTCGCGCAATCTCTCGTGTGGGCTCTCGGCGGCGTTATCTTGTGGCGTTGGCACTGGCTGCGCGTGGGCGTTCGAGACCAGACTTTCGGCTTCAGCACCGTGCTTCTCGTGTTCATCACGGGAATCGCGTCGCTCGCGGTCTTCACGTTCGGCCTCATCATCCTGCTGTCCATCCTCCTTGAACTCGCGACGGGGCTACAGCAGCCGCTCACCACTCTTCTCGACCCGCTGGGCGCTTCTATTGCCGGGGTCGCGATGGGCGCGCTCGTATTCGTTTATCACTCGCGCATCGTCGCCGAGCGCTCCGCCGGCGTGCGGGCCGCTACGGCTCTGTCGACAGCGGGTGTCTCGCTGGCCTTCGCTGCATCCGGCTTCGGGGTGACCGTCAACGCCCTGCTCGCCACCGCGAGCGAACCGCTGTTGGGCGGCAACATCCGCAGCCTGCTGCTCGCCGGCCTCAGCGCCCTGGTGGTAGGCGGAGTTCTCTGGTGGCTGACGTGGCGCCCGCGAGAGGCGTCGCAACCCGAGCGGGTAGCGACTCCGGGTCGCCGCGTTTTTCTTGTCATCATCTTCGGCTTGAGCGCCCTTGTAGCGCTCATCACTCTGCTCGTGATCGGCTTCCAGCTGTTCTCGTTCCTCCTCGACGGCGGAAGCGGTGAGAGCTTCATCGAGCGATCGAGGCAGGCGCTCGGGCTCCTCACGGCAACCGGGCTCGTGGCGGCATATCACTTCATGGTCTGGCGCAAGGATCGGGCATCCGATGTCGACAGTGAACCGGTGCACCGCATTGGCCGGGTAACTCTCGTGTCGTCGGGCACCAACGTCGAGCTCGTCGAGGCCGTGCGGGCGGCCACCGGTGCGCGCGTGACAGTACTGCAGCGGGCCGAGCCCGTGACGAGAGAGCCGGATGTTGCGGCTGTAATCGCTGCGCTCGACGGTGTTGCCGCGCCTCATGTCCTCGTCGTGGCGGGCGCTAAGGGCAAGGTCGCGGTTATCCCGCTGGTTTCTTAGCCGGCGTCGCTAGGTCAGCGTCGCGTTGTCAGCGTCGCGATAGCTTTTCCTGAGAAGCTTGGCGCATGACCGAACTGCTGATCGTGATGGTGGCCACGCTTGTGGTGATCGCAACTGCCACCCTCCTCGGTCCGCGTTTGGGGGTGGCCTCGCCGCTCGTGCTCGTGGCCATTGGAGTCGTGGCGAGCCTGGTGGTGCCGGCGTTCAGCGACATCCAGATTGACCCGGAGTTGATTCTGCAGGGCATCCTTCCTCCGTTGCTCTACTCGGCGGCGGTCTCGCTGCCCACGATGAACTTTCGCCGCGAGTTTGGCGCAATCAGCGGGCTCTCGGTCATTCTCGTCATCGGCACCGCCGTCATTCTGGGCTTCTTCTTCATGCTCGTGCTTCCGGGGCTCGGCTTTGCGTGGGGTCTCGCCCTCGCGCTGTGATCAGCCCGACGGATGCCGTAGCCGTGTCGATCATCAAGCAGACTCCGGTGTCGAAACGCGTGGTCGCGATGCTCGATGGCGAGAGCCTGCTCAACGATGCGACCGCCCTCACCCTGCTCCGCGGAGCGATTGTCGCGACGGCCGCCACCTTCACTCTCGGCAACTTTGCTGTCTCGTTCTCCTATTCGGTCGTGATCGCGCTGCTGATCGGTGGTGTGATCGGCTGGCTCAATCTGGTGATTCGCAAGCGCGTTACCGATCCGACGGTGAACACCGTCATGTCGTTCACGGTGCCGTTCGTGGCAGCGATTCCGGCTGAGCTCGTGGGCGCCTCGGGTCTAGTCGCTGCCGTGGTCGCCGGCCTCGTGACCGGCATCCGGGCGGCCCGCGTGTTGTCGCCTCAGAATCGGCTGTCGGATGCTCAAAACTGGCGCATGATCGAGCTCGTGCTTGAGGGCGCCATCTTCTTGCTCATGGGATTGCAAATTTCGAGCATCCTCACCGATGTCGAAAACGACGATGCCGGTATCCGAACGGCCGTGCTGATCGCTGTCGGAGCACTCGTGATTACGATTCTGGTGCGCACACTCTTCGTCGCTGTGTTGCTGTGGTTTCTCGCTCGACGCTCTCGCCGGCACGCCCGAATACGACCGCGCATGGAAACTATTCAGGAGCGGCTGGGATCACCGAACGACATCTTGCAGGCTCCGGAGCATCCGAGTGGCCTGAGCCCCACGAAGTCACCCCGCTACGTTCGCCGGGTCACCTCTCTCGTCACCCGGTCACTCGCCGACCTTGACTACTTTGCACGGGAGCCCCTCGGCTGGCGCGAAGGAACGACGGTGGTGTGGGCGGGAATGCGCGGCGCGATTACGGTCGCGGCCGCCCAGTCGCTCCCCTCCGATACTCCGTTGCGCTCCACCCTCGTGCTCATCGCGTTTGCGGTTGCTGCACTCTCGCTCACGGTGCAGGGCGGCACGATCGGTGCTCTCGTGCGCCGCATCTCCCCCGCCACCGATCAGGCAGCAGAGCGCGAGCGTTCGGTCGCGGAGCGCACACGGCTGTTCGCGCTGCTGAAGGAAAGCGCGGATGCCGTGCCGCAGCCCGCGAGCGATGAGCTACTGAACGGCGATGACACCGCTGAGGAGACGGACGATGTCGAGTCGCGGGGCGAGCGCTTCGAGGCAGACAAGGCCCACCGCATTGCTGTCCTGGTTGCTCAGCGCACCGCGCTTCTCGATGCGCGTGACGATGGCATCTTCGACGCCGACCTGCTGGAGAACGCCCTCGACAATCTCGACGCCACGCAAATGGCGCTGGAGTTGCGGGGCCGCCCGAGCTCGTGAGCGGGCCGGCCAAGGTTATCGAGGCAAGCGAGAGCCTGCCCCCGCGAGCCCCGTTATGGGGCTGATGAACATCTATCGCTTCTGAGAAAGTTAGGACGACACCGGAGGATCACATGTCGTGGCTACGCCTACTCATCAATCAACCACCCAAGGCTCCTCAGGCACCAGCGGGCTGGTACGACGACGGTTCGGGTAAGAATCGCTGGTGGGATGGCACCCAGTGGAGCAACAAATTCGCCGCAAAGGATGCACCGGTCCCACACCGCGCGCCGGAGTGGTTCAAGCCGACGATGAGCACTTGGATCGTCGGCGCCTTTCTGGTTCTGTTCGCCTACCTAACCCTCATCTCCGCTGGTATCGCGGCCGTATTGGTTCTCGCGGCATTCTTCGGACTATTCACGGGCCTTTACGTGCTGATTAGTGGCCGTCGCTCCTGGGCGTCAGTGCCTTCGCGAAAAGCGGGTGCAATTGTCATCGCGGCGAGCCTCTTCGCCACCGTCATTGGCGGCACGGTTGGCGCCGGCAACGCTCCGGTCGACGTGGTCGCGAATGCGGAACAAGTCGCCGAAACCGCCGCTCCATCGCCGTCGCCGACCCCGTCCGCGACGCGAGCTGCAAGCCCAAGCGCTACTTTCAGCGTGGATGCTCCCGCCGATCCCGACAAAGCAACTGCGCCCGCATCCGATGCCGCCGTAAGCATCCTCGACACCTCGTTCACCGATACGACGGCGCTAGCGCTGTTGGCGACCCTGCCGATCAAGGGCAAAGCACCGAAGACCGGGTATGCCCGAACGGCTAAGTTCGGTGCGGCGTGGTTAGACGTTGATCGCAACGGCTGCGACACTCGAAACGACATCTTGGCAAGGGACTTGAGCGCTCTTACGAAGAGCGGATCGTGCAAGGTACTCACTGGCACGCTCGTCTCGCCCTTCACCAATACGTCGATCGATTTTCTCCGAGGAAATACGACGTCAGCGTTAGTTCAGATCGATCACGTGGTGTCGCTCTCCAACGCTTGGCAAACTGGCGCACAGCAATTGACGCAAGAGCAACGAATCACGCTGGCGAATGATCCCATCAACCTGCTGGCAGTTGACGGCAAGTCGAACGCTCAGAAGGGTGCTGGCGATGCGGCAACCTGGTTGCCGTCAAACAAGAGCTTTCGCTGCAACTATGTCGCCGCCCAAGTTTCGGTCAAGGCTACCTACGGGCTGTGGGTGACGACAGCTGAGCACGATGCGATCGAGCGGGTACTCGACTCGTGCCCCGACCAGCGCGCGCTGACCTCGTCGTTTACGCCGGCTCCGGAGCCCAAACCGGTCGTGGCCGCCCCCGACCCCGCCCCCGCGCCCGCGCCCGCTCCAGCACCGGCACCGGCACCGGTCGCTGCGTATTATGCCAACTGCACGGCCGTGCGTGCCGCTGGGGCAGCTCCGCTCTATGCTGGCCAGCCTGGATACGAAACACCGCGACTCGACCGCGATGGTGACGGGATCGCCTGCGAATAGCGCACCTCGACTCAGGCGGGCAGAAAGTAGGCTCAACCTATGACGCAACTGATTGTGCTCGACACGATGTTCGATGCCCCCATCGCTGAGGTGTGCGCGTTGTCACTGAGCGTCAATCTGCATCTCGACTCAATGACGCACCACCGTGAAAAGGTCGTCGCGGGCCGCACCACGGGCCACTTCGTCGAGGGCGACGTCGTCACCTGGCAGGCCCGCCACTTCGGCCTACCGCTGCGCCTGACCGTGCGTATTTTTGACGTGGATGCCCCGCACAGCTTTGCGGATGAACAAGTGCGCGGCCCTTTCGCCGCCTACCACCACGAGCACCTCTTCACCGAGGTCGACGGCCGCACCCACATGCAGGATCGCCTCACCTTCGCGGCCCCCTTCGGGCCGCTCGGGCGCTTCGTCGAGAAGCTGTTCCTGCGGCGCTACATGCAGACGCTGCTCGAGGAGCGAAACCGAGTATTAGCGGCAGCAGCCGACACGAACTGATTGTTCGCACGCGAGGCACAACCGAGTGCAGCACGTATCGTGCCGGCCCGTTGCTTGCTCGCGCTCGATCTAGCGACGAAGTGGCGGAGTTGCCCGCGCCTCTCCTCAATGGAGAAAGCATTTCGCCGCGTTCGTGACCATATAGACAATTGTCGGATGCCCGCATACTAGCGCACGCAAGCAGAGGTAAGAGCGACCGCCCAAAAAAGAAAAGGCCTACTTGTCTTTGCCACAAGGATCTTTCCCTGCGCTCTTAGGCAGTTGAAATCGACGATAGATAGCATGATCAGGCAAATGGGAAGGCCGGAAACAGCCAAGGCGGCAAGGCGGATTGAACATCTCCGTTAAACACCAAAGTCTCCCTTACTGCGGAGACTTTGGGTGGAGGAGTAGATCGCGATACCTCCAGCGCCAGTGTGTGGGCAAAAGGTGGCAAGCCACTTTTAACCTTCGTTGCGACCTGCGCGCAGTTAATATACCATTCGGGAAGATTTGAGCAACAATCTCTCAAAATAATGGTCGTTGACGCCCCAATCGAATATCAACGTGCCAGTCGAGCCTCGCAATTCCAAAACCTGAGAGGGCAAAAGCCCCAGCGAATCACCTGCTTCGCTCGGCGTCAACGTCAAGTTTTCCGAAAGCGCTAAACGCAGGAGAGCTCTCTGCGTGGCATAGTCCGGATCGTTGGCACCCAAATCAATAATTTTTCGTACGCGCGCGAGCAGCTGGTCGCGCACACTTTTAGTCTCAGCCCGTGCACCTACTGCTCTAAAGAGGCTGAGTATCGGAAAAACTTCGAGATCCTCAGTGGTCACATGCCGCGATTCGAGTAGCGCGCGCAACTGATCGGCCGAAAGCTCCCCTCCAAGGAAGACAAAGCAGTCGACCAAATTGAGCGTGTGCATGCCCAGCGATTTCTCGTTTTGGACGGCGAGAACTTGCGCCAACAACTCGCGGCGAACTTTATCTTTGAACGCGGTCATCGCCAGAAGCGGCAACCCAGCGTCGGCAAGTTGACGGACGCTGCCAACGATGATCTGACAAAGCTTAAAGCTATGAGACGCAGACGGTGCACCCGCGTACGCGAAGAAAGCAACTTCTAGTACCGAATTGAGATAAGTAGCGAAGGAACTAGTGAAACGTCGACGCTCATGCTCTGTAGCAGCCGATGGCGAAAGATCAACTAAGAATCTCGCATATTTTTCGCAGGTGACATCCATACGGCGCCCCAGTGAATACAGGTAGTAGTTAGCGAGCTCACCGTGTGATAGCTCGGCATCAATCAAGACTGATTTGTATTCAGCGATTACCTTGTTCGCGGAGAAATACACCGATGCTGACGCGTTTTTGGAGTCCAGCTCACACTTCGTTAGTTTCTTGAGATCCTTCCTAATCTTGTGTTTTGCTACCGACATATTCGACCGCAACGGGGTCGAGAGGATTTCCTTCTTGCGTTCGTTAAGGTGGAGTTTGAAGTGAGTGAGGTGCTTTGATATGACTTCTTCTAGGAGGACTGTGTCACTCGATCTGCTCAGAAATACGAAGTAATCATCTACGTAACGCATGATTTCGTAGTCTCGGCCCGTGACGAGACCAAGACCTTCGAGTTCGCGCTCAATCCGGACGTCTATTTCCTGAAGTATCACTTCCGCGAAGATTCGAGAAAACTCTGGCCCAATGACGATTCCACTCGTTTCTCCGTAGTTCACGGCCTGGAGCAGACCATCGAACTTCCCACCGAAAGTATCCGACGTCTTCATGCGCGTCTTGGAGGCTTTACTGACATGACGGCCGTTGGTGACCCAAGAAAGCGTGTGGGTGTACACGCTCGGAAAGCAATTCGATACGTCAGCGCGCATGAGCGTCGGATACTTGCGCTCGCACGCGCGGAACTCGGACGATGTGTAAAACCGATTTATGTTGCTATACCTTCTATAAGAAAAATACGAGGTTGCATGGTCGTACTCCAGATTGTGCTGTTCAATATCAAACGAGTCTCGGTCGCGACTTCGGTCGAATACGCCGTCTCGTTTGACCTCGACCTTCGCGACGCGAGCCGGATGTCTAATCGAAAAGCTACTTCGGTTCGTGAAGAAGAGAATCAAGTCCCGGTAGTCGTGAACAAACCGAGATATCTCGAGCATCGATTGTGGATGTAGAACTGAGAGCTCTCTAATCTTGCCGTTGTTGCCACGCAAACTGAAGCGATACGGATGAACCACCCGGGCCTTATCGCCACGAGTTACGCAATAAACAGCCCAATCCCCATCATCTGCTTCTCTCACGAGATCGGTGCCATCGAAAATCAGACGAAGCCGCAGATCTTGCGCTGTACGAAGTCGCGCGCTCAAGACTCGGAATCTCTTAGTATCGCCAATCCACTCGAACCCGACCTGCCGAAGAAAGCGGTACAAGCCCACCGTCCCGAATGGCAATGGAACCTCATAGGGCAAGACTTCCGACACAAGAGCTCGAATCGGGTCTCGCTTTACCCTGCGCATTTTCGTCACAACGTGCTCCTCCAACAGGCAACAATTCGATCGATTCGAGGTTGTTTCGCGCGGAAGAACGTTTTTTCGCGAAAACCTTCTTCGAACGAAATTTGTTCGATTCGTTTGCGTAGCTCGCTTGTCATTCGCACTCGGGTAGCGGTGACTAAACGCGCGAGAATCGCATCCAATTCGGATAGCTGCGAAGACCCGACGTCCAGGGCGCTATTGGAGAAGTAAATCCCCACCACTACGTTGCTTTTGGAGTGACGTAGCCGCAGATTCCCCGCGAGGTACCTAAGCCTGTCAACGAGTAGAGCATCGAGACCATGGTTTGGGCGGCGCGGGTCGGGGCCATGCTTGCTCCAGGATTGGAACGCGAGCTCTATTCTCTTCTTTCTGGCCGCCATTCTGCGGTCACTAATCATCGTGCTCAACTTCTTCGTCTCATTGCTGAAGCGGTAGCCGAGATACTCAAGTTGATCGCCGTTCGAGAAGCGGCCACCAGCGTAAGACCCGTCCTCTGCAGTGTCGAATTCTTGGCGCTTCCTAGCGTTCTCGACCAGTTGGAGGCTCGCGAGCTCAAAGCCAATCTTGGTATCGACAAGTGCCCGGTTTTCGGGCGAGTCGATGACAATCACTATGTCGTCCACATAGCGGGAATAGAAGGTCACTCCTTCGAAGGAGCGGATAGTACGATCAAAATCAGAGAGGTAGAACTCCGCGAGTTGCGAACTGAGACCAACCCCCTGCGGGACGCCGCTGGAGACCCCCGCAATCCGACGAAAGTTTTCAAGGAGCTTTGAAACTAACGTCAGGGAAATCGAATCGATCGCTCCGTTTGACCCCAATTTTGTCAAAAGTTTTTCATGAGGAATGCTGCCAAAGAAATCTTGAATGTCCAGCTTCAGTATCGAATGCCCGTAATAGCGACGCAGACTCTGCTGTAGTGCTCGCACGACACTATTTCGGCTTTGAGGAGTCAACTTTGCTGCTTTTCTCACTACCGCGGAAACCTGGAGATGAGGTAGGGAATGCCCCAATTCGCTCGGAATCTGAAACGTCTGTCTGCTAGCTCCGGGCCCGGGCTTGGCCAACTCCGGACCCGCCTTCAAACCCCACGAAAACGCGCCGCCGGAGAGAGACTTCTCAAAATCGGTGACTCCGTTTTCGATAGCGGACTGAATCGCAACGTCGCGTTTCTTCCGAAGTTTCTTACGACGCTTCTCGTACTTTTTTTTAAGATTTTCGAGGGCTGCATCGTCTCCGGCGTGCAGCTTCCGATTCGACCTATAAAGCTCACGTGACTTTGAGAGCGTTTCGAAGCACAAATCCACCCCTGGGTCGATCCTCGTTGGGTCGTGCCCTTTGCGTGATTTCCGCGCAGATAGGCGGGTGAGAGCGTCTACCGAGTACGGGAGAGAGCTCATGGAAAAACTCGTTTCAAGTCGGGGAGTGTGTTGACCAAACCATATACGAGTGCATCTCGCTTCCGCACCACGCAAACTCGTCTCAGAGCAGCGCGCCCGGTCTCTCAGCTGGTGTCGATTCGACTTTACAAGACGTTTTGGACAGCATTACCGACGCAAAAAGCCCGGCGTGAGCCGGGCTGAGCGGGAGTTGCTCCCTAGTTGTTTTGCTGGGGTACCTGGACTCGAACCAAGAACAAAAGAATCAGAATCTTCCGTGTTGCCAATTACACCATACCCCACAGGATTCAGTCGGAACCGAACCGATTTACTACTTTAGCGCATCCTGAGCGGGCTGTGGTTCACTCCTTGACGCCATATAGGACTTGTCCTATATTCGAGTCATGTCCCTCCTCCATGCCGTGCTCGGTTTCGTCGCGATTCAGCCGATGACGGGCTACGAACTCGGCAAGGCGTTCTCGACCACCGCGGCACACTTTTGGCCCGCCGATCAATCGCAGCTCTATCGCACCCTCCACCGCGCCGAAGCTGACGGACTCGTTGAAAGCACCACCGTCGAGCAGGCGTCTCGCCCCGACCGTCGCCTCTACTCGATTCTCGAATCGGGGCGAGCGGCATTGGAGACGTGGCTGGCCTCGCCGCTGGAACCCGACACCTCCCGCGAACCTTTTCTCCTGCGGCTATTCTTCGCCGGCTCGCTCGGCTCAGCGGGAGTGATCGCACTGCTGGACCAACGTCGCTCCGCTGCCGTCGAGCTCCTCACCACCCTCGACGCTCTCGCAGCGAGCGCACCCCCGAAACTTTCGAAAGCAGCGCTCGCCACTCAGCTGCAATACGCAACGCTCGAATCGGGACGAGCCCACGCGCACGCCGAGATCACGTGGCTCGATGAGCTTCGCGCTCAACTCGCCGACCACAAGGAGACAGCCCCATGAGTAAAGACACCGCAGTATCTCAGTCGCACGCCGTCGGATCGCGCGGCGAGCGTGGCCAAAACAGCGGTGGCCTCAATGACCGCAGCGACTCGCATCCGAGCAGCCGCGCGGCCCACGTCGGAGCAGGAGCCGCCTCCGCGATCTTCGCCCTCATCGCCGCGTTCCACCTCGCTGTCGCCGCGGGAGCCCCTCTCGGCGAATACACTCAGGGCGGCGCCAATCAGGGCGTCCTCCCCCAGCAGGGACGCATCATCGCGGGCGTATCCGCCACCATCGTTCTCGTTCTGGCAGCAGCAATTCTGGCGCGGGGCGAGCAGGGGGCGCTGCGGAAGGCGCCTCACCGACTCAGCGCCGTGTTCAGCTGGATCGCCACCACGTATGCCGGTGTCGGCATCGTGCTGAACCTCATCACCCCAAGCGCGACCGAGCGCGCCATCTGGGCACCCGTGACGATGGTGCTCTTCGCGGCCTGCCTTGTCACCATGCTTGCGACTCGCCGCACCAGTCGCTACTCGCGCGCGAGCCTGACAGTCGTAGTGGTCCCGAGCGCAGACGCCTCGTAACTGATCTCATCGTTATCGAAGGTGAACGTCTTGGAAGGGTCACCGGACGCGAGCATTGCGGAATCTGTCTGGGAGGTATCGTTTTCCGAGTCCCAAGAAAATGCTCCCGGTTCAGTCGGTGCCTCGTAAGTGCCCGCCCAATACAACGACTTGGAATCTCCGCCGTTGCTGACCCAATAGATGGTGATTTCATCTGCGGTGATTGTCGCTGCCTGGTAGGCGTCGTCAGATTGGCTGTTCGTCTGCTTCCACTCTCCCATCAGGTCTGCTGCAGCTTCAGGTGCCGCAACGTCACCGGAATCCGAAGATCCCGTCGAGCCCGCAGACTCGCCCGCGGAACATCCCGTCAGACCGAATCCAGCCAGCGCAATGGCCGCTATCGCGATGATGGTCTTGGAACTTGACTTCTGCATGGTTCTCCTACTATCTATTTGGCACGAAATTAAAACTGGCATGTACTTGGTGAACTATTAGCAACGGCCTAACCGCCGGATGTAGTTAATAAAACCGTTGGCCGCGTGAAACCGCGCGGCTGGTGCCTGACTTAGGAGAAGTAACCGCTGACGCCCACCACAAAGGACGGGCACACGCCGCTTTTGTGGCGTGTGGAAAACGTAACCGTGCCGCCCTCAGCGATGTCGCCCTTTTCTTTTGCGAAGTCGGTGAACTGCGAAACGAGATTGTCACCGTCGAAGCAGTAGACGGTGATCCTATAGGGGCTGGTGGTCTCCGCCCCTGTCCCGTTCGTGGCAGTGCCGACTATGGCATCACCCACCAGACTCACTTCCGTCACCGCGAGCGGCGCTGTGTTATCCGGGGCGGTATCCACAGGGCTGCCGCTAACGGAGAACTCATAATCAGCGTCGTCAGGGACTTCCGAATTACCCTCAAAGTAAATAAATGCAAGACCAACCTCACCGGGCTGAATCTGGGCCGGGGCCACGCCTTGGCTACCGCCTGTCGCGACCAAGGAACCACCGCTCGGTGCGGTTGCGGTCCAGTCGACATGCGAAATCCCGTCGCTGGTGTTGTTCCTGAACGCGAACAACAAAGTGCCGCTGTCTGCGTCGAGTGGCCCGATTTGAACTACCGAGACCTCGCCCGCCTCGCCGTCTGGGAAACTAGGCCGCGCAGTGCCGCCCAGCAAATTGCTCGCGTTAAAAGGCAACGATTCGACCACGGCTGCTTCCTCAGTCGGGGCTGCAACTGGGGTCGACCCGGTGGCCGTCTCGCCGCCGGAAGGGCTGCACGAGGTGAGCAAAAGCACAGCAGTAACGGCGATTGCGACTCGCAAGAGAGTATTGTTCATCTCTGCCAGCTTATACCCGATTTGCCCGCAGATTCGAACTGCGCTCGGCCTCAACGGCTAGATGGTCGACGTTCGATTCGCTGCGCCCAATGAACGCACAGCACTATTGAGTCTCTTGCTGAATCCTTGCCGAATCAGCGCTCTCCGCTGGGAGCTATTTCGCCGTTGAACTCCCACGAAATCCGGCCAAATATCTATCCCCTAGAGCAGGTCGCGGTTGATGACCGCGGCAACCTCAGCGCCGTCGCCCGCGGCCACGATAAGTTGCTGCGGGCCGGGCGGGGTGGCATCACCGATCGCATAGGCTCCCGGTGCGCTGGTGCGGCCGGCAGCGTCCACGACGATGAGACCCTCCGGGTCAAGCGCGAGCTGCAAGCCTGCCGCATAGTCGAGCGCAGTCTCATAGTCGGGGCGCACAAACGCGGCTTCGCGCGCAATAGTTTTGCCGTCGGCAAGAACAACGCCGGTGAGGCCATCACGGTCGCCCGCAACATCCGCCACTTCACGACGATCCACTCGGATGCCACGCTCCGCCAGCATCGCCTCGTCAGCCTCGCTCACGTGGCCGACGCCCTGCGTGAAGACAATCAGGTCGCGGCTCCACTGCGAGAGCAGCAGCGCCCGCTCCGCCAGGTCATCCGTATGCCCGATGAGCGCAATCGGCTTATCCGCATACTCGTAGCCGTCACACTCCATGCACGAGTGGATGCTCGTACCGTAGAACGCGCGCAGCAGCGGCAACTTCGGCAGCACTTCGCGCAGGCCCGTCGCGATGAGCACCGTGCGGGTCGTGACCGCTCCCCCGCGATGCGTGACGGTGAAGCCCGCGCCAACGGTCGCCGAGGCGCCGTCGACAGCTCCATCGTCGGCAGCGCCAGCGGCATCCGGCCCGCCAACAGCACCGAGCGGCTCAATGCTCTCCACAATCGTGCGCTCGAACGAGACGTTCGGATACTGCTCCAGCTCCTGCCGGCCCATCTTGCGAAGCTCGAGAGGAGAAATACCATCGCGGCTCAAAAAGCCGTGAGAGTGGAACGTCGCCGAGTTGCGGGGGCGATTGCTGTCGAGCACGAGAGTGCGTCGACGTGCCCGCGCCAAGTTCAGGGCAGCGCTGAGTCCGGCCGGTCCGCCGCCGACAATGACAACATCCCAGTCGAACTGCTCACTCATAGCAGGGCGCGCAACGCCTTCAGGCGAACCAGCGTGGACTCTTTGCCCAGCAGCTCCATCGATTCGAACAGCGGCGGGCTGATGCGGCGACCAGCGATCGCACTGCGCAACGGACCGAACGCAAGACGCGGCTTCATTTCCTTCACGTCAATAAGTTCGGCGCGCAGGGCCGTTTCGATTGCATCGTGCGTCCACGCGTCAAGATCCGTGAGCACCGCAATGGACGCATCCAAAACTTCGGGGCCTTCGGCCTTCGGCATGGCATCGGCGTCAACCGTGAGCTCAGCATCCGGAGTGAACAAGAACTGCAGCAGAGCCGGCGCATCGCCCAGCAGCTGCATGCGCTCCTGCACGAGCGGTGCGGCAGCTGTCAGCGTCGCGAGCTCAGCCTCCGTCGGCTCCGCCGAAATCACGTCAGCAGCCACGAGGTACGGCACCAGACGGCCCGCAAACTCTTCTGCCGAGAGCAGACGGATGTGGTCGCCATTCAGTGACTCCGCCTTCTTCACGTCGAAACGGGCCGGGCTCGGCGTGACATTCTCCACGTCGAACGCCGCAATCATCTCTTCCGCCGAGAACACGTCGCGGTCGGGCGCAAGCGACCAGCCAAGAAGCGACAGGTAGTTGAGGAGACCCTCGGGGATGAACCCGCGGTCACGGTGGTGGAAGAGGCTCGCCTCCGGGTCGCGCTTGGAGAGCTTCTTGTTGCCCTCGCCCATCACGTAAGGGAGGTGGCCGAAGCGCGGGATGGCATCCGTGAGGCCGATCTCGATGAGGGCCGTGTAAAGGGCGATCTGGCGCGGAGTGCTCGAGAGCAGGTCTTCACCGCGCAGCACGTGCGTGATGCCCATGAGCGCGTCATCCACCGGGTTCACGAACGTGTACAACGGAGCACCGTTCGGGCGCACCACCACGAAGTCCGAGAACGAACCAGCGGGGAACGTGATGTCACCACGAACCAGGTCGTCGAAGCTCAAGTCGGAGTCCGGAACGCGCAAACGCAGCGCCGGCAGGCGACCCTCTTCTTTATACGCCGCGATCTGCTCAGCAGTGAGGTCGCGCTCGAAGTTGTCGTAGCCCTGCTTGGGGTCGCGACCGTTAGCCACGTTGCGGGCCTCGATCTCTTCACCCGTCGCAAAAGACTCGTAGAGGTGACCAGAAGCCTTCAGCTTCTCGATGACCTCAAGGTAAATGTCGGTGCGCTGCGACTGACGGTACGGCGCGTGCGGGCCACCCGTCTCCACGCCTTCGTCCCAGTCAAGACCCAACCAGCTCATCGCGTCGAGAAGCTGCAGGTAGCTCTCTTCGCTATCGCGAGCAGCATCCGTATCTTCAATACGGAACACCATCTTGCCGCCCATGTGGCGCGCATACGCCCAGTTAAACAGGGCAGTACGGATCAGCCCGACGTGGGGCGTACCGGTAGGTGACGGACAGAACCGAACGCGAACGTCGGAAGCGGTTGCAGTAGAAAATGGCGCAGACATTGCCACTATTCTAAGCCGCAGAACCGCCCATTGCGGGCGATTCTGCGGCGACGCCTACTTGGCGATAGAACGAACCGGGTTGCTCAGTGTGCCGATGCCCTCGATCGTGATGTCGACGGTGTCGCCGTTCACGATCGGACCAACACCAGCAGGCGTACCCGTGAGGATGATGTCGCCGGGCAACAGAGTGAACGCCGCCGACGCGTACGCCACTTGCGCTGCCACCGAATGGATCATCTGGTCAACAGTGCCGTCTTGCTTGAGGTCACCATTCACCGTGGTGCGGATGCTCTGCGAACCCACCTCGAACTCGGTTTCGATTACGGGGCCGAGCGGGCAGAACGTGTCGAAGCCCTTGGCGCGTGACCACTGGCCATCCTTCTTTTGAAGGTCGCGAGCGGTGACGTCGTTGGCGATCGTGTAGCCAAAGATGACACTCGCGAAGTCGGCCTCGGCCACGTTCTTAGCGATGCTGCCGATGATCACGGCAAGCTCCCCCTCAAACGCGACTTCTTCGGACTGCGGCGGCAGCATGATCGCATCACCGGGGCCGACGACAGACGTGTTCGGCTTGATGAACATCATGGGAGCATCCGGAACCTCGTTGCCGAGCTCCTTGGCATGCTCGGCATAGTTACGACCGAACGCCACGACCTTTGAGCGCGGGATGACCGGCGCCAACAGCTTGATGTCCGCGAGCGGCAAACGCTCGTCGGTGGTCTCAAAGCCGTTGAACATCGGGTCACCGGTCAGAACGACAATCTCGTCGCCGTCAATGATTCCGTAGCGGGCTCCGGTGCCAGCGCTGAAACGAGCTACCTTCATGCGTCGAGCCTCATCATCCAGCCGTGCGTGTCTTCGCGACGGCCATATTGGATGTCGGTGAGCTCTTCACGCAGCGACATCGTCAGTTCGCCGGCGGGAGCATCCGCCGACCCAATTTCAAAACCTTCGCCCTTGAGCAGAGCAATAGGCGTGATCACGGCGGCAGTGCCACACGCGAACACTTCGGTGATGTCGCCCGAGGCCACACCCTCACGCCACTCTTCGAGAGTGACGCGACGACGTTCAACCTTGTGACCGCGATCTTCAGCAAGCTGAAGCACCGAGTCGCGCGTGATGCCTTCCAAAATCGACTCCGACTGCGGGGTGACGAGGGTTCCGTCTTTCTTGACGAGAACCACGTTCATGCCACCGAGCTCTTCGATGTACTTGCCCTCTTCGGCATCCAAGAACAGCACCTGAGCACAGCCCTGCTCTGCTGCCTCTTGCTGCGCGATGAGCGACGAAGCGTAGTTGCCGCCCGTCTTGGCAGCCCCTGTTCCGCCCTTGCCGGCACGCGTGTAGTTCGTGGAGACCCAGATCGACACTGGCGCAACGCCACCCGAGAAGTACGGGCCGGCGGGGCTGGCAATCACGTAGTAGTTGACCTTCTTGGCTGCGCGCACGCCGAGGAAGGCCTCTTTCGCAAACATGAAGGGGCGCAGGTACAGGCTCGTCTCGGGAGCACTCGGCACCCAGTCGCCGTCGACGGCAACGAGCTGCTTGAGCGAGTTCACAAACTCGTTCACGGGCAGCTCGGGAAGCGCCATGCGGCGAGCCGAACGCTGCAGGCGAGCACCGTTGGCTTCGGGGCGGAAGCACCAGATCGAGCCGTCTTCGTGACGGAATGCCTTGAGGCCTTCAAAGATTTCTTGGCCGTAGTGCAGCACGGCAGCAGCCGGGTCGAGCGCGATCGGGCCATACGGCTGCACGCGGGGGCGGTGCCAGCCGCCCTGCTCCGACCAGCAGATGTCGACCATGTGGTCGGTGAATTTCACACCAAAACCGGGGTTCTCCAGAATCGCGTCGCGCTCCTCCACGGAGCAGGGTTCCTGGTTCTTCTTCACGAGGAACGACAGGGGGCGATCAGCCAAAAGATTCTTCATCAAATGTCCTTAGTGACGTACAGCCGTGGCGGCTGTGGGTTAATTCTGCGCTACAGCGTCGGCAATTGCACTGCCGATTTCAGACGTGGACCGTGCGGTGTCGCCACGGGCGCCGAGATCGGCCTGCACGGCCGCCGTGACCTTGGCCGCGGCATCCGTGTGACCGGACTGTGAGAGCAGCAATGCAATCGACAGGATTGCCGCCGTGGGATCAGCGAGTTGTTTGCCCGCAATGTCGGGCGCTGAGCCATGAACCGGCTCGAACATGGAGGGGAATTCCCCGCTCGGGTTCAAGTTGCCGGAGGCGGCCAAACCAATGCCGCCGCTGATGGCTGCTGCGAGGTCTGTGAGGATGTCACCGAAAAGGTTGTCGGTGACGATAACGTCAAATCTACTCGGATTTGTGACGAGGTAAATAGTCGCCGCATCGACATGCATGTAATCGACTTCAACCTCGGGGAACTCTGCCGCCACCCGGTCGACCGTCGTCTGCCACAAACCGCCCGCGTGAACGAGCACGTTGGTCTTGTGCACGAGCGTGACCTTCTTGCGGTCGCGCTCCATCGCGTGAGCGAATGCGAAGCGCACAACGCGCTCGACACCGAACGCTGTGTTGATCGAGACCTCGGTGGCGATCTCGTGCGGTGTACCGGTGCGGATGCGCCCGCCGTTACCCACGTAGGGGCCTTCGGTGCCCTCGCGCACAACCACAAAGTCGACGGCGCCGGGGTTAGCCAGCGGCGACGTGACACCGGGGAAAATTGTGGTGGGGCGCAGGTTCACGTGATGATCGAGCGCAAAACGCAGCTTCAGCAGCAGACCTCGCTCGATGATGCCGCCCGTGAGGCGAGGGTCGCGCGGGTCTCCCCCGACTGCTCCCAGCAGGATCGCGTCGTACTTCGCGAGTTCTGCGATGTCGGAGTCTTCAAGGATGGTGCCCGACTCCAGGTAGTGAGCGGCGCCAAAGGGGAACTCAGTGGGGGCGACATCCACCCCCGTTGCTTTCAGAACCTTGAGGGCCTCGGCCACAACTTCGGGCCCAATTCCATCACCGGGAATGACTGCAAGCTTGATCTGAGAAGGCATGTAAATACAGTACCGCTGCGGGGCTGGTTGCGGCGTCGAACTGCACCGTAGTCGCATCCACTTCGAGTTCCGGGCGCTATGCCGCCCGGACTTTTCTGAACGTTACCTGATTGCACGCTGGATTAGAGGCGCTAAAATTGGGCTTATGAGTATTGGAACCGGAATTGTCCTTGTCGTTATCGGCGCGATTCTTACTTTCGCGCTCGATTTCCAAGTCGAAGGAGTCAACCTTGACCTCATCGGCTACATCCTGATGGGCGCCGGAGTCGTCACGTTCATCATCGGTCTCGTGCTGACGCTGCGCAATCGCACGTCAGTCACGACCGTGCACAACGGTACCGACGGAGCGAATGGCTCCGTGAGCGAGCGTCGCACCTCGACGCGATCAGACGAAACTTTCTAACAGCCGCAACGTTCAACGCACGAAAGGCGCGTCCCGATTGCTCGGGGCGCGCCTTTCGCGTTGCTCACACCAAGATGGTGCGAACGAAGTGACTACGCGTCGACGATGTCGATCGCGTGCACGTAGCGAGCGTCAATGCGCTCCCCGACGGTCGCGAGCACATCCGCGGATGCCTGCGAGTCGACCGTGAGCACGGAGAGGGCGTTGCCGCCTTCGCTTTCACGCGCGATCTGCATGCCGGCGATGTTGATGTTGGCGTCGCCGAATTCTTTACCGAAGACGGCAACGATTCCGGTGCGGTCTTCGTACATCATGACGATGAGGTGGTCCGCGAGCGGAACCTCGATGTCGTAGCCGTTGATCTCAACGATCTTCTCGAGCTGTTTGTTACCGACCAGGGTTCCTGAGACGGAAACCTGCGAGCCGTCAGCAAGCGAACCACGGATGGTCAGCAGATTGCGGTATTCGGAGCTCACGGCATCCGTAATCAAACGAACCGTGAGACCACGCTGGTCAGCGAGCAACGGGGCGTTGACGTAGCTGACTGTCTCGGACACCACGTTAGTGAAGATGCCCTTGAGCGCGGCAAGCTTGAGCACGTTGACATCGTGTTCGACGATCTCGCCGCGAACCTCGATGTCGACGTTGGTGACGGGGCTGTCGGAAAGACCCGAGAAGACCTGGCCGAGTTTTTCCATGAGCGGGATGCCGGGGCGCACGGTCTGGTGAATGACTCCACCAGCAACGTTCACGGCGTCGGGCACGAGCTCTCCACCGAGGGCAAGACGAACAGACTTGGCTACCGAAACGCCAGCCTTCTCTTGCGCTTCAGCGGTCGAAGCACCGAGGTGAGGCGTGACGATGGTGTTCTCGAGATCGAGAAGCGGCGACCCCGTGGGCGGCTCGCTCACGAACACGTCGAGGCCAGCGCCGGCAATGCGACGCGACTTGAGGGCCGTGTAGAGAGCGTCTTCGTCGACGAGGCCACCACGGGCAACGTTGACGATGTACGCGCTCGACTTCATACGAGCAAACTGCTCGGTCGAAATCATGCCCGTAGTTTCGGGCGTCTTCGGCATGTGGATCGTGATGAAGTCCGAACGCTCGAGCAGCTCATCGAGCGACACGAGCGTAACGCCCATCTGCTGCGCGCGAGCGGCCGTGACGTAGGGGTCGTAGGCAATGATGCTCGTGCCGAAGGCCTGCATCCGCTCGGTGATGAGACCACCGATACGGCCGAGACCGATGATGCCGATCGTCTTCTCGAAGAGTTCGGTACCGGAGTACTGCGAGCGCTTCCACTGCCCCTGCGCGAGAGCGCTGGAGGCGGCCGGAATGTGACGCGCGAGGCTCAAAATGTGCCCGACGGTCAGCTCGGCAGCCGAGATGATGTTGGAGGTAGGAGCATTCACGACCATGACACCGGCAGCGGTAGCCGCCTTGATGTCCACGTTGTCGAGGCCAACACCGGCGCGAGCAATGACCTTCAGGCCAGGCGCGGCCGCGAGAGCATCGGCATCCATTTGGGTCGCAGAGCGGATGAGAACGGCCTGCGCGTCCGAGAGCGCAGACTTCAGTGCGTCACGGTCAGTGCCGTCCACATTTCGAATCTCAAAGTCGGGCCCGAGAGCGTCGACTGTTGCGGGGGAAAGTTCTTCGGCGATCACGACGATCGGCTTAGCCACAGATCTGATCCTTCAATTCGCGGGGACTTCGCGCTAACACAACGAAGGCTGCTGGAGTAGACAACTACTGCAACTTTAGCGGCGACGGGACGCCCCCGTTGCCATGTGACAGCGCAGTGCGACGATAGACCCATGACGGATGCCGTACAGATCGCCCAGTGGGCATTGCGAATCACTCTCGCGCTCGCGTTTATCGCGGCGGGCGTGAGCCACTTTGTGGCCGCTCCTGCCCGCACGATGCGGGCCATGATCCCGCCCGTTTTGCGACACCCCCGCCTGCCCTCCCCGGCGGCTCTCGTGACGATTACCGGACTCTGTGAAATCGCTGGCGGTCTGGGGCTGCTGTGGGAACCGGTGCGGTTCATTACCGCGATCGCACTTATCGTGTTTCTAATCGCCGTGTTCCCCGCCAATGCCTACGCGGCCGATCATCCGGATCGCTTCGGAAAGGCCGCCCTGCCGTTCTGGCCACGATACTTCGGGCAACTCGTGCTGATCGTGCTCGTTCTGCTCGCTGCGCTCTGATCATCCCGCTCGCCGCGCTCTAAAAGTAGCCGACGCCGCCCAACGAAATGGTCCACCTCTTCGTCTACCTAGGTAGGAGGAAACAATGATCAAGAAATCAATGTTCGCGAGACTTACGCCGCTACTCGCCGTCAGCTTGCTCGCTCTGGCCGCTTGTGCCGGTCCGGCAACTTCGGGTGGCTCTGATGAGCCGCCGCTCGACAGCGGTCCGGGGCTCGGCGAAGAACAGACCCCCGGCGACTCCATGCCCGTTGACGGCATCGGCGGCACCTGGATCTATGCCGAAGGCACCGATAGCACTGGCGATCTCACCACGACCGCCGAGGTCACCATCATGATCACCGACGAGGACATGATGGGCGCTGGGGCCTGCAACAGCTACAGCGCACCCCTCACGGGCGAACCGCAGAATTTCACCGTGAACGACCTCGTCTCTACTGAGCGAGCGTGCGCTGAGACCGCGCTGATGGACTTCGACGAACGCTACTTTGCCGCCTTGGCCGTGACGACAACCGCCATACCGACCGGCGGCAGTCTTGTACTGCAGGGCGACGGCGTGAATCTCACCTTCCTGCCGTCGAATTCCCTGCCCTTGGGGTAATCGCCGAGCCGAGAACGGCGTCAAGCGAGGCAGCAAGCAGCTCGGTGATCTCCTCATCACTGGCCCGCGCCAGCGCCGGCACCTTCACCACGTAGCGCGCCATCATCAGACCAACGACCTGACTGCCCACCAGCGCCGCTCTCAGATCGGGCTGGTCAATCTCAAGTTCGCGCGCGATCGGAACCAATAGCCGGTTCGTCAGCAGGGCCCGAATTCGTTCCGCAGCAAGCGGTTGGCTTGTTGCTGCCCGGATGACGCCCAACATCGTCATTCGCGAGAGCGCGTTGCTCTGCATCCCGATCACAATTCGTGCCAAACGGTGCCCCAAGGTTTCCTCGCTCGGCACCCGCAGTTCTGCAACGACCTCTCCCGGCGTCAGCGGAAGCTCCACGACGGCAGCAAAGAGAGCTTCCTTCCCACCGAAATAGTGGTGGATGAGTTTAGGGTCGACCCCCGCCTTCCGCGCCACTCCGCGCACGCTGACCCGTTCGTAGCCAAGGTCAGCAAACTGCTGTCGCGCCACTGCTTCGATTTCTTCGCGTGCACCGCTGCCGGCCGCGCTCGCGGCGGGCCGGCGTCCTGCTCGTTTGGGGGAATCTGACGCCGCCATGGGGAACACCTTGTCGTCTCGTCGTTCACAGTTTTGCGGAATTGTCGCCGCATCCGTATTATTTCATCACATGGGGAATTAATTCACCAGAGGGAAATACTATGACCAACACCCCTGCACCATCTGCCACCCACCCGACGCACGGTGCTCACGCAGAACTCAGTCCACTCCGTCGACGGCTGATCCTCATCACTATGGCGCTCTCGCTCATGACGGTCATGTCGGCTGTCAGCGGGCTCAACGTGGCCCTGCCGAGCCTCGCCCGCGAGATTGGCGCCACTCAGACCGAGTTGACCTGGATCGTTGACTCCTACACGGTCGTTTTTGCTGGCCTGCTGTTGGCGGCCGGGGCCATCGGGGACCGGTTCGGCCGCAAGGCGATCCTCATCGTAGGACTCAGTATTTTCGGTGCCGCAGCCGCCGCTGCCACCTTCACAACCGACGCGAACTCACTCATCATCTTGCGTGCCGTCATGGGCATCGGTGCCGCGGGAATCATGCCGACAACTCTTTCTGTCATCACCACCAGCTTTCCCGACGCCGAGCGCCCCAAAGCGGTCGGCGTGTGGGTGGGAGTCGCTGGCAGCGGAGCAGTACTCGGCCTCTTCGGCACTGGCTTGCTCCTTGAAGTATTCGAATGGCACTCGTTCTTCTGGCTCAACGTCGTGCTTGCCATCCTGGGAATTGTCGGGGCCGTGCTCGTGGTGCCGCCGAGCAAAGATGCCATCGCATCCCGCTTCGATACGGTCGGCGCCGTGCTGTCCCTGATCGCGGTCAGCACTCTCGTCTACGGAGTCATCGAGATCGCCGATACCGCGGGCGAAGAAGCACTGCCCTTCGTTGTGCTCGGTAGCGGCCTGCTGGCTCTCGTGGCGTTCGTGGTGTGGGAGCGCCGCCACCCCGATCCCCTCCTCGACCCGCGACTCTTCACCATTCGCGGTTTTTCGGCCGGCAGCCTCACCATCTTCATCCAGTTCTTTGCCGCCTTCGGGTTCTTCTTCACGATGTTGCAATACTTGCAATTCGTCGTCGGCCTCAGCCCGCTGCAGGCCGCCGCGTGCATGCTGCCGATGCCGCTCTCGATGGTTCCGCTCGCGCGACTGGCACCGTCGATCGCCGAACGCATCGGCTACCGCAAGGTCGTTCCCGCAGGTCTCGTACTCATGGCAGTGGGATTCGGCATCATGTCGCTGCTGACGGTCGATTTCAACTTCTTCCATTTCGCCGCTGGCCTCGTCGTGTTTGCCGCCGGAATGGGCTTGGCCGGTACCCCGTCCACGACCGCCATCACCCAATCCCTCCCCCGCGAAAAGCAGGGTGTCGCCTCTGCCGTCAACGACGTTGCGCGAGAGTTCGGAAGCGCCCTCGGGATCGCGGTGCTCGGCGGCGTCCTCGCCTCGGTCTATCGCACCACCGTCAGCGACGCCACGACCCAACTGCCCGCGGATATCGCCGACAAAGTTCAAGAGTCGATCGCCTTTACGCAGTCGCCCATGATCTCCTCGTTGGGGCCCGCAGCGGATGCCGTGACCGTCGCAGCCCGCGCCGCTTTCGTCGACGCCACGGCCACATCTCTGCTCGTTGCGGCCGCCGCGCTCGTGGTGACGGCGGTTGCGACCGCAGTCATTGGGCCTCGACATGTGAGAGCGTCAGCGGTCTCCACGCCCGAATGAGGGAAACCGGGCTCAGTGCACGCTCCCAGAACCCCCAGTTCACGGGCAGAGCGGTGTGCCAGACCGTTTTTCGGGGCCACTCTCAGGACCGCAGTGTAACAATCAGATCATGGATCAGCGGTTTAGCCGCCAACTCGCGCTAACCCACTTTGGCGAGACGGCGCAAAATAATTTGGCGCGCACTCGCGTGCTCGTGATTGGCGCGGGTGGCGTCGGCAGCACGGTCATTCCGTCGCTCGCTGCCGCCGGCGTTGGCACTGTCGGTGTCATTGACGATGACCGCGTTGAGCTGAGCAATTTGCACCGCCAGCACATCCACCGTCTCTTGGATGTCGGCCACAAGAAAGTCGTGTCTGCCGTTGAACGCGTCGCTGATCTCAGCCCCGCCACCACGGTCATTGCGATCGATGCCAAGCTCACTCCGCACAACGCTCTGGAGCTGTTCGCCGACTACGACCTCGTGGTCGATGGCAGCGACAACTTCGCCACTCACTATTTAGCGGCCGATGCCGCGGAGATCACGGGGATTCCGCTCGTGTGGGGCGTCGCCTGCGAATTCGGCGCTCAAGCGGGAGTGTCTTGGCCTGCCCGTGGCGCAGGATTCCGCGATCTATACCCGCTGCCGCCCGCGACAGCGACCGTTGATACGAACGTGACGCACGGAATCTTCCCCGGCGCCGTGAGCGTCGTGGCCTCTATCGTGACGAGCGAGGCGATCAAGATCGCAGCACAGATCGGCACGACCCTGCTCAACCGAACCACAAACTACGACGCTCTCGCTGGCGAATTCTCTGAGGAACGGTTCGAACGCGCAGCCGATGCCCCTGCGATTACCGAGCTCGCAGACTATCGCCACTTATTCGCCTACTCACCAGCCGACGAGTGGCCCACGAGCTAGATTCTCAGCACTACTGGTTCGACCAGGTGACGCGATCTTGGATAGTCCAGCGCGCCCATTTCGCACGACTGATCGCGATGAGGCCGACCGCAATCGCGATGATGAACGCCGCGATGCCGAGCACGTAGACGAGCACGCCGCCCCAGCCGTCGGGCCCATTCGGCTCCAAGAAGGGGTACGGAAACCAACCGCCGAGCAGCCCGCGCACGATCGTGAAGGCCAGCCACGCAACCGGGTAGATGACCACAATGCGCACGTCGCGCATCCGCAACACCGGTCGTGACGGCGAGAACAGCCAGTCGAGCAGCAAGAACAGCGGCACCCACACGTGAATGACCTCGTTGGGCCACTGGATGCCCACGTAGCCCTCGTCGGGCAGCCCGCGCAGCAGCACGTTGTAGACGACGGCGGTCACGACCGCATACGAGACGACGGATGCTCGCAGCACGCCCAGCAGGGACGACTCGCGCTTCAGGCGCACGGCCACCAGCCCGCTCAGCGCAAGAATCACGATGTTGATCAGGCTCGACTGGATCGTGAAGTAGCTGTAGTACTCCACGGCCACGAAGTCGTTGTGAATCGACTCGTCGATGACCTGGGTCGCAATGCTCGCCAGCACGAGCGTCGAGGCAATGAGCCGCAACGCCCCGACGTAGCGAAGAGATTTCGACGGCCCGCCCACAAAGGCGAAGTCTCGGGAGCGGGGGGATTTGCGCTGCGCGTTCGTCGTCACTCCGACAGACTAGTCTGCAGACGCACGATCAACCGAGGAGTTCAGCATGCCGTTCACGGATCACGACGGGAACGAGCTGCGCAGCCTGCCACTGGTCTACCGTCTGGACCGCGACTTTCAGGTCGCCGAGGCGTTCTGCTGGCGCGACCCACGCCCGGGCGGCCTGGTCATCGAAGTTCCGGCGCATGATCCTGCACTGCCTCCCACCGAGGGCAACAGCACAGACTTCGCCTCGGTTCCCCCGTTTCTATGGGGGCTCATCGCCAGCTACGGCAAGCAAACTCTCGCCGCGATTCTGCATGACCACCTCACTCACCAGACCCGGCTTGCGCCCGCTGATGAGCGACTGGCGCTACGCCGCGTCGCTGACGAAACGTTCCGAGTCGCCCTCGCCGATAGCGGTGTTCACCAGTTGCGCGCCCGCGTCATGTGGGCAGCCGTCGGCATCGAACGCTACGCCCACCACGGAGGCGTGCTCGGCTGGCTCATCATCGCGCAACTAACGCTTGGCATTGTGGCGCTAATCGCCGCAGTGGCGCTGGGAGTTGCCGCGCATCCACTCTGGTTCTTGCTCGCCGCCGCGCCCGCCGTACTCGCGATTGTCTGGGGCAGGAACGCTAATCTCGTGCTCGCCTCGACCTATCTTGGTGCGCTCTACGCTCCCCTAGTCGCCGCCGCCTTCATCGGCTCACGCCTCGAACAGTTCTTGGCGTTCATCATCTGGGTTGCCTCTGGAACCCCCGGCCCCGCCCCCAAGGCCGAGCCGACCCTGCGCTGGCCCGACCACGGCACGACGCTGCCGCCGCTGTAGTTCACGGGGCACGCGGCTCGCCAGCACGACTGTGCCCGCGCCCACGCCCCGACTGCCGCCACTCCCTAACGACCAACGGCCACCCCGCAGATGCGGAACGGCCGTTGGCGTGACGAGCGAAAGTTAGCGTGCTGCTGAACCGTCGGTGTAGTCGGAGTCTTGCTGCTTCCAAGCGAAGAGAGCGCGAAGCTCCTTGCCGGTAGCTTCGATGGGGTGGTTCTGGCCCTTTTCACGCAGGGCGAGGAACTCGGTTCCGCCATTGTCCATGTCGTTGATGAAGCGGTCTGCGAAGGCACCCGACTGGATGTCTGCGAGAACGGCCTTCATGTTTTCCTTGACCGACTCGTCGATGACTCGGGGGCCCGAAACGTAGTCGCCGTACTCAGCGGTGTCAGAAACGCTCCAACGCTGCTTAGCGATGCCGCCCTCCCACATGAGGTCAACGATGAGCTTGAGCTCGTGGAGCACCTCGAAGTAAGCGATCTGGGGCTGGTAGCCAGCCTCGATGAGGGTTTCGAAACCGTACTGAACGAGCTGCGAGGTTCCACCACAGAGAACAGCCTGCTCGCCGAACAGGTCGGTCTCGGTCTCTTCGGTGAAGGTGGTCTTGATGCCACCGGCGCGAAGTCCACCGATTGCCTTCGAGTACGACCACGCCATGTCCCACGCGGAACCGGTGGCGTCGTTCTCAACAGCAACGATGACGGGAACGCCACGGCCAGCTTCGTACTCGCGACGAACGGTGTGACCCGGTCCCTTGGGAGCGACGAGGATGACGTCTACGTCGGAGGGAGCGTCGATGTAACCGAAGCGGATGTTGAAGCCGTGTCCGAAGACGAGGGTGTCGCCCGCAACAAGGTTGTCCTTGATGTCGGCGGCGTAGAGACCACGCTGGTGCTGGTCGGGAGCAAGGATCACAACAACGTCGGCCCACTTGGCTGCTTCGGCGCTCGTGAGCACCTCGAAGCCGGCGTCGGTTGCTTTGGCGATGCTCTTCGAGCCCTCCTTGAGGCCAATCTTGACCTCAACACCGGAGTCGCGCAGGTTCAGCGCGTGAGCGTGGCCCTGTGAGCCATAGCCGATAACGGCAACCTTCTTGCCCTGGATGAGCGCGAGGTCAGCGTCTTTGTCGTAAAAGATCTCAGTCACAGTTGTGATTCTCCTTAGTTATTGTTCTGTTAGTTCTTGAAAACTCGGTCAGTGATGCTCTTCGAACCGCGGCCCATGGCCAGCAATCCGCTCTGAGCAATCTCTTTGATCCCGTAAGGTTCGAGCACTCGCAGGAATGCTTGAATCTTGCCCGAATCACCGGTGGTTTCGATGATGAGCGCATCGGATGCGACATCAACCACACGGGCACGGAACAGGTTTACCGCTTCGAGAATTTGTGAGCGCGTCGTATTGTCGACGCGCACTTTGATCAGCAAGTGCTCGCGGGTAACCGACTGTTCTGGGTCGAGTTCCACGATCTTAATCACGTTGATGAGCTTGTTGAGCTGTTTCGTGACCTGTTCAAGGGGAAGTTCTTCGACATCCACCACGACGGTGATGCGCGAAAGGCCTTCGATTTCGCTCGAGCCAACAGCCAGCGACTGGATGTTGAAGCCGCGGCGTGCAAACAGGCCAGCGACTCGCGTGAGCAGACCTGGCTTGTCTTCAACCAGCAGGGAAAGTACGTGTCCCATGGCTCTACTCCTCTTCCCACTCGGGGGCATGGTCGCGGGCATACTGCACGCTTGAATTTCCGACGCCCTGCGGCACCATCGGCCACACCATCGAGTCACGGCTCACCACGAAGTCAATGACGACGGGGCGATCGTTGGTCTCGAGCGCAAGCTTGATGGCCGGGTCGATTTCCTCTTTTTTCGTGACGCGGATGGCGAGGCATCCGTAGGCGTCAGCCAGCTTCACGAAGTCGGGGATCATGACGGTGTCGTGGCCGGTGTTGAGGTCGGTGAACGAGTGACGTCCGTCGTAGAACAGCGTCTGCCACTGACGAACCATGCCGAGGCTTGAGTTGTTGATGATCGCGACCTTGATCGGGATCTTGTTGATCGTGCAGGTAGCAAGCTCCTGGTTGGTCATCTGGAAGCAGCCGTCACCGTCAATCGCCCACACCGGACGATCAGGGTTGGCAACCTTGGCGCCCATGGCGGCGGGTACGCCGTAACCCATCGTTCCGGCACCACCCGAGTTGAGCCAAGAGTTGGGGCGTTCGTGCTTGATGAACTGAGCGGACCACATCTGGTGCTGGCCAACGCCGGCGGCAAAGATACCCTCCGGCCCGGTGACCTCACCGATGCGCTGAATCACGTACTGCGGCGACAGTAGTCCGTCATCCGGCTCGGTGAAGCCGAGGGGGAACTGGTTGCGCAGCGAGTTGAGGCGCTCCCACCACTCGGTGTAGTCAGGCTTCGTCGTGGTGATCGTGTCGGTGAATGCCGCGGTCAGGTCGATGATGACGTCTTTCGCGTCACCCACGATCGGCACTTCAGCCGCACGGATCTTTCCGATCTCAGCGGGGTCGATGTCAACGTGAACGACCTTCGCGAGAGGCGCGAACTCACTCGGCTTGCCCGTGACGCGGTCGTCGAAACGTGCACCGAGCGAGATGAGGAGGTCGGACTCTTGGATCGCGAGAACGGCGGGCACGGACCCGTGCATTCCCGGCATGCCGAGATTCAATTCGTTGGAGTCGGGGAACGCACCGCGCGCCATCAGCGTGGTCACGATGGGTGCACCCACGAGGGTCGCGAGTTCGAGCAGTTCAGCGGACGCGCCGGAGCGAACAACGCCGCCACCAACGTAAAACACGGGACGCTCGGCCTCGGCCAGCATTTGTGCCGCGGCCTGAACCTGCTTGCCGTGCGCCTTCATGACGGGGCGGTAGCCGGGCAGGTCAACCTTGGGCGGCCAAATGAACGGGGCGGATGCCTGCTGACAGTCTTTCGTCACGTCAACGAGCACCGGACCAGGACGGCCCGTTGTGGCGATGTGGTACGCCGCCGCCAGAGTGGCCGGAATGTCTTCCGGCTTCGTCACGAGGAACGAGTGCTTGGTGATCGGCATCGTGATGCCCGAGATATCGACCTCTTGAAAAGCGTCGGTTCCCATCGAGGTCGAGAAGACCTGTCCGGTGATCGCCAGCAGCGGCACGGAGTCCATGTGGGCATCCGCGATTGCCGTGACAAGGTTTGTGGCGCCGGGACCCGAGGTCGCGATACAGACACCGAGTTTTCCGGATGACGAGGCGTAGCCTTCAGCAGCGTGGCCGGCACCCTGCTCGTGGCGAACCAGAATGTGACGAATAGCAGTGGATGCCATCAGTTCGTCGTAGAAGGGCATGATGGCGCCGCCGGGCAAGCCGAAGACGTCTTTCACACCCAACTTTTCCAGACTGCGCAGAATGGCACCTGAGCCGGTCAAGATGTCCGGCGTAGTGCTCTTCGGCCGCGGTGCGGTTTCAGAGGACATGTGTAGATCCTTTAAGTCGAATGGTGAGCGAGCGCTAACTGGTGACCGCGCCGCGAGCGGCGGACTGCACAAGCTTCGAATACTTGGCAAGAACGCCTCGCGTGTAACGCGGAGGAAGGGGGGCCCAGCCGTTTCGGCGAGCTTCGAGCTCAGCGGAGTCGACAAGTAAGTCGAGCGAGCGAGCTGCGATATTGACCCGTATCAGATCACCATCGCGCACGAAGGCAATAGGACCTGCGTCTACTGCTTCGGGAGCTATGTGGCCGATGCACAGTCCGGTTGTGCCGCCTGAGAATCGTCCGTCCGTCAAGAGTAGTACATCTTTGCCGAGTCCAGCGCCCTTAATGGCCGCCGTGATCGCGAGCATCTCGCGCATACCGGGGCCACCCTTGGGGCCTTCATACCGGATGACAACAACAGAGCCGGCCTTGATGGTGCCCGCGGTGAGAGCATCCAGAGCTTCACGCTCGCGTTCGAAGACGCGCGCGGGGCCTTCGAACTCCGAGAGGTCGAAGCCGGCGGTCTTCACCACAGCACCCTCGGGAGCCAATGAACCCTTGAGGATCGTGAGGCCACCGGTGGGGTGGATGGGGTTGTCGAAGGTGCGCAGAACTTCACCGTCGAGAGGATCGATATCCATCTCGGCGAGGTTCTCGGCAACGGTCTTGCCGGTCACAGTGAGCGCGTCACCGTGGATAAGGCCCTCTTCCATGAGTGCCTTCATCAGCACGGGAAGTCCGCCGTGACGGTCGACGTCGTTCATGACGTACTTACCGAAAGGCTTGAGGTCAGCAAGGTGCGGAACCTTGTCACCGATGCGGTTGAAGTCATCGAGGGTGAGCTCAACTTCAGCTTCGCTGGCGATAGCAAGAATGTGCAGCACAACGTTCGTCGAACCGCCGAGGGCCATGGCGACCGTGATGGCGTTCTCGAATGCCTTCTTCGTCATGATGTCGCGCGAGGTGATACCGAGGCGCAAGAGGTTGACGACGGCTTCGCCCGAACGGTGCGCGAAGTAATCGCGACGACGGTCGGCGGATGCGGGGCTCGCCGAGCCGGGAAGGCTCATGCCCAGGGCTTCCGCCACGCTTGCCATGGTGTTGGCCGTGTACATACCGCCACAGGCGCCCTCGCCCGGAGCGAAGGCACACTCGATGCGCTTGGCATCCGCTTCCGTCATCCGGCCAGCCTTGACTGCGCCCACAGCCTCGAACGAGTCAATGATCGTGATGTCTTTTTCGGTGCCATCGCTGAGCTTGACCCAGCCCGGAGCGATCGAACCGGCGTAAAGGAAGACGGAGGAAAGGTTGAGGCGGGCTGCCGCCATCAACATGCCCGGGAGCGACTTGTCGCAACCGGCGAGCGTGACGGAACCGTCGAGGCGCTCGGCCTCCATGACGACCTCAACCGAGTCAGCGATGACCTCGCGGCTGACGAGCGAGAAGTGCATTCCCTCGTGGCCCATCGAGATACCGTCGGAAACGCTGATGGTGCCGAACTGCAGTGGGTATCCCCCGCCAGAGTGAACACCCTCTTTCGCGGCCTGCGCCAGGCGGTCAAGCGAAAGGTTGCACGGCGTAATCTCGTTCCACGAGCTCGCAATACCGATCTGCGGCTTTTCCCAGTCCGCGTCTCCCATGCCCACCGCGCGGAGCATTCCGCGCGACGTTGTCGCTTCAATTCCGTCAGTGACAGTGCGTGAACGTGGCTTGATATCGATCGAATTGCTCTCAGACATGCTTCGAGTTTAGGGCTTCGCGAAACCTCAGTTTGTCCGCGCTGATACCACGGCTTGCCGTCGATCAGCCAAAATCGCCAAAATTTGTGCAATTTCCGTCGTTCCCGCGACTCTCAGCTGCGCGGCCGAAGGAGCATCTCCCACTCGAACTCCGAGGTCGTTCGGCCCGAGAACAACAATCGCATCTTCGTCAGTGGTGTCATCGCCCGCGAAGAAAACGGCATCCGCGCCCGTGTACTCACGCAGGCGTGTGATCGCATCGCCTTTGTCGGCGTCATGTATCGCGAACTCCACAATGTTCTTACCGAAGCGCGTCGTGAGACCAGGAATCTCGGTCTCGACTCTCGTGACCGCAGCGTTCGTCAGCCGCTCGGCATCCTCGGCACTCGTCATACGCACGTGCAGAGCGCGGCCAGCAGGCTTGAGCTCTACCCACGCGCCCTCGGCGCTATCAGCGAGTTCGTGCATGAGCGCGTCGAGACGTTCGAGCGCAGCGGTATTCTCGGCGCTCATCGGCAAGGGAGAATCACCCTCGTCGAGCCGGTACTCGAGCCCGTGTGATCCGCCGAAAAGCACGCGGTCACCGAGGTGAGCTACGTGTTCGAGGCTGTCGATTGCGCGGCCTGACACCAGTGCCACTCGCGTGTCGGCGAGCTCGATCATCCGCAACAATTGTTCTTGCGCGGCAGGAATGGCGCGTGCCTCTAGCGGGTCATCGACCTCGGGCGCCAGCGTGCCGTCGAAGTCGAGAGCGATAAGCAAAGTGCGGGCCGCGACGAGCTGCTCAATGGCCGCCTCAATCTCGGACGCAGTCGAATAGGTCACGGCTTCTTGACTCGCTTTCGTTCGATAGTCCACTCGACCTCTTCGGCCATTTCTAGCGGAGCAATACGGCGGTGGCGATCGGAGCGCGTCGCCGCCAAGTTCTTGAGGAACGCGTTCGACCAGCGCTCTACGTCGTGTTCAAGCACACGCTTGCGCATGGAACGCATCCGCAGTGCCCGATCAGCCTTGGGCATGTTGATGGCCTTCATCATCGCGTCTTTCAAACCGTCGATGTCATGCGGATTAACAAGTAGTGCCTTGCGAAGCTCTTCTGAGGCCCCCGCGAATTCGCTCAGGATGAGCACACCATCGTTATCGAATCTGGCCGCCACATACTCCTTGGCTACCAAGTTCATGCCGTCACGAAGCGCCGTCACGAGCAGCACGTCTGCGGCGAGGTACAGCGCAACCATCTCTTCGCGAGGGAACCCCTGATGCAAATAGTTGATGGGCGAATGACTCAGCGTGCTGAATTCACCGTTGATGCGACCAACCGTCAGCTCAATCTCGTCGCGCAGGTGCATGTAGGCCTCAACGCGTTCGCGGCTCGGGCTCGCGACTTGAATGAGCGCAACATCGCCGACCTCGATCGAGCCATCTCGCAACAGTTCGCCATAGGCCTTCAGGCGATGACGGATGCCCTTGGTGTAATCAAGGCGGTCAACACCGAACATGACCGTCTTCGGGTTACCGAGCCCCTTGCGGATGTCGCGAGCACGTTGCTGAATCGCGGGGTCGCGCGCCATTTTCTCAAAGCTGCGCGAATCGATGGAAATGGGGAACGCTTTCGCAACGACACGACGAGTCGGTTGACCCTCAATCGTGACCTCAATCGCGGGATTTTTGGTCGGGTGATTAGTGAGACGGCGAACGGCCGATGAAAAGTTTGAGGCGTCAGCCGAACGCTGGAAGCCGACGACATCCGCCCCCAACATGCCCTCAATGATCTGCGTGCGCCATGGAAGCTGCGCGAAAATGCCGTAGGGCGGAAACGGTATGTGGTTGAAGAAACCGATGGTGAGATCGGGTCGCTGTTCGCGCAGCATGCGCGGCACGAGCTGAAGTTGGTAGTCCTGAACCCACACGACAGCGCCCTCGGCGCTAATCGCGGCCGCGGCATCCGCGAACCGCTGGTTGACCGCAACATAGTCGTCCCACCATTCACGGTGGTAGGCCGGCGGCGCAATAACGTCGTGATAGAGCGGCCACAGAGTGTCATTGCTGAAACCCTCGTAGTACTCCTCGATATCTTGCGAGCTGAGAGGCACTGGCACGATCTGGATGCCATCTTGGTGAAACGGCTCAATGTCAAGATCGGGGCGGCCCGCCCAGCCAACCCACGCACCATCGGCCTTCTGCATGACCGGCTCGAGGGCGGTAACGAGACCACCTGGTGAGCGCTTCCACGTGAGGGATCCGTCGTCTTCGACCGTGCAATCCACGGGAAGCCGGTTCGAAACCACCACGAAGTCATATTCAGCGGGAGAAGAATTCTTCTGTGATTCCGTCATGTAGCTAAGTTAGCAGCGAGGTCTGCAATACGGCTGAAGATCGCGTTACTAGACCATTTCTTTCCTGTGACAGAACCGAGACATCGGCTTGCCTGAGCCAGAGTCGACTGCCCGGTGTACTCCGAATTTGACGGCTGCCCGTTCGATGACTCCTACCTATTTGCGTACTACAGCGAATTCTGGCCTGACTTCAGCCTCGACGACTTAGAAGCTGAAACCGAGGAGGATAAGGAAGAGCGCTACACCCCCGAAGAGTTCGTGACCGACTACGCCGCTACGATTCCCAGCGAAGACGCCGCTGAAGTTTTCGCTGAGTGGGTTCTTGCCGACGAACTTCCCAACGGAGACACGATCGTCGATGAGAAGCTGCGCTTCTTCGAGGACTACCCCGAGCTCGTCGAACTGCGCGACACCATTCGCGAAGGACTCTTCAGCTAGTCACTCTTTCGCATCACCCGTCGCTCTCGCTAGAGAGCACGAGAATCGGCCGCCGACAGGATCGCTCCCGTGGCGGCCGATTTTCGTATCCGCTTCACAGCAAAGACCGAGAGCGCGACGCTCACAAGACCGAGAGCGAGCAGAGCGACAGCAGCGGTGATCGCAGACGCCGGGCTTCCGCCCGAAAGAATGGTGTACATCCCTTCAACGGCATAGGTCAGTGGCAAGAATGGGCTCACGGCCTGGAACGGTGCCGCCAGGGCCTCGATCGGATAAACACCGCCGGTGGAGGTCAGCTGGATCGCAAGCAAGAAGAGCGAAATCACGAGCCCACCACGCCCGAGTGCTGCGATCAAGAAGTAGTGGAACGCGGCGAAAGCTAGCGCCATGAGAAGAGCGAACCCGGCCGTCGCCGGAGCAAGGGCCCAGTCGACGCCGACAACAACGTGCAGCAAGAGCACGAGCAGCACCGCCTGCACGACGGTGACGATGGATGCCCGCACCAGTGTCGCCGCCACAATCCGTCCATTTCTGGCTGTGGATGCCAGCGAACGATATGACGGCAGCGTCAGCACTAGGAACACGGCAAGCGCCCCCAGCCAGAGCCCGAGTGGGATGAAGAAGGTCGCGATTGCCTGTGCCGGCTCCGACACCTCGTTGTCTGTCGTGACAGAAAGCGTGATTGGCTCGGCGGCAATGTCGGCGCTCGTCGTGGTGTCGGTGGAGTCATCCGCGGTCGGCACGAGAGCAGCGCCCTCGCTCAATCCCGTGGCGAGCTCTTTCGCGCCCGAGGTGAGCGCGGTGGCTCCGGTCGTGAGCTCCCCTGATCCGTCAGCGAGCTGAGAGGCCCCCGCCGCGCTCTGCGAGATTCCGTATTGAATGCCGCCGACGGCATCCGCTGTTTGGGTGTTCAGCGTCCCGCCACCCGCAGAGGCCTGATTGAGGCCATCGACGACAGCCTGAAGCGTGCCCTTGAGTTGCGGGTCAGTGATTTGCGCCTGGATGGCGGGGTTGATCGCTGCGAGCGTCGAGGCAAGCTGCGAGACACCGGCGGTGTACTCGTCGACTCCGGCGGTGAGCCCGTCAAGATTGCCCGCACCATAGTTGAGATCCGCGAGTCCAGAGGAGAGTGAACCGACACCCTCCGAGTAGCTCTCGAGCCCCGTAGAGAAATCGCTCGCCCCATCCGCTAGCTCTGTCGCCCCGTCAGCCGCGTCAGAGAGTGCTCCGCCCAGCTCGCCCACGCTCGCGTAAATACCGTCGATGTACTGCGAAGTAATCGCGCGACCAAAGGTATCGGTCATCGACTGGCCCACCACCTGCGCCACCGAACCGGTGAGATAGCTGTGCGAGTCATCCGTGCGAATCGAGATTTGAGCTTGCGAAGGCGCATCTGTCGACAGCGAGAGGATCGATTCGGAGAACTCGGTCGGCACGGTGAGAATCGCGTAAACATCACCGCGAGCGAGTGCGTCTTCGGCGTCGTTCGAATTCGTGATGGTCCATTCGAAGCCATCGGCGCCCGTCAGCTCCGTCACCAGCTGACGGCCCGCAAAGACGATCTGTTCCTCGCCCTCGGCCGTAGTCGTCGTTTGAAGCTCATCGTTGTTCACGAGCGCTACCGGAATGTTGTCGATCGCGCTTTCGCCATCACCCGCTGCGGCGACGAAAAGCCCGGTGAACGCGAGCGGGAGGAGCGCAACAGCGACGAACCCGCTAATGGTCAACCAGCGTCGACGTGGAATGGCTGTGGGGTATGAGGTGCTCATCGAAGGAGTCCTTCCGGGGCAAGCAGATAAAGATCGACGACGATCACGGCTCGTTCGCCGTGATCAATTTCGCTGGCAGCAGTGACGTGCCTGCCGGTACCGAACAGGATGGTCACACCGGGGTCAGCCAGTCGCGTGACGGCGGTGAGGAACACTGCCTCATCCTCCGCTTCGGCAAACTGATCGAAACGATCGAAGAAAACGATCTCCGTCCCCTCGGCCAAGCCGATAGCGGCGAGCGCCACCGACCGTTCCAATTGGGGCAGCGCGTTCACGTTGGTGTCGGCTGCGATCGGGATGGTGCGGCGAGTAGTCACTTCAGAGAGCACGCCGTTGACGCGCGCAATCCAGGCAGCAACGGCAGTCGAGGTGTGCGGAGTTCGCTTCCAAGGCTGCGTCATCTCGATGCGCTCACGCAGCATGGCATCCATCGACGCAGCATCTTCGCTGTACGGCGTTCCCCCGATTTCTGACAGAGCAACTCTCTTGTTCACCTCATCAGAGTGAGACGGCAACGGGTACCCGAGCACCTGCACCATTCCCGAGACGGGAGGCAGGATGCCCGAGAGTGTGGCTCCCATGATGCGTCGGTCGTGGCGGTCCCCCGATGCGATCACGACGGCACCACGGGGCACGGCGAGAGAGATCGGGCCGAGCCCATGCTGGGCAGTACCCGCTACAAGGTATTCAGAGCTCATCGAGAGCGCGGACTGAGTGGAGGCCCATTCCAGTTCGCGACGATGCTCTCGTAATAGCTCTCCCTCGATGTCCACGTTGGGAAGCAACCGGTTGAGCCAGGCGGGCAGCCACCAGGCGGCGTTGCCGAAGAGCGCCATGAGGGCGGGAACGAGCGTCATCCGCACCAGAAATGCGTCGAACGCGATACCGACGGCGAGTCCGAGAGCGATGGGTTTGATCGTTCCGCTGCCTTCTGGCACAAAGGCGAAGAAGACGAAAAACATGATGAGCGCGGCGGCCGTGACGACGCGGGCACTGCTCGCGAAACCATGGCGTACCGAGGCGAGAGCATTGCCGGTCTTTACGAACTCTTCGCGCATCCCTGAAACGAGGAACACCTCGTAGTCCATCGCGAGGCCAAAGAGCACCGCCATCAACAGGATGGGCATAAAGCTCAGGATGGGGCCGGGGTTATCGACGCCGATCAGGTCACCGAGCCATCCCCATTGGAAGACCGCAACGACGACACCGAACGACGCAACGACAGAGAGCAAGAAGCCGACTGCCGCTTTGATAGGCACCAGCACCGAACGGAACACCATCATGAGCAGCAGAATCGACAGCCCCACAACGATCAGCCCGAAGGGCACCAGCGCGTTGCTGAGTCGGTTCGAGATGTCGATAGCGATCGCGGTGGTGCCTGTCACAAAGATCGGGATGTCGTACGTGCGCTCTAGCTCTGGAGCGAGATCACGGATCTTTTGCACGAGCGCTTTCGTCTGTTCCGAATCAGGAGAACTCGACGGCGTCACTTGGATGATCGCGGTGTCGAGCCCCTCATCGGGGAAGCCCTGCGACACAAAGTCAACGTCATCCAACTTCTCGAGGTCAGCCGCGATCGCCTCCAGATCATCCTGAATGTCGATTGTTTGCGTGATGTCGAGCGCGACAACGAGTGGACCGTTATAGCCGGGGCCGAAGCCCTCTGTGACGAGGTCGAACGCTTCGCGTTGCGTGGACCCTTCGGGCTCTGAACCACCATCGGGCAGGCTCAGCGTGAGACTAGCGGCCGGAATCGCGACCGTACCGAGAATTGCCACGACCGCGATCGTCGCCAACCACGGGTGCCTGGTCACTCCACGCACCCAGCGCGCTCCCATGCTGCGGCTTTCATCCGCGGATGCCATGAAACGTCGCTGCGCCCGTGAGCCGGTCTTGGGGATCAGCCGCGCTCCCGCCAGCCCCAACAGGGCAGGCAACAGCGTCGTAGCAACCCCCATCGCGATGAAGACTGCGACGGCGGCGCCGATACCCATCACGCTCAGGAACGGGATGCCAACGACGAGCAATCCGAGCAGCGCGATGATGACGGTAACTCCGGCGAAGATCACGGCGCTACCGGCGGTGCCGACTGCCATCGCAGCCGACTCTTCAGGCTCTTCGCCGTGCGCGAGCTGCGCTCGATGCCTCGACACAATGAACAGGGCGTAGTCGATTCCGACCGCCAACCCAATCATGAGTGCGAGCAGCGGTGCCGAACTCGACACCGTAGTGAAGGCGGAGAGGGTCGTGATGAGGCCCATCACGATTCCCACTCCGATGAGGGCGCTGAGCAGTGGCATGCCGGCAGCGAGCAGCGACCCGAAGGTGATCACCAACACGAGTCCGGCGAAGACGACGCCGATCACTTCGGTGACAGTGAGACCGAAGGAGGTGTCTTGAAAGACTTGGCCGCCAAACTCGACGCGCAGATCGGCATCTTCGCCGATCGTGGCGGTCTCGATGAGTTCCTCGAGGGTCGCCTCCGTCACGTCGGTTGCCACACCCTCGAATTGCACCCGGATGATGGCCATGCTGTGGTCATCCGAAATCGCCTTGCCGGCGTACTCATCGAAGGGGCTCACCGCCGAGTCGATACCGTCGATGCGGTCAATGGCGGCCGTAATCGCTTCGATCACCGTTTCGGAGTTCTCAATGCGCGATCCATCCTCATCAACGATCACTGCCGTGGCGGATGCTCCTGCCACAGAGGGGAAGACCGCTTCGAGCCGGTCGAGGGCCGCTTGTGACTCGGTGCCGGGAATCTCGAATGATTCCTGAGTTTGCCCGCCCAGCGCGATGCCGCCGCCGAGGGTTCCGCCCACGAGCAGCAGCCACACCACGAGAACGCGCCACGGATGACGGTACGAGAATCGACCGAGTCGGTAGAGAAGAGTTGCCACGGGTGCTCCGGTTCTGGGTGCTGTGCAGTGGTGAAATGCAGTCGTGCTGGTGCAGGTGCAGGTGCTGGTGTTTCGGCTAGTGAAGTTTCGTTTTGCTGACGCCGGGCGTCGCGTCTAGTCAGCGCGAACGGGCGCGAGAAGCTCGCTCATTATCTCCACGAGCGCCCGACGAGTTTCTTCGTCAGACTCGATCGGCATTGCGAGGTTGTCTGCCGTGCAGAGCATGTATGCCGAACCGCCGAGGGCAATGCCAAAGCGCATCTTGTCGCGTGGATTTGATGTCAGGGCCGCGAAACATTCGACCAGACGTCGAACGGTGTCGTTGGCGCGGTCAATGACCGCAAGGCCCACGAGCGAGGGTCCCTGATTGATAAAGAGATGCACCTCTTGTCGACAGTCGAAGATGAAGTCCACGAAGCTCTCGATGAAAGCTGCTCTATATTCGGCGTTGATTCCGTTCGTCTCGAGTCGACTTACGAGCTCATCGAGGCGTCCCACTGCGGGGCCTGCCGCGGCTTCTAGCAGGGCCTCTTTCGACGCGAAATGGTAGAGAACGCTGGATTTCGAGAGGCCGGCCAGTTCGGCAATTCTTTGAATAGAGGTGCCGGTGTAGCCGGCGATGGCGAACTCGGCGAGCGCGATGCGCTGCAGCTCTTGTTGACTAGACACCACTTGAGACTAACTGACCGATCGGTCAGTTAGGGAATTGCGACCAATTTCCCAGCGCAGTTGCAGGGATCGAGCCACTTTCGGGCGCCAGTCGCTGGTCGCACCCAGCATCTCACGCTACCGTTAAGGCACCCAACCCCGGAGGAAAAATGCGCAAATACTTGTTCAACGGCAGTCTCCTCAGTGCGGTCGCTGGCGGCTGGAGCATCTACCAGACCACGAAGCAGGGCCCGCGCGACTGGCGCCTGATTCTGATGTGGATCAGTTGGGGCATCACTGTCGCTATCGCGGTCGGCACTATCGCCAAAGAAGCGCAAGACTCCTACGAACTCGAGGACTAACCGCGAGCAGATCTCCGCAGCGCCGTTGCCGCGGCGGTCGTCGCCGCGCTAGTCGCTGGTCGTCGGTCGGAGCGGCCTAGGCCTTCGGAGCGTGTTGGGCGTTCTGGGCGCGATACCGGGCGGCCGCGTCTACGATTCCGCGGAACAGACGCGCGTCTTGTTTGGCATCCTCTTCGGGGTGCCACTGCACCGCCACGCCAAAATCGACGCTCGGAAGCTCGACCGCTTGAATTACGCCGTCATCGCCGCGGCCCGAGACCACGAGGCCCTCGGCAAGGTCACCAATCGCCTGGTGGTGGTACGACTTCACCGCAATGGTGCTGTCGCCCCCCAACAATGATGCGAGTGTGCTGCCCGGCTCGACCGCGACATCGTTCACAAGGAACGTGCCGCCGCCCGCTCCGTAGCGCTGGGAACCGATTACATCGGGAAGGTGCTGAATGATTGTTCCGCCCAGCGAGACGTTGAGCACTTGAGCTCCCCGGCAGATTCCCAGAAACGGCACGTTGGCGTCAATTGCCGCGCGCAACAGCGCATCTTCGAAAGCGTCGCGATCTTTACGCGGTACGTCGGTGGTGGGATGCGCTTCGTGACCGTAACGCGCCGGGTCAACGTCCTTGCCACCGGTGAGAATGAGGCCATCGAGGCCCTGGATGAGCGAGCTTGCGATCTCGGCATCTACTGGCTGCGGCGGCAGAAGTACGGCGATTCCGCCGGCATCCGTCACTGCTTCGAAGTAGATCTTGGGCAAGAACGATGCCGGGAGATCCCACACGCCAGTCTGGGCCTGCTCGAGGTAAGACGTGAGGCCGATAATTGGACGTGAACTGGTGCCCATGCGGACCCCTCCCCATCGAAAGAACAGAACGTTTGCCCCCAAAGGATATAGGGCGAGGGCAGCAAATTGTTGGTTCCTGAGTACCGTTCTCAGGTTTGTTCGTTATTTTTTAGGTCTCACTAGCCTGTCTAACCGCATCGAAGCGGTTTCGGCCCGTGCGTTGCAATCCGCCCCATTCGGCTTTTACGTCGCTCACACCCCCTGAGCGTAAAGCCACAACCAGATGGTGCCTTCCCCCGGATTCAGCTACAACTTTCTGACCACAACCAAGGAACGCTGTTGAAACGACCAATTACCATGCTCGCCATAGGGGCGATCCTTATCGGCGGCACGGTACCGGCAGCCGTGTTCCCCATAGTGAATGACGACGCGTACACCGCGGATGCCACGCTGCTCGCCCAAGCGCCCGCCGTCGGCACTGGCCCCGGTGACACCCCCTCCGACGATATTCAAACCTTTGCGTCCCCCGGCACCAGCGCTCCCGCTCCCGTCGTTCGCGATAGCTTCGACGTCGAGCAGGTTCAGCAGCAAGTCGTCGTGACGGCAGCAGGGCTCACCGGCACCCTCGAGCTCTTTCCCGCCGATGGTCCCATCAACGACGGCTTCGGCTACCGAGACGGTGGAGAGTTCCACGGCGGCATCGACATCATGGCCCCGGAAGGCTCCGACATTATCGCCGCTTCCCCGGGAACAGTGGAGAGCGTGACCGACGGTGGTGGCTGGGGCCGCCACGTCATCATCGATCACGGCAATGGAATCAAAACGCTGTACGGGCACATGATCGAAGGCTCACAAGCAGTAGTTGCCGGGCAATGGGTAGCGGCGGGTACCGTTCTCGGTTCTGTCGGAAACACCGGATACTCGACCTTCCCCCACCTCCACTTCGAGGTCTACGTCTTCGACACTCGAGTTGACCCCGAACCGTGGCTGCCCTAACGCTCGACCGCACCCGCTGACCTGAGCTCGGGCAGCCGCCGGCGTCGAGCCGGTTCGCCTGCGCCGCTGTGGCCCCGACACACACTCGTGTCGGGGCCACAGCGCTTCCACTCTCGGTTACAGAGCGTCCGCATCCATTCGGCGTCGAACGATGACCGCCGCACCACCGAGCACGATCATGCTCAGCGGCACAAGCCACCACCCGGCCGAGCTTCCGCCACCGCCGGTGTATGCCAAAGTCGGCAGCGTCGGAAGTTGCGCGGTGACCGCACTGGGAAGAACGCAATCTTCAGTGGTTATTGCGACGAACTCGAATGCCGCGGGATCGCTCCAGTCAGCTTCAAGCTCATTCGGCTCCACGGGATCAGCGGTGACCGCCACTGATCCAGATTCCTTGACGGTATAGGTGCCAGACAGGATGCCCGGCTCTCCATTGACCGTGAAGGTAACGAGGGTGTGGTCGTAGCCGTCCGCTGCGCCGAGCGTGTAGCTTGCGTCGACATCACACGTAGCTTGCGTAAATGACACGACAGGGAGGACCAGCCGTGGCATGACTACTTCGCACTCCGGGTCACCGGCGTCGAGCTGCGGGTTGAGCACTCCGCTAAACGTTAGCGTCGTGATCGGCTCCGCAATCAGGGCCCCGTCAACCATTTCGGGGAAATGTGCGCCATTGATCGCCGTCGCGGTCACGCTGTAGTTGTCGGCCCCTTCAGGGTCAGTAACCGCACCCCACACCGCGTTCACGAGCGAACCAAGAACCAACTCCTGCGGAGCAGCGCAGGTCGCGTCAACAAAGCTCACTGCGGCCGTCGCGATCACGTCGCCGCCGACCTCGGGGCAGTCAGCGCGTTCGTCCTCTGTGAGTTCCCGCACCTTCTCCACGGTGCGCTCCTTTACTTTGATCGACCCATAGAAGAACGAGCGCACAATGGTCGTCGTCGCAAAGCCTTCGTCATCCCCCGCAGGGCACGCAATCGCCGTTGAACGCTCCACAGTCTTCGAGGCACATAAAGCGCTGTCGTCGCTCGCGACGATGAACGACGGAGTCTCGGGGTCGAAGTCGCCGGTCGCGTTGACCACGCCCTCAAGGGCGTCATCCCACATCAAAACAGGTTGAGTGCCTGGCGCAAGTACCCAGCCGCTGGGATGACTCTTACTGGGAACGAACTGGCAAACATAGACCTCGACGGGTGGCGGCTCGCACTCGACCAATTCCTTCTCCGTCAAGTGACGCGTACTTGTCGTTTGAGAGGACTTTACTACTTTCGTCCCATAAAACAGGGTCGTTGAAGTCGTGATGTTCACGACGCCAGCGCCGTCATCGCTGGGGCACACAACCTCCTCGTCGACGGTTACCACGGTGCGAGAACACAGGCTTGAATCATCTTCAGCCACGACGAACGATGGTTGTCGATCATTGAAGTCACCGGTGGTATTGACGTCGTTGCCGAGCGCGTTCTTGCTGACGTGAATCGGCTGCTTGCCCAGCTTGAGTCGGTAGCCCGAGGGTGAGTTCTCGCTGGCCACGAACTTGCACACCCACACCTTTTTATTGTCCTGAGGGCGGGATTGCGATTCGGGTTGCACTGACCGCGCAGCAAACTCAGGCGCTGCCTCGGGTTCAGCATCCGCCGGCTCGCTCGCCAGCTCTTCAGGATCAGCGGCAGAACTTTCCGGGGCAGCCTCTGTCACCGCAGCGTTCACAGGCGCCGGCTTGACCGAAGGCGCGGGTTGAGCGGGGGCGAGTTCGGCAAGCACCTCGGATGCGGCAGGCACCTGCTCTTCGGGATCAGGCTTCGGTTGGGGCGACGCGGGCTCGACGCTCGGAGCGGGTTCGCCGCCCTGCGTGGCGGGAACATCAGCGATGGTTTGAGTCGCTACGGGATTTGAAACGAGGGAGCTATCGTCGGCGAAGGCCGGGGCCGAAACACCCAAAAAAGCACCGGTCGTGAGGGTGAGACTGGCAACGCCTGCCAGTAGTTTTTTTACGGACATGATGGGCAGCTTTCTGCAGGAGGAATGCATTTCGACGCATCCGCACGCAACTGCAGAATCGGGGCCGCCATCGGCTCAGGAAAGGGAGTGCGAGCTCATTTACGGGGGTAAATTGCGTCGCTGGAAGTGATTCGGGCACCACCTACTTTCTCGCCTTCGGGTTGTGCAGCCATCGCCGCACTAGTAGTGCTCAGAAGATATCATGTCCCCCAAAAGGAGGACACTAGACGACGGTGTCTCGTTCATCGCGGTGGTATAGCCCAACTAAGGCGTATTACCACTCCAAGCTTGCGCAGGTGATGACAGCCGTCACGCTCGCGGAACGCGTGCCGCCCCACGTCAATGTCAGCTGCATTCGCGTCCCTGCGGTGCGGCTCGATGCCGGTCGGCTTGCCTCGCAACCGGGGGTTCTCCGCGCTCTCTACGCCCCCAAAAATGCCGCAGCAGTACTGCCCGGCTCTCTAGCGTCAACGTACGGGCGCGCCGCGACCCGGGAAACACCATTGAGCGCCGTCTACATCGACGAAAGCGACGCCGCAGTGCCGATTCCACGCTCGGCCCGAGGTGGCGACGCACGCGACCGTCTGTGGGCACTGACCTCGACAGCGACGGGCGATATCGACTGGGCCTGGTAGAGATCCGCGCGCAGCCCGAAGCGTTCGGGCACTAAAACCAAAAACCCCCGCGATCACAATGATCACGGGGGTTTTCTTGCTGTGCACCCCCCCGGACTTGAACCGGGAACCCACTGATTAAGAGTCAGTTGCTCTGCCAATTGAGCTAGAGGTGCGTGGCTTGGTTTTCCCTCTCAGGGCAACCGAGGAACAACGTTACCATGAGTTAAAGCGACTAAGGAGCACAATGACCACTGAATCTTCTCGACTTGCCAACGGCACCCCTGCACCGGGCTTCACACTGCCTGATCAGGACGGTAATTTGGTGTCCCTGAGCGACTTTTCCGGCAAGAAAGTGATTCTTTATTTTTATCCTGCAGCCATGACTCCCGGATGCACGAAGCAGGCGTGTGACTTCCGCGACCAGCTTGGTTCGCTGCAGTCAGAGGGCTATGTCGTGCTCGGTGTTTCTCGCGATACTCCCGAGAAGCTCACCAAGTTTCGCGAGCAGGAAGCACTGACCTTTCCGCTGCTCAGCGACCCCGATCACGAGGTGCATGAAGCGTATGGAGCCTGGGGTGAAAAGAACCTCTATGGCAAGCAGGTTGTTGGCGTCATCCGCTCCACTTTTGTGATCGATGAACAGGGAACCATCTCGCTCCCCCTCTACGCCGTGAAGGCCACCGGGCACGTTGCTTCGCTGCGCAAGAAGCTCGGACTCGACTAACCGTCGCGACGGGTGGTTGCTTCCAGAACCGGTTTGGTAAACAGCAGCACCAACACCACGATGGCCGGCGTCAACAGCAACCACCCCACGTCTGGGCGGGCGAACACGCCTTGAAAGCTGCCGATAGCGACTGAAATTTGCAGCACCTGCCAGACCACGGCCGCGCCCCGGATCCACGCTTGATTTCTGAGCGTGCTTATACCGATCACGGCGACCCACACTGCCGCAATCGCTGTCAGTACAGTGAGCGCGATTGCGCTGGGATAGGACTGCGGCGTCTCAGCCCCCAACTCGAAAATCAGATACGCGAGCGCAGCAAAAAGCACGGCACTCTCGAGGAAGATCACTCCAGCGAGAGCAATCAGATACGGATGATGACGTCCCGTTTTTTCTTCTGGGACAAGTTCGTCTACCATTCGCTCCCCGTTAAATCGCTGAAAAACCATTGCTTTGGCTTTACCGATATGCGATTCTAGTTGAGGTTGATTTCTGGCTCCCAGTGTTGCGAGCGAGACCCACACAATTTCTCAAGCTTGACGCCGATCAGGGCAATTTTTTTGCGCGCTCAAGCACCGCAACACACTGTAAGGAGCAACACATGGACTGGCGCGATAACGCTGCATGCCTCACCGCTGACCCGGAGCTTTTCTTCCCGGTAGGAAACACCGGTCCGGCCGTTGACCAGATCGAAAAAGCGAAAGCTGTCTGCGGTCGCTGCTCGGTCACCGAAATGTGCCTCCAGTACGCCCTCGAAACCAACCAAGACTCCGGAGTCTGGGGCGGTCTCAGCGAAGACGAGCGTCGCGCTCTCAAGCGTCGCGCTGCTCGCGCACGCCGCGCTTCCTAAGAAGCCACACTCTCTCCGAGCCCTATTTTTGTAGCTCACGCAGCAGGCCGGTCGGCCACGACACTTCGCATCATCCCGAGAACATGGGGTGACGATCTTCGTTCCGATCGGCCTTTGCTTTGTCTCCGGCAGGTGCTGCCGCAAGCGCGCTTACCGGATCCGCAGCACCGTGCGCAGCCTACCGGGTGCACAGCTCACTTAGCGCGCGTGAGCCACGTGAGGGGAATGTCGATCGTCACTTCGGTTCCGCTACCCATAAGGGTGTGCCAGTCGATAGTTCCGCCGAGCTCGCCCTGAATAAGAGTGCGCACAATTTGCGTGCCGAGTCCCTCGCCCACTCTGCCTTCTCCGAGGCCAACGCCGTTGTCGCGCACCTGAACCGTCAACTTATCGGCGGTTCGTCGTGCATCGATCTCGACCGTGCCATCCGCCTTGCCCGCGAGCCCGTGCTCGACGGCATTTGTTACAAGCTCCGTGAGCGCCAGCGCCAGGGGCGTTGCGTACTCACTGGGTAAAGCCCCGAAGCTACCCACCGACGTGGGGTGAACCGTGGTGTTGTGGCTCGACGCGACCTCTGCGATCAGCTTCAACACTCGGTGGAAAACCACATCGAAGTCGACGTTTTGGTTCAAGCCTTCAGACAGGGTGTCGTGCACGACAGCGATCGCTGCGACCCGACGCATAGCCTGGCCGAGGGCCTCTCGCGCCACTTCGCTGTGCGTACGACGAGCCTGAATACGCAACAGCGACGCTACAGTCTGCAGATTGTTCTTCACACGATGGTGAATCTCGCGAATCGTGGCATCTTTCGTGATCAGTTCGCGCTCCTGATGCCGCACCTCGGTGACATCGCGGCACAGCACGATGGCTCCCACTCGCTCGCCGCGGTCCCGGATGGGGATGGCACGCAGCGACACCGTCACGCCGCGCGCTTCGATGTCAGTGCGCCACGGTGCGCGACCGGTGACCACCAGCGGAAGGGATTCATCCACTTCAGGCTGGCCGGCAATCAGAGTGGTGGTGACATCGGCGAGAGATTCTGCTTCGAGTTCGCCGGAGAAGCCGATGCGGTTGAACGCTGACAGAGCGTTCGGACTAGCGAAGGTGACGAGGCCGTCGACATCCAGACGGATGAGGCCGTCGGAGGCACGGGGTGCACCCCGGCGCGGCGCGGCGGGGGCTCCCATGTCGGGAAAGTCTCCCGCTGCAATCATCGCGAACAGGTCGTTTGCACAGCCGTTGAAGGTGAGCTCTTGACGGGACGGCGTGCGAGCATCGCCCAGGTTAGTGTGTCGCGTGATAACGGCGATGGGCGTTTCTGTCGTGGCATTACCTGTGGCGTTGAGCCGACGCAGCACGGGAACCGCCCGCACGCGGGTGGGCGTCTCTTCGTACCACGCGGGTGCAGCGGTATCGACGATGCGCGAGGTTTCGTACGCTTCGGTGACTTGAGCGAGCCACTCGGGTTTGATCTGTTGCCCGACGAAGTCACGGTAAAAGAGGGTGGCCGAGCTGCTGGGACGAGCATGCGCTACGGCAACAAACTGGTTATCGTCGCTCGGCACCCACAGCACGATGTCCGCAAACGCGAGGTCGGCGAGAAGTTGCCAGTCGCCGACAAGCATGTGCAGCCATTCGATGTCCGCCTCACTGGAGCGGCCTTGTTCTTGGACTAGATCACTGAGTGTCGACACCCTTACAGATTACCCGCGCGCCAACATCCTGCTGAACAATGACTTGCGAGGCGCCAGCTCTTGCTGCTCCGGCACAAGCCTCGAGACCACTAAGTCACGAATCGCTGCCCGTGCGCTCGAACGGGGCACCGCGTCTACGAGAGTTTTTCCGCTGAGCACTGCACCGTCAAAGCCCTGCAAATCGTGGGGCACGAGAATCGGATGCTCGATGCCACCAAACCGCGAGAGTGTCTGAGTGATTTGCCCGTGCGGGTTCATTCCGCTGGCGCTGACTCGAATCTTGTTCATGACGACGCTCACGCTGCGCGTCGACACAGTCTCGAGTAAATCAACGTGTGCCCGCAGAAATCGTGCCAGCCCCACCGGGTCAGCGGCGCCGACCGCGATTACGTGGTCGGCGGCGCGCACCGCTGTGACCGCAGCCGCATTTCTTCGCGGGGCAAAGAGATCGCTCGTGATCTCTTCATCATTTTCCAGACTCGAGCTGGTGTCGAGCACCGTGTAGTCGACCCACTGCCTGCACTGAGCGATCGTGGTGCCGACCCGTTCAGAGGAAAGCTCCGGCCAGCGGCTCGGACGACCGATTCCGGTCAGCACCCAGAACGACCCCACCGGCGATTCATACCGCTGACCGATTCGTTCGAGCTCCTCGGAGGTGAGAGTTTCAGTGCCCGCTAGCCGGCACGCAGCCGCGAAGCCAGGCGCTTCATCGAGCATGCCGAGAGCGGGGGCAACAGACGCCCCGTGCGTATCTACGTCGGCGAGCGCCACCCGATAGCCCAGAGCAGCAAGCTCCGCCGCAACTGAGATGGCAATGGATGTTCGCCCCGGCGCCCCGCCAGGACCCCACACCGCGATCACTTGGCCCAGCGCGGAACGCTCATCCGCCGACGTTTGTGCGCCCCACGGAGCTTGGGAGAGCACGGCCTCCAGCCCACCCCAACCCGCTGCGGCATCCACTATGTCAAAGAGACCGAGGTCGCTGGCGTAGCGCTGCTCACGGTCACTGCTTGCGATGGCAATCAGGCGTACTCCGGCCTGATCGCACGACGCGATTAGCCGGTCGGTCAAGTAGCGAGCCTCGGCCGCAACGAGAGCGACATCGGCATCGGCCCCGGCAATACGAGACGCCAACTCGGGCGCGCTCACTGCGCGCAACACGATCTCGTGGCCGTGTTGAGCGGCGTCGAAGGCGAACTGGTCTTCCAGAGTCACGGGCATGGCGAGAGCGAACGCGGTCATGCTAGCCCTCCGCCGGGAGGTTGGCGGGGATTACGGAGAGCACATCACCGTTAGCCATCGCTTCCAGTAAACGGGCAACTCGCGAACGAGGAACCAGCAGCTCGATGGCGCTGCCCTGAGCAGACGAGACCAAAGAATCATCGTCGAGCAGCCGCACGACGACCGCCCCAGAAATGATCACACCAGGCGCAGCGTACTGACCGTTGTCGTCTTCAGGACTCGCCCACACATCTACCGAAGCGCCGGGAGCGACAGAGCCGGAGAGGCCACTCTGGGGCGCCACCACCACAGAAGTGAGCGAAAGGCCGTCATGACTGCCCAAAGACGACGTCGGCACCAACTCCCCCACTTCAATGGAGCGGGTCGCGACGAATCCTTGTTCTGGAAGCTCGCCCCGGACGATGTAGTGGTCGGCCGCCTCATTGAGCTTGACGCTGCGCACCACGAGATCCGAACTCAGCACGCGGTCACCGGGAGTGAAAGTAGCCCCCGCGGCATAAACCTCGATTGAATCATCAGTCGCGGCCACCAGCGAGACAACACCCACAACGGATGCCGCCACAAGCACGACGCCAATGGCAAGTCGCGGGTCGAGAACAAACGCTCGCGCACGAGCTTGGGACTGAGTACGGCCGGAACGGCGGCTCATCGAGCGCGCTCCACAAGTCGGGTCTTGATCATGGCACCATCGTTCGCCACGCCTCGGGTGTGGCGCCATAGTTATCCACACAAGCCCCATTCCCAGCTTCGTGCGCGCATAATCGATGCATGAACGCGATCACCCCTGCAGAAGGCCTCGGGAGATTTCTCACCTTGGCCGATACTGCCGAAGTGCTCAGCGTCTCTCCGCACGAGGTTCTGGAGCTCGTGCGTTCGGGCGAACTGCCCGCCATCAAGGTCGGCAGCAAGGGCCAGTGGCGTATCGAGAACTCAATTCTCGAGTCCTATATTGAAGCTCTCTATGAAGAGACTCGGCGCATGAGCCTCTGGAACCAATCGGATATCGCCACGGTTACAGAAGTGAACTTCGGAGAACCGCGCAAGCGCTAACGTTCGCGCTCTAGCGTTTCGGCCGCACCGAGTTACGGCAGCACGAAGTTACGGCCGCACTAGGACAAGGCTCGCGAACGGCACTAGGCGATACTCCGAAACCGCCGTCTCCCGTCGCACCGCTCCGCGTTCGTGCACAGCGATGTCCAGATGATCGCGGCCTACCCGATCGATCGTGCCGTGCACTTCTCCCGTCGCCAGCAGCAAAGTGACCGCTCGGCGTCGCCGGCACAGGTCACGTAAGACATAACTCAAGCTCAATCGCTGCGAAAGACTCGGGTGCCCCGTAGACGCAGTAGTAGCGAGGCTCGGCGTGATGTGACGCGCGCCCAGCGAAATACCCGCAAGCGCGGCAAACGGGATGATGCACTGCGCCGGGCGCCCGGTTTCGTCGACGATATCGGCGGACATCCAGTCACGACCGATAATTACGGGGCGTACCGCCACCCGAGCGCCAGTCGTGAGCATCACGGCGATCGTCAGTGGCGACTCCGTCGTGCTGCGCTCGTGAAGAGCCACGATGCGATCCCGGATGCTCAGCCGCCCCAAGCGCAAACGCTCTTCTTCGGCATCGACCTCGAGATCCTCCGCCGTTATTTCGCGCTCAAGCTGACTCTCGAGGTCGTCAAACAGATTGTCCCAGCGCATGGACTGACGGTACTAATGCCACCCGCTGACTCCGGATTGTTATCCACAATTGAACTTTAGTCATAGACATTTGGTCCGGATGCTGATTAAGTGTGGTCTACCCCCTTAAGGGGGTGAACGTCGCCGTCTTGACCTTTTACCCGGGAGATCATGAGTACCGAGCCCCTTCGCACCTCCTTACCGAGTGTGGACTTACCCCCACAGCTGCGCCCGCGCACTGGCACACTGCCTTCTAAAGTCATTCGGCCACGTTTCGTTCCCGACGAATTCTTCGGCCACCAGCCGACTTCCAGCGCAGAGCTACCCGACCCCGCGCCCCTCGTCGAGAACCTCACTCGCTGCGTAATCGAGGTGCTCGCTGGCGCTCGAGACTTGGATCAGATGGCGCGTTGGGTCACCGACGATGTCTATCGGCACCTGCTCAAGCGCGTAGTCCTTTCGGCTCGCGCCCGCCGGGCGAAAGGCCAGCCTGTGACGCGCCCCAGTTTTACTATGGGCTCAATCAGAATTTGCGAACCACGCGATGGCGCTATCGAAGCCGTTGTCATTGTTCGCGGTCGCGCCCGCACGCGCGCTGTCGCCGTGCGCCTCGAAGGCCTCGACAAGCGCTGGCGCGCCACCGCGATCAACGTTCTGTAGCCTCACACCCCTACAGCGCACAAATAACGGATGCCCCGCTCACTGAGTGAGCGGGGCATCCGTTATTAACGATTAACCTCTAGAGCGAGGCTACTTCGGAGTTACTTCTTACGTTTTTCTTGCGCACGACGCTGCGAACGGTTGAGGGGAGCCTCAGGTTCCGCTCCCTCCGCACGCTGTCCGAACGCACCGCGCTCGTTCGACTGCGGCTGAGCTGCGGGTTGAGCCTGTTGCGGTGCACCCTGGCTCGCTTGACGCTGCTGCGCTTGAGCTGTCGCTGCGCGCTCGACCTGGCCGCGGTCGTTACGCACTTCGACCTCACCCGACGCATCAGCGCTTGGCGCGGAGTAGCTGAGCTGAGCCGCGGGGGCGTTCGCTCCGTCTAGGCCACGGGCCTGAACCGTTGTAGCTTCCCCGCCGCCATTCACTTCGACATCGAGGTTGAAGAGGAACCCGACGGTTTCTTCACGAATCTGCCCCATCATCGTCTGGAACAACGCGAAGCCTTCGCGCTGGTATTCGATGAGCGGATCGCGCTGAGCCATCGCTCGCAGTCCGATTCCGTCTTTCAGGTAGTCCATCTCGTAGAGGTGATCGCGCCAACGGCGGTCGATCACACTCAGCACAACACGTCGTTCGAGTTCGCGCGTTGCCGCTTCGCCCAGTTGCTGTTCTCGGCGCTCGTAGGCAATCACTGCATCCGAGTGAATTTCCTTTGCGAGGAACGCACTCGTCATCTTGCCGCGCGAGCCAGCCTCCGTCAGAACCTCATCGACGCTGATCCCCACGGGATACATCGTCTTCAGTTCGGCCCAGAGCCCTTCGAAATCCCATTCTTCTGAATGACCTTCGGCAGTGTGAACATCAACCACCTCGGTGACGACGTCCTTCAGGAAGCGCTGAACGCGATCCTTAAGGTCATCTCCCTCGAGAATGTGGCGACGGTCACCATAAATAGCCTCACGCTGACGATTCAGAACATCGTCATACTTGAGCACGTTCTTGCGAATCTCAGCGTTCCGTGATTCCACCTGTGACTGAGCGCTGCGGATGGCGCGGCTGACGACCTTCGATTCGATAGCGAGGTCATCGGGTACCGACGATCGCCCCATCAACGCTTCAGCAGCACCGCTGTTGAAGAGTCGCATGAGGTCATCCTGAAGAGACAGGTAGAAGCGGCTCTCGCCCGGGTCACCCTGTCGACCGGAACGACCACGCAGCTGGTTGTCGATGCGGCGAGATTCGTGGCGCTCGGTGCCGAGCACATAGAGCCCACCAACGTCGATGACTTTCTTGGCTTCTTTCTCTACGCCGGTTTTGACCTCGGCGAACACGTCATCCCACGCGGCTTCGTATTCCTCGGGAGTTTCCGAGGGGTTGAGGCCCCGTGCATTCATCTCGGCCACAGCCAAGAACTCCGCGTTTCCGCCGAGCATGACGTCAGTTCCACGACCAGCCATGTTCGTGGCGACCGTGACAGAACCCAATCGGCCTGCCTGCGCGACGATCGCTGCTTCGCGAGCGTGGTTCTTGGCGTTGAGCACTTCGTGCTTGACGCCCTTCTTAGCCAACATGCGCGAAAGCAGTTCGCTCTTCTCAACGCTGGTTGTTCCGACAAGCACTGGCTGGCCTAGTTCGTGGCGCTTAGCGATATCGGCGACTACCTGCTCGAACTTAGACTGCTCGTTCTTATAGATGAGGTCGGACTGGTCGATGCGCTGCATCGGACGGTTGGTCGGGATAGCAACGACGCCGAGCTTGTAGGTCGACATAAATTCGGCCGCTTCAGTCTCAGCGGTACCGGTCATGCCCGAAAGCTTGTTGTACAGGCGGAAGTAGTTCTGCAGGGTGACGGTAGCCAGCGTCTGGTTCTCAGCCTTGACCGCTACGCCCTCTTTCGCTTCGATCGCCTGGTGAATACCTTCGTTGTAGCGACGGCCAGCCAGGATACGACCGGTGTGCTCATCGACGATGAGCACTTCGCCGTTCATCACGACGTAGTCCTTATCTTTCTTGAAAAGCGCGCGAGCCTTGATCGAGTTGTTCAAGAACGAGATCAGCGGGGTGTTAGCCGATTCGTAGAGGTTGTCGATGCCGAGGTAATCCTCGACTTTTTCGATACCGGGCTCGAGAACGCCGACAGTGCGCTTTTTCTCGTCGACCTCAAAGTCAGTTTCTGGGTCGAGCTTCTTCGCGAGGTTCGCGAACTCGGTGAACCAGCGGTTGGCCTCGCCTGACGAAGGGCCAGAAATAATCAACGGGGTACGGGCCTCGTCGATAAGGATCGAGTCGACCTCGTCAACGACAGCGAAGTAATGACCGCGCTGCACCATGTCGCTTGCCTGCCACGCCATGTTGTCGCGCAGGTAGTCGAAACCAAACTCATTGTTGGTTCCGTACGTAATGTCTGCCGCGTATTGTTCGCGGCGTTCGAGCGGCGTCTGACCGGAGATAATGCAGCCGGTAGTCATGCCGAGGGCACGGAATACACGCCCCATAAGTTCTGATTGGTAGCTCGCCAGATAGTCGTTCACCGTAATAACGTGAACGCCCTGGGCCGCAATAGCGTTGAGGTAGGCCGCGAGCGTCGCGACGAGAGTCTTACCCTCACCGGTCTTCATCTCGGAAATGTTGCCCAAGTGAAGCGCAGCACCACCCATGAGCTGAACGTCGAAGTGACGCATACCGAGGGTGCGGCTTGCCGCTTCGCGCACGGCAGCGAACGCTTCGGGCAGCAGGTCGTCGAGCGACTCCCCCGCGGCGTAGCGCTCACGCAGCTCTACTGTCTCGTTCTTTAGCTCGTCATCAGTGAGGGTCTTGAAGTCATCCTCGAGATGGTTGACCGCCTGCGCGTAGGCTTTCAAGCGTCGAAGAAGTCGACCCTCACCTACGCGAAGAGCGCGTTCTAAAACATTCGCCACCGAATACTCCCATTCTTGTCGGACGGGTCCGACGCTGGCACTGCTCGACGAAGCGCAGTCTTTTAGACGCTTACGTCACGGTAACGCGGTGCGTGCAATCAGCGCACAGCCGCGTTACCGGTTCGTAATCGTATCAACTCCAAGCCAAAAACTTGGTGTACTTAGCCGTTGGCCGCCTTGCGCTTGCGCGAGCGACCACCCTGAACCGCGTCGTCGGCCTCTTCTTCGAGACCAATTACGCCGTAATCCCAGCCCTTGCGGCGATACACGACGCTCGGACGGTCGGTTTGGCTATCGACAAAGAGGAAGAAGTCGTGGCCCACCAGCTCCATGTGATCAAGAGCCTCCTCTACTGTCATGTGACTCGAGGGGAATACCTTGCGTCGGATAACGACGGGCGAGTAGTCCTCGTCGCCGGGCTCCGGCGCCTCATCCTGAATCGGCACCGCTCCGGTCGCAACCTTTTCGATCACTTCGGGACTAGCGGGCGTGATGTCGACAACAGCGAATCCACCGGCGCTCGCCTCACGGAGTGACGTGGGGCGGTGGTTTCCGCGGTGAACCTTCTTGCGATCTTTCGACTGGCGAATGCGCTCAATGAGCTTCGCCATAGCCAGATCAAAAGCAACATACTTATCTGAACCAGCAGATTCCGCTCGAACAAGCGGCCCTGGTCCGATCAACGTCAACTCGACACGGTCGTCTCCACTGGAACCTTTGGTTTCGTGGTGTCGCGTCACTTTGATCTCGAAGGCGATCGCCTTCTCGGCCAAGTGAGAGACCTTTTCAGACTTTTCGATCGCGTACTCACGGAAACGATCCGTGACTCCTACATTTCGTCCGTTGACGGTGATTTCCACGGCGACCTCCTAGCAATAATGCGCGGCTGCCCCGTGAGGCAGCTACTATTTCGCGCCCTTTTCCATACCGTAGCCCTCGCCGCTGGCAATGTCACGAACCGTCAGCCTTCTTGGAGTGAACCCGATGGTTGCAGCACCCACAACTGTTGCGCCCGCAGCGGAAATTGCTCTCGCCGCTTCATCGATCGTGGCACCCGTCGTGAGCACGTCATCCACAATGATTACGCGGATGCCAGCGAGAGAATGCGTCGCGATGAACGCGCCGTGAACGTTGCTGGCGCGCTGTTGCGCGCTCAGCAATTTTTGGCTGCGAGTTTCTTGGGCAACTCTTAACACCCGGGCGTGGCGCACTCCCGCCGCGCGGAGTATGAGTGCCATCGGGTGATACCCCCGCGTGCGGAAGGCTCCGCGGCTGCTCGGCACGGCAACGATCTGAACAGGGTGCGTTGCCGGGTCTGACGATGACGCCGCATCGATCGCTTGCAGTAACGCCGGCAGGAACGATGCCGACAGGGCTCGCGCGAGATCGGTGCGGTGATGATTCTTGAAGGCCAGCAGCACCCGGCGTGCCCGCCCTTCGTATCGCAGGGCGTAGTGCACGGCGAGGTGCTGCGGAGTCGAGTGGATGCTCGGCTGCGCCACTAAGCGGCGCGCACACTCATCACACAGAGCACGGTCGACCCGCTCGCAGCCGGCGCACTCCACGGGCATCAGGAGCGCCCAGGCGTCGCGGAGAGCGTCGATGAGGGCTCCGTGCCACCACGCTCGCTTGTCGTCGTCGTGAGGCTGCTGTGAGGGCGTCATCCCCCGATCGTGTCGTTGACAGCCCCCAACGCCGCACTCAGCGACGGATCCGTGGACAACGGCTACTGCTGCACTGCCATGAAGGAGGCGTCGAGCCCGGTACGCACCCAGGCTTGGCTTCCTTGGGGTCGCCAGACTTCACCTTCCGAAAGCACCCGGAGCCCATCCGTGTTGGATCCCGTCGTTACGATCTGGGATGCTCCGTCAACAGTGCCCAGATCTTGCGAAGGGCCGCCAAGGTTGTAGGCGGTCACTTCGACCGAGTCATCAACCGCGGTCAAGGTGGCAACGCTGCTCGTTCCCACCCACGCGGCATCGATCGCAACCCCGGTGGGTACCGGCAAGGCGACGGGCTCCACGAGCTGAACGGGAACATTGCCCTGTTGGCGCACGATGCCGTAGACGAGCAATTGCGGACCAGAGGGCGTCGAGAGATACACGAGCAAGCGCGCACCATCGCGCGAGACATCGAGCGACACGATTTGAGAGTCTGCGGGTAGTGCCGACTGCACCGGATGCTCAGTGCCGTCAACCGCGAAGGTCGTCAGTGACGCCGCATTCGCTCCCTGCGCAGACCACACAAACCGGAACGGATCGAGCGACGGCGCCACGAGCTCGTCTCGCGAATCGATGACACGAGGTGCGACGCCGACCGATGCAAAGTAGACCGCGTTATCCCCCGCGCGATAGGCCGCTGAAAGACGATCGGCTGAGAGGGCGACGGCCGTAGCACCCGCCGCCGTCACGACGTCACTGAGTTCGGTGATCGCGCTGAGTCCATCACTCGTACTAAACCCGAACTCATCACCCGTTCCCACGACGAGAGGCCCCGCCGAACCGGGTTCAATTACTGCGGCATTCTGACCCGACGTTGTATCCGGAAGCTCTCGACCGTCGACCGTGATGAGCACAATGGGGGTGTGCAGCGTTGCCGCCAACTGCTGACGCATACGGTCGCGCGCCACGTTATTGGCAGCGAGCGCCTCAGAACTCAGGTCAACGACCGCACGGCCAGAAGTAAGGCTACTTGTTGTCCCGAGCGTCGTGGATGGCGGGAATGCGGTGAGCACGACGCCCTGTTGCACCCACGCCGAATCGGCGACCAATAATGCTTGAATCGCCCGCGTCTGCGACGACTCCCGCACAGCAAACCAGCGGGTATCGGGGATGAGGTAGGCGAAGCTGGGATCAAAGTAGTACAACACTTGCTCTTCGAAACTCACTTCGAAACCACTAAGAGTAAGCACTACCCCCGGTGGCGCTGTCGAAATGCGCCATTCGCCGCCGACGCGCTCAAACTCGAACGCGAGAGTTTGCGACACGGGAGAACGAAGCTCGGAGTAGATCCCTCTCTCGTCGACCACTGCCTGAGCAGAAAACGAATAGGTCAACGAATCTTCGTCGATCGCCGGTGCAATAGTCGGCAGCTTGTCGCGCTCACGAACGGTCGCGCTGGCAGCAGGATTCCACGCCTCGCTCATCGCTCCCGTAAGAAATTCGCGGGCCACGGAGTAGTCCCGCGACGGCGAACGTACGGCGTTCATGAAGTCGGTCAGGATCTGCTCCTGAGTTGAGCCCGCGACCGGCCCAGACGCGACGATCTCGTACTGGGCGCCATCCTGTTCGTCGATACGCGGGCCGGTTTGAACCTCACTCGCCATCGGCACACCAACACAGCCGGTCAGCACGACGGCCACGACGGCAATCAGCGCGAGGTATGCGCCCTTGGAGAACTTAGGCATGCGGAGCCTCCAAGCGGGGAATCTCGTCATTCGGTGGCAGTTCGAGCGGTGAGGACCGCAGGTCAGCTCCGCGTTCGCGCGGAATCGTAAGCCGGAAGCAGGAGCCGTGGTCTCCATCCGACCACGCTTCGAGCCAGCCGCCGTGAAGCGCAGCGTCTTCGAGAGCAATAGCTAACCCCAGACCGGTGCCACCAGTGGTGCGCTGCCGCGACGGGTCGGCGCGCCAGAAGCGGTCGAAGACGCGCTCGAGAGCTGCCTGGCTCATTCCCACGCCATAATCGCGAACAGCGATGGCGATGGCGTCTTGATCGCTGTCTACCCACACAACGATCGGCAGCCCGTCACCATGATCGATCGCGTTGCTCACTAGGTTTTGAAGAATGCGACGGATGCGCCGCGGGTCGACATCCGCCTCGAAATGGCCGCCGGGGGCCACAAGCCGCAATTCTGAGCCTTTGCTCTCGGCGAGTGACGTCAGGCTCTCGATAGCGTCTTCGACGAGGCGCACGAGGTTGGTCGGCTCGGTTTCCATATCGACCGCTCCCGCGTCGTATCGACTCATTTCGAGCAGGTCGGCGAGCAAGAGTTCGAACCGTTCGACCTGAGTGTGCAACAGCTCAGCAGTGCGCGCCGTGGCCGGTGGAAAATTTTCGCGTTGATCGTAGAGAACGTCACCCGCAAGTCGAATTGTGGTGAGCGGAGTACGAAGCTCGTGGGAGACATCCGACACAAAGCGTTGCTGAACCTGCGAGAGCGCCGCGAGTCGCGTGATCTGCTGTTGCATGCTCGTAGCCATGCCGTTGAACGATCGCGCCAAAGTCGCAATTACGTCGTTGCCCTGCACCGGAATGCGGACCTCGAGCTCACCGGCCGCCAAGCGTTGACTCGTTTCGGCGGCTAAGCGAACAGGGCCAACAACGAGGCGCACCACCACGAACGTGACAACGCCAATGAGTGCGAGAAGCGCGAAACCGCCGAGCCCGAGGGTCTGCTGAACCAGCACGAGGGTGTCTTGAGTGTCTTGAATGTCGTAGACCAAATACAGCTCATATTGGCTACCCCGAATGTCGAGCGTCGATCCGACCACGAGCCCGGGATGCACCGCACCATCGGCCTCTTGCTCCAGCGCAACCGACTGCCAGTAGGTGCGCTGCTCGGTCGACTGCGAGACGATATCGCGCAGTTCTTCAGAGATGAGAGCGGCGGAGCCTAGCCCCAGCGTTTGAACATCAGAAGGAACGCGGGGCCCCTCCTGAGCCGGGGTGCGCAAGATTGCGTAACTCGTGCCGCCCGTGCTGGAGGCCACACTCTCGATGACCTTCGCGGCCTCCCCCATCATGACGTCGAGGTCCTCAAGGCCGAGGCCCTCATCTGCGGCGTCGAACACCTGTTGGCCTGCCAGGGTGGCATTGGCCGATGTGCGCGTGAGCTGGTCGCGGCTCGCATCGAAGAGGTTGGCCCCGACACTCAGCGACATGTAGCCGGCGATCACCGCGACCACTACCGATGACAACAGCACCGTGATCGCGACAGTGCGCAATTGAAGCGACGAGCGCCAGAGCGCAGCAGCTCGCTGCACCCAGCCGCGCCAGTCAAAATCGCGCATAGAAGCTAAGCGCTGGCGCCAGCGCGGTAACCAACACCGCGAACAGTCATGACAATCTTCGGGTTGTCGGGATCTTCCTCGACCTTTGCGCGCAGGCGCTGCACGTGAACATTCACCAAGCGGGTATCAGCCTTGTAGTGGTAACCCCAGACCTGCTCCAAGAGCATTTCGCGGGTGAAAACTTGCTCCGGCTTCATGGCAAGCGCCAACAGGAGCTCAAATTCGAGCGGGGTCAAATTGATTCTGGCGTCACCTCGACGCACTTCGTGGCCCGTGACATCCAATTCAAGGTCGCCAACGGTCAAGGTGCCGGTGGCAGCATCGCTGGCGGGGCGCAGGCGAGTGCGCACGCGCGCCACAAGCTCTTTGGGATTGAAGGGCTTGACCACGTAGTCGTCAGCGCCGCTCTCGAGACCCTTGACGACGTCTGCTGTGTCGCTCTTGGCGGTGAGCATGATGATCGGCACGCCCGACTCTTCGCGGATGCGCGAGCAGATCTCAATGCCGTCCATGCCGGGCAGCATGAGGTCGAGCAACACCAAATCGGGCGCGGCCGACTTGAAAGCGTCGTACGCTAACGCGCCGTCTTGGCAGAAAAATGGTTCGTAACCTTCAGTGCGGAGAACGATTCCGATCATTTCTGCCAGGGCAGTGTCGTCATCTACTACAAGAATTCGCGGGTTCACTGTTCCTCGTTACTTTCTAGCTCTCGGGCGAACTGAGTGAGAAGCTTTCGCATAAGAGTAGTCGAGTGTGAAAACATGAGGGAGATTGAAATATTTGCAGTCACCCAATCGAGGATGAGACGTGAGCGACAACAGCCCCTGGCAGTCACCCGATAGCAGCAGCGCCGCTGGCGCCGGGTCGCTTGCACCTCCCACCGCGGCGTCGGCGTATAGCCCCGCTGAAACTGCACCGGTAGCGCCGGGGACGCCGGGTGCAACTCCGCCATTCGTGGCTCCGACTGCCGGCTGGACTCCGCCGCCTAAACCGGGCCTCATCCCGCTGCACCCGCTCGGTCTCGGCGCAATTCTCTCGGCGTCCCTCATGGTGCTGCGCCGCAATCCTCGCCCGACCTTTGGGCTCGCGCTACTCATCATGAGTCTCGTTATGGTCGGCTCTCTCGTTCTTGTCGGCGTTGTGACCTTCAGCGGAATCGAACGTTCGCTGAGCGCCAGCGATGGGGATGCCGCAGCTATCGAAGCCGGCGCTACCGCCGGCGTGATCCTCTCCGCCCTGTTCGCTGTGGCCCTCTCTCTCGTCGGTGGCGCGATTCTGCAGGGGGTCATCTCGCTCGAAGTTGCTCGCGGAACCGTGGGCGAGCGTCTTCGCCTGCGCGGTCTGTGGAACGCCGCCAAAGGCCGCATCGGCGCTCTCATCGGCTGGTCAGCGCTCGTCATGCTCGCGGTCATCGTGGGGATTGCGATTGTGGCTGGCGTATCGGTGTTGTTATTCGCTATCGGGGACACCGCCGGAATCGTGTTTGGAGTTCTGACGATGCTTGGCGGGCTCCTCGTTGCTCTCTTTCTGGCGGCGTGGCTCGGTACCTTCTTCGCGTTTGTACCCAGCGCCCTCATGATCGAGCGTTTGCCGCTGATGCTTGCTATTCGCCGTTCGTGGTCTCTCGTCAAGGGAAACTTCTGGCGTACCTTCGGCATTTTGCTGCTCATCTTGGTCATCGTGAACACGGTGTCGAGCGTCGTCACGGCTCCAGTCAGCTTCTTTGGCGGTCTCGGCATCGGCCTGCTTAATCCGACGGGCAACGAGGAAACAGCTGTCGTGGCATTCGCCGTGATCTACATCGTGTCCATCATTCTTTCGGTCATCATCAGCGCCGTCACCATCGTCATTCAGTCTGCTGCTCCAGCGCTGCTCTATATCGACATGCGCATGCGCAAGGAGGGCTTCGATCTTGATCTGACGCGATTCGTTGAAGCTCGCAATGTCGGCGACCACTCGGTTCCTGATCCCTATCTCACGGCGCAGAGCACGCCGAGCCGAGCCACGCCTGCGTCACCGAACGCTGCTTCATGACAGTGATCGACTCCGCGGTTTCGGCCTGGGTAGGGCTCGCGGGGTTCTCTGCGCGGTCGCTCGCGGGTGACGTACCCGTGGACCCTGACTCCGGCGATGCAACCGGATGGCTCATCGACGAACTCTCGAAAGCTCCCTATCAGGCCGCAAAGCCGACGCTCTTCGACCGGGCATCCAAAGCATTCAGCGACTGGCTAGCGAGCCTTACGATCGGTGACGGTAACGGGATTCCGACTTTCGTTTCCATTGTGCTTCTCTCGCTCGTGGCCATCGCGATCATCGCAGCGATTGTCGTCTACGGGGTGCCGCGGCTCAACCGTAAGAGTCGCCATCAGGACATCTTGTTTGGTGAAACCGACTATCGATCTGCCGCGCAATTGAGAGCGGCAGCCGAGCAATCGGCGGCGCGTGACGACTTCGTAGCCGCTATCGCAGACATGTTCCGTTCCATCGCCCGCGGATTATCAGAGCGCACGCTCGTCACGATGACTCCGGGAACGACCGGGCACGGTTTCGCTGCTCGGGCTTCACGTGTCTTCCCCGAACTCGCTGCGGAATTCGCCAGCAGTGCCGACACCTTCGACCTCATTCGCTACATGCGCAAAACCGCTACTCGCGAGCAATATGAACAACTCCGCGCGCTTGAAGCTCGCGTGCGCGCGACCAAACCCGACTTGGCCGAGGCGACGCTGTGAGCGAATCCGGCACCGATTCGACGGTGCTTACCCCACGCTTGCGCACCACCACTCGCCGCTCGCTGTTCTGGATCGCCGCTGCCATCCTGCTCGTGGTCGTTGCCGTCATCACCCTCAATCTTGCGGGCAATGCCGTTGAGGGCCCGCCGCTAGACCCCACAAGTCCCTACGAAGCCGGAACCCAAGCGGTGGCAGAAGTTCTCCGCGATCAGGGCGTCGACGTCGTGGTGACGACTACCTTGGACGATGCCCGGGCCGCAGCGGATCTCGCGGGAGAAAGCACGCTCATTTTCTCCAACTACGAGGGCTACCTGACCGAAGAACAAGTAAAGGACGCTGCCGGGCTGACCAGCACCGTGATCGTCGCCGAACCTGTGCTCAACGAGCTCCTCGCGATCGCACCCGAGGTAGCGCAGGCGGGCACAAGTTCCGAGACCGTTGCCGCCGGATGCACGGCATCCACCGTCGCTCATGCTCCTCAGATCACTGCCGGCCCCAGCGGCTATCGAGTTATCGAGCCGAGCCCCGACATCACCTCCTGCTACGGAAACGATGACGACGGCTACGGGCTCATCATTCTCGATCGGGGCGACACTGAACTGAAGATTCTTGGTGCCACCGACGCCCTAACCAATGGCGGTATTACCGCCGCGGATAACGCGGCGTTCGCACTGCGTCTGCTCGGTGAGAACGACACGCTCATCTGGTACACGCCGAGCTTCCTTGACATTGCCGACGGCGGCGGCACCGCCACCCTCGACGAGCTCGCCCCCGGCTGGGTGCTGCCGGGAACCTGGTTGTTCCTTCTCACCCTGCTGGCCGGCGCACTGTGGCGAGGACGCCGCTTTGGGCCGCTCGTCATCGAAAAGCTTCCCGTGACGGTGCGCTCGAGCGAAACGATGCAGGGTCGTGCACGGCTGTATGCGAAGTCCACCGCCCGGCTTCACACGCTCGACTCACTGCGCATCGGAACCATCCGCCGCCTCGCAATGCTGTGCGGAATGCCATCCACAGCATCCGTCGATGATGTGATCAACCGGGTCTCACCGCTCGTTGGCCAGCCTCTCGCGCAACTCCAGCACCTGTTGCTCGACGCCGACCCCTCCACGGACAACGAGCTCATTAGCCTGTCCGACGAATTGCTCGCACTCGAAGATCGCGTGCGCACCATCATCCGCCCCGCCTAATCGCTTAGCCCCACCGAGCCAGAGATAGAGAAGAATCGAGATATGACTGACGAGCAACTGCGGCACGCATTCACTCAACTACGCACAGAAGTAGGCAAGGCTGTTGTTGGCCAAGATGCGGCTGTCACCGGGCTCACCATCGCGCTGCTCACCGGGGGTCACGTGCTGCTGGAGGGCGTTCCGGGCGTCGCGAAGACGCTGTTGGTGCGCACCCTCAGCCGAGCGCTTCAGCTCGACACCAAGCGTGTGCAGTTCACCCCCGACCTGATGCCTGGCGACGTCACCGGATCACTCGTTTATGACTCCAAATCTGGAGAGTTCGAGTTTCGCGAAGGCCCCGTCTTCACGAACATTTTGCTGGCGGATGAGATCAACCGCACGCCACCCAAGACCCAGTCATCGCTGCTGGAAGCCATGGAAGAGCGTCAAGTCTCTGTCGATGGCCAGTCGTTGAAACTGCCCGTGCCCTTCATGGTGGCTGCGACGATGAACCCGATCGAATACGAAGGCACCTACACGCTTCCCGAAGCTCAGCTCGACCGCTTCTTACTGAAGCTCGTTCTCGACCTCCCCGAGCGAGACACCGAGATTGAAGTTCTTACCCGTCACGCCGCAGGCTTCAATCCTCGCGATCTCGCCGCGGCCGGCGTTACTCCCGTGCTCGATGCGGCAATGCTCGCTGCGGCCCAGGCCGCCGTCACGAAGGTCGGCGCAAGCCCCGACGTCATCGCGTATGCCGTTGACCTTGCTCGCGCCACCCGCCAGAGCCCCTCAGTGAAGCTCGGGGTAAGCCCCCGCGGTGCGATCGCGCTGATCGCGGCCGCCAAGGCGTGGGCTTGGCTCACGGGCGCCGATGCAATCACGCCCGACCACATCCAGAGCATGGTGCTGCCGGTGCTTCGCCATCGGATTCAGTTGCGTCCCGAAGCCGAGCTCGAAGGGGTGTCGGCCGACGTCATTTTGCGATCGATCGTGCAGCAAGTGCAGGTTCCGATCTAACAATGGCAATTTCTGGATGGTTCGTTGCTCTCGTGGCGCTCGGCATAGTGCCGATCGTCGTCACCGGCGAACCCATCGTGCTCGTGTACTGGTTACTCTTCGTAGCGGTTCTCAGCACGCTGGACCTGATTCTGGCCGTATCGGTGCGCGGGCTACGATTCGAGCGCACCTCGCCCGACCGAGTGCGACTCGGCGAGACCACAGGCTCTGCGCTGCGAATCACGAACCCCACCCCTCGACGCCTGCGCGCGATCGTGCGCGACGGTTGGCAGCCGTCAGCGGGAGCCCAGAGCAATCGCGCAACGCTGACCATCCCCTCGGGCGAACGAAGGGAACTCACTACGGTTCTCACTCCCCTTCGCCGGGGAACTCGAGAAGCTGCTCACGTGACGGTGCGGTCGTACGGGCCCTTGCGACTCATCGCCCGGCAAACCACCGTGAGCGTTCCGGGAAGCTTCACGGTGCTGCCGCCGTTCAACTCGCGCAAGCATCTCCCCTCTCGCCTCGCTCGCCTGCGCGAACTCGATGGCGCCACAAGCGTAATGATCCGCGGCCAAGGCACTGAGTTCGACAGCCTGCGTGATTACGTTCGCGGCGACGATGTTCGATCGATCGACTGGCGTGCCACTGCGCGCCGCTCTGAACTCGTGGTGCGCACGTGGCGACCTGAGCGCGACCGACGTGTGGTGATTGTCGTCGATAGCGGCCGCACATCCGCTGCGCGAATAGACGATGAACCGCGCATCGATACCGCTTTCGAATCTGCACTTTTGTTGGCGGCACTCGCCTCCAGTGCCGGTGACCATGTCGACTTCATGATTTACGATCGCCGAGTGCGTGCTCGTGTTCAGGGTGCGACTGGCCCCGATTTGCTCTCGAAAATGGTCAACAGCATGGCGCCAGTTCAGCCCGAACTCATCGAGATGGACTGGAACGCCGTGCCGAACCTTGTGCGGCAAGCAACAACGCAGCGCGCGCTTGTGGTGATTGCCACCACCGCCGAGTCCCCCGGAGCCTCGCACGGCCTGCTCGCGATGCTGCCCCAGCTCACCGCCAAGCACACCGTTGTAGTGGCATCCGTTACCGATCCATCGATCGTGGATGCCACGCTCGATCGATCCTCGCGCGACACTGTGTACCTCGCCGGCGCCGCCGAACGCGCACTGCTAGATCAGTCACGAGTGGCCGGTGCGATCAACCAGCTCGGGGCATCCGTAGTCTCACGACGCCCCAGCGAATTGCCGCTCGCGCTTGCCGATCACTACATCGCGTTGAAAGCCGCCGGAAAGCTCTAACCCGCAGTCAGTTCGCGACGATGTGCGTTGCTCCAGCATCAAACTCACTGAGGTCACCCGTGTTGCCAGCGCGAGCGCTGCGCCCCCCAAGGATCCATTGGTACGCCAAGAAACCTGCAAGAGCGACCGTGCCGATGCCGATCTTGATCGGCCATGGCCAATCTTGACGGGTGACATAGCCTTCGATAACGCCCGAAACCAGGAGGGCAAGCATGATGCCGATGACGATGGTGAACAGCGCGCGGCCGTTATGCGCGAGGGCCTGCGCTCGTGTGCGAGCACCAGGCGCGACCCAGGACCAGAAGATCATCATTCCGGCCGCACCGGCGACGAAAATCGCGTAAAGCTCAAGCTGGCCGTGCGGCGCGATGTAGAGAAAGAAGACGTCGAGGCGATCGAACTCGTTCATGATTGCGGCGGTGAAGCCCAACTGCTGAGCGGTATTGAAAAGAAGGTACGGCACGTAGACACCGACAATGCCGAACGCGATTTCTTGAGCGGCGATCCACGCGTTGTTTGTCCACACGAAGCCGGTGAACGATCCGCCGGAGTATTCGGAGTAATAGCCGACAAAATCGTCTTGCGCGAGAGCTTCGCGCTCGGCGGGAGTACCGAAGTTGGCCAAAAGCTGGGGGTTGGAGATGGCCCACCACGCAAAAAGGAACCCGATGAAGAAGGTTGCTGCGGCGAGAATGAGCGACATCCATCGCACCCGATACAACGCGGCCGGAAGCTGGGCGATGAAGAACTCAGGCAATTGGCTCAACAGATTGGCGGCGGCACCCGTGAACGAGAGCCGGGCGCGACTCAGTGTCAGAGACAGACGATCAGCCTGAACTGACTGGCCGGTGCTCGTCTTCATCGCCGACAGGTGCGTGGCACTCGCCTGGTAAAGATCGATCAACTCATCGGCTTCAGCGCCAGAATATCGACGTTGAGCGGCCAAATGGGCAAGGCGGTCCCAGTCTTCGCGGTGCGCGGCTGAGTAAGAGTCGAGATCCATCTGCTTAAATGATGTCATGCCGAGCCCACAAACGACCACCACCTTCGCATATGGGGACGAACCCGACGAGCTCATCACCGGAGAGGCTGTTGCTTTAGAGCTGCACTCGGCCAGTTTCGTGTTGCGGGCAGCCGGCGCCATCATCGATTTTCTGGTCTACGGTGCCGCGCTCATTGGGCTGCTGATCGGCGCCTTCGCTTTCGCGAGCGCCGCCGGGCTCGACCAAGCTATCGGCACCGCTCTCACTGTTGCATCCACTGTGCTGTGCCTCGTCGTGATCCCCGCAACGGTCGAGACACTGAGCCGGGGCAAGTCACTCGGTAAGCTCGCGATCGGAGCTCGAATCGTGCGCAACGACGGTGGCGCGATCGGCTTTCGCCATGCGTTCATCCGCGCTCTCTTGGGGGTGTTGGAGGTCTTCATGACCGCGGGAGGTCTAGCCGCCGTTGTCGCACTGCTCAACACGCGAGCACAACGTCTTGGTGACCTCGTCGCGGGTACGTACAGCCAGTACGAGCGGGTGTCTAAGTTCGCTAACCCGGTGGTTCAGCTGCCCGGCCAATTGGCGGAATGGGCGCTTACGGCCGATGTAGCCAAGATGCCGGATGCTCTAGCTCGGCGCATCTCACATTTTCTGGTCGCCGCCCCCGGCTACACCCCGCTCACCCGTCGGCAACACGCCACGTCTTTGGCGCACGAAGCGGCGGCCTATGTGTCGCCCCTGCCCCACGTTGAGCCCGAAGTTTTGTTATCGGCGGTGAGTGCCGTGCGTCGGGAACGCGAGAGTGCTGCGTTAGCGGGCGAGCAACGACGCCTAGACGCGCTCGAACCCGCTCTCACGAGTGTTCCGCGCGGGTTCCCGAGCGACCGCGGCTAAGCCGCAACTGCGACAGCGACAACGTCAGCAACAACATCGGCGACGTGACGGAGACGGCTGCGAAAACGGCAGGCTTCCGCCGTACCGACTCACGCCCTAGGCGCGAATGATCGCGAGTGCTCGATCGCGTATGGCCTCGAGCGTCGGCTGAGAGTCAGCTTCAGCATTGAGACGCAACAGCGGCTCGGTGTTCGAGGGCCTGACGTTAAACCACCAGAACGAGTCGCCCTCGGTCGCAGTGCCGGTAACGGTGAGGCCATCGAGCTCATCGAACTCTGCCTCTGCCGCGAAGGCCGCGCGGATGCGGGCAGTAGCGGCAGGAACATCGTCCACCACCGAGTTGATTTCGCCGCTGGCCGCATAGGGCGAATAGCGAGCGGAGAGCACCGAGAGGGGTTCGGGCTGCGAACCAAACTCCGCCAGCAAGTGCATGGCAGCGAGCATCCCGTTATCGGCGCCCCAGAAGTCGCGGAAATAGTAGTGCGCCGAGTGCTCGCCGCCGAAAATCGCTCCCGTTGCCGCCATCTGATCTTTGATGAGCGAGTGACCGACGTTGGTGCGCACGGGGATCGCCCCCGCGGCTTCGATCGTTTCGGCCACGATACGTGAGGTGATGAGGTTGTGGATGACACGGATGTCGCCCTCGGGTTGCGAAGCCCGCACGCGCTGAATTTCCCGCAGCGCCACGACCGCAGCTACCGCGCTCGGACTCATCGGGTTGCCCTGCTCATCGACGACAAAGCAGCGATCAGCATCGCCGTCAAAAGCAAGCCCGAGGTCGGCACCCTGCTCGAGCACCGCCTTTTGGAGATCAACGATGTTGGCGGGGTCGAGCGGATTCGCTTCGTGGTTGGGGAATGTTCCGTCGAGCTCGAAATACATCGGGATGATGTCGATGGGCAATGGCGAAAGTCCTGCGGCAGTCGAGAGCACGGCGGGCACCGTCATACCACCCATGCCGTTTCCAGCATCTACGACGACACGGATCGGGCGGATACCGGTCAGATCAACGAGGGTGCGCAAATAGCTGGCGTAGTCGCCGAGCACGTCAACCTCTCGCTGGGAGCCCGGGGCCGCAACGGCGGGGATTCCCTCGGCCAAATAAGCCTGAGCACGGTCTCGAATTGACTTGAGGCCTGTCGCAAAGCTGATGCCTTGGGCTCCGGCGCGGCTGAACTTGATGCCGTTGTAGGTCGCCGGGTTGTGGCTTGCCGTAAACATGGCGGCAGGGGCATCCATGGAGCCGGATGCGAAATAGGTCTCGTCGGTCGAGCAGAGTCCGATGAGAACGACATTGCCCCCGCGAGCACGAGCACCGGCCGAGAACACGGCGGCGAAACGGGGTGAGGAGTCGCGCATGTCGTGACCGACGACGACCTCGTGGCCCGCGGCATCCACTTCATCAATGAACGCGGCCCCGAGCGCTTCGACTACCTCGTCAGTGAGCTGGGTGCCCACAAGGCCACGAACGTCATAGGCCTTGATGAAGGGGGCGAGATCGATGGGGTTAGCGTTGCTCATGCCCCAAAACTACATGGCGAACGACCTGCCACCCCTGAGGCGCGGAGAGTCGTTCGGCATGGCGAGCACAGAGGTCGTAGGTGTGCGGTTCAGCGCTGTAGCTCAGCGGCCCCAAAACAGCCATTGAGTCGGCATAGACATAGGTCAAGGTGGCGACTGCTTCGGAGTTGCAGGCGACCTTGCTGCACGGGCGCTGATTCATTGTGAGCCCTAGCCTACGACTGTGCGCCCACAGATGGTCAACTAGCCGCCGTAGAATGGGCCCGTGGCTAGATCATCGAAGCGGGAGTCGACGCGCTCTGTGCGCGGAAACTGGCGCGACCGACACGGGCGCGGCATCCGTGCTGCCGTCACCGGCCCGCACTTGCCGTTGCTCAGCAGCCGCAACGGAAACTTCGAGATGACCGTTGCCTCCGCCGCCCAGTTTCTGAAAGAAATGTGGCCAGAAGAACTGGCGGATGCCCGCTTCGAGATCGGCCTGATGCCGGGCAGCGATCCTGAAGGTTCCGCCGTCGAGCGATGGCATGTCAATCGATCCGAGAACCGCATTGTGCTCTATCGCTTGCCCATCGAGCGGATGGCCCGGCTGCACCGAGACGACGAACTACACAAGCGCATGCTCATCGAGAGTTGTGTCTTTCGCGCGGTCGCCGAATACGTCGGCAAGGATCCTTGGGAACTCGCGCCCAATCGATTCCGACACTTCTAGAGTGTGCACGCTCTGAGAGCTGTCAGAACGATCGGCCTCTGCGTTATTACGGGAAGACCGTGAGCGGTGACGAGCCTGGAGTCTGAGGGTCAATCGCGTAGGAGGAAAGAAAACCGTTCTCGGCCTGAGTAACACTGGCAAATAGCCGATCACTGTGGTTGGCCGTCAGGGTGTCGCCGTTGTCGACGGGAAGACGCAGCGTCTGTCCCGCGTCGATAACGTACTCCTCGGATTCTTCGCCCATAACCGCGAGCTCGAGCGTCACGCCTGCCTCAGAGGGGTTCGCGATGTTCAGCACCGCGTCCAGGCCGGTCGCAATCGTGAGCTGGGTATCGCCGGTCAAAGGCGGGCTAGCGGTGAACCACGCAAAGTCAGTGGCCGTGACTTCTCCGGAAGAGTTGAGTTTGCCCGAGGTTGTGCGGGCTGCGGCGACAATCGGGTCTTCAGATTCAATAGCCACCGTGTACTCGCCCGTCGCGAGCTCTTCGATCGGGATATCTGTGACAACTCCCGCGCTGAGGTCGAGCGTGAAAGTGATGGGGTCACGGTCGGTGTCTGCCGGAGTGAGAGTTGCCGTCATCGTGGTCGGCTCATCTCCCGGAACAAAGACTCGGATGGCGGCAATAACGTCATCCGTTTGCTCCGCAGAACCCCGCAATGCTTGAACAGCTTCGAGGTTCGTGACGACCATGCTGGGAATCACGAGAGTGCGAGACGGCGCTTGCGTTTGCCCCACGATCTCGACACCACCAGCGTCGAGCCCGCGAACGATCGTCTGCTGCAGCTCAGCGGTGATCTGGCCACCCGTGCTCGTCACGTGCACGACCGGAGAGGACGCTCCCGGCACAAAACCGGCGAGGGAAAGCACGCGCTGCCCGTTAGGCGGGACAACAATTCCTGCGGTGCCGGCAGCCGAAACCGTGCCACGCTCGTCGTAAATATCGAGGGTGACGGTAGAGGCAACTTCAGTGGGGTTAATCAACGAAATCAACGTCGATCGCCCGGTCGTGGTTGCGCCACCGACCAGCCAGCTATCGCCGCCGACAGCGCGGCAGCCCGCCGAGGCAAAACCATCGTAGTCTCCGACCGAAACCGACTGCGATTGCGCACCACTCAGCCGCATCTCTGACTCGGGAGACTGGGCATCCGGAGCAGCGCTGAGAACAAGAGGTTCTGCGACTGATTCCCCTTGTTGAGCATCGGATGCGGTGATGCGTGCCTGCTCGACGGTGCCGGCGCTCGACGCGAATCGTGTGACGGCTTGCCCCAGAGTGAACACGCTGGATGCCTCAGCGCCCGAGTCGTCGGAGAGCCTCAAGAGCGGTCCGGGGCACGTCAACTGCTGGGCCGTCGGCACCGGCACGACGAGTTCGCTCGGCGCTGACGCGCTAAAAGACGGAATTTCGAGAAAGCTCGACCCCAGAATTGTCGCCGCGGCCACGCCGATGCCGACAGCCCCCAGGGCGACTCGAGCGCCGACAGCGGCGATCGCTTTCGCTGAGACTGGGCGCCGCGTACTCGACTCAGGTTCCGGCGCACCGGTCAATTCTTGATCGTCGTCGAATTCGGCGCCGGTCGGCTCGTTCGGCAAAGCCGAAGCTTCATCCGGGGTGATCTCGTTGTCGATCATTCGTTCGCCTCAATCACGGTGACGGCGCTTTCGGCTTTCGCCGCTTTCACTCGCCGACGGCGTGTAGTCGGAATAGCCAGCAACAGAGTGAGCCCAAAGACGAGTCCTTGGCCAGCCAGCACGATCTGCCCCCAGCGAGATTCAGTGTTACTTGCGCCCACGGGGATCTCTTTTTCTTGCAGATCGGGGTAGTGCCAGAGGTGTCCCTGTGCCGTATCGCCAATGGGGTTGAGAAGGCTATTGCCGTCGAGCGCTTCGATGATGCGCTGACGTGTTTCTGCGATGTCCGCGTTGCTGCCCGGCGTCAAGACAACGAACGCTACTTGGAGGTCGTTGAGCTCGCGGGCGATTTCATAGCCGCTACGTGATGCGATGTTGCCGGCGAGGATCGCGTTGCGCACTTCAGCCTCAGAGAGTTCGGTGCTGGTAGCGGCCAGAGTGGATTGTTCGTCGAGTCCCGATCCTCGACCACGGTGCAGGTCGACCGTCATGGTCGAATCCGACGTCACCGTGAGTTGCAGCGTGCCGAGACCATCGCGCTGGGTGGATTCCGCCGAAACGAACGCGGGCAAGAGCCGCCCGTTGCTCGTGATGACCGGGCTCATCCCCGAAGCGAGCAACCAGAGTGGTGCCGCAGCGAGCCCCAGAATGCCGACTAAGGCCACGAGCGCCGGAAGGGTGGCATGGCGATCGAGATTGTCTATCGCGACCGTCAGTGCGCCGCAGAGCCCAAGCCAGTACAGGCTGAGGCCCGGAGCTGCCCACAGTCCAACTTCAGACTGACCCGACGCGCTCACCGACACGTGCGTTGCCGCGACAGCCGTCACGAATCCTAAGAGCGCCAAGGCGAGCGAAGGCACCGCGCGGCGTGTACCGGGCACGAAAAGACTCATCAGCGCGAGGGCTGCAAACGGTGCGAGCATGAGCGCGACGAGCAATGGCCCGTAGCGGTCGTTGAGACCGAGAGCGGCCAGCAAGGAACTCCACCCGTTGGAGCCGGGAACAACGCTACTAATCGCGAGCTGCCAGCCCGTGGAGGCTTCGCGCGCAACGGGCACACCCGGATCAGCGAAGATTGCCCAGAAGTTGCCGCGGCCCCACTGCTGAATCACGAGCGGAGCAAAAAGCGCTGCGGCAGGAATCACAATCCACAGCAGACGGTGAGTGGCCTTGGGACGAATAATGATCCACGCGACGAGAGCGATCAGCAGCGCGGGAAGCAAGCTGGGAGCAGAGGCAGTGACCGCCGCAAATAGCAGTGCGGCCAGCGCAGACATCGCCCAGTTGTGAGCGGCGCGGAGCACCGCGAGCACGAGCCACGGCAACAGAATGTGGGCAAGAACCGCGCCGAGCTGGCCTTCTCCGAGCGAGATCAAGAAGCTCGGCATCACAGTCCACGCGGCGGCGGCGATCGTGGGCGCCCAGGTACGTTCCGAAATGGCGGCCGCGCACAACCACGCAGCGAGCGCTGCCAAAGGAAGCGCTAGGAGGTAAAGCAGCACGATACTGAACGAAGGGTTCCAGAAGGTGAGAGAGCCGAGTACTGCTAGCACCACCGCAAACGGATCAGCGGCGACCACCTGTTGAGCTAGGTCGTTCCAGCCGTAACCGACGTGCGCCCAAAGTTCAGAGACAGTGGTCGACAGCGGCAGCAGGCCGCCACCAGTCAGCGCCTGCGCATCTACAAATCGTGAGAAGACCAGCATGCCGAGGATGCCGGCCAAAAGCACAGTCCAGGCTCCGCCGTTGCTGAAGAACTTCGGCCTCGCAATGTCGAACGCAGCGTCGGGAGCGTTGCCGTGACGCTCGTGGGCACGCCGCTCGCGAAGCTCAGCCCACGACATCCGCAGCGGATTAACTGCCGCGAAACCGACGCGTTTATTGCGGCGAAGATTGCGACGAGCAGCAACCACTCCCCCGTCGAAAATGGCAGCGAAAGCAGCCGCAAATTCTCCGGCGACAGCCGAAGGCTGCTTCGCCACAAGGTGGCCAAGGGAACGAAGAATTGCGAGTGGCAACAGCGTGAGCCAGTGCAACGGAACAGCAAGACTGGGCGCGTACACCAGGCGACGATGCAACTGAGCGAACCGCTGGAGCCGGTTGTGCGCGGCAGCCGAAACGGAACGCTTGCCGAACAGCTCGGGGCCGCCAGCGCTGGCCACACGAGCATCTGCGACGGCGATCACGCGATGGCCTGCTAACCGAGCGCGCACGCAGAAATCGAGAGCGGCGTCCACCGACGTGAGCTTGGGATCAAATCCGCCCAGTGCATTCCACACCTGACGACGAACGAGCATGCCCGCGCCGGCCACGCCGAGGGTGTCGGTCTGCACGTCGTGCTGAGCTTGGTCGAGTTCGTCAGTGACAAGGCCAACGGCCCGGCCGAGCGGCGTCAGAGTTTCGCCGAAGTTTGAGATCACGGATGGGTTATCCCAGCGCACGAGTTTGGGGCCGGCAACCGCCACAGACGGGGCGATCTCCACGGCACCGAGTAAGGCAGCTAAAGCGTGAGGATCCGGTGCGCTGTCATGAGTTAGCAGCCACAGCCACTCGTTTTCAGCCGATTGCGGCACCGCGCTGTGCAATGCGGAAGCAACTGCGCTGCCGAATGTTCGTTGATCATGAGCATCCGCGATCTGGGCCGAAGCTGAATTCGCCATGATCGAGAGGGAGTCGTCGCTCGAATCGGCGTCGACGGCGATCACCGAATCGGGTCGCCGAGTTTGAGCCGCGATCGCGGCAAGGGTGCGTGGCAAATACTTCGCACCGTTGCGGGCGACTAGTACTGCGGTGACTCTCGGCTGCATTTGTTTGAGACTAGGCGTCGTGAGTCTTCTTCTGCATCCGACTCGCTGCAGACCGGCGAGTCTGAGAGCATCCCCAATACGGGGTCATCGAAGCACAGCGCTCACGAACAGAGCGCACGCGTGAAGAGGAAATCGAATTAGCCAGCGCGCTTGCGCAGCTTGCGGCGTTCGCGCTCTGAGAGCCCGCCCCAGATTCCGAACCGTTCGTCATTTTCGAGAGCGTATTCGAGGCACTGGCTGCGCACTTCACACGACGAGCAAATCTTCTTAGCGTCACGAGTGGAGCCGCCCTTTTCGGGGAAGAAAGCTTCGGGATCGGTCTGAGCACACAGTGAGTCTGTCTGCCACGAGAGGGCATTGCCGTCTTCGTCAGCGAGAGGCTGACGAACTCCGGGAACTCCTAGCCGAACCGGGTCGACAAACCAGTCGTCGGGAACTCCCGCGCGGTAACCGCTGTCGCCCATGTGATCTATCTCCCCTCCGCTTTCAATGCTTCGCATCAAATCGCGTTACATAATTACATCGGTGTAGTTCCCAAGAGTCAAGTCGCAGATCATAATTGCCTCGACCGTGACTTAAGGGTTATGGCGCGCCGTGAGTTAAGTTAAGTCGACAAATCGAGATCATGATCGACCATCGCCGCCACGATCTCGTCGAACTGAACCGTCGGTGTCCAACCTAGGATTCGTTGGGCCTTGCTCGCATCCCCCCGTTGTAGGGCAGCATCACCTGTCCGCAGCAGCGAATCCGCCACCGTCACTCGATCAGCCCAATCATCGACACCCGCGCGCTCGAACGCCGCCGCCACAAACTCGCGAACAGAATGCGAGATTCCCGTCGCAATCACAAAATCGTCGGCATCCGGATGCTGCGCTGCTCGAACGAGCGCGTCAGCGTAATCCGGAGCCCAGCCCCAATCGCGGCGAGCATCCAGATTTCCGAGCTCGAGCGTGTCTTGACGCCCTTGAGAGATTCGCACTGCCGCCGCTGTGATCTTTCGCGTGACGAATGTTTCGGGCCGACGCGGCGACTCATGGTTATACAAAATGAGCGATGAGGCTGCAACGCCCGCTGAGCGGTATGCGCCGACGAGACCGTGAGCGTAGGCCTTCGCGGCCCCGTAGGGGCTTGTAGGGCGCACTGGGGTGCTCTCGTCCTGCGGTGAGACAGCAGGAGTGCCAAAGATTTCCGCGCTCGAGGCTTGAACGAAGCGGATGTCGACATCACCCTGATCATGAATGGCCTTGACCGCCGCCAACATTTCAGCCACCACCGCGCCGTTGAGCCTCGCTGTCAGCCCAGGATTCTGCCACGACTGGTACACCGAACTCAGCGCTGCCAAGTTGTAAATCTCCCGAGGCTGCAGGTCGGTGATGAGGTCACCAATCGCGCTGTCGGTGCTCAAATCGAGTTCGTGGGCAAGCACTCCCGGCGTCACGACTTCAGCGGCGTCGCGAGTCACCCCGTGCACTTCATAGCCCTGCGCGAGCAAAAGTTCTGCGAGGTATGAACCGTCTTGACCGGTGACTCCGGTGATCAGTGCGCGAGTCATTCCAGCCCTGCGAGCGCTTTCTGCTCGCTCAGGTCTGCATCGACCATCATCGACACGAGCTCGGGAAACTTGACGCGAGGCTCCCAGCCGAGCTTTTCTTTGGCCTTCGAGGCATCGCCCACGAGCAAATCCACCTCGGCAGGGCGCATGAACTGTTCGTCGAAGTCGACGTAGGGGGTCCAGTCGTCAATTCCCACGGCCGCAAATGCGTAATCAAGGAGCACGCGGATGCTCTGGGTCTCGCCCGTGGAGATGACGTAGTCATCGGGCTCGTCCTGTTGCAGCATGAGCCACATCGCTTCCACATAGTCTCCGGCGAAACCCCAGTCACGTTGAGCGTCGATGTTACCCAAGGTCAGTTTCTCTTGCAGCCCCAGCGAGATGCGGGCGACGGCACGCGTGACTTTACGCGTCACGAACTCTGGGCCTCGACGAGGTGATTCGTGGTTGAAGAGCACTCCCGACGAGGCGTGCATGCCGTACGACTCGCGGTAGTTGATCGTCATGTAGTGGCCGTACACCTTCGCCACGCCGTAGGGCGAGCGTGGCCACAGCAGTGTGTCTTCGTTCTGCGGAACAGTCTGAACTTTGCCGAACATTTCGGAGCTGGACGCTTGGTAGAACCGCACTTGCTGACCGGTGGCCGCGGTGTGTAAGCGCACAGCTTCGAGCGCGTTGAGTACGCCCATACCCGTGACCTCGCTCGTGAGGTGAGCGTTCTCCCACGAGTAGGCGACGAACGAGATCGCGCCGAGGTTGTAGAACTCGTCGGGCTTGGCGACGCTCATGGCGCGCATGAGGCTCGAGAGATCGGTCAGATCGCCGGTCAAGATTTCGACATCCGGGATCACGCGCTCAAGCAACTCACGCTTGGGATTGTTTTGACCACGCATGAGGCCGAATACTTTGTAGCCTTTCGAGAGCAAGAGCTCGGCGAGGTAAAGACCGTCTTGACCGGTGATTCCTGTAATGAATGCGCGCTTCATAGTTCTCTCTCTTGCTTGCGGCTAGGTGCGTCTGGGTGCGTCTTGGTTCCGAACCTACACGTCGGCCGAAGCAACGCTACTGGAACTTTCGCACCCCGCTGAGCCCACCACGGGCGCCGCACGCTACTGCGTTGACGCCACAAACAACTGACCGGTACCGCGGATGCTCACTGCACCCTCATCGGCTGTGATGAAGATCGACTCGCCCCGCGTCAACGTCACCGCGTGCTCGCCGCTGTCGACCATGAACTCTCCCACCGCGCACAGCACGATCGCAGCGCTGGGAAGCTGGACCTTCGCCGCCTCGTTCACCTCGATGAGCTGGAAGTCGCGCACCGGCGGCCGGAATGCCTGTGCCCCCTCGCCGAGTGGCTCCGCGCGGAGATAGGGAACGGGGCTCGCCGAGAAGTCGAGCACACTCACCAGCTCGGGCACATCGACGTGCTTCGGGGTGAGCCCCCCACGCATCACGTTGTCGGAGGATGCCATGAGCTCGATGCCGAGCCCGCGCAGGTAGGCATGAATGTTGCCCGCCGGCAGAAACAGCGCCTCTCCCTTTGCGAGCGTGACGTGGTTCAACATGAGAGAGATCAGCACCCCGGGATCACCGGGGTAGAAGCCCGCGAGCTTACGCACGAGCGCAAACTCCTCGCTTGCGCTGTCTGCTTCGGCGAGCGCCGTGACTCGCTCCACCAGCTTCGGCACCGGCGGCGCGGCGGAAATGAGCCACTCGAACATCGCTCGCAGATCGGAGTCAGCGCGAGCGAATGCCAGCCACTCGGCCAACAGGGCCGGCGTGGGGGCGCCGCTCGCGGCATCCAGTTCGACTAGTCGTTCAATGGATGCCCGGGTCTCGGCCATCGCCCGAAAACCGCACAGCGCCTCAAAGGTGTCACTGACCGCGAGAATGAGTTCTGGCTTCGCGGAACCATCTTTGTAGTTGCGGTTACTGGCCGTGAGCGGGATTCCCGCAGCATTCTCGCGGGCAAACCCAGCGGCAGCCTGCTCGGGAGTGGGATGGGCTTGCAGCGAAAGCGGTGCTCCGGCGGCTAACACCTTGAGGAGGAAGGGAAGTCGTTCGACTCCCGCGCCAAGAACCTGCTCGCCGTCGCGCTGGATCCACTCATGCAGATCGCCAGCGTCGCCCGTCGTTGCCGGGTCGAGAATGACACTCGGGCTGCCAGGATGGGCCCCCAACCACAGCTCAGCTTCGGGCTTGCCGGTGGGCGACGTGCCCAGCAACGCTGAGATCTCGCCAGCGGAGCCCCACGCGTAATCCCGCGGGGTATTAGTGATGCCTACAAACATTCAGTCAACTCTTCTCTCAGCGTTAGACCAAAGTACCAACCGTCTAGAAGCGACGCGTACTCACGCTTTAGGCTCGCACTGATTTCGATTAGCAATGGAGCGAAAACTATGTCATTTGAGACCCTCAGCAGCGACTTCTACGGCTACGAGAACGCCCTCACCGATCAGGAAAAAGAAACGATCGTGAAGTTGCGTGCGTTCCTCGACAAAGAGGTTCGCCCGATCGCCAACGACCTGTGGGCCAAGGCAGAATTCTTCAACCGCGACGTCGTAGTAAAGGGTCTGGCAGACCTCGGACTGTTCGGACTCCCCTGGGCCGAGACCCAGCACTTCTCGAACTCGGCCGTGTTCCGCGGTTGGGTTGCTCTCGAACTCGCCCGCGTGGATGCCAGTGCCGCCACGCTCGTCGGCATGCAAAACGGACTCGTCATGGGGTCCATCGGTGTCGCCGGCTCTCAAGAGCAGCGTGACGAGTGGCTGCCCAAGTTTGCCTCCGGCGAGCTGCTGGGTGCTTTCGGTCTCACCGAACCTCTCTCCGGCTCCGACACCGCTCAAGGCCTCCAGACTGTCGCCAAGCGCGATGGCGACAACTGGATCATCAACGGCGCGAAGCGTTGGATCGGTAACGGTTCCATCAGCGACGTGACCATCATTTGGGCGCGCGATGAGGAGGACAACCAAGTCAAGGGCTTCATCGTGCCGACCAGCACGCCCGGGTACTCCGCCACTCGCATCGAAAACAAGATGGCGCTGCGCATCGTGCAGAACGCCGACATCGTTCTCGAAAACGTTGTTGTTCCCGAAACCAACCGCCTGCAGAAGTCGCAGTCGTTCCGCGAGACCGCTGCTGTGCTGCGCCTCACCCGCGCCGAAGTCGCGTGGGCCGCGGTGGGAAACTCCATCGGCGCCTACGAAGCTGCGGTGCAGTACGCCAACGACCGCATCCAGTTCGGCAAGCCGATCGGTAGCCACCAACTCGTTCAAGAGCACCTCGCGAAGAGCCTCGGAAACATCACCGCCTCCATCGGAATGGTGACCCGCGTCTCTGAGATGCTCGACGAAGGTGTTCAGAAGGATGAGCACGCTGCTCTCGCCAAGGAATACACGACGAGCCGCATGCGCGAGACCGTCGCGTGGTGCCGTGAACTCATGGGTGGCAACGGCATCGTTCTTGACTACGGCGTCATGCGTCACTTCGCGGATGCCGAAGCGATCTACTCCTACGAGGGCACTCGCGAAATGAACACCCTCATCGTTGGACGCGCGATCACAGGTAAGGCTGCATTCGTCTAATCTTGCGACATGCGACTTTTAGCGAGCCCCCGGGCGCGGGCGTGGTTTCTCAGCACGTCGCTACTAGTCATACTCGGCGGCGACGCCTGGCGTTACTCGATTGGGTGGGTAGCTTTCGCCGTGCTTGCGGTGGCGCTCGCAGCGGTTTCGGTTTACGTTCTCATCGCGAATCGAGATCGCTGGAGCATCGGCGGCCTGCCCTACCCGCTCATCGTTTTCATGGTGCTGGCGACGCTCTCATTGGCGTGGTCGTTCTATCCGACCGCTACCGCCCTAGGGCTACTCAATACCTGGCTTACGGTGCTCGGCGCGCTCGCCGTCGCCACCAGCTTCTCGTGGCAAGAGATTCTCGACGCCACGGCACGCGCGCTTCGCATTCTGTTGGTGGTCTCCATTGCTTTCGAGCTGTTCGTCGCCACGGTCATCCGCCAACCTGTCGTTCCGCTTGCACCCCAACCTGAACTTGCTCTAGTGCCGGGCGGACCGGTTCCGCTGATGCTCCAGTGGTCCCGTAACGTTCTGTTTGACGCTCTCGACGGTGGGCGCATTCAGGGGATCGTCGGTAACGCAAACCACTTGGGCTTTCTCGCGTTACTCGCCCTCATAGTGTTCGCGATTCAGTGGGCTCGTGGCACCCTCACGCGGGGATCGTCACTTGTGTGGCTCGCGCTGGCTGCGCTCACTCTGTTCTTGGCACGCTCCGCTACCGTCACCGTGGCACTGGTAGCCGTGATCGTGACCGCGGTGGCGATCTTGTTCATCCGTTCTCGACACTCGGATCGCGCACGCGCCACGAGCCAGATCGTATTCTTCGCGGCGATCGTGACTGCGACCACGGTTCTCTTCACTTTTCGTGATGTGTTCTTCGGGCTACTCAGCAAGAGTGAAGACCTCACCGGTCGTGCTGAAATTTGGCAGAGCGTCACCGCGCTCGCCCAGCAGCGCCCGGTCTTCGGCTGGGGTTGGGTCAGCGTCTGGATGCCGTGGGCTGAGCCGTTCAGCGGACTGGCGCAGCGCAACGGCGTCGTTCAGGTGCAGGCCCACGACGCCTGGCTCGATGTCTGGCTACAGCTCGGAGTCGTGGGCGTTGCCGCTTTCGCAGCGATCGCGATCACTACCGTTGTGCGCACTTGGTCACTCGCTGTCGACCGCCCCCAACGACTTCCCGGACAACCGCTCGCGTTCACCGCCGGATCCCTAGCGCCGATGCTCGTGATGGTTGCTCTCTTGGTGCAGTCGATCCCCGAAAGCAGGCTCTTAGGCGAGTACGGGCTCTACATTCTCGTCATCATCGCCGTTAAGGCGAAACGCCCCGATTGGTCAGGAACACTTCAGTGATCTCGCGCACTTCACTCAGCAGAGCGGTCGAGATCAGCGCGGCGTTGCTCTCGTCACCCCGTTCGTCTGCCGCTCTCACCACCGCGACCATCGGTACCGCAGTGTTCGCGTTTTTCCTCAGAACCGTGCTCGGTGTTCCCGGACTGCTGGCCGTTCTCGTGACGCTTCTCGTTCTCGTTTCGCTCTCGGCTTGGGCACAGTGGAAGAACATTGGCTGGCGAGCTCTCGTCCCGCTTTCCCTCATCGTCTTTACCGTGTGGGTTTGGCTTTCTATCGCATGGTCTCAATACCGCCTCGAGACCGCCGCGAGCGCCCTGTACCTCCTGTTGCTCACGCTGTTGGGCATGTATATCGCGTTGGTGAGAGACACCATTCAGATCGTGCGTGCCTTCGGCGACGTCTTCCGCGCCGCACTCGTGGTCTCGCTGGTCTTTGAACTGCTCACCGGGCTTATCTTCGATACGTCGCTCGACGCCCTTTCGATCCAAGGAAACTTGGGCACCGGAGAACCCATTCAAGGCGTCTTCGGAACCCGTAACCATCTGGGCATGATCGCGCTGATCGCCCTCATCACCTTTGCCATTGAGTACGCGACGAGATCTGTTGAACGCAACCTTGCCGTTGGCTCAATCGTCGCGGCCGTTCTCGTTCTGCTGCTCTCCCAATCGCCGCTCGCCTTGGGCGCCGGACTGGTCATCGCTGCCGCTACCGCCGCGCTCGTCGCACTGCGTCGGGTGCCGTCGGGGCGACGACGCTACTGGCAGATCTTTCTCATGAGCGTGACAACGGCCATCCTGATCATTAGTTGGGTCTCTCGGACTGCCATCGTCGCCTGGTTCGATGCAAGCGACGAACTCGCGTACCGCCTCGGGGTGTGGCGCCAACTCTGGACTCTTGGCGACACTCATCGCCTCGAAGGGTGGGGCTGGATCGGCCCGTGGGATGCCGGGGTCGTTCCCTATCTCGGATTCGGAGACTTCAGTGTTCGCGTTCCCGACTCTGCCCACAACGCCTATTTAGATGTGTGGTTTCAACTCGGCGTCGTCGGATTCCTGATCTTTGTCGGCCTGCTCGGCCTCGCGTTCACGCGCTCGTGGCTATTAGCTTCTCGACGCCGCAGCATCGTATTCGCTTGGCCCGCCCTAGTGCTACTCGCCCTCGCTCTTGGGGCGCTTGCGGAGAGTTCGATCCTGACGGACTTCGGCTGGCTCGCGTTCGTGGTGTGCTGCGTGAAAGCGTCCCGAGAACTCAGCTGGCGACGGGCGCTCGACTCCAGCCCATCATCCGGAATCTAGAAGTTAACTCTGAGCCTCAGCGGGCTGCCGGGCCTGCCAAGCAGAGTTCACGATGTCGTCGACGCTGAAACGCGCCGACCAGCCCGCAAACTCTTTGATCGCAGTGACGTCGCCCACGATGGCAGCGGGGTCACCCGCACGGCGAAGCTGCACGTCGGCCGCTAGCGCCGAGCCCGAAACGGCAAGCAACGCGTCGACCATTTGGCGGACGCTCGTGCCCACACCGGTGCCCACATTGAGGATGACGTTGCCCGGCTCTTCCGGCAAGGCGTCGAGGACTGCTAAATGAGCTTCCGCGACGTCGACGACGTGAACATAGTCCCGAACGCACGTTCCATCAGGGGTGTCGTAGTCATCGCCGAAAATCACCGGGGCGGTGTCGGCCGCGATGTGATCGAGACAAATAGGAATCAGGTTGAGCGCCACTGAGTCGGCAAGCTTCGCGTCTCCCGCTCCACCCACATTGAAATAGCGAAGGCTCGCAGCTCTAAGCGCCCAGGCTTGCGCCGCTGCGCTGAGAATCTGTTCGCCAATAAGTTTGGTTGCCCCGTAAGGGCTGATGGGCTCTGCGGGGGCCGCTTCCGTGATTGCACCGGAGGCGTTACCGTAGACCGCTGCCGACGACGAGAACACGAGCTTGTGAACGCCAGCATTCTCCATTGCCATGACGAGCTTGGCGATCGAGCCCACGTTGTCGGCGTAGTACATCGCTGGCTTTGCCACGGATTCGCCCACTTGCTTGTGCGCTGCGAAGTGGATTACCGCATCGATGGCGTGCTCGCGCAGCGCCGCTTCGACTTCTTCAACCGTGGCTGTCGAAAGATTAAGGTTCACCAACGGCGTGGAGCCAATGCGCTCGATCTTTCCCGAGCCCAGATTATCGAGCACGACCACCTCGTCGCCTCGCGCTGCCAACAGTTGAACAGTGTGGGCACCGATATAGCCGGCGCCGCCGGTGACAAGAACTCGCATACGCCTAGTCTAAGAGGCGCAGTTCGTGAGCTTCTCTACCTTGCTGGAAAGCGCACTCGTGCCGCCCAACAGCACCACGTCGCGGGCACCGAGATCCTTGATCTGCTGCAGCACTGCCTTAGGAACGCACGTGGTCTGCACGATGTATAGCGGCACCGATTGGGCACCCGCCACCGCCGCACCCGAGAGTGCATCAGGGAAGTTGAAGCCGGATGCGATGTAGACCGTCTCTGCGCTATCGAATGCCGCGTCGTTGATTGCCGCCGACACGATGAAACGGTCTTGACCGCCGATTCGCGTCACGTTCGATGAGCCCAACAACGACTTGAGGTTCGATTCGATACCGCTACTGACGGCACCGGACCCGCCCGCGATCGTGACCGATGTGATCCCGAGTCGCTTGAGAAGAGCTTTGGTTTCGGCGTCGAGCTTCGACGACTTGCCCGAAACTAAAATCACGGGGCTGCCGGCGGCGGCCGCGGCGGAGCTCGCCGACAGGGCGTCTGCGAAGGTCGTACCGGTTGCGATGTAGGCCGAGGTTGTCGTTCCCGCGGGGAATGCCGACTCAGCGATCAATCGAGACGATTCATAACGGTCGCCGCCCGAGATCCGTGAGATCTTCGACGCGTAATTCGAGAGGCTGTTGTAGACAGTCTTCGAGATCGCGCCGGTTCCGCCGACGACAACGATTTCTTTGGGCTTCAGGCGCTTGAGCTCGGTGGCAGTGCTCGACGGGATTGCCGACGATGTGACGAGCAGAAGCGGGCCATCGTAGGCAGCGGCAGCAGCCGCGGCGCTGAGAGCGTCGGGAAAGTCCATTCCGGTTGCGACATAAACGCGGTCGATTCCTGCGGTGGAGTATGCCTTCTTCGAGAGTGCCGACGACACGATGAAGCGGTCTTGACCGCTGACGCGCGACACCGACACGGAAGGGGTGATGTTGGTGGGGTTGCCGAACCAGGAGTAGTAGTAGTCCCAGAAGTTGCGGTTGCCGTACGAAGAGCAGCCATCGCCGGTAGACCCGAGATTGGCCAGCGCCGCCGAGTTCGGAAGGTACGGGGTGTAGTTGTAGAGCGCCGCGGTGGCGTAGTTCGAGATCTTTACTGACTTAGTACCGCACTTGCTGTTGTACGGGTGGTAGGCGATCGCGTGGGTGCCTGGCTGCTTCGCGAAGTTCGCTGCCTTATACGCTTTGAACTGCCGGGTGCCGGTGAAGACCTGATAGCCGAATCCCTCGTAGTCGGCGGAGCATCCACCGTCATCGGGGCATCCGTAGCCGAGTGCGTTGTTAATGTTCCAGGAGCTCGGCTTCGAGTCCGTAATCAGACCCTGTTCCTTCTGAAGGGTGACCAGAATCACTTTTGCGCTGATGCCACAGGCAACCTGAGCGCGATAGATGATCGTGGAGGCCAGCAGATTTTTGCCGCCCTTGATCTCGTTGCAAATCAGGTTTTTGGTTGTCGACGACACTTCTTTGGGCCGGGTGTCGACATCTTGCCGAAGAGTCTTCAAAACTCCGGTCTTGCCGTTCAGGAACGCCTGAATTTGGCTCTCCGTCATCGCGGAACCGTTGTAAAATTCGTCATCACTGATGATGTTGCCGGGATCGAATTCGCTGCCGCTGTAGGCAGAGGCAGCGTCGGCAGGCCCCGGCACGACGATGCTGGCAGCCAGAACGGCTACCGCCCCGATCACCGCTGCGGCCCTGAAAACTCCGCTTCGAACAGATGAAAAAGTGTGCATTCTGCAATCCCCCAAGCAAACACGCGTTGTTACAGGATATGTCTAATGTGAAGAATGTGAAGACCCTGTTTGAGTGTCATAGAGCGAGTCGCGCGGCGATTGGCCAAAATTGGACTAGTGCAGAAAGGCTTCGAGCAGGGCCGCCGATCGACGACCGTCGTGTACTTCGCGAACGAAATCAGGCCCCACCGCGGCGTGTTCAACAAACCGAACCGGGTCGGAGCACACCTCACGCAGCGTGGCTTCCAGCGTCTCAACCGTAGCTTCAATGACGGGCAATTCACGACTGACCGCATTCTCGACGTGGGCGCGCACATCATCGAACAGATGCGCCACCACAATTCGCCCTGCCGCGAGCGCTTCGACAGCGGTGACGGAGTAGGTACCGATACGGAACTGCTCCAGAACGATGTCTGCTCCGTGATAAACCGCGGGCATCTCATCCGCCGGAATATCGACCAGTTGCTGGTACTCGATGATCCCCTCTTCGTGGAGACGGAGCAGCATCGGTTCGATGAGCTCTGAGCCTTTGATCCACGGATTTGTCGGCGCGTGCACCACGCGAGGTCGCGCCGCCTGCAGCACGGGCTTATCGGTGTGCCAGAGCTCGGGGTCAATCACGACCGGAATCCACTCTGCGGCGGGCCAATCCATGAGCAGATCGGGCGTCGTCACGAATACGGGAGCGGCCGCTCTGGCCAAAACCGAACGGTTGCGCGTCGTCACCGCGCGCAAACGAGCGATCTCGGGATGCCCTTGGTCGTTGAAGGGAGACGCCGGATCTCGTGAGGCGTGCAGGTCAGGGCCGCGCAGGTCTGTTCCGTGGGAGAGCAGGGCAACCGAGACACCGCGGGCACGAAGCGCCGCAATCTCAGCGACGACGTCGCCGCCGAAGAACCCACCAAAGAGGGGAAGCTCGGCTTCGAGGATGACGTGAGTGAAGTTGCGCGAGATGTGCTCGAAGTGCTTGCGCTGCCAGCGCAGCGAGTGCTTGTACACGCGTTGCGGAACCTGCAGGTCAGCAGGAAAGTTGTACCCGCGCTGGAGAATTCGCTGCATGTTGACCGCGCCAACACCGTCGATGCGCTCCGCCGCTCGCGCTAGGCGAAACCCTTGGGCCGCGAAATTGGCGGGCCCGACGAATAGCCGGATCGGGGTTTCTGGCACAGAACACATTGAGGGAACATCGCGTGAACTGTAGCGAAATTGCGGCGCGTGAAGTCGCGAACTCACCCACTCGGGCAAGTACGATCGCACACTGGTGAGAAGGGGCCGCACCCCTCAATATTGGCACGAGCACCCTCCTCATCTAAACGCCCGAGAGCAAAGACGCAGTACGTGCTGCGAACGGAGACCGAGCGAATAGGATTGGCATGTCCCCAGCGCCTCATTCTTTGGAGTGTGAATGCACGACGTAAACCCCTTGCAGCACAGCACCGCTGACGTTGCAGCGACCGCTTCGATAGCCGCAACCGCACGCATCTGGCACTACGCTCAGGTCCGCGAGAACGCCGTCATCGGAGAGAACTGTGTCATCGGTCGCGGCGCCTACGTCGGCACCGGGGTCGACGTTGGCGACAACTGCAAAATTCAGAACTACGCACTGGTCTACGAACCCGCCACGTTGGGCCGCGGAGTCTTCATCGGGCCCGCCGTCGTTCTCACCAATGACCACTTTCCTCGCGCCATCAATGCTGATGGCTCGGTCAAGTCTGCTGACGACTGGATGCCCGTGGGCGTCGACATCCGCGAGGGTGCGTCGATCGGCGCCAACAGCACCTGCATCGCACCGCTCGTGATTGGCCGCTGGGCTCTTGTCGGCGCCGGCTCTGTTGTCGTAAAAGATGTCCCAGACTTCGCGCTTGTTGTCGGCAGCCCCGCTCGCCGTATCGGCTGGGTAGGCACCGCCGGGCATCCGCTCACTCAAACATCGCCAGGCCACTGGGAATGCCCGGTCACTGGCGCCCGCTATCAAGAAACCGCTACCGACCTTTTGATTGAGGTGCAAGATTCGTGATTCCCGCAGCTAGGCCCCAAATCGGCCAAGACGAACGTGACGCAGTCGATCGCGTGATGCGTTCAGGCATGCTCGCTCAAGGCCCCGAGGTCGCCGCATTCGAAGCAGAGTTCTCTCAGATCGTCGGCGGAGCACAGAGCATCGCCGTCAACTCGGGCACCTCGGCCCTGCACATGGCGTTCGTTGCCGCCGGAGTGGGCGCTGGCGACGAAGTGATCGTTCCCTCGTTTAGCTTTGCTGCCACCGCCAACGCGGTCGCCCTCGCGGGTGCAACTCCCGTGTTCGTCGACATCGAGCGCGACTACTTCTCTATTGACCCTTCAGCGGTCGAAGCGGCAATCACGCCGCGTACCAAAGCGATCATGCCGGTGCACCTCTACGGCCACCCCGCACTCATGGTCGAACTCAGCGCCATCGCCGCCAAGCATGACCTTCTGGTGTTCGAAGATGCCGCTCAGGCACATGCGGCATCGATAGCGGGCGTACCCGTCGGCAACTGGGGAATCGCAGGCTCGTTCTCCTTCTACCCGACCAAAAACATGACTTCGGGCGAAGGCGGGATGATCACGACGTCCTCCGACGAGCTCGCACGCGTTGCTCGCCTACTGCGCAACCAAGGAATGGAACGCCGCTACGAGAACGAGGTCGTGGGCTTCAATACCCGCATGACCGACATCCATGCCGCTATCGGTCGAGTGCAGCTCGGCAAGCTCGCCGGCTGGACAGCGCAGCGTCAAGCCAATGCGGCCTTCTTCGATGAGCACCTCAGCGGAGTTGTGACTCCCCCGGTTGCCCCCGATGCCGTACACGTTTATCACCAGTACACGATTCGAGTAGTCGATCAGGATCGCGACGCTTTCGCTGCGGCTCTTGCCGAACGCGGCGTAGGCACCGGGGTGTACTACCCCACCCCCATTCACCGCCTGCCCTCGTTTGAACTTGACCTCGATTTGCCGGTGACGGCTGAGGTTGCCACTCAGGCGCTGTCACTCCCGGTCTACCCTTCCCTTACCGACGCGGAGCGCGAGACCATCGTGAATGCCGTCAATGACGTAGCAAAGGCAGGCAGCTAATGACGCTTCGCGCAGGTGTACTCGGACTCGGCGTCATGGGGCGCCACCACAGCCGTGTTCTCAATGAGCTTGAGGGCGTCGAATTCAAGGGCGTCTATGACCCCTCGGATGCCGTGCCGTCGCACATCGAAGGCAAGCCCGTGGTTCGCGATCTCGACACTTTTCTCGACATGGGCTTCGACTACTGCGTCGTTGCCGCCCCCACCATCTACCACCTCGAGATCGGCACGATGCTCGCCAGTCGCGGCATCCACGCGTTGATCGAAAAGCCCGTCGCCTCGACCTCTGAAGCCGCTAATGAGCTGCGAGATCTCTTTACCGCGGCCGGGCTGGTCGGCGGCGTCGGCCACATTGAGCGGTACAACCCTGCCCTTCAATCGGCACGCCAACGCATCCAGGATGGCCTGCTCGGTGACATCTATCAGGTCACCACGCGTCGCCAAGGTCCGTTCCCCGGGCGCATCGCCGACGTCGGTGTCATCAAGGATCTCGCGACCCACGACATCGACCTGACCGCCTGGGTCACGCAGCAGGAGTACGTCTCGATCAATGCCCGCACCACGTTCCGCAGCGGACGCGAGCACGAAGACATGGTCCTAGCAATCGGCACACTCAGCAAGGGCACCATCGTCAGCCACACGGTGAACTGGCTCACTCCTTTCAAGGAGCGCACCACGATCATCACCGGCGAGCACGGTTCTCTCGTCGCCGATACCCTGACCGCCGATCTGACCTACTTCGAGAATGGCGTTCGCCATCACCAATGGGATGACATTTCTCAGTTCCGTGGTGTCAGCGAAGGAGACGTCACTCGTTTCGCACTCGACAAGAAAGAGCCGCTTCGGGCTGAACACGAAGCGTTCCGCGATGCGGTGCTGTCGGGCGACACGAGCGCAATTGTGACGCTGGCCCAAGGTGCCGCGGTTGTCGCAACAGCGGAGAAGTTCGTTGCTGACGGTCTCGAGCACCGTCTCACAACGCCGTAGGGGCTGTTTGTTCCTAACCCTCTGACGAGTCCTGCTCGTTGTCGGCGCGCGCTAACGCGACCTGTCGCGCCATCGCGGTGAGGTCGTTTTCGAGACGGCGAAAACGGCGATACGTCGTCGCTGCGACGCCCAAGAACGCCAGAACGGTGATGTAGAGCAGCAGGTCAGTGCCTCGTCCGACGCCGAGCAGACGCGCGGCGAAGGTCCACACTTGCGGGACGAAGATCGATGATCCTGCCGCCACTATGAAGAGCAGCATGAAGATGCGTTGAATCGCTTGATTGCGCGCTCCGCCGCCCCGCAACATCACGATCGCGACGACGATAACGGCGATGATCGCCAGGATCTGGAAAATGATGGTCACGATGCCCTACTTGAAGATAATTTCGACGAGGATGTTGATGGCGTTGAGCACCGACTGCCCCTTGCTTTTGGAGTATTCTGTGTAAACGATGTGCGTGGGATGCTCAGCCCAGGTCGCCTTGTGCAGGCTGATCTGATCAACAAGCTCCGACGCATGGGCCATGCGGTTTTGCCGCAATTGCAGCTTGAACAGCATGTCGCGAGAGATGACTCTGAGGCCGTTGTGCGCGTCGGTGAGCGCCATCCCCGTTGTCAGTCGGGTGTAGCCCGTGGCTAAGCGAAGAACGAATCTTTTGAGGCCACTCATGGCGGTGCGATCGTCGAGAAACCGAGACCCGATGACAATGTCGAGTTTCTCGTCGCGCAAGCGCTGAACCATGTCGAGCGCATCCTGAACTTGATGCTGGCCATCGGCGTCGAAGGTGACGACTTCTGTCATCTCGGGAATCGCGCGCACGTACTCAAAACCCGTTTGCAGGCTTGCCCCCTGACCAAGATTGATCGGATGCTGCACCACTATAGCGCCAGCCGATCGAGCTTGTGCTGCGGAGTCGTCAGTGGAGCAGTCGTCAACACAGACCACATGAGGAAGGGATTTGCGGAGTTCCTCGATCACGGACGCAATGACGCTTGCTTCGTTATACATCGGAACAACAACCCACGTTTGCGCCATGAAGCTAGTTTCGCACAGTCTGTGTCGCGCCAACTCGACGCGCGGCCGCATAACCACCGGTAGGATTGGGGCACTATGGCGCACAGTACTCAGCGGGCTCTTGTGATCGTAATGTCGCCTATCACGCGAGACCCTAGGGTTCTCCGCCAGGTGGACTGGTTGCGAGGCGAACACTGGGAAGTCGACACCGTTGGCCCCGCCGGCCATCACGTGCCCGGCGTTGACACGCACTACGGCCTGTCAGACCCACCGCGATGGACGCGAACCACAATTGGCTCGATGTTCATCTACACGTTGCTTCCCCACGCGCTCAAGTTTTCGGTGCTGCTGGAGCGGCTCATTCCGCAGGAGGTTTCCGAGCGGATTGCGGCCGGTGAGTACGATCTCATTCTCTTCAATGATCACCACTTTTTGCCGTGGGTGCGCAACCGAAAAGTCTTCACTCCGGCGGTAGTCGAGCAAGGAATCCATCTCGACATTCACGAATATGTACGCCCTCGCGTTCCTCGGGACAGCCTGTGGCGCGTCTTCGCCGCACCGTATTACGACTGGATTCGCACCCACATTGGCGACCGGCGCTTCAGCACCCGCTCGACGGTTGCTTCGGGGATCTCCGATTTGTACGTTGACGAATTCGGCATCGAGCCACTCACCATCGTCCGCAACGCACCGCCCTACGTCGAACTCACCGCAAGCCCGGTAAATCCGCAGCGCATTGAACTGCTCTATCACGGTGCAGCGAGCCAGGTTCGAGGCATCCCCGAGCTGCTCGAGGCAATGAAAGTGCTGCCCGAGCGCTTTCACCTCACGCTGATTCTGGTCGGCGAGCAAGCGAACATCGACTCTTACGTTCGTACTGTCGAGCAGCATCAATTGCGAGTGCAGTTCGTCGATCCCGCCCCCGTCGCCGAGATTGCTCAGCACATCAACCCCTATGACATCGAAGTGATGTTTTATCGGCCGCTGAATCGCAATCTCGAATTTGCGTTACCGAACAAGCTCTTCGAAGCGTTTCAAGCCCGACTGGCCATTCTTATCGGTCCGAGCGCCATGATGACGGGTGTCATTGCCGAGTACGGCAACGGCGCCGTCGCCGCCGGGTGGGAGGTCGCTGACCTCGTCGCGGCGATCGAACAGCTCGATGCTGAGTCGCTCGCGCAGATGAAGCAGAACTCCGATCGTGCCGCTCGCGAAATTTCTGCAGAAACAGAGCGCGAAGCCTTCTTCCGCTCCTTCGGCGGCACTACGTCGTAGTGACGCTTGAAAGCGCTCAGACGCAGCGCTGGAGTACGTGGCGTTTATCGACGCGTATCGAGTGTCTTGTCGTACACAGCGCGATACGCCTCGGCGCGAGCATCCTCAGCGAACAGCGATTCGGCGGCGGCGCGAATCTGCGCCGCTGACCATCGTTCTGGGTCATCCCGCAGCTCAAGCACTGCGTCGGCAATTGCTCGCCCGTCGCGAGGCACGAGTCGCGATGCCCGAGCGGGCAGAAACTGCAAATGCCCACCCGTGCCGCTGGTGATGACCGGAAGCCCCTGACTGAGTGCTTCAGCGATAGCCACCCCGAAGGTCTCCCCGGCAGTGGGCAACACAAAGATATGCCCATTCGCTAATACGTCACCCAGCGCGCTCGGCGCGACGTGACCGAGGAGCGTCACCCTGTCGGCGATCCGTAGCTCGACTGCACGTGCACGGATGTCAGCTTCACGACTCCCCGAACCGGCCCACTGCAGCGTGGTTGGTATTCCTCGGCGCGTAAGCTCGGCCACGGCGTCAAGAGCTTCGAGCGGTCCCTTGTGGGCAACCAGGCCGCCGACGCCCACGAGCCGAATCGGTTCTGCCCCGTGCAGAGGAATCGCGCTCGGAAGACGGCCGCCGTTGGAGAGCAATACCCGATTACCAATAACGGTCGTCGGCCGCTCGCGGTGGCGATCCATCTCGTCGGCAAGACCTCGACCCACGGCTACGACTTCGTCGGGGAGTGCGAGATCTTTGCGCAAATATCTCATCGCGAGACCCGCGTGCCAGCTTGGCGGAGCCGTGACGAGCCCCGACCAGTGTTCCGTGTGCACCCAGGGCACGTCGAGGTGGGCTCGCGCCGCGGGAAAAAGTGCCGGGAATGCCATCGTGTGCACAATATCCGCAGACTTCGCAGCATCGCGAAGCTGGCGCACCGCGCCACGATAGCTGTCGGGGCGTGAAAAGTGAAAGTGGGCGCGTTCGACCGGAAAGCCGACAGAGTCACCCGGCACTGGGCCCGTCAACGCTGCGCCAGGGGAAACGAGATGCAGTACAGAGACGTCGTGTTCGCGGCCCAGAAGTTCAACATCCCGCAAGTTGAACACTCCCGCGCCCGGCGACGCCTCGCTGGGATACCAGGGGGTCACAACCAGCACGCGCATGCAGCCAATCGTACTGTGCGATTTCGACGGACAGTACGTACCTGCCAGGGCGCTGGGCGTGGGCGAAATCGGGCCGCGGACCGTAGAATGATTCGCGTGAAGATCATGAGCGTAGTGGGCGCACGCCCGCAATTCGTCAAACTTGCCCCCATCGCTCACGCGATCACCGCAGCCGGCCACGAGCACGTCATCGTGCACACGGGCCAGCACTACGATCCGATGCTCTCCGACGTGTTCTTTCGCGATCTGAGAATTCCTACTCCGGATGCGCATCTTGGAGTCGGCTCGGGATCGCACGGAGTACAAACCGGTGCGATTCTCGCGCAAATGGACGAAGTTCTTGAACGCTTCCAGCCCGATTGCGTTCTCGTCTACGGAGACACCAACTCGACGTTGGCTGCCGCCGTGAGCGCGGTGAAACTTCATTTTCCCGTGGCTCACCTCGAAGCCGGTCTGCGCTCGTTCAACCGGTCGATGCCCGAAGAACACAACCGTGTGCTCACCGACCATGCCGCAGATCTCTGCCTCGCCCCGACCGAAGTTGCGATGAAGCACCTCGCGACCGAGGGTCTCACGAGCACCGCTGTGCTCGTCGGAGATGTCATGACCGATGTGCTTTTTCAAGTGCGCGACAGCGTGCTTGCCGGCGGCACGCAGAACCCGCTGGCCGATATTGACGCGCCGAACGGCTACTACGTCGCGACGATCCATCGCGCTGAGAATACGAACGACCCTGAGCGTCTTCGCGAGGTAGTGGCAGCACTCGGCGCGGCAGACAAGCCCGTCGTGCTGCTCGCGCACCCGCGCGTTCGAGCGAAGGCCGAAGAGCACGGCATTTCGCTGGATGAAGGCGCGCTTATCTCTCGCGACCCACTTTCTTACCCCGAACTTATCGCCGCGGTGCTCGACAGCGCCGGAGTTGTAACCGACTCAGGCGGGCTTCAAAAAGAAGCGTTCCTCCTTCGCGTACCGTGCACCACGGTTCGTCACGAAACCGAATGGGTCGAAACGATCGAGCTCGGCTGGAACGTGCTCGCCAATTCCACTGATGAGATCACCGCGGCACTTACGCGGCCTGCTCCCGACGCTACGGAAGCCGCCCCTTATGGCGACGGCGACGCCGCGACGCGCGCCGTCCAAGCCATCATCGACGGAATCGCACCGCGGGCGTCTTAGTTCGGTGCGCTGGATGTCGCCGAGCGGCAACTACCTCTCGGTGAGGTCCGTTGCTACTTGACGCGCCCGCGCTTCCCACGTGTGCTGCTGGCGCACTTCACGCGCGCGCTGCTGAGCTGCCGCCAGCTCTTCGGGGTGCGCCTGAAGCCGCGACAACAGCTCTGCTAGAGGTTCGGCTCCGTAGGAGATGGCCCATCCGATACCGTTTTCTTCGACGAAGTCACCGGCGAGGCTGCCCTGAGTCGCAACGATCGGTTTGCCGTGGCCGAGGTACTCGTAGAGCTTCATGGGCGCGGCGAATTCGCGGTACTCCAGCGGTTCCATCAGGAGAACGCCAATGTGAGCATCCGCATAGAGTCCTTCGAGCTCTGAACCCGATTTGTATACGACTGTCGTCGAATCATTGAGAACGTCAGCGTAGAGCGGCGCGGATTCGGCCCATTCCCCCTCTCGGGTGCAAATGGTGAGCCGAGCACCGGGGCTCATGCCGACGCCGCGAACGGTCTCTTGCATTCGGTAGTAGCCACCGGTTCCGCCTACGTAGAAGAGGGAGATCCCGGTGCTCGGCGACGGAGAGTCGAAGCGTTCGGCGCCCGGAGGGAGAGCCAGTGCCTGTGGTTGATTCTCAATCGGCAGATATGCGGCCATGCGCATCGAAGGGAGGTAAATCTTGTCGACACCCTGGCGGTAGCCACGCAGATCAGCGCGATAGCGCCATCGCAGTATCGCCGTGTACGGCTGCCCCACGCGTTCGGCGTACTCCTCGAACTGCCAGTAAATATCGCGATAGAACAAGCCAACGGGCACACCGGCTTTTCTGCAGAACCGCAAGAACGCGACGTCTCTCGTGAGGCTCGTCGCCGGGGTGATCTTTTCGCCGAGGCCCGTCGGAGTCGTCGAGGCCTCCGAATAGACGAACTCAACCTTCAGCCCCGAAGAGATCCGCTTACGAAGTGCGCGCATCTGCTCACGCCGCTCGGGATGACGCCCCGAGACCTCGAAAACCTCATAACCATTCGCTTCGAAGGCCCGTCGCATTCTGACGGGGCGAATACCACTCGCACTCGTCGCCGCCGGATTCAGCGGGAACGGCACGTGATAGATCATCACTGGTCGCTGGCTCATCGCAGCGGCTCACCATCGTGCAACCCCGCGAGCTGGGCTTGATGCGCGAAGTCGGGCACGGCGGCCGCAAGTTCGTCAAAGCTCCCCTGGCCTAACACCCGGCCGCGGTCGAGGTAACACAGGCTGTCGTAGTTGCGCACCGTCGATAAGCGGTGCGCAATCGTCACGAACGTGACGCTGCCCGATAGCTCGTTCATCGCCTTCGTAATGAGGCTTTCGGTGCGATTGTCCAGGGCGCTCGTCGCTTCGTCGAACACCAACACCAGCGGGTCGGAGTACAGGGCTCGTGCGATGCCGAGGCGTTGCTGCTGGCCTCCTGAAATCGAAGCGCCGCGCTCTCCAATCGGTTCGAAGATTCCACGCTCTTCGACAAGTTCACTGAGCTGGGCACGTCTCAGCGCCTCGATGACTCGTTCCTCGTCAAAATCGCCGGTCCACGTGAGCGCGACGTTTTGCGCGATCGAACCGTTGAAGAGAGACACCCGTTGGGGCACATAACCGACGCGGCTGCGCCACTGTTTCACTACTTCGTCGACAGGGGTTTCGCCGACGGAGATTGATCCGGAGGTCGGAGTGCTCAGCCCGAGGATCAGGTCGATGAGGGTCGATTTGCCGGCTCCCGAAGGACCGACAACTCCCAGGCTCTTACCGAACGGAACGGTGACCGAAATTCCCTTGAGCACGTCTTCTTCGGATCCCGGGTAGCGGTACACCACATCCCGCAGCTCAAGCGCTGTCGCCGACTCGGGGAACGGCTTCTCGATCCGCTCCGACACTGCGATGTGAGTGTCGTTCTGGGCTCGAGTGAGCTCGCGGATGACATCTCGGGCGTACACGATGTTTGCCGAAGCATTCGTGAAGCTGGCCTGCACATTGTTCAACGCGGGAATCATGCGGAACCCGGTAGCAGCGAAGAGCGATACCGAGACTGTGGCCGCACCGATTCCTCCGATGAGGTACCCGGCACCACCGATCAGCAGGAAGCCACCGATGAGAGCGGCCTCAAGCGAGTACCGGGGAACTATGCCGAGGAACGACATATTTGCTCGAGCCTTGGTCGCCACCTTGCGGTAACTCGACACGACCTCTCCCGCCTCATCGAGCTTGTTGCGTAGCGTCACCTCTTTGATCGCGTCAACCATCTCCGTCATCACGCTGGCTGCTTTATATGCATACTGACGGTTCACGCGACCGGCCTGCCGCGCCTTGGTCGTCACCACGAGAATCATTACGAGCGCGACAAGGCCGAGATAGAGCAGCGCGATGAGAGCGGTCAGTGGCTGTACGACGACCAGAACCACCAGCATCGAAACGAAGGTGAAGGCGTTATTGGGCAGTTGGGACAGAGGCAGGATGAAACCAAGGTTTGTGTTGGCCATCGAGCTGTCGACGATGCGCGTGATTTCGGCGGTCGACAACGTCGACCGTGCTTCCCAACTTGACTGTGTGTAGGACTTGAAGAGTCGGTTGCCGACTTCGAGTTCGTACGTGGCGAATCGGCGAGTAGCGCGCCAATGGAGCAGCAGAGCGAGACCGCTCTTAGTAATGAAGAGCGCACACACAACAACGATGAGCCAGAGAACCTGTTCGTCGCCGATCGTCCCGATAACGGGCAATTGTGCCGGGGTGCCGGTTGCCAGCGGAGTGATGATCGCGGTGATCAATCCGAGCGCGAGAACGTCGAGTATCGACAGCAAACTCGTGATTACCGAGTAACGAATATAAAAACGCTTCGCCCCACCCGGCAGCACGGTAAAGAGCCGGCCCAGCGTTGTCCAAATGTCTTTCACGAGTTGCTCCCTAGCCGCGCTTCACGAAGTTCGCCGCTCTGTTCTTGAGAGTGCCAGCGTTGCACAGGTTCTGCCTTCTGTTGAGCATTCACGATCCATGCTCCCCTCGTCGATTCGTCTTTGTCAGCGCCTGCACTGCACGCTCCGCCACAGCGGCGAGGCTCACATTCTGCGCAGCCCACTCGGCAGTGAGCTGACGAGCTTCGGCGCTCGGCTCCACCCCAAAAGCGTCACGCAGTGCGGATTCGATGGGCTCTACCGCATAGTCGCATCCGACACCGAGTGCTGCTTCACCCGCTCGCCGGGTGATGAATTGCCGCACGGGCCCGGGGCCGGCGAAAATGACGGGAGTTCCGGTAGCCCACGAAGCGAAAACCTTGGTGGGAAAGGCAAAGCTATAGCCGGCATCCGGTCTGATCGATGCGAGGCTCACGACGGCGCCGCGGAGCCAGGCTGCCGCCTCGGCCGGCGGTACTGTGGCAACAAAGGTGACGACGCCATCCGGTAGCAGTGCGGCTCGGGCACGCAAGGTATCCCAGTCACTGCCTTGGCCGAGGAAGACCAGCTTGGCCTCGGGATGGTCAGGCAGTACGCGTGCGAGCGCATCGATGAACACCGCAGCCCCCTGCCACTCCGACGCTGTGCCGGGATAGATGGCGTACTTTCCGCCGTCGTGTACGGGCCCGTCCGCCGAGAAGATTGACGTGTTAATGCCGTTGCCCACGGTATGGATGACGGCGCGAGGAGCAATTTCACGAATACGCGCGCTCACTCCCTCGTTGACGGAGAGCACCCCGCACGCCCCGTGCATGGCCGAACGTTCCATGGCACGCACGACCCTCACGACAAGGCCAGGGGCACCAGTCGACTCACTCGCGTCTGACCAGATATCAGCGGCGTAATACGCGTACGGAGTGCGCCGCAGAGCAGCAGCGATTCGCACGAAGAACCCGGTCGTCGGCGGTGGTTCGACGACGATGAGGTCTCTCTTGGCACCGAACAAGATTCGAAAGAAGAGCGGGATATCGAAACTCATGTACTGCAGATAACCACGCACGTATCCCGTCGCATCGCGAAGTACGCGGTTGCGCTTGACGCGGTACGGCCGAGAGTGATCGTTCTCGGTGCCGCGCAGTGCGGGCGGCGGCACGACGGTGAGCACCGTCACCTCGTGTTCGGCATCCGCAAAAGCCTCGGCAAGAACGGAGAGGCGAAACGACGCCGCGCTGGGCTCCGGCTCGAAGATTCGGCTCGCAATCGCTATGCGCATAACGCCCTTACGCACCCTCGACGACAGAGGTTTCCTGCTGCTGCACGAGCATCATGGGAGACCTTTCATGGAGGGTGCGCGCCGAATTGCGCTCCCCCGAGAATACCGTCTCATCGCTGCTGAACTGCCGCGCCGACGGGCACAGGGTAAGACACTGCGTGAACGCTGAGTGAACGCGAATATGGACGGCGGGATAACCACCAGCATCTAGCACCATTGCGCTTTAGACTTGACCGCGCGTAAGCGTTGCGTCACACAACTCTAAGGACTCGGTTTCGTGAAAATTGCGGTAGTTGCCCTCGGTAAAATTGGCCTCCCTTTGGCCGTTCAATTCGCCTCGAAGGGCCACGAAGTCGTTGGCGTCGATATCAATGCCAGCTTCGTTGATCTCATCAATAAGGGCATCGAGCCGTTTCCGGGGGAAGCTCACCTGCAGGAACACCTGAGCGAACTTGTGCCGGCCGGCAAGCTGCGCGCAACCACCGACTACGCCGACGCTATCCCCGGCGCCGATGCCGTGGTACTCGTTGTGCCCCTCTTCGTTGATAACGATGCCAACCCCGACTTCGGGTGGATGGATGTCGCGACCCGCTCGCTCGGCGAACACCTCACCCCCGGCACGCTGGTCTCCTACGAGACCACCCTGCCGGTGGGCACCACCCGTACACGCTGGAAGCCGCTGCTTGAAGAGGTCTCTGGCCTGACCGAGGGCAAAGACTTCCATCTGGTGTTCTCGCCCGAACGCGTGCTGACGGGTCGAGTTTTTGAGGACCTTCGCAAGTACCCGAAGCTCATCGGTGGGCTCTCCGCCGAAGGCGCCGCTCGCGCCACCGACTTCTACAACGCTGTTCTCGACTTTGACGACCGCCCCGACCTCGTGCGCCCCAACGGCGTCTGGGATCTCGGATCGGCTGAAGCCTCCGAGCTCGCCAAACTGGCCGAGACCACCTACCGCGACGTCAACATCGGTCTCGCTAACCAGTTCGCTCGCTTTGCAGACAAAACCGGCATCGACATTTACCAGGTAATCGAGGCGACGAACTCGCAGCCGTTCAGCCATATCCACCAGCCGGGTATCGCGGTGGGTGGGCACTGCATTCCCGTCTACCCGCGCCTGTACCTGTGGAACGACCCCGACGCTACCGTCGTCCGTGCCGCTCGCGAGGCGAACGCAGGCATGCCCGAATATGCGGTCGGGATGCTCGAGGGCGCCCATGGAGACCTCACTGGCCAGAGCGTCGCGGTACTGGGTGCCGCCTACCGCGGCGGTGTGAAAGAGACGGCGTTCTCGGGCGTATTCCCGACTGTCGCCGCTCTCGAAGCCCGTGGAGCCGTCGTAAGCGTGCAAGACCCGCTCTACACCGACGACGAACTTGGTGCACTCGGCTTTGCGCCGTTCCATTGGGGCGAGTCTGTCGATGCCGTCGTAGTGCAGGCCGACCACGCCGAGTACCGCACTCTGACCGAGGAACAGCTGCCCGGCATCCGCACCTTTATCGATGGTCGCCGCGTGAGTTCTGCCGCGCAGTGGCCGAATGCCACGTATCGGGTCATCGGTACGGCCTAAGACGACACCAGCGCCGCCTGCTTTCGCGGGCGGCGCTGTGTACATGCTGCAACGAACAGCAGCGTGCTGCCGCGCTCAGCAGAAAATCTAGCGAGTGGATGCCTTGAGCACGTCGACCGCTTCATTAACAGGGCCGTCGAAAATCTTCTTGCCCTTCTTCACTACGATGCCGCGGTCACAGAGCTCGCGAACCGTCTTGGTGTCGTGGCTAACGACGACCATTGTCTTGCCTTCGTCAACGAGTTCGCGAATCTTCTTGCGGCACTTTTCGCGGAACGGAGCGTCACCGACGCCCAGAATCTCGTCGACAAGCAATACGTCGAGTTGCACGTGAATCGCAACCGAGAACGCAAGCCGCAAGAACATTCCTGAGGAGTAGTGCTTCACTTCGCTATCGATGAACTCTTCGATCTCAGAGAACGCAACGATGTTGTCGAACTGAGCGTCGATCTCTTTCTTGCTCATACCGAGAATGGCAGCGTTGAGGTACACGTTTTCTCGACCCGAAAGATCGGGATGGAATCCCGCCCCAACTTCGATAAGCCCGGCGACTCGACCCAGCGTGCGTACGCGGCCAGCGTCAGGCTCCAGCACTCCAGAGATGAGTTTAAGAAGCGTGGACTTTCCCGAGCCGTTGTAGCCGAGAATAGCGACGGACTCGCCAGGCTGCACGGTGAAGCTGATGTCTTTGAGCGCATCGAACGACGATGAGATCTTCTTTTTTTGCGTCCACGCGATGAACGCTTCTTTGAACGAGTGCGTGTGACGAAGCAGGAAAGTCTTCTTGACGCCGTCAACGATGATGCTGGGGCGATTGTCGGTCGTGGTGAGTGGCTGTGTCATTAGAGATCCTGCGCAAATCGTCGTTCGAACTTGCGGAACACCATCTGACCGATCACGGTTACGATCACTGCCAGAAGCAGAGCGAGGAGTGAGTTGCGCACAAGGTCAGGCGGCGTCGGGAGCGCTCCACCGGTGGAGGAGAACCAGAATCCGTAGTGGAACAGTTCTACCGCAGACGTCAGCGGGTTGAGCATATAGATTTCGTAAAGCCAGCCCGGCAGTACAGCAGCGATGCTGTCGTAACCGTAAAGAACGGGCGACGCCCAGGTAGCAAAGATTCGGATGATCTCGACGAGGTTTTGAGCGTCACGGTACGACACGTTGACCGCGCCAAAAATGAGGCCAAGACCGGTGGAGAACGTGATGACGATCAGAGCGCCCAGTAGCACTGCCGCGATCTCAAGGATGCCGGGTTGCCAACCCGTGAGAATGGTCGCGATCAAAAGAACGACGACCTGCGGCAAGAAGTGGATGAACGCGACGATCACGGCCGCGACGGGAAAGAGCTCCCGCGGCAAATAGATCTTCTTGACGAGCGCTTTATTGTCGACCACTGACGTCGTGGCATTAGTGAACGCCTCGTTGAAGAGGTTGATAACGATGATCCCGGCGAGCAAATACACCGCGAAGTTATCGATGCCACGAGAGCGACCAAGCACAATGCCCATGACAAAGAAATAGATCATGTACTGGCTCAGCGGCTTAACGTACGACCAGCCCCAGCCGAACGCTGAGTTGCGGTACCGCGTCGAAACGCCCTTACGCACCAACAGGCGCAGCAGGTAGCTGCGCCGGAACACGTCGAGGAGCCCTCTGCCACGACCTGGAGTGGTGTACCCCGTCAGGTCGATATCTCCGGTAGCGGACAAGCTGTTGCTCTCTTTCGCGGGTTTCCCTGGCACACGAGCGGGGGCTCGCGCCATTACAACGTCACAATCCTAGTGCGGCTTACGCTGCGGCACTCAACGCTTCACTGTTTCCGTCCACGCCTCTACTGATGTGAGGGCTGCGGCGTGATCGCGGTACTGCTTTTGCAGAGTCTTCCACTCCCGCCCTAGTTGCCGATTGAGCGAGATGCTCTCTTTGAACAAACGGCGGAAGGTGGAGCGGTCGCGCCGGTACCACGAGGCTGCTTTGCCATCGGCGGTATCGATCAGCACGCTGTCGAGCAGCGGAACCCTCCACCAGGTTGCCTCACGCTTGGCGAGTTCAGCCTGCGGTTGGCGCCGAAGGTCGGCGGGAACGTCGGTAAACCAGTGGCGCAGTAGCGCTCGCGCAGTGAAGAGCCCTAATGCAGCAGCGCCCAAGGGCGGCGGCGCATCTTCGCCATAAGTCTGTCGACCGTCGCGGCTAGAAGGAATCGTTGCCGCGGGGTAATGCTGCATCTCGGCGAAATCGCTCGCCTGTGCTCGAAGCTGCTGCAACTTTGTCGGCATGAGCTCGTGCAGCGCTTCTGGCCCGTTGAGCACGTCGCGGAACGCTTGATTTCTCAGAGTTGCGGGGTAGTACTGGAAGGAGATCAGGTGCTTGATGTCGATCTTTCTGAACTCGCCCAGCAACCGCGAAGGCGATTGCGCCGTGGAGTGCAGCAACGCAACAACGAGTCGGTTTCGCGCATGAAAATAGGATTGCCAGTCGACGGTGTCATCTTTGTCGCCCCAGGAAATGTGCCAGAGCGCCGCACCGGGTAGTGACACGGTGGGAAAACCGGCTTCTTGCGCCCGCAATCCATACTCCGCGTCGTCCCACTTGATGAACACCGGCAGTGACAGCCCAATCTCGCGAACAACCGAGGTGGGGATGAGGCACATCCACCATCCGTTGTAGTCGCCATCCTGTCTGCTGTGCAGCCAGGGAGTTGCTCGCAGCGACTGGGCAGCGAAGTCGTGGCGTTCGTGGGCGCGATCAGCCGGCCCCCACATGAAGGTGTCTCGGTCGACGACTTCGGCGAAGGCGTGCAGCACCGACCGTTTGCCGAGATCGAGCATGTGGCCGCCCACGATAGTGGGGCTCACGCAGAATCGAGCGAACCACGCTGCGCGGAAGATGCTCTCAGGCTCGAGTTCGACGTCGTCATCGAGCAACATCACGAAAGAGGAATCGGGACTGTCGAGGGTTTCCATCATGCCGCGCGAGAATCCGCCCGATCCGCCCAAGTTCGGTTGGCGGATGATCTGCAGCTGGTCTGCCAAGGCCGCCGCCACTTCGGTGTATCCCTCTTGCCTCGCGACGTTCTTATTGCCCTGATCGATGACAAAGATCTTGTCGATTTCCGGAAGAATCTCCGGGCTACCCGCGAGCACTTCGAGAGTCGCGACGCAGTAGTCGGGCTTGTTGAATGTCGTGATGCCGAGCGACACCTTGCCCGTCGTGACAGGCGCTTCATCGACCGTCCAGTTCAGGCTCAGCAGCTGCAGTTCGCTGTCTGCTGCGAGGTCGATCCAATACCAGCCGCCCTCGACGAACGACGCCAGCGGCAGCCGAAAGTCAAGAGTCTCGCTGCCATCGACCGCGCTCTGATCGACCGTGTGGATTGCCCCGGTGTGATCCGAACGCATGACGGAGACGGTGCCCCGTCCACTTAGGGCCAGTCTGGCCGTGACATGCTGCACGGTTGTCCAGCGCTGCCAGTAGCTGGCAGGGAACGCATTGAAGTAGGTAGCGAGCGAGACGGCACTGCCGGCGCTGACCGTTACAGAGTGCCGACCGGTGATCGACACCGTGTCGCGATCTGCGGCATCCACATAGAGCGCGACTAATTCGTCAACGTGCTTCTCGGGAAAGACCGCATGTTGAATTGTTGTAGGCAGAGAACTCGAAGTCATTGTGCTTCTAGTGTGCCCTGCCCCGCCCTCATCAGCCCCATTTTCACGTCAGAAGAACACGAACTTTACGTGAACTCTCGGCGCGAGACTCCCCCGTATCGCCAATGAACACTACAGATGGACTACGTGATCGAACCAGACCCCGCGACTCGTGGATCTCGGTCAAGACCTGCAACAGCGGGTGAGTCCTTCGCAAAATCCATGGGAACAAGCCTTTTTGAAGTTTTAGCGATAGCTGCGAAGAACTTGACCAATGATCGCGCCACTCTTATCAAGAGGTGTCTAAGGCTCTTTGGAACAAACTTGCGCGCGCCGTCACGAGCGGTTTTTAGGACGGGAGAAGTGCGGGCCAACGAGAGTTCTTTTGATCTCGTCATATCCTCGATCGCTTTCCCCTTGAGAATAGGGACGACAGATTTTAAGGTGAAAGCGGGCGCAAATTCTATTTCCTCGCTGCCCAAACCTACAGCGTCTTTCAACGGCGCCAGATATTTTACGAACATCGGGTCTGTAGGACGCGTGCGGTAGTAGAAGAAACCGAATCGGAACAGATCTTGGTTTGCTAAGGGACGATCGAAGAAATCCTGACTGCCATATTTGCGTGCAAACTCGACGAGTTGCACATCAAGCGCGTCGTGCAAACGAACATCATTGTCCCGCGCTTTTGCGATTGGCACGATTCGATCCCCATCCTCGGCGTAGCCTTCAACGGTGCCAAAGGGAAGGTTGGCAAAAATCGCCTCGATCGCTAGAAAATTGAAATTGGCGGCCGTGAAGTTGTATCGAGTAGACAGCCCTGCGCTGGGGTTGATGCTTCTCGCGTAGTACATTTTCGTCTCGATTTCTCGACCAAATGTGGCTGTGAGCAAGCGCGCAAGGCAGTCTTGCGTATAGCCTCGCCCCCAGTACTCGACGAAAGCGAAATTCTCGGTGGGGTCAATCTCTTGAGCAAGATAGCGAGTTGCCAACTCGCGATCCTCCGCACCGCGTGCAAGAAGATGGCGTCGAAAACTCTCGGAAAGTTCCAGCGTGTTGCGGATCTCTGCCATGACTTCGGCGGTCAGCATCGACTCTTCGAGCATCTCGCTGAACTCAGGAAAGAAACTCAAGAACGTTTCGCGATCCATGCGCGCAACATCGAACAATGCCTGCGGCGTAGTGACCCCGCTGAAGCTACCATGCACCCGGAATGTGTCATCATCCAACTCGTCAATTTGCGAAGCAAGACGCCAAGCAGTGCGTGAACCGTAGATATACCGAGTCTTTAGGCTCAGCCCTCGCGTTTCAATTAGGACGTCACAAATACGCTTCAGGTGATGCCCGTCGCGCGAGATGAAGTAAAGGCACTCGATCCCCCTCTCTAAGGCGTCCGAAACTAGCCAGTCGACGTAAGGCACCAGATAGGGAGCAACATAGGAATACGCGAACCGCTCCACATCAGCGATGTTGGGGTCGGTCGCGACCTCGTGCATCATAGACGCGACCAAGTACATGTCGTAACTCTCGCCGAATCGAGCGGCGGCGGCTTCGTACCCTGAAAGGCGCGGCGTTTCGCGAGCCCGCGTAGTGATACCGAGACGCTCGGCTACCTTGATATCGGCGTGCGGGTTGTCTCCGGTGTGAATCCACTCTTTGTAGTCATACTTCAGATCTTCGTACACTCGCAAGTAGAGGTTGCCAGTCGACTTCTGCACCTTCTGGTCGCTCGACAAATACAACGGGAGGCTTGCCAGCATCGGGTCTGCCTTCGCCAGCATTTCTGTTATTACGCCCTTGGGGAGATACATATCGCTAATCAAGACGACCTCCTGCCCATCGGCTAACAGCTGCCGTATCTCTTCGACCGTGGCTACGTCGGGAATACAGCTCTCGATTTCTGCTTCAACTTCCCAACCGCTCAGCACTTCTACGAGGTCAGGGCTCAGCCCATACAACCCTGCGATTCGCTCGTAAACGTCGGAAAGCTGAATTTCGAGTTCACCGGTTACGTGTCTCGCTTCCTGACGGCGATAGTGGATTCGGGCTGACGTTTCAGCCTCCATACGAATCACAGGAAATCTGTTGGTGAGAGCTTGCGGGAATGGCAAGTCCGAGCTGCGCATTTTCTGGCGCAGGAGATGGAAAACGCTATTCGGCTGAACTCCACGACGGTGAATTACGGTGTCGAAGATATCGAACGAATAGAGGGTCGGAAGCTCAACGTTCCGCGGCACAAAGCTTAGTGCAGCATCCACTATCCGCTCCAGAGAATCCGGGGTCGAATAGTCCCAGAACAGGCTGATGAGCTTTTGACGCTCATCCGCATCGACCACAGGGTCTGTCTGAAGCGCTGCCAACAGATCTTCGAACGATGTAGCTTTCACCCCACACGACAGCTCGTCATAGGAGAAATCCGGTCGGATACTTTCTTCGAATCGCTCTGCATCGAAAACGTAGCGGATGACCCGCGTGACGCCAGCGGCGAGCATGTCGTAGAGGATCGATGAGTAGTCAACGATGGCTAAATCGATGTCCCCAAACATCTCATAGATGTCGTCTGCGTTATCCCAAAACAGCAAATTTTTGCACGAAGCGTAGTGAGATTTCATCCGAACGAAGTCAGGGTCCTCGGACAAGCGGGGGTGCATTTTAACGATGAGAAGAGTGTTCTCTTTTTCCAGAACCTCGATCAATGCTCCCACGTCGGGAAAAGCTTCCCGCAGGAAGCCGACGCTCTGCCCTGGCCGCCAAGTGGGGCTGTAAACCGCGATTCGAGCGTCCGGCGTTAAACCTTTGCGGTAGCGGACATTGTGGTCGTAGCTCGAAAAAGCCCCATGAGCGGTCCTGTAGACATTCTGAGGGTAGCCAGCGCGGATAACGTCGCTCTCTGGGAGACTTACGTGCTCCCGAAAATGCTCTTCCATAAGCGGCGAAGAGACGAGAAAGAGCTGCTGGTTACGAAAGTGCTGGTTGTTGCGAATGTACTTCATGGCGATGCGCCAGTTCGCGTACCCGACACCTTTCGCGCGCTCGATGGCCTTCACGCCTACACCGTGCCAAAGGTTCAGAAGCAACGCGTCCTCGAGGAGGGCTGGAATCCGCTCCTTCACCTGATCGACGACGAAGACCGATGCCCGGTGTTGAGCGCGCTGGCCCGCGGCTGACTCGAAAGTCGACGCGCTGAACCCTAACTTACGTATTTTTCGGACTGTAGCCATCGAGTCACAAAGCCAATGCGCATCGATGTCTTGCCGGAACTTCGCGACATGAAGGAATAACCACTTCGGGTTCCCAGCGAACGTGTTCGCGGAGTTAAATACCCAAAGTGGGCGCGAATTTTCAGACAAAAGATCTCGCTCGCAATCGGCTCGATCTGGGCGGTTACGGCCAGATCGAGCGGTTGATTAGGTGACTGGTTTTCTGCTTATTGCAGTGCGACGCTCCCCGATTGGGCCGACCACTCTTGCAACTAAAACTCAGTTCCCTCATGATAACACCGACAACCCCGCCTCCAAATGAAAGGAGCCCGGCGGGTCGTGAGCGGTCGATGCACCTCCCCTATTGACTTACAAATCTCCGGTATTGTCGTGAGGATTCATACGTCGCGAAAGTTCGGGGAAATCTAGTGCGCAAAATTCTTATTCGAAGCGGAAAAAGCCCGAACGTCGCTTTGGGCCCGGAAGCGTCACTCGCCTCATCGCGCTTTGCGGTTTTCGGCACAAACGTCGGAAATCTGGTTTTTAGTAACGCAGTTACGCGTGCGATCTCGGTACCCGGCGTGGAAGCCGTCTCAGACTCGCTTCTGTCAGAGCGGACGAATCCCACGGACGAGTACGTCGACCGAATCAATAATGAGTTCGAATCGTTTGTCGTTCCCCTCGCGAATGCCTTCCGCCCTGAGTTCGTTGGACCGTTGCGGCGACTCACCCGCCTCATCGAGCGGTTGGATATTCCCGTGACCGTAGTTGGCGCAGGGTCGCAACTCGATGTGACAGGCAACCCTTTCGGGGAGATCGAAACTGTCAACGACGCGAGTCGTGATTTCGTCAAGGCCGTGCTCGACAAGTCCGCGTCGATTGGCGTGCGCGGTGACATGACGAAAAAATACCTTACCGGGATCGGCCTGCCTGCCGATTCCATCGACGTCATTGGCTGCCCGTCTCTCTATGACGCTGGGCCAAACTTGCATATAAGCAAGAAGGTAGAGCGGATCTCTGCCGAATCGCTGCTCGCATTCAACACCCCGATGGCAATTGCGGGAGCTGACGAATTCGTTCGCCGGCATGCGGAACTGTACCCGAACCTTGTATTCGTTCCTCAGAGCAACAAAGAACTTGAACAAATGGTTTGGGGTGCTGCTGACAACGTTCGCGGCGCGATCCCGACCCATCCCGATCACCCTCTTTACCGAGAAGACAGAGTTCGGTTCTTTTTAGACCCGTCTACTTGGGCGGCCTACCTCGGCGAAAGAGATTTCACCTTCGGATCTCGTATCCACGGAAACGTGGTCTCACTTTTGGGCGGCACTCCAGCTGTAGTCTTCGCCTGGGACTCGAGGACACTCGAACTCGCGCAGCATCACAAAATTCCACACCTCACGATGCCGGAATTACCTCAAGATCTTGACATCCGGCGCGTATACGACGATGTTGATTTTGCAGATTTCAATGCCGCCGTACCTGAGAATTTTCGAAATTACGTGGATTTTTTGAACCGAAACGGGATCGAAAACATTCACCAAGACGGTAAGAGCAATCCCGAGTACGATGCAAAAATCTCGAAGGTGAGTTTTCCGGCGCCGGTAGGAACTGCCTACGGCGAGGATGGCGTCACTGATCTTCTCTCCCGCCTGCGGTGGTTGCGCCAAGGGCCCGGTAGCGAGGCGGGCCGGCGTTTTGGAGGTTATGTGCCTCCGATTGACCCCACGAAAATGCTTCCGGCGAAGGAACCTACCGACCTTCCTGCACAAGTCAAGGGTGTGCAACTTGCGATAGCACGCGTGGAGGACCGGATGGCTTATCTTGCTGAGCCGTTCGAGCGCCGCCTGTTAGCGGGAATTAAGACACGTTTCCGCTCTCTCCTACGTCGAGTCCGTCGGCGCTAGATATCGATAGTTCCTAGCGTCCAACACCATGTGTGACGCTAGGAACTATCGAGAGCAACGCGAAATGGCGACAAGCCGTTAATCCGCTATACGCTCCCGTGACGCCGCACGTTGATTACTTGGCCAGTGAGGTCGCCCAGAAGCACATCGATTGAAGCGTTTGCGACCTGCATGGGCTCGAGCAGCGAACCCTCTGGTTCTTCGCCGAACGCATCAAGGCGCATTTGTGTTTTCGTTCGTTCCGGGTTGATGCAGTTGACCCGTACTCCGTAGTCGGTCCACTCCTCTGACAGCGACTGAGTCAAGTTGACTGTCGCTGCCTTTGTCGCGGAATACATGCCGTAATTGGCACGACCTCGGGTGTAAGAGCTCGAAGTGAAGAACAGGAGCTGTCCGCTGGTCTCACGTAGGTATTTCAGGGACTCCTGCGCGATGATCACCGGGCCAAGCAGGTTGACGTCAAGGATATTGCGAACCTGTTCCGGAGAGAATTGCTCGAGGCTGCCCAACTCGAGAACACCAGCGGTGTTCACCACGTAGTCGATGCGGCCGGATTCAGCCTGCGCTGCCGCGAGAGCTGCGGCTACCGATTCGCGATCTTCTACTGCCGTGCCGGTCGTGGAGCGACTCAAGGACACAACATTGACGCCGAAGCTCTCCGCCGCCTCGACGATTCCACGCCCAATACCGGCGCTACCGCCAAACACGACCATGGTCTTGCCTGACAACTGCTCTTCGCGCTCAGCAGCATCCAAAGAACTGTGATCAGCGGAACGCAGCTGAAACAACTTATCGGCAATGAAGATATCGATGCCGGCCGTGACCTTCATGTTCTCTTCTTCACCGAGCACGACCGCGATGGGCACCTTTGGCGAATACTTCAACACCACAGAGCAGTCATCGCTGGCAGCAAACTCCGGATCGAGAACCGCACGGTCATAGGCCTCGCGGATCGTCGACAGCAGAAAGCCCTGAGGAGTCTGGCCTCGGCGAAGGCGGTCGCGCGGCGGAATCTTACGAATCTTACGACCGCTCCCGGCAACCTTAATGATCGTGTCTGCAGACGGAATAGCTACGTCGACTGCTTTATAGGTGTCAAGCGCCTCCACACAATCCTTCAAGATGCGGTGACTCACGAACGGGCGCACCGCATCGTGGAAGAGCACCTTCACCTCGTCGTCGCCGAGGGCCTCGATCGCTTTCCGCGACGTGTCGTTGCGAGTAGCGCCGCCGGCCAGAACACGAGTCAGCTTAGGAAACTGGCCCGACTCACGGATAGTTTCGACCGCTTCGAGGTGATCGGGTTCCATCATGATGATGATCTCGTCGATCTCGGGCGAGCTGTGCACGGCCTCGAGAGTGTGTTGAAGGATTGTCTTTCCCGCGATGCGAGCCAGTTGTTTAGGCATTCCCAAACCTGCCCGCACACCGATGCCACCGGCCAAAATAACCATGACCGTACGCAATTCTGATTCAGTCTTCACAACACACCCTCCACCCGTGCACGCCACAAACCCTGACGGCAGTCAGGGTTTGTACAACATCTCAAACCTTTACTGGCGGACTACCAAGTTCGCGCTGTCGAGGTATTGCCCGACACCCGAAACCATCGTTCGAACAATCGAAGCCACGTGTTCGGGCTGCATGATCGTCGATGGATCTTCATCCGGAGCGAGCGTCTTGCGCAAATCTGTGGCACAACGACCAGGAGACAACGACACAACGCGGGTTCCATAGATGGCAAGCTCCTCGCGCAGCACGTCACTCATGTTGATGACCGCCGCCTTGGACGCCGAATAGGTTAGCCACCCGGCACGGCCAGTGATGCCCGCCGTCGACGCGATGTTTACAATCGCATCGAACTTGTTGCCGTGATGAAGGAGTTCTTGAATAACCGTGAATGGTGCGTAGACGTTCACCATGATCGTCTTCTCGAAGTCTTCGAACTCGACCTGCTGGAACGCAACCGGGTTGGTATAGCCCGCGTTATTGACGAGAATGTCGACCTTCGGGTGCGCCGCGTTGATCTCTGCCATCGCTGCGATAATCTGCTGGCGATCCCCCAAGTCCACGTTGTACGTGTGGATTCTTACGCCACGGTCGTTTAACGTCTCGAGCCACTTTACGTTTTCAACAAAGTGATCGCTCTCGCGAGCCAACATAATGATGTCTGAGACCGTGGGCTCGTTCGTCAAGAACTCGCGCGCCGTTGCAAGGCCAATGCCCTTAGACGCTCCCGTGATCAGAACCGTCTTATTCATCAGCATCCTGCCTACTCCGCAACAACACATTCGCAATCTGGACATCGACGGGCCCTGTGACCTTGAGATTGCTCTCATCGCCATCGATGAAGTAAACGTCATGACCGGCCGCCGCAACGAGCGTTGCGTCTTCCGTGTATTCAGCCGCACGCTCTACAGCGAAGTCGTGGCTGGCCTTCAAGTCTGCGCGCAAGAACTTTTGCGGCAACTGCACGTTGCGCAGGCCGTCGCGCTCGAGGTAACCCGTGACTCGCTTGGTCACCGGGTCAACCGGCGCCACCGTGAATGAGATCGGCGACATAAAGCTGCAGTTGTCGTACGGCGCTGCGATGAGCTCGGCGAAATCAGCGACTGTCACCATGGGGCGAGCGGACTCGTGAACGAGAACACGATCGTTGGTGCAGGCATCAACCATGCGGGCGACCGAGTTATGGCGAGAGGAACCAGCTTCTACATAGGTCACCGTCGTGGTGATCGCGTAGTCGCGCACGATGGCTTTGACCTCGTCGAGCCAGCCACTGGGGTAGTTGAGAACGACCTGGTCGATCTCTGGCACCTCGTTGGCCGCAACCAACGAATAGACCAAGACAGGCATACCGTGAACCTTAAGGAACTGCTTGGGCGAATCGGCCCCAAGCCGCGCTCCAACACCTCCATTAAGGAGAATGAGACTGTACATACGGAATAACTCCTCTAACCCCACGACAGCACCCGCGACGGCGAGCCTGCGGATGAGTCTAACGTGAACGGACGGTGAACAGACGGAAAAAGCGAAGCAAACGCGAGCATCTTTACACGTATTTGCCGGCCTCGTTAAGGAACACGTCGACGTAGCCCTCGGGCGCAAAATCGCCTAAGTAGTACTTCTTCCAATTGCGACGTTCGTCGAGCAACGAGTCATTTACAAGCAACTCATCGAGCACTTGTTCGATGTTGGAGCCATCGCGCGCAAGCAAGTAGGAAGCCTTAGCTAAAGGGAACTCCTCGACGAAGTCCTCTGAGGCAGCGATGGCCGCGATAGCGAATGGCTTCTCGGAGTAAAGGAAGTCAGGCACGATACTCGAGACATCTGAGATCAGAGCGTCGGAGATATTGAAACATTCCGTCGTCGATAGGTCTTTTTCGGCAGCGGGGCCCCATAAATGTTCGCGTCCTGACGCGGCTCGATCGGCAGCAAGCAGTTCCACGATGCGTTCTGCTTCCGCCGCGTGCGACGCGTTGACCGCTGTGTACGGGTGGGAGCGGAACACCACGCGAGCTCCGCGTTGAAGAAGAGCTTGAACTACCGCGACACCGATCGGCAACGACGAATAGTTCGAGTCGGCAAAATAGCCAGCCCAAGTGGGGGCGTACATCACGGTCTTGTGCCCGCTGCGATCGGTGGCCTCACCCGCAACGGCGATGTTCTCAACCTGCGGCCGCCCCACGATCGAGAACCACCCCGGAGCCGTCTCGATACCGGCACGGGCAAAGCGATCGATAGCCGCTTGGCCCGCCACAAAGTTCTTATCGAACATGCGGAGGACCGGGTTGAAGCTTGGAGCTTTATCGCTCTCACCGTGAAGGAGCTGAATGTGAGTGAGGTGGGTGTAGCGCGCCATGTGCACGTTACGTGCATTTGAATTGACATAGAACACAGCTTTGAGAGTGGATGCGATCACGCCATCCATATCCGCGACGACGCTTCGTAGCAGCACTGGCGCCGTCGTGAGCTTGGAAGCCGCGATGAACGACGCTCGATTGCGGACCACGACGATGAATGGCTTATTCAACCGCTCAAGGTAGGGCAGCCACATCGCGAGTTGGTAGTCGGTCTTCGCCGGCGCGTCCCAGTGCACCGCGAACGTCGGGGCGACTGCTGCGAGAGCAGAAGGCAATTGGCGTTCCGCGATTCGGCGGCTTCGCACGCGAAGAATGCCATCCAAGAGAGAAATGCTCGTCGGCACGGCAGCGACGAGGGTGACCGCAATTCCGATCCACGGGTTCACTCCGGACCATGCCAATGCCGCGAGAATGAACATCGCGATGACGTTCACCAGAAAGATGAAGTTCACTCTAAAGAGCGGGTAGTTGCGTACAGAGACGCCAGGAAGATTTACACCATAGGGGATGGCGCCGGCGGCTACTTTGGCGCAATTGACCTCGGTACCGATCAAGAAACTCAAGATGCCTACGGATACCCACACGAGTAATTCATCACTCGTGCGCACATAGGCGTAGCCGATAGCAATCAGGATCAACACACGAGACAGCACGAAGCGCCCTACGTATTGGCGCCATCCTTTGCCTTTGCGCAGCGCGGGCAATCCGAAACCTACGATAACTGCAAAGGCGATGCCGGCGGCCGCGAGCGCCAACCACAGCTCGATACCCAGCAGCAGCGACACAACGCTGAAGGAAGCGAGCGCATTCGCGACGAGTTCGAGACCATTCGCCTGCTCAAATCGCTTCGCAAATGATCCTCGATCATTCGAAGACGAGCGGGAGAATAGTTTCATTTCTTAGATTTTCTTAGTGATGTGGTGTGAACCAGAGAGACTGCTGCACAAAGAATGCAGGCGAATAGCACCTTAACATGTTGCGCTCTGAGTGGCCCTGAATGGCTCACATCCGCTCCCCGCCCGCTATTGCTGCTGAGTGGTGGGCATCCGATACGCTAAAGGTACCGAACGTTCACTCAACGTTCCCCTTTTAAGCCTCGCGGCGAGCGCGCTCGCCACCAATGATTCGGAAGTCTGTGACCACTCCACTCACCGCATCGCGCAGAAAGTTGCGGTTCGAGGCTCAGGGCAGCGGGCAGGCCGTAGACATTCGTTTTGATGGTCACCGCGTCTGGTCGACCGAGCTTGTCGCAACCGCCGACATCCATAAGATTGCCCTGGATTGGCCCCCCGCATTGCGGCCCTACCTCAGCGGTACCACCAAGCTCGAGGTGGCGGACTCTGGCAGCGGCGAGATTCTCGCGAGCGGTGCCGTGCGGTTCGGTCTCAGTTCGAAACCCGTCTCCGTGCGCGACGCCGAAGGCCGTCTGCTCAGCATTAACAAGTGGGGACGTCTGGGCGTCAGCGTCGCTGGCGTCGATACCTCGTTTCGTGAACGCCTCATCGCGCACACCCACGAAATTCTCGACCACCTCGCAGAGCTTGGCTACACGGCCTACATCACCGGCGGCACGCTTTTGGGCGCAGTGCGTGACGGCGACATCCTTCCCCACGACGACGACACCGACCTCGGCGTACTGCTCGATCACAGCGACCCTGCCGACATCTCGCTCGCCAGCTATCGGATGCAACGAGAGCTAGAAGAGCTGGGCTACGACGTCGTGCGCCACTCAACCGCGCACCTTCAACTCACCTACTTCACCGAGAACGGCAGCATCGACCACTACGTCGATATCTTCACCGCGTTCTATCGCAGCGCCGACGAGTTCTGCCAGCCGATCCATGTGCGCGGAAATCTGCCCATTGAGTCACTTCTTCCTCTGGTGCCGATCGAGTTCGCGGGCATCAGCATGCCGGGGCCCGCCAACCCCGAAGCCTGGCTTGAGATTTGTTACGGACCAGCGTGGAGCATCCCGAACCCCTCATTCGCGTTTGTCACGCCCATGAACACTCGCCGACGGTTCGAGAACTGGTTCGGCTCGCAGAACACCAATCGCGTGTTTTGGGAATCGCGCCATACCGCTGGTTCCACTTCAGCTGCCGCGGATGCTCGCTCCCACCGCCGCGAACTCGACACCGTGTTGGCCACCCTTCCTCCCGGCTCTGCCGTGGTCGACGTGGGCACAGGCGATGGTGCAGACGCCATCACGATCTCCAACGCTGGGCACCACGTCATCGGCTTTGACTACAGCTATAAAGCGTTGTCGCGCGCGCACGCACGTGCCGAAACAGAGACGAAGGATTCCCACGCGGTCGACTTCCGCTATCTCAATATTTACGACCGCCGAGACCTACTGACGTTCGGCGCCGAGCTTGTGACCCAAGGTACGAGCTGGCATTTCAACGCCACCAATGTGCTCGCCGGGCTTACCAAGGAGGGACGAGCGAACTACTTCTTGTTCCTCAAACTTGTGATGAACCCCGACAGCCTCGCGATCGCCACCTTCGACACCAACTACTCGGTAACCCACTTTCGTGGAGACAATCCGCTCACGTGGCACTACCCGCTCGACTGGTTGCACTCTGAAATCGCGCCGCACGGGCTCACCGCAGAACTTCTTCACACCGCAACACGGCGCACCGCTCACGGTCGCCGGCGAACTGCAACTGTCGTCATCCGACGATCGCATCCCAGCCACACTGAACCGGAGGCAGCATCATGGAACGCCTAATTGGACGCATCCTCAACAAGCTCGCGCCGCGCACCGCGAACACCATCAAGGTGCTCGTGCACTCCAGTGAAGACGCGGGCCTCGCCAGCCGGATCGTCAACTACGAAAAGGAAATCGCCGAGCTTCGTCAAGAAATCGACGAGCTTCGCAGCGACAGTGTGCGGGTAGCCGAGCTCTACGACCTCGTATTTGAACGCCTGCGCGAAAAGATCTAACGGCCAGCGGCCGGCACTCCCCCGCCGCCGCCCAGCCCAGCAGCGCAGTCGCCACCCTGCCGCTAAGCCTGTGGCAACACCGGGCGCAGCTTGTTCTCGAACATGCTCAGCGCCGACGCAATCGCCATGTGCATATCGAGGTACTGGTAGGTACCCAGACGGCCGCCGAAGAACACTCCGGCCTCGGCATCCGCGTGCTTGCGGTACTCCAAGAGGCGATCGCGATCCTCTGCCGTGTTCACCGGGTAGTACGGCTCATCTTCGCGCTCGGCAAACCGCGAGAACTCCCGCATAATGACGGTCTTCTCTGACTGGTAGTTGCGCTCGGGGTGAAAATGACGGAACTCGTGGATGCGCGTGAACGGCACATCGGCATCCGCATAGTTCATGACGGGCGTGCCCTGGAAGTCTCCGACCTCGAGCACCTCCTGCTCGAAGTCGAGCGTGCGCCACGACAGTTCGCCCTCGGCAAAGTCGAAATAGCGATCGATCGGTCCCGTGTAAACAATCGGCACCTGGCCGACCATCGAACTCTTGTTGATGGGCTGAGTCTCGTCGAAGAAATCCGTGTCGAGACGAACCTCGATGTTGGGGTGATCGGCCATACGTTCGATCCACGCGGTGTAGCCGTCAACAGGCAAACCCTCGTAGGTGTCGTTGAAGTAGTGGTTGTCGTAGCTGTAACGAACAGGAAGTCGGCTAATCACTTCGGCCGGCAAGTCGGTCGGCGCCGTCTGCCATTGCTTGGCGGTGTAGTCGCGAATGAACGCCTCGTACAGCGGACGGCCAATCAGCGAGATGGCCTTTTCTTCCAAGTTCTGCGGCTCGGCATCGCCCAGCTCAGACGCTTGCTCTGCCACCAGCGCGCGCGCAGCATCCGGCCCGAATGCTGCCCGGAAGAACTGGTTGATCGTGCCCAAGTTGATGGGGAGAGGAAAGACCTCACCACCGTGGTTGGTGTACACCCGGTGCTGGTAGTCGGTGAACTGCGTGAACTTAGTCACGTAATCCCACACGTGCTTGTTCGAGGTGTGGAAGAGGTGCGCCCCGTAGCGGTGCACCTCGATGCCGGTCTCCGGCTCGACCTCGCTGTACGCGTTACCGCCAATGTGCGAGCGGCGATCGATGACAAGAACCTTGAGGCCCAACTCATTCGCGGCACGTTCGGCGATCGTGAGGCCGAAGAAGCCAGAACCAACTACGAGCAGATCAGGAGTCACAGTACAACCTTTATGAGTGGAAACCGCGGGCTATAAACCGACGGTAAGCGATACGACGAATCGCGACAGGAACCAGACGGTAACCTCCGCGCACAATCACATTACGAACATTCTGCAACGGGGTGGTGAACCCCAGCTTTCTAAACTCTCTCTGCAAGCGCAACTCTGCCTTCAACTGGCCGAGCCCGCCCCGGCGTGTATACGCCCCCGCACTGACTCGATACATCAGCAAGGCTTCTTGCAAATTCTCCACGCGCGCGCCCGCATCAATCATGCGGGCGAACAACCAGTAATCCTCCATGAGGCCGACGTCAATGTAACCACCGGCAGCGGCCACGGCGGAACGGCGATACATGACCGTCGGATGATTGAACGGATCGTGAAAGCGCGAGTACCGGGCGATTTCTTCTTGACCCTGGGGCGGAATGCGCTTACCGATTACCGAGCCGTCGTCATCGGCGAACTCGAACATCGCGGTACCGACCAGGTCGAAGCCGCCGGCGATCGCCGCTCGCTGTTTCTCAAATCGAGTCGGCAGCGATACATCATCAGCATCCATGCGGGCCACCACATCGAAGGAGCACTCTGCGAGACCGGCATCGAGTGCTCGGGCCAAGCCGCGGTTCTTCTCCAGAACCAGCAACTTCGTTGGCACCGGAGACGATGCGATCAGCTGCATCATCGTCGCGCTCAACTCCGCAGAAATGGGACCATCTTGCACGACTACAACCTCAGCGGGCTGCAGCGTCTGATCATCGAGACAACTGCGAAAAGCGCGCTCTAAAAAGGCAGACTGATCGCCCGAATAGATCGGCAACAGCAACGAGAAGTCGCGTTCGTGATCGACCACGCCTACTCCCGTGCTGCTTCAACGCGGGCAACGGCATTAGCCACTGCGGGCAGGTCGGCGAAGTAGTCAGTGTTCGACACCGGGCGCGTGCGCCCACCCTCAGCGAGGCCGCGACGCAACCCTGCCCAGAGCACCGGGCGTTGCTGCGAGCGCCGAATCGTGCGGATCCAGCGACGGATGCTCGAAGCACCGTACATCGCTTTCTCCCATGCCTTGAGGCCTCGCGAATAACGCATCAGCCACACCTTGTTGCGCACTTCAAAGAAGAATCGCTCACCGGGGTCGAGGTCGGTGGAGCCGAGGAGCTTTGTCTTGTGCACGACAACACTGGCGGGCACGAAAATGCCGCGGCTGCTGCGCAAGAGTCGAGTAGAAAACTCGAAGTCGTCGTTCCAGATGAAATAGTCGGCTACCGGAAGCCCCCATTGGCGCACCGCTGCAGCAGAAACAAACATCGACACGAACGATGAGCTACGCACGGCGAGCGTTGAGGCCGCCTGCGCTGCCGACTTTTCGGCCGCGCTCACGAATGGCTTCTCGCGCGGAGTGTTCATGGGGTGATCTTGGCCATCAGTCCAGATCACGCGAGAGCCAGCAATCGTGACTTCAGGCTGAGCCTCGACAGCGGCAACCAATTCGGCCGCGGCAGACGGGGTCGGAATCGTGTCGTCATCCATGAGCCAGAGCCACGTGGGGTCATGTGCTTCAAGAGCGTGCGCCATTCCGGCGGCGAAACCGCCCGCTCCCCCGGTATTGCGTTCGAGAGTGACCAGATCAACGGCAGGGAAGGATGCTCTGACAGCATCACCAGATCCGTCATCTGACGCGTTGTCGACGACAACAATGGCATCCAAGGTGCGTGATTGTGCGGCTAGGGCGGCCAACGCCTCCATGAGCAGTTCGCGCCGGTTGTACGCCACCACCACCGCGACTACACGGGAAACTTGCGGCATTTTCGGTATCTCGATCTCACTGTCGCGAAGGGAAGGGCAACACTCACCCTAGACGAGCGAAGCGCTCTGCACACGTTACAGGTCGGCGCTACCTCCTATAGATAGGATTACCGGGTGCAGCGCTTCAATTCATCTCCCGGAGGGCGTCAGTGACCTGGTGGGAGACCATCCCGGCTTTCGCGGTCGTACTGACGGTTGGCATAGCGCCGGGGCTGTTGCTTTCGGCAATGCTCGGTCTGCGCGGAATAGCGCTGCTCGGCTCTGCCCCAGCGTTCTCCGTCACTACCGTGACTCTGGCGTCGATTGCCGCACCATTTTTCGGCGCCGCCTGGGGGCTCGCTCCCATCGCCGGCACCACAGTGGTGCTGCTCATCGTGATCGCGGTCTTCCGATTGCTCTGGCACCGGCTGCGCCCGCAACCCGCGTTCGCTCATCCCCCCGTTCGGCTTCTGACCTGGGCGGCTCTCGGCATCGGAGTGGCTGCCATCGCGATCACCGTGCGCTTCATCGTTGCGTTCGGCGAGCCCGAGAACATCTCGCAGACCTACGACAACATCTTTCACCTCAATGCCCTGAGGTACGTACTCGATAGCGGAAACGCGTCGTCGCTCACTCTCGGCGGATTCAACATCGAGAACCCAGCTGCGGGCACGTTCTATCCGGCAGGCTGGCATGCACTCACCGCGGCGAGCGCGAGCATCACCGGCGTCAGCATCCCCGTGGCGATCAACCTCACCTCCATTCTCATCGGTGCCGTGTACTGGCCTCTCGGCTGTGTCTTTCTCGTGCGCACGATTCTCGGACCGCGCGCGATCGCCATCGTCGGGGCGGGCGTTCTCTCGGCAGCATTCGGTGCATTCCCCTACGGCCTCGTTGACTTCGGCGTGCTGTATCCCTATTTACTCGGCGTCAGCCTGCTGCCCGCAGCGCTCGCCTACGCGGTGATCGCAACTCGCTTGAGCGACCAGCCAGAAATGCGCACATCGCGCGCCTGGTTCGCTCTGTTCGGTGTAGTTCCCGGAATCACACTCGCGCACCCCAGCGCCACCATGGCTTTTGTCGCCCTCAGCAGCATCCTTGTTGTCGTGGGAGCTCACCGCATGTACAAGCGACTCGTCGCTGCGCACGCGTCAACGCGTAAGATCCGCCTGCTGCTGGTTGGCACTGCCCTCGTGCTCGCCGCCTATCTCGGCGCCTGGCTCGTCGTTCGCGTCAGCGTCGTGTGGGAACCGATCAGAACGGTCGCTCAAGCCCTCGGTGAAGTTCTCACCAATGCAACCAACGGATTGCCGATAGCGATCGTGGCGACGGCGCTCGTGATCGTTGGCATTCTTCAGCTTCGGCAGCAGCCATTGCTGCGCTGGTTGATTCTCAACTTCAGCATCGTGGGCATTTTGTACATCGCTGCAGCAGCGATGCCGCACTCCCTGCTGCAGTCGCTGCTTGTCGGCACCTGGTACGGGGATAGCCACCGCTTGGGTTCGCTTTTACCCATCGTGGCTCTTCCGCTCGCCACGCTCGGCCTCGTGCGCGTATACGACGCGATTCGCACGCGCGAACCCACGAAGGTCAGTGCGAAGGTCGATGCACGTTCCCGGCAGCGCTCACTCGCTATCACGGCCGTAGCGCTGCTGCTGGCGACTCAGGGTTATTCGCTGCACGTGGCAACTCTCGAAGCTCGCAGCAACTACGTCATCACCGACGACCCCGACGACGAGGATTACGAGGCGCCGCTGCTGACCGCCGACGAACTAGACGTTCTCGAGCACGTGGCTGACTACGTTCCGAAGGATGCCGTCGTGGCCGGCAGCCCGTGGACCGGCGCCGGGCTCGTCTACGCCATCGCCGACCGCGAGGCCATGCTTCCCCACGTCGGTGGCTTCGACAGCGCCGAGTCTCGGCTCATTGGCGAGCGACTTCGCGACGCGGCTAGTTACACTAGCGTTTGCGATGCTCTCGCGACCCTCGAAGTGGGGTACGCATTAGATTTTGGCACTCGCGAGGTGCACGGCGAAGAACACAACTTCGACGGGCTCACCCGGCTGGCAACTTCACAGGCAGTAGAACCCCTGTATACGAGCGGCGACGTCGGACTGTATAAAATCACCGCGTGCGACTAACGGACAAAGGAAACCTATGGCGATGACCACCCTGCGAGTCGTCCTCGACGACATTGCTGCGCCCGCATCGCGCAATCTACGCCGCTATTCCGAAGAACTGGTCAAGCAGCTCATCGTTGGTGCACCACCCCACTGCGAAGTCACAGGAATTGTTTCCCACAACAGCAGCAGCGCGGAATACATTGAGCAGACATTCCCCGGTCTGGCAGAACTCAGCACCCTGCGCCTCGGCCACGACGCTCTCGTTCGCGCGTGGCAACACGGCGTCACCAGCATCCCCGCAACGCGGATGTCGGGAAAAGGACTCGTACACTCCCCCAGCTTGTTTGCCCCACTCGCCCGCCATGACCGGGTTAACGACGTCGGCACCCAGACCGTCGTGACGATCCATGACCTGCTCGCGTGGACCAGCCCCGAGTCGCTCAGTAGTCGCCAGGTCGCGTGGAACAAAGCGATGGCCAAACGCGCTTATAAATATGCGGATGCCGTAGTCGTGACGTGCCACTCGGTGGCGAGCGAACTGAACGAGATCATGAATTTCGGCGATCGAGTGCGCGTCATTTCCGGCGCCGCCACCGGCCATCTCTCTCAGCCCTTCAACGCTGAAGCCCGCGCTCTCGCCCTCGAACTGCCCGAACGCTACATTCTGGCCACCGGCACTCTCGCACCTCACACCGGCCTTGAGGCGCTGATTCAGGCGATGGCTCACCCCGATGCTCCCGACATCCCCCTCCTGATCTCCGGGCCTCCGGCCTGGGGCGAGCGCGATATTGCCCGCACCATCGCCGAAGCCGGGCTCAGCCCTGAGCGCGTGCGGCACCTGGGAGTGCTCGGCGATGAAGATCTTGCCGTTGCCCTCAACAACGCCACGATCTTCGCGTACCCCAGCATCGCGGAGGGCTTCAGCTTGCCCGTTCTCGAAGCGTTTTCACTCGGCACCCCGGTTGTGCACTCCGACACCCCCGCCGTTGTCGAACTGAGCGGAGATGCCGCCATTGCGGTCCCCCGCAACTCACCCGAGACCTACCCCGAACGGCTCGCGCAGACTCTCGCCGACGTTGCCGACGATGCCGAACTTGAACGTCAACTCAGCGTCAGGGGCCTCGACCGCTCCCGCATTTTCACCTGGCAGGCCGCGGCCGACAAAGTGTGGCAGCTACACGCTGACCTGTAGATTTTGCGGCTGACCGCAACCTCAGCGTAAGGCGCAGGGCGCAGGGAGCAGGGCGCAGACTATTCCTCGGCGGGAGTTGAACTCACGAGCGCTTCGGTCACCAGTTGCCTGATGTAGTCGTAGTCGGGGTTTCCCACATCAATCGTGGGAGGCGATAGCTCGAGCGTTGCGATCGGGAAGTCCCGCGCGCTACTGGCGAGGCCGGTAAAGAGGCCGAGCATCACCGACGGAATGTCGGTCGTCACGACTTGCTTGCCGGCATCCGCCACGCTGCGGAACTTCGTCAGAATGTTGGTGGGTTCGAATTGGCGCAAGATAGCTTCTTGCACCTCTCGCTGCCGAAGCATGCGGTCGTAGTCGTTCGATCCGTGACGGGCCCGCGCGTACCAGAGCGCTTCCCAGCCGCCGAGACGCTGTTCGCCTACCTCGACCCAGCCATCCACGTTTATCGGCTGCCCGAACTCGTCTTCGTCGCCGCCGATCGGCTGCCGCTCAGTGACGTTGATGACTACTCCGCCGAGGGCATCGATCAGATCGTCGAAGCCCTTCATGTCGATGAGGACGTAGTACTGAAGGTCAAGCCCCGTGACCCCGGCAACAGCATCGCGCATCGCTTCGACGCCGGCGGAACTCGCGTTGGCCTCAGCATCGGGATAGAGGTCGGGGTTCTCCTCGCCGTACGTGTAGAGGTAGCTGATCAAGCACTCATCGCCACAGTCGTATCCCGTGGGGAAGTCATTGTAGAGAGGCGAGCCCTCAACGAAGGGAATCGATTCAAGGTTGCGCGGGATGCCGATGAGCGTTGTCTCACCGGTTTCAGCATCCACGCTCGCAACGGAAATACTGTCGGGTCGCAAGCCGACCCGGTCAGGTCCGGCGTCTCCACCCAGCAACAAGATGTTGTAGCGACCGTCGCTCGGTTCTTCGTAATCCGCGCTGCTGAATACCTCTGAAATGGTCGAGCGCGCAGAGTCCACGATGTTGACGGCCGCAACCGCAACGCCGGAATATGCCACTAAAGCGATCAGAGCAAATGCGACGACAAACGGTCGAGAGCCAGCGCTCGCGCGCTTGACGTGGGCCAACCGCAGCGAGTCGATCGCGAGCACAATCCACAGCAGGACATACGCAACCAGCACGACTTCGACGACAGCGAGCACCACAGCGTTGGTGAAGGCCGACAGGAAAAGTTCACGAGCCCCGAAAAATAAGCCAATGGCGATCGCGACCAGCAGCCAGAAGAGAGCCGTCACCACCACGGCGAAACGGCCAAGTCGGCGGCTGCCCGCCAAAATTTGGGCGGACCCCGGTACAAAGATGTTGAGCACGACCAACCACCACGCCCGGCGGGTCATGACGGGCGTCGACGAGACGTCGGGAGCCCGCAACGAGCTGGAAGTACTCACAGCAGTCGCTGCAACGCGGTATTTTTCTCAGCAACCATTGCTTCGAGCCCGCTGGCGTAGGCCTGCAGTTTGTCGGCAACGGCGGAATCCGTCGAGCCAATGATGCGAAGCGCCAGTAGCCCTGCGTTCGTGGCTCCGCCGATGGAGACCGTGGCAACCGGAATACCGGCAGGCATTTGAACGATCGACAAGAGCGAGTCAAGACCGTCAAGCTTCGCGAGAGGGACCGGAACGCCCACAACGGGAAGAGTGGTGACGGATGCGACCATGCCCGGAAGGTGCGCGGCACCACCGGCTCCCGCAATGATCACGTTGACGCCGCGGGATGCTGCTTGCCGGCCGAACTCGATCATGCGATCGGGCGTGCGATGAGCCGAAACGACCTCGACCTCACAGGCCACATCGAACTCAGCGAGGATCGCCGCTGCGCCCTTCATTACGGACCAATCGGAATCAGATCCCATGACAATCGAGACGAGCGGTGAAGACATAAGAGGATCCTATCTGCCGGTTTTGGATGCACTGTTCTCAACACACGGCGGGCAACCGCCGCCGTGCGACTAGTCGAACTGCGCTGCGGCCGCGCGGGCGTTGGCGCGAACGTCGTCGAGAGTGGATCCAGACGCCGTCACGTGCCCCACTTTGCGGCCGGGCCGTGATTGCTTCGAATAGTCGTGAATCTTGGTTCCCGGCGACGCGAGCGTAGCGGCACCGATACGCTCGTGGAGTTCTTGGCCGACTGGTCCGCCCAAAATATTCACCATGACCGACCACGGCTCGCGCGAATCAGTCGCGCCGAGGGGTAAGTCAAGAACCGCACGAAGGTGCTGCTCGAACTGGCTGGTTTGGCATCCGTCGATACTCCAGTGACCGGTGTTGTGCGGACGCATCGCCAGCTCGTTGATCACGATTCGGCCGTCCGTTGTCTCAAAAAGCTCGACCGCGAGCACGCCCGTAACGTCGAGCCCTTCGGCGATCGTGCGAGCGATCGCGGCTGCCTCGTCAGCGAGTTCAGAGCTCACGCCGGGAGCCGGCGCCGTTACTTCAGCACAGACACTATCGCGCTGAATGCTCTCCACCACCGGCCACAACGCAACGTCTCCTGAAGGATTGCGCGCAACGGACTGTGCTAATTCTCGGCTGAAATCGACCAGCTCTTCGATCAAGAGTTCACCAGCCGCAAGCCAGTCTGCGGCGTCCGCTGCGGCACGAACGATCTTGACGCCTTTACCGTCGTAACCCCCGCGCGGCGTCTTGAGAACGCCAACCCCATCGTGGGCGTCAAGGAAGCTCGCGACGTCGGCGACAGTCGTGACCTTGGCCCACGCCGGCATCGGCAACCCGAGCTGCTCGAGTCGTTGGCGCATCTGCAGCTTGTCTTGCGCAAAAAGCAGCGCGTGCGGGCCGGGATGCACCGCGATTCCCTCCGCGACCATCGCCTTCAAGACCTCTTGCGGTACGTGCTCGTGATCGAAAGTAACGACGTCTACCTCGCGAGCAAATGCCAGCACTTCATCGACTGAGTGATAGTCGCCAACCGCCGTTGCGGCGAGAGCGGCCGGAGAGCCCTCGGCCTCTGCCAGCACGCGGATGTCGATCCCCAAGTTGATAGCGGGCGGGATCATCATGCGGGCGAGCTGGCCACCACCGATTACTCCGACTTTTACTGACATGAACTCTCCAGAGGTAGCCCTGACTGATTATCAGGATCGTGCAAGACTTCGCAGCTACAATTTCACCGCTCCCTCTATCTTTGCTTATCTATCGGGCGGATTCGTGCGTTCACTCATCACTCAGCTCAGCCGCTTCGGACTCGTCGGTGCCGTGGGAGTAGTCATTGACGTCACGATCTTCAACATCTTGCGCACGACCGTGCTCGCTCCCGAGCTGCTGCATGAAGGGCCAATCCTCGCGAAGATCGCCTCCACGGCGGTCGCGATCGTGGCCAACTGGCTCGGCAACCGCTACTGGACATTTCGTCGAACGACCCTTCAGCATCCGGTTCAGGAAGGGTTCAAGTTCGCCCTCGTGAGCCTTGGGGGCATCGCCATCGGGCTCAGCTGCCTCGTGGTCTCCCACTACGTTTTGGGCTACACCTCATTGCTGGCAGACAACATCTCCAGCAACGTCATCGGCCTTGCGCTCGGCACAATTTTTCGCTTTTGGGGCTATCGCACGTGGGTGTTCGCCGAACGCTCCGAGACTCCTCAGAACGTCGAAAACGAAGACTCTTTCGAGAGCGCGGATGCGTTAGGGGCGCCCCAACGCCCGGTAGCCCCAGCCGGCTTCGCGCCACTTCACCGGGTCCAGGCAGTTTCGACCGTCGAGGATCGCGCGCACCGCGACGACTGACGCAAGCGCCGCGGGGTCGATCTGGCGATACTCACGCCACTCTGTGAGCACCAAGACGACATCCGCGTCCTGAGCAGCCTCGAGCGCGGTTTCAACATAATCAAGACCGGGCCGGATGCGGCGCGATGTTTCAATCGCTTGAGGATCCGTTGCCCGCACTCGGCCACCGAGCTCGGCCAGCCGTGCCGCAACGTCGAGGGCCGGCGAGTCACGAACGTCGTCAGAATCAGGTTTGAACGCTAGGCCAAGAACGGCGATGCGCGCCCCCTCGATCGTGCCGCCCAGTACTTCGCGACACAGATCGACCATGCGCTCGCGACGGCGAAGGTTGATCGCGTCTACCTCTCCCAAGAAGTTGAGCGCGTCACCGGCACCCAGTTCGGAGGCGCGTGCCATGAATCCGCGGATGTCTTTCGGGAGGCATCCGCCACCGAAACCGAGACCGGCATTCAAGAAACGGCGACCGATGCGTTGGTCGTAACCGATGGCATCCGCCAGCTGGGTGACGTCGGCACCGGTGACTTCAGCAACCTCGGCCATCGCATTGATGAACGAAATCTTGGTCGCCAAGAACGCGTTAGCCGCAACCTTGACGAGTTCTGCGGTCGCGAAGTCGGTGACGAGACGCGGGATGTCTTGGGCCAGCACCGAGGCATAAACCTCGTCGAGCATGGCCACCGCGTGGTCATCGCCCGCGCGTACGCCGTACACGAGACGATCAGGGCTGATGGTGTCTTTTACGGCGTAACCTTCCCGCAAAAATTCGGGATTCCAGGCCAGATGGGCTCCCACGGCTTCGATCTGAGCGGCTAAGCGCTCAGCCGTGCCGACGGGAACAGTTGACTTTCCGACCACGACGTCGCCGGGGGCCAGATGGGGAATTATCGCGTCGAAGGCAGCATCGACGAAACGCAGATCGGCCGCGTTCGAGCCCTCTTGTTGCGGTGTGCCGACAGCGATGAAATGCACGGTGGCGTCGTGGGCGCTGGTGAGATCAGTAGTGAACTCGAGCGTTCCGGCAGCCAAGGTTTCCTCGAGCAGTTCTGGCAATCCCGGCTCGTAGAACGGAGCGTGAGCTGAGGCTAATAAGTCGACTTTCGCCTGATCGACGTCGATGCCCACCACGTCATGCCCAAGCTTCGCCAGTGACGATGCGTGGACGGCACCCAAGTATCCGCAACCAATAACTGAAATCTTCACGCTGCGCACCATACCTGATGGGGGTTGCCAACAGGCATCTATCCCCAAGCGCGGCGATCCCGCCTTAGAAAGCGGCGTGCGCCTTTAGCGCGTTCCCCAGACCGTGGTCTCGTCTGACGGATGCTCTTCTTCGCGTTGACGACGCATCGACACCACGTTCTGGTTGTTCTCCATGAGGTCATGCAGAGCAGCCTGCGTAAGTGCAACAGAAGGTATATCGCGCAGCACGACCGGGTACTCGTGACCGGCGTTGATCAACAGGTCACCGCTGCCGAACATCCGCTGAATCCATGTTTGGCGAACCGTGACGTCGTAACCTCGGCTGTGAAGAAGCTCTTGACGCACCCGCACGAAGACGCCGCTGGAGAGCACAACGCGGCGGGTAGTGATCGTGTAGTTTCTTGCCAGCCAGCTGAAGAATGGCAAAAACCAGGCGACGACGATCAGCAGCAGCCCCACCGCGAGTAGGGCTAGATTCTGCCAGTTTTCGGGAAAGCTGCCGAAGAAGTAACCAAGCGCAGCCGCAGTCACGATGAGAACAATGCCGGGAAGGATTAGCACCCGGGCATGGGAGCGCACGCGAGCAACGATGGCTTCGCGTTGAACGCTCATCTCATGGGGCATAGATCATTCATACCGTAGGTGAGTGACGTCGCCCGCCGCGACGTGCTGCAACGAGCCGTTCGCATCATCCCGGACGACGAGCTGGCCCTGGTCGTCGACGGTTTCGGCCGTGCCGAAAATACGCTTACCTCCCGGCAATTCGACCCGAACGCGCCGACCAATGGTGCCGCACTCGGCCCGCACAGCATCCGCGATACCGCTGCGCACAGCATCGAGACCGCCAGCGACAAATTGGTCTACGAGAGCGACGAGTTCGGTCAGATAACGGCTGAGCGCATCGTCGAACTCGGGCTGCACTCCCTCGAGCAGCAGCGATGTTGACACGGATGTCGGCAGTTCGTCACGTTCAATTGTGAGGTTCAATCCCGCCCCGACGATCACTCCGGTGCCGCCCGCCACAAGTTCCGAGAGCAGCCCCGACACCTTGAGGCCCTCGATCTGAACGTCGTTGGGCCATTTGAGAGTGACCGCGCGATCGCTCACCAGAGCGCGCACGGCACGGGCCATCGCTAGACCGCCGATCAGCGGCATCCACGACAGTGCCTCGACGGACGCGTGGGGCGGAGCTACCAGCACAGACACCGCAAAGGTTTTACCCGCGGGCGCTACCCATTCCCGCCCGAGACGGCCGCGCCCCGCCGTTTGATTGGCGGTGACGAGCGCAGCCAAGTGGCGAGTCTCGCCCCGGGCCGCACGCGCAAGCAGCTCCTGGTTCGTCGAGCCAACTTCATCGATCTGCTCGAGAAGGGGAACAACGGCGGTACTGAGTGGCAGGTCCATCGCTTCAGCGTAGAGCTCTTCGACCCCGCGCCCACGATGCTTTTAGTGTTTCCTCAATGAATCGGCCCGCAAACTTGTGGGTTCCGCCAACCACACAAGCACCGGATGGGTGGGTAAAGTGACACAGTGACCGAAGACAACTCGACTCCAGACATGTTCACGACCGCCGGCAGGATCGCCGATCTCAAGAACCGCTATCACGAAGCCGTGACCGCCAGCGGTGACGCGGCCATCGAAAAGCAGCACGCTAAGGGCAAGATGACGGCCCGCGAGCGCATCGAGCAGTTGCTCGACCACGGCTCGTTTGTAGAGCTCGACGAGTTCGTTCGTCACCGCACGCACGCGTTCGGGATGGAAAAGAAGCGCCCGTATGGCGACGCTGTGGTCACCGGTGTTGGCACCATCCACGGTCGCCAGGTCGCCGTGTATGCCCAAGACTTCACCATCTTCGGTGGCTCGCTCGGTGAGGTTGCCGGCGAAAAGATCATCAAGGTCATGGACCACGCCATGAAGACCGGCGTTCCCATCATCGGAATGCTCGACTCCGGCGGCGCTCGCATTCAGGAGGGCGTTGTAGCTCTCGGCAAGTACGGCGAGATTTTCCGTCGCAACACTCAGGCATCGGGTGTCATCCCGCAAATCTCCATCATCATGGGCCCGGCTGCCGGTGGCGCCGTCTACTCCCCCGCGCTCACCGATTTCGTGATCATGGTCGACAAGACCAGCCAAATGTTCGTGACCGGCCCCGATGTCATCAAAACCGTCACCGGTGAAGACGTCGGCATGGAAGAGCTCGGCGGCGCGCTCACCCACAACAAGGTGTCGGGTGTTGCCCACTACCTCGCTAGTGATGAAGCGGATGCTCTCGACTACGCCCGCACCCTCGTGGGCTTCCTGCCCGACAACAATATGTCGGATGCTCCCATCTACGAGAGCGAAGTTGAGTTGGAGATCACGGATGAGGATCGCAAGCTCAACGCGATCATCCCCGACAGCCCCAACCAGCCCTATGACGTGAAGACGATCATCGAGCACATTGTCGATAACGGCGACTTCCTTGAGACGCAGCCGCTGTTTGCTCCCAACATCGTGGTCGGTTTCGGTCGCGTTGAGGGCCGCTCGGTCGGCATCGTCGCCAACCAACCACAGGCCATGGCCGGAACCCTCAACATCGAGGCCGGGGAAAAGGCTTCACGTTTCGTTCGTTTCTGTGATGCCTTCAGCATTCCGATCCTGACCCTGGTGGATGTTCCCGGTTACCTTCCCGGCACCGACCAGGAGTGGACCGGCGTTATTCGCCGTGGCGCCAAGCTGCTCTACGCGTACGCCGAGGCAACTGTGCCTCTTGTCACTGTTATTACTCGTAAGGCCTACGGCGGGGCGTACATCGTTATGGGCTCCAAGCAATTGGGCGCAGACCTCAACTACGCGTGGCCGACCGCTGAGATCGCCGTCATGGGTGGCCAGGGTGCGGTCAACATCCTGTACCGCGGTGAAATCAAAGCCGCAGAGGCCGCTGGTGAGGATGTCGCTGCCGTGCGCACGCGCCTCGCGAACGAGTACACCTACAACGTTGCCAGCCCGTTCCTCGCTGCTGAGCGTGGCGAGCTCGATGGCGTTATCGAGCCTGCCGCCACTCGCGTGCAGGTCGTCAAGGCACTGCGTGCGCTTCGCACGAAGCGCGCAAGCGTGCCGCCCAAGAAGCACGGAAACATTCCACTGTGACCGGCAAAAATGCTCAGGATGAGCCGGCCGACATCCGCATCGTCTCTCGCAATGTCACGCCCGAAGAAGCAGCAGCGGTTACCGCTGTTGTTCGTGCTGCCCTTCTGGAGTCAGCAGAGCTTGCCGGAGCGGATGATGTGGCTCCCGTGTCGGCGTGGGCGCGCAGTCAGCGCCCCATTCGTGAGCCGCTTCATCCGGGCCCCGGGGCATGGAACGCGAGCGCTCGGCGCTAGCACAAGGGTGCTCGAGGCTCGATGACGGTGGTTTTCCTAGGTGTTTCGTCTAAAACCTGTGGTTTCGAAGTCGTACCCCATTCGCGGGGTTCGGATTTAGTTGCAAAGCGGGCAATTCGGGTCAATTCACACCTTGAATGCGTAAATTGTCCCCCGAGAGTCCCCCTAAAAACCGACTTTGTTAGTTGTTTGAGTGGTGCAGAATATTAACTGCTAGGTGAATCTCCATAGGAGTTACACCGCCAAAGATTGGCCGACTAGGGTAAGCGGGCCAATTCTTTGGGGGCGGATCAGGACGATATTCGGGTTATCGTCCTGATCCGGGTTCTAGCGAAGGGTCGGAGAAGTGCTTCTTATAGCCACTCCGGCCCTTCCGCCGTTAACGGCGGAGTTCGCGCTAGGCAGCCCCGGCGGGTTGCGCAGCAATTGCGGCCGGCGGGCCGCGTAACGCCGCGAGGGCTGCTTTCAGGCCCCGCTGGTGCGCCACAGCGGGATTGGCGGGCGCATAAAAGCCGAGAGGCCCTTACAAGCATGCCTGGGGCTTGAGAGACGCCTAGGCGCTGACGGTATCGACGCGCGGAATCTCCAGCCAGATGTCAACGACGTCTTCTTCGAGAGAGTCTTGGCCCAGCGCGCTTGATTCACCATCGCCGGCGCTGTGCAGTCCCACGACGGTGATCGCGACATCCGAGCCCTCGGGTACTGTGCGTGCAATCACCTTGTCGGCACTCGTCGATTGAATCGCCTGAGCGAGTCGATTGAGCACTCGATCGAGATCGTCGTCAGAGAGATCGTCGATACCACCCTCGTCAAGCAACGTAACGGTCGCACCACGACGTCGCGCGATCATGACTTGGTCTCGCACAGCATTATTGAGCAGCTTACGACCGCGGATCTCATCGCGAATCGCACCCTCAAGGTTCAGACACTCGCGTCGCTCTGCATCCGAGAGATCGCCGTCCGTCTCGCGAATTCGTTCCAGCATCTCGAGAGCCATAGTTCCGGTTTGCTCCAACCTGAACTGACGCTCGTGCACGTGAGCATCCTGCGCCGCTTGCCAGTCCGTCGCTTCCTGCTCCGCCAAGATGAACCGCTGCGCGTCTTTGGATGCCTTAGCCAAGCCGCTGCTGAGCACGTGCGACACCGCTACCCAGGATGCGCTGCCGACGATTCCGAGGCTAAACAATCCTGCCGGGCCCACTGGCCCCAAGCTGAACGTATGCGCGACGAGGAACCCGATCCCCAGCCATGCAAAAGTATGACGACCCCGGGTCGAGGTGATGGTGAGGAGCGTTCCGCTGGCCGCGACGTACCACGTCGCGTAGCCCGTGCCACCCTCGCGAGTGAAGTCGAGTTCGTTTGCGACCAACAGCGAGATGGCCACCACGGTGGCGAAGTTGAACGTCGCCATCCACACGGGCATGCGCAGGGGGCCCCAAGGGAGCAAGCTCACGATGGTGGCGACGCCATAGAGAACCATGGCGATATAGATCGGTCCAGGGCGATTCGGGATATCGATCGTGTAGTTGGCCAACACGATGTGGTACGCCGAGAAGAGCGCGGCCAAGCCGACGATCAGATAGCGGGGAACTCCGATGTTCACAGCGTTCCCTCCCGCTCAGCCGAGGCGGCTGTCGGTGCGGACTCAGCTGCCGCAGTTGCGGCAGCTTCAGGCCTAGCTCGCATCGAGACCTCGTCGCTGAGATTGCCATGAGGCCACTGGATACAGATCTGCGTTCCCGCTCCTGGGATGGAGGCGATAGCGGTGCGCCCACCGGCGTTTGCCACGCGCTCCACTATCGACACGCGCACGCCGAGTCGCTCGTGAGGTACTCGATCGAGGTCGAAGCCGGCACCGGTGTCTGTAATGACCACTTCTATGCCGTTTCCCTCAAGACCTCGTACTTCGCAGCTGCGCATTACATCGGAGCCGCCCGCATGCTGGAGGCTGTTCATCATCGCCTGGACGGCAGCAGAATGAACTGCTTCAGCGGCGGCAGCCGGCAAGGATCGCGCACCGACGCTCCGAACGGCACACGTGAAGTTTGAGGCAAGCAACTCAGCCGAGGTGACTACACGGTGAGCGAGGTCGGTGGCCTGAACAGTAGAGATGTCATCGGGCGAGGTCGCCGCCGCTTCACGCAAGTGACCAATTGCGTTTCCTGCCATGACCGCGGAAAGTCGTTGGGCATCCGGCGAATAGGCGCGGGCGGCCGAAATAAAGGTGGTCAGCACGCTGTCGTGCACGATCGAGTCGACCTGAACTCGCTCTACCTCGGTGGCATGTTGGCGCACAGCATTGCCGTAACGCCGCAGTGCCGTTGCTTGAGCGTTGTCGACGTTGGTCGCTGCCTGTCGAAGCATCGTGACGATGATCATGATGGCGCTGCCCAAAATGAGCGCGTAGACGGCCTCGAGCATGGCGAGCTGCCACGGCGCGCTGCCACCAACCGGCAAGGTGCGCACGATCAGGTACACCAGAGGCGCGGCAAAGAGATAAACGGTCGCCACGATGCGGCCAAAGGCGATCGCTGCCATCGCTGTTGCAACGGTGAGGAGGTAGTTCAGCCAATGAATGCCGCTGAATACTTCGGCGCCGGGGATCACCGTAAACGGCCAGCTGATCAGCGCCAAGAAGTAGACCACGGCGAACGTTCCGTGCATCGCTCGCACGGCGCGGTTGGTGAACGACGCGACGACGACAACGATGAGAAGCCCAAAGAGGGCAGGGACAACGCTCAGCAACCACCATGGCTGAGCCTCGGCCGTTTGACCCAGCAGCCACGGCACGGTTTGCGCGCCGAAAACGACGCCGATCACCGCGACCGAACGCGAGATTACCCGTTCAACCTGCTTTCGGCTGATCGGATTTCGCGGCTGCTTCGCCGTGGGCGCCGGCCGCGCCGTCGCGAGGCTAGCGGCCATCGCCGCCTTCAGAGTCCAAGCCGGGCAAGATACCGTCTTCGACGGCACGACGAAGCAGGTCCACCTTGGTCGGCGCCGGACGCCCAACCTCGACATACTTCACGCGAATGCGGTCGAGGTACTCGCGAGCCGTGGAATACCCAATACCCAACTGCTGCGCCGCGAGCTTGAGCGGCAGGCCCGAAGCGTAGAGGTGAAGAATTTCGCGTTCGCGGCGCCCGAGCTGTGCTTTGGAGAAGTCGCGGTCGGCGTCAATCGCGGTCGCCCACTCAAGGTTATTGAGGACCTCGCCGCGCGCCACAGTTGCCGCAGCAGCCAGAACGGTCTTCGTGGCAGATGACTTCGGAATAACCCCGGCGGCTCCGGCTGCGAGCGCTTCACGCACGCTAGCGACGCGGTCAGCAATGCTGTGCACGAGAACCGCGGACCCCGTGGCTTGTACGTTCTTCACGTTGTCGGTGACGGTCGAGCCGTCGCCGAGCGACAGGTCAAGCACAACAACGTCGACTTCGCGTCCGTTGAGACCTTCAACCAGCTCTTTCACGGTCGCCGCGGCGAGAACGAAGTCGTAGCCAGAGTCAATGAACGCCGCTTTGAGCCCCAAGCGCACTGACTCGTGGTCATCTACTACCGCAACGGCAATATTCTGATTGGCGCTCTGATCGGGCGTCTCTGTCCCGGCGGGTTCTGTCTGGGCCATGGGGCGTCCTCCTGAGTTTCTGTGCCCTATCGTAGCGGCGATAGAGCGCGATCATGGTGCTTTAGTTCACTCAACACGGCTACTTAGCGGCGTGTGAACGTTCCCACAGCTTCAACGTGGTGGGTGTGGGGGAAGAGATCGAAAGCGCGAACGCTCGAGAGCTCGTAGCCGCGCTCCGCAAAGAAGGCAACATCCCGAGCGAACGCCACCGGGTCACAGGCAACGTAAACGACCTGGGCAGGCTGAGCGCGAGCCACCAGATTCACCACTTCACGACCAGCACCCGAACGCGGGGGGTCGAGAATGATGGTGGCCTTCTCAAGGCGAGTGCGTTCAGCGGCCGTCGCTTCCTTCAAGTGCTGGCGAAGCCAGTGGTCGACGCGACCGGTTTCGGCGTGAGCACCCAACCATTCCGACAGGTTGTGCGCGGCGTGGTCAGTGGCAGCGGACTCGGCTTCAACCGAGGTGATCTTGGTTGCGGGGCCGAACTTGTCACCCACGGCCGCGGCGAACAGGCCAACGCCACCATAGAGATCCAAGTTGGATGCCGCGGGGTCGAAGAGTTCGGGATCAATAGCGTCTTGCACCGCCGAGGTCAGCACTTGGGCGGCGCCATGGTGAACCTGCCAGAACCCGGAATCGAGCAGCGTGAATTCGCGCTCTCCGACGGTTTCAGTGATGACCTGAGGCTTCTGCTTTCCCATGATGAGGCGCACTCCGCCGCTGCTGGGGTTGAGCACGTCAACGCGATCGAAACCCGAAAAGTTCTGATCGAGCGGTGCACCATTCGAAAGCTCGGCAGTGGCGAGCGGCAGATCGGCGACCGAGATAACGCGGTGTGACCGAGCCGCGAACGGACCAACGTTTCCGTGTTCGTCAACATGCAGGCTGACGCGAGTGCGCCATCCGAGTCCCTGGCGTTCGTCGTCGCCGGGAACCGCTTCAACGACCGGCGCGAGCGTGACCTTGGCCATACGCTCAAGCGACTCGCTGAGGATCTGAGCCTTGAGCTCGCGTTGGTGGCTGAGCTCAATGTGGCCGAACTCGGCTCCGCCAGCACGGTTGTCGGGATCGCGATCAACGCTCGCCGCCGACCAGACGTGCTCTTGGCGGTGCTCACTCGGCGTGACAACCTTTACGGTCTCCGCACGCCAGAACGACTTCTTTTTGTCGTCGGTAATGCGCGCGAGCACCCGCTCTCCCGGGATCGCGTCGGAGACGAACACGACACGGCCGTCGTACCGCGCCACACTGACACCCCCGTGCGCAATGTTGGTAACGTCTACTTCGATCATTTTGCCCAGCAATTCACCCATCCCTTGAGCATAGGAGCCTTTGTGCGCCTTTATCTTGCTTCCACCTCTCCCGCGCGGCTCGCAACACTGCGCGCGGCGGGCGTCGACCCCGTACTTTTGGCCTCGGGCGTTGACGAAGACGCTGTGGCTGCTGCAGCTCCCGGCCCCCTCGACGTCCCCGCGCTTGTTGAGTTGTTGGCCCGCGCCAAAGCCGAAGCAGTTGTTGGCGCGCTGGTGAACGGCGCCCCCATCGATGGCTTCATTCTGGGGGGAGATTCCGCTTTCGAATTGGATGGCGAATTATTCGGAAAGCCGCATGAACCAGAAATTGCGCGGCAACGGTGGCACGCGCAGCGCGGCCGCACCGGCGTCTTGCACTCGGGTCACTGGCTGATCGATCACCGTGGTGGCCAAATTCGTGGCGCGACCGGTGCCGTTTCGAGCGCCAGCGTGAGCTTTGCCGCCAACATGTCGGATGCTGAAATCGACGCTTACGTCGCTACCGGAGAGCCGCTGAAGGTTGCGGGCTCGTTCACGATCGACAGCCTCGGCACCGCTTTCATCGAACGCATTGAAGGCGATCCGCATGCTGTGGTGGGGCTCTCGGTCTCGTTGGTACGCCAACTCATGCGCGAGTTCGATGCCGAGTGGACCGATCTCTGGAACATCGATCGCCCGACTCTGTAGGCATCCACAGTGCTTGTCTCAGATTTTTGTGCGCTTCTGCCCAAGGCTTCGGCCCTCCTCCCCATAAGCTAGGTCACTATGGCTCGTATTACGAAGGTACTCATCGCCAACCGCGGAGAGATCGCCGTTCGCGTTATCCGCGCGGCTAAAGACAGTGGCATCGGTTCAGTGGCGGTCTACGCCGACCAGGATCGGGATGCTCGGCACGTGAAGCTCGCTGACGAGGCGTACGCGCTCGAGGGCTCCACGAGCGCTGAGACTTATCTCGTGATCGACAAGATTCTGTCGATCGCGCGCCGTTCCGGTGCCGACGCCATTCACCCGGGCTATGGCTTCCTCGCCGAGAACGCTGAGTTCGCTCGCGCCGTGATCGAGGCAGGCATCATCTGGATCGGCCCGTCTCCCGAAGCCATCGAGAAGCTGGGCGACAAGGTTTCGGCCCGCCACATCGCTGAGAAGGTGGGCGCACCACTCGCCCCCGGAACTCTCAACCCAGTGTCGGGAGCAGACGAGGTTCTCGACTTCGTTGACATCCACGGTCTTCCCGTTGCCATCAAGGCTGCATTCGGCGGCGGCGGTCGCGGCCTCAAGGTTGCTCGCACCCGCGAAGAAATCCCGGAGCTGTTCGACTCCGCTACCCGCGAGGCTGTTGCCGCGTTCGGTCGCGGCGAGTGCTTCGTAGAGAAGTACCTCGACCAGCCCCGCCACGTCGAGACCCAGTGCCTGGCGGATGCCCACGGCAACGTCGTCGTGATCTCCACCCGCGACTGCTCGCTGCAGCGTCGCCACCAGAAACTTGTCGAAGAAGCACCGGCTCCGTTCCTCTCTGATGAGCAGAACAAGGCCCTGTACGAGTCTTCCAAGGCCATCCTGCGCGAAGTGGGCTACCTCGGAGCCGGCACGTGTGAGTTCCTCGTTGCCAAGGACGGCACGATTTCTTTCCTCGAAGTGAACACGCGCCTCCAGGTCGAGCATCCCGTGTCTGAAGAAGTCACCGGCATTGACCTCGTGCGCGAACAGTTCCGCATCGCTGAGGGTGGAGTTCTCGATTACGACGACCCCATCCCGCGTGGTCACTCGTTCGAGTTCCGCATCAACGGTGAAGACGCGGGCCTGAACTTCATGCCCTCCCCCGGTCCGGTTCACGTTCTGCGCGTGCCCGGCGGCCCCGGCATCCGCGTCGACAGCGGTGTCACGACCGGCGACGAGATCAGTGGAGCCTTCGACTCCCTGCTCGCCAAGCTCATCGTTACCGGCTCCAGCCGCGAGGATGCTCTCGAGCGTTCGCGCCGCGCCCTCGACGAGTTCGAGGTTGCTGGCCTCCCCACGGTGCTGCCGTTCCACCGCAAGATCGTTCGCGACCCTGCCTTCACGAGCGAACCGTTCAGCATTTACACGCGCTGGATCGAGACCGACTTCGAGAACGACATTGAGCCTTGGACCGGATCCCTTGCCGACGAGACTCCGGTCGTGGCACGCCACAACGTGGTCGTCGAGGTCAACGGCAAGCGCGTCGAAGTGAATCTTCCCTCCAAGCTCGTACCGAGCACCTCCACCGGCGCAACGCTCTCGGCCGCTCCCAAGCGTCGCGCAGCATCCAGCGTCAACACGATCACTGGCGCCTCGGTCAAGGCGCCGATGCAGGCCACGATCGTGAAGGTTGCGGTTGCCGAGGGCGACAAGGTCGTCAAGGGCGACCTGATCCTCGTGCTTGAGGCCATGAAGATGGAACAGCCGCTCGTCGCTCACAAGGACGGCATCGTCTCGACTCTGAATGCCAGCGTCGGCCAGACTGTATCCTCTGGTCACCTGCTCATGAACATCGCTGACGAGGACGCGTAACTTCCCCGCCCTCGCAGCACAAGAAAGGCCGCCCATTCCGTCTCACGACGGGCGGGCGGCCTTCTCATTTGGTGCAGTTGTACAGTTCGTGCAGTTGTACAGGCTGTGGACCCTAGGAGATTTGAACTCCTGACCTCCTCGATGCGAACGAGGCGCGCTACCAACTGCGCCAAGGGCCCGTACTGCTGAAGCAACAATATCACTCAGCACATGCCCGCGAAGACGGATGCTGGGCATCCGTGAATGAGAGTTGCCGCACTACGGCAGAAGTCCAAGCTTGCGCGCCGTCGAGACCGCCGTGAATCTCGATGAGGCATCGAGCTTTTTCATCGCGCTGCCCAGGTATCCCTTGACCGTTTGTTCAGTGAGCGACAGCAGTGCAGCAGTGCGCGAGTTACTGTACCCGAGCGCGACGCACGACAGCACATCCGTCTCCCGGGGCGAAAGCTTCAGGCTACGTTCGCGCGACAACACTTCGGCGTCGCCAACGCTGAGCGCGTCTGTGAGCCCGCGGCCGATGTCGTGCAGCTTCTTTCTGACGTCGCGATCCTTCACCGTCGCCGCCACCTGTCGAAGCTGCGCAAACTGTTCTCGAAGATGCTCCTCTGTAACGGGAGACAACCCCCTGCTCTGATGTGACCTCTGCGCCACCAGCCGGCGCGTCACTTCGTCACGAATAGCCAGCTCATTGCCCAGTGCAGCAGCGATCGCTACGGCTGGTCGAGCTGCCGCAGTGTCCGGCTCGACGAGAGAGTGCGATCCGGCGTAAATCAGCCCGCGGAGCCTTCCCCCCGCAATGATCGGAATCGCCAAGAGGGAGACAACGCCTTCGCCTAAGACAGCCCCATCGTAATCATGAGTGATGTCGGGCGAATGCTCGTAGTCACGCGTAAAACGTGGACTGCGCTGAGCCATGGCGAGTCCGCCAAGGCCGCGTTCTTTTCTCACTTTGAGGCCATCTAATTTGCCGGTTCGAGCACCGCTGAACGCATTCACGGTGAGTTCGATTCCGGAGGTGAGACCGCCGAACGACAGGCTGAAGCCCGTGCTCGAGGCAATCTCTCGAGTGGCCTGCTGGATCAAATCAAAGTCACTTGGTTCAGATATCTGCGTCATTGCTGATTCCCAACTTTCGGGGGTATTACGTGCTGTACGCCCCTCCGTAATCTGAGGCTAGCACGGGATTCCCCAGCCCCCGCAGGGAATCCACAGCACACATTTCAAAGGAGAAATTGATGCCAGATGCCCCTTCGCTAGAGCGAGTTTCGGCTCACAGAGTGGCCGCCCGCCTGCGACACCAATCCGATTCGTACGCCGAAATCTACGAGCACTCCACTCGTGCTCCCGATGACTTCTGGCTCCAACAAGCTGACTGCGTTGACTGGATTACACCACCAACTCTGTCTTCCCCCAGCCACGCCCAGGAGCCGGGAACCGATCACGGCAGTTGGTTTGCCGACGGCACCATGAACATCAGCGTCAACGCGCTCGACCGCCACGTTGCTGCGGGCCGCGGCCATCATCCGGCGCTGATCACCGACTCCGCAATGATCGGCGAGAAGAGTGTGCTCACCTACGCGGAGCTTCTTGAGCGCGTCAGAAAGTTCGCCGGTGCTCTCCACGAACTTGGTGTTGGCGCGGGCGATCGCGTGCTTATCTACCTGCCGATGATCTCCGAAGCCGTCGTTGCCATGCTGGCCTGCGCTCGGATCGGCGCCATTCACTCGGTCGTATTCGGGGGCTTTGCCGCCAACGAGCTTGCTGTTCGCATCAACGATGCCACTCCCTCCGTCATCGTCACCGCGACGGGAGGCCTTGAGCCTTCCCGCCAGGTGGAATACCTGCCTATCGTGCATCAGGCGATCGGGCTCAGCACCGGCAGCGTGCGCTACGTCGTTGTTAAAGATCGACCCCAGATCGATGGGGACATCACTGAATACGCCTCGGGCGCGGCCAGCGGCGGCTCTCCCGACGTCTCGTGGCTGGACTGGGATGAACTCGAGTCGAGCGCGTTACCCGCCGACGCCGTAGAAATGCGCGCGCAGGACCCGCTCTACATTCTTTACACCTCCGGAACCACCGGAAGCCCGAAGGGTGTTGTGCGCGACACCGGCGGGTACGCTGTGGCGCTGCAGTGGGCGATGACCAATATCTACGCGGTGGGGCCCGACAGCACCATCTTTACTGCATCGGATGTCGGCTGGGTCGTCGGTCATTCCTTTATCGTTTACGGCCCTCTCCTGGCGGGCGCGGCGACGGTGCTCTACGAGGGAAAGCCGATTGGCACCCCCGATGCGGGAACGTTCTGGCGCATCATCCAGGATTACGCAGTGGATGTGCTCTACACGGCCCCCACAGCGCTCCGCGCAATCCGCCGCGAAGACCCCACGCTCGATGAGCTAGAGAAATACGACACCTCCAGCTTGCAAGCGATCTACCTGGCCGGCGAGCGTCTCGATACGGAGACGTGGCACTGGGCCAACGACGGCATCCACGTTCCGATCGTCGACCACTGGTGGCAGACCGAAACCGGGTGGCCGATCTGCGCCAACCCGCGCGGCGTTCAGCAGCTGGAATCGAAGGCGGGCTCGACGGGCGTGCCGATGCCGGGATTCGTTCCCCGCATCCTCGACCGCGAAGGCAATGACGTCACGAAACCGGGCACCGAGGGAAACATCGCGATCCAGTTACCGCTTCCTCCCGGCGCTCTCATCGGGCTGTGGGGAAGCACAGAACGGTTCGAAAACTCCTACCTCGCCGAATTCCCGGGCTACTACGCCACTGGTGACGCGGGTTACTTCGACGATGACGGCTATCTCTTCGTAATGGGGCGCACCGATGACGTCATTAACGTCGCCGGCCATCGCCTCTCGACGGGGTCGTTCGAGGAAGTGATCTCCCAACATCCGGATGTCGCTGAATGCGCCGTTCTCGGACTCCACGACGAGCTGAAGGGCCAGCGGGCCGCGGCCTTCATCACGATGAAGCACGGCAGGAATCGTGATGAGGGCGCCCTCGCTATTGAGCTTGTGGCGCTGGTGCGCGAGGTCATTGGGCCGGTCGCTGCCTTCCGGGACGTCATGGTTGTCGAGCGTCTCCCCAAGACCCGCTCGGGAAAGATCCTGCGCAAAACCATTCGTCAGATCTTCGACGGCGAGGAAGTTCGCATACCGCCGACGATCGAGGATGTCACCGTGCTTGATGCGATCTACACCGCCGCTGGCCGAACCCGCATTCAGTAGCTCCCATCTCGTCCACCACTCACGCTCTACCCCTATCCCCCGTATCAATTGTTTGTGGCAAGGAGGCCCCAAATGTCTGATGAAAGTTCCCCCACTAAGAAAGTAAGTTCCCCGCCCGGCGAGACCGCTACTGCGCCCGGTGCTCGCACCGGACTCGACTATCAAGCCGAGGAAAAGAACCCAGCATTCATCGAACTCAAACGGCGACACCGCTCGTTCGTGTTCCCACTGACGATCTTTTTTCTGGTCTGGTACTTCGCCTACGTCATTCTCGCGGCGTACGCTCACGACTTCATGGCGACGCCGGTCTTTGGCGTGATCAATGTCGGGCTGCTACTCGGCTTTGGCCAATTCATCACAACGTTTGTCATCACCATGACCTACGTTTCTTTCGCGAACCGCCGGCTTGATCCTCTTGCCGCCGAGCTTCGAGCCGACCTCGCAGCAAAGGAGTCTGCAGCATGATTCTCTCCACGGTAAGCATGCTCGCGACGGCCGTTGATGCCGAGTCCCAGAGCGATCCAGTACTCAATATCTCGATCTTCATCGCATTTGTGGGCATCACACTCTTCATCGTGATCCGGGCCAGTCGCAACAATGCTTCGGCCGCGGATTACTACGCCGGCGGGCGGTCCTTCACGGGCCCCCAAAATGGTTTCGCCATCACGGGTGACTATCTCTCGGCGGCATCCTTCTTGGGCATCGTGGGAGCCATCGCGATCAACGGCTACGACGGTTTCCTGTATTCGATCGGCTTCTTGGTGGCCTGGCTCGTCGCCCTGCTCTTAGTCGCTGAGCTCATGCGCAACACCGGCAAGTTCACGATGGCGGATGTTCTTTCCTTCCGCCTGAAGCAACGTCCCGTCAGAATGGCGGCAGCGGCAACCACGCTCGCGGTCTGCTTCTTCTACCTCCTGGCGCAGATGGCCGGAGCCGGTGGCCTCGTCTCCCTGCTCCTCGGCATCGACGACAAGGTTGGTCAATCAGTTGTCGTCGCCATCGTGGGCGGTCTGATGATTCTGTATGTACTCATCGGTGGCATGAAGGGCACCACGTGGGTGCAGATAGTGAAGGCGTTCCTGTTGGTTGGCGCTGCAATCGCGATGGCCATTTGGGTACTCATCCTCAACGGTTTCGATCTGTCTCGCGTGCTGCAGAGCGCCGTGGACAACTCGGTCGCCGTTCCCGCGGAAGCGATCTTGGCTCCGGGGCTGAAGTACGGCACGAACCCGCTCGACTTCATCTCGTTGTCGCTCGCTCTCGTGCTGGGTACGGCAGGCCTCCCTCACGTGCTCATGCGTTTCTACACGGTGCCTACGGCGAAAGAGGCACGACGTTCGGTCGTGTGGGCGATTTGGCTCATCGGCGGCTTCTACATCCTCACCCTGGTCTTGGGGTACGGCGCGGCGGCCCTGGTCGGTTCGGCGACGATTCTGGATGCACCGGGCGGAGTGAACTCGGCGGCGCCGCTACTGGCGCTCGAGCTTGGCGGGCCACTGCTGCTCGGCTTCGTTTCTGCGATCGCGTTCGCGACCATCCTCGCGGTGGTGGCGGGGCTCACGATCACGGCGGCGGCATCCTTCGCTCACGACATCTATTCCAACGTGATTAAGAAGGGCAAGGGCGACCCGGATGCCGAGGTCAAGATTGCGCGACGTACTGTCGTCGTCATCGGAGTTCTGGCGGTCGCGGGAGGCATCGGAGTTCAGGGCCAGAACATCGCGTTCCTCGTGGCTCTCGCCTTCGCGGTAGCGGCGAGTGCGAACCTGCCCACGATTCTGTACTCCCTCTACTGGAAGCGGTTCAATACCCGCGGTGCGGTGTGGAGCATGGTCGGTGGGCTCTCCGCAGCAATTCTGCTGATCGTTTTCTCCCCCGTGATGAGTGGCACTCCCACCTCGATGCTGGGCGAGGGCGTGAACTTCGCGGTCTTCCCGCTCCAGAATCCCGGAATCGTCTCGATCCCTCTCGGGTTCGCACTCGGCTGGTTGGGCACCGTGACCTCATCGCGCACGGAAGACCCCGATCTCGCCGCCGAGATGGACGTGCGCTCCCTCACCGGCCACGGTGCTGAAGCCGCGACCGAACACTAGAAGACACGCTGGGGCGTATCGCTCGGTCTAACCACCGAGCGGTACGCCCCAGTGTTATGTCCGGCGTACACGACGCGCTGGAGAGGGTGCTTAGCTGGCGCGACGACGAGCGAGTGCAGCGTCAAGGTCAGGGGTGCGACCATCGATTTCGATAATGCCCATACCCGCAAAGCGACTCGGTGGAGTTGCCGCCGGTGCTTGCGCCGGTGGGGCCGGCGTCTTTTTCGCTTCGCGCGCAAGCTCCGCTTCGCGCGTTGCCGCTGCCATGGCAGCGGTGTTCGCGCGCAAGGCTTGCTCGGCAGATTCCGCGGCAGCCCGCAGCTCGCTATCGATCTTTCCGGCGTGACGAGCAGCAGCGACCGCTGCCTCTGGCGCGTTGCTGCGGGTCAGGTACATCGGCTTGGGAACCGGTACTGGAGTCCAGCTGACTTTCGACGTCACGTCTTCGACGGGGGCATCGGAGGAAAGAACGACGCGACGGCGGGGTGCAGCGGTGCGAGTCGTGGGCGCGGCCTCGTTTCGGCGAGCACGCGAACGTGCGGCGAGCCGCGACAGCATTGATGTAGCGCTGATACCGGCCATAGTCGCGGCGGCAAGAACCAGCCAGGTGCCTGAAGCGAGAGCCGCCCCGGCCGTGAAAATCATGACGACGTTAACTGCTACCACGGCCACGCTCGCGAGCAGAACCAGCGCGGTGAAAGCGCGCGTTCGGCGTAAGCGACGCGCAGACAGGGCGACAACTTCTTCCCGAGTGGGCGGGGTCACCGGGCGACCCACCGCCACCGGTCCCTGGCTCACCTGCGCCTTGGCGAGCTCGGCAGCCTGACGCGCGACAGCTTCGGCCCGAACTTCATCCGGCACTTCGGAGGTCTGAGCCAACACACGAATAGTCTGCTGCAGTCGAACGGCATTGCGCTCGGTGGCTAGGTATTCGCGATTCTTGAACCAGTTGGGGATCAGGTACACCAACCACAGTGCCGCAGCGAGCGCGATCATGACGCCGCCGCCGATGCTGGTGAGTTCCATGGCTATACGCTACGAGCAACCGAGCGCGACAGGCCGTCGGCACGCGGCACGGATCTCAAAACTTGCTGAGAGTCCGCCCGCTAACGGCGCGGAAGAATCATCGGTCGAGACGCTGTTAGGCGGTCCTCGGCAGGGATGTGAGCATCCTGCTCGGGGGCTTGGCCCAGCTGCCAACGGCGGTAAACCCCCTGCGGAAGCTCCTCGACCGTGAGCGCGAAGCAGAAGTGATCGCGCCAGTCTCCGTCGATATGAATGTAGCGGCGCCGCAATTGCTCGTAACGGAACCCGAGCTTCTCTACGACGCGCAGACTTGGCTCGTTTTCGGGTCGAATGCAGATCTCCATGCGGTGAAGGCCGAGTTGGAAGAAGCAGTAGTCAGTGGCCAGCGCAACAGCGGTGGGAGTGAGCCCCTTGCCCGCAAAACGCTCAGATACCCAATAGCCGATGGATGCCGACGCCAACGATCCATAGGTGATCGATGACACGTTGAGCTGACCCGCCACTTCACCGTTGTATTCGATGACGAACGGCAGTCCGGTGCCGACTCGAGACTGCTGGAGCAGACCCCGGATGCTCGACTTCACGTCGAACGAGGCGGGGCCGACCGGGCTCGTGGCTTCCCACTGGCGAAGCCACCTCCGGTTATCGCGGAGCTCGTTCTCTAGCGCCCTCGCGTCGCGCACCCGAATGGCGCGAATGGTGATGTTTCCTTCGCCGAGCGTCGGAATGCCGTACGCCACTCGCTACTCCAGAGTTGCGCTGAACTGCTGCAGCCATGGGCGCAGCTCGGGACCCAGGTCGTCGCGCTCGACCGCGAGCTGAACGATGGCTTTGATGTAGTCAAGACGGTCACCCGTGTCGTAACGACGACCACGAAAGACAACGCCAAATACTCCACCGGCAATGTCGTTTTCTGCCATCTCTTGCAGAGCATCCGTGAGCTGAATCTCGCCGCCCTTACCGGGATCGGTGCGCTCCAAGATGTCGAAAATTTCGGGACGCAGCACGTAGCGACCGATGATCGCGAGGTTAGACGGCGCGGTGCCCTGAGCTGGCTTCTCAACGAGGCCGGTGATGCGAACGACGTCAGGGTCATCCGTGGGTTCCACGGTCGCAATGCCATACATGTGGCTCATCGCGGGGTCGACCTCCATGAGCGCGATGATGGTGGCGTTACGCCCCTCTTGCTCGTCGAGCATTCGCGAGAGCAGAACATCGCGAGCGTCAATGAGGTCGTCGCCGAGCAGCACGGCGAAAGGCTGATTGCCCACGTGCATCTTGGCGCGGAGAACAGCGTGACCGAGACCACGCGGGTCTCCCTGGCGCACATAGTGCATGTCGGCCAAGTCATTGGAGAACTCGACCTTGGAAAGACGATCAGTGTCGCCCTTTTGCTCGAGAGTGGCCTCAAGTTCGGTCATTCGGTCGAAGTGATTTTCGAGAGCGTTCTTGTTGCGCCCGGTGATCATCAGCACATCGGTGAGGCCGGCAGCGACTGCTTCCTCAACAACATATTGGATGGCCGGTTTATCGACCACCGGCAACATTTCTTTCGGCATTGCCTTTGTTGCCGGCAAAAATCGAGTGCCCAGACCTGCAGCAGGGATAACCGCTTTAGTAATCTTCGTAGCCATGGGGTACATGCTAGTGCGCCAGTCTCGTAGAATGCGTATATGACCGACGACGTCAGTCACGACAAACGTGCACTTAGGGCCGAATTACGCGAACGCCGACGCATCTGTACCGCGAAAGAGCGGGAAGAATTTAACACAGGTGTAACAGAGAACCTCATTGACCTAGCTCAGCGTCTCGGTTCCCGTTCCATAGCGGCCTACCTATCGACCACCGACGAACCCGAAACCCGTGGTTTTTTGCGGTGGGCGTGCGAACACGACATCACCGTGTTGCTCCCCATCTCTCGTGCCGACGGCCTGCTCGACTGGGCTCCCTACGACGGCGAAGACGAAGACAAAGACCTCATCGGCATGCCCGCTCCTACGAGCGAGGTGCTCGGACCGATCGCGATCAACGATGTCGACCTTATTATCGTGCCGGCGGCATCCGTTGATCATTCCGGAATGCGCATGGGCTGGGGTCGCGGCTACTTCGACAAAACGCTCGGCTCTATGGAGACCAAGCCTCCCGTGTACGCGGTGATCTTTGATAACGAATATGTGGCAGAAGTTCCCACCGAAATTCATGACCAACCAGTGGATGGCATTGTTACCCCGTCGGGGATTGTCACCATCACCGAGCACAACTAAGGATCTCGTGCCTACCTACTCTTACCGTTGCACTGAGTGTGACAACGCTTTTGATATTCAGCAGTCGTTCACCGATGACTCCCTCACCGTATGCCCCGCCTGCCAGGGCAAGCTGCGCAAGATTTTCTCCGCCGTCGGCGTCACGTTCAACGGTTCGGGCTTCTACCGCAACGACTCGCGTTCCACGACGACTTCGAGCGATTCGAGCTCGGGTTCATCGAGTTCGAAAGCATCAACGTCTAAGACATCAGGCTCGAGTTCAAGCGACTCCGGATCGTCAAATTCGTCATCAACGAGCTCGTCTGCCTCGTCAGGAGCATCAAGTTCTTCCGGTTCTTCTTCGTCATCCGCTTCACCATCGGCGGCTAAAGCGTCATAGTTGACGTATCCCCCACGATTAGGAGCACTTATGCTTTCCGGTTTCAAAGAATTTATTTTGCGCGGCAACGTTGTCGACTTGGCTGTAGCGGTTGTTATTGGTGCTGCTTTCACAGCAGTCGTCAACACCATCGTTGAAGCGGTGTTCAACCCGCTGATTGGCGCCATCTTCAGCGCCGAGTCTCTCGCGACAGCGCTTCCCGTGGAGCTTGGCTCTAGCGGCGCAATCATTTACTTCGGCGCAGTCATCGCGGCGATTATCCAGTTCGTGCTCGTCGCCGCCGTGGTGTACTTCGCCATCGTTGCTCCGATGAACTACGCCAACAAGCTCGCTGCCGCGCGCAAGCCCGTCGTGGTCGAGCCCGAAGCTGGCCCCACCGAGGCCGAGCTGCTTCTTCAGATTCGCGACCTGCTCGCTAAGCAAAACAACTAACATGCATTAGCTCTCACTCGAGCTGCCCCCGAAGCTCGAGCCCCACGGCGAGCGGCCAAGGAACTTACCCCCAATGCGGAGGTTTGTCGCCTTTGAGTCGCTCGTCGTTTTCGTTGTTCTGGTGCCGTTCCGGCTCGCCCGTCGGATGCGGATCTGATCCTGCCGGCGGGGCCGTGGTCACCCGACGACTCTTCGAACGCTTGACCCGCGGCGCTGTGACCTCGGAGCCAGCCTCGTCACTGCGTTGCTCCATTACTGCTGGGGGCGTTGAGCAGGCACGATCGTGATGGGCTCGGTCGTGGGAGCAGGCTCTGCTCCGAGCATCCGGGCCACCTTATCGGCCACCTGATCGGGATCACTAAACAGTTCGAACGCATGGACGCGCAGGTAATGCCAGCCGAGCCGGCGCAGCAGTTCCGGGCGCAACCGAAGCGATTCGCGCAGACTTGACTCGTGAACCATCGCATCGGTCTCGATCGTGCCGCAGCGTCCGCCGCGCGAAGCGACGAGGCCGAGTTTGGCGCGATGACCGAGTGCTACGCGCAGTCCGCGCGCCTCAAGGCGACGGGCGAGGTCAACGAGCATGGGGTCGCTGTCATCGGGCACGGGAACCTCGGCGTAGCGGGCATCCACTTCGTCGAGCACTTCAGCCAGCGCAACAGCACCGTGCTTCATGCGACCGTCGTCGAGGTCTTCCGAGCGGAACGATGTCACGATTTCGAGCGAGCGACGAGCACGCGTCATAGCGACAGCGAGTAGACGCTCTCCCCCGGGCTCGCCGAGCGAACCAAAGTCGGAGAGCACGCGACCGTGCGGGGTGCGACCATATCCGATGGAGAAGATCACCCGGTCGCGACTCTGGGCCACGGCTTGATCGATCGTCGTCACAGTAAACGGTTCAGCACGATCGCCGATGATGACGTCGAGCAGTTCGGGGCGGCGACGGCTAACCGCATCCAGAACCGCCTGCATGACCCGCACCGAATGCACGGGGCTCGCTGTAATCACCATGAGCGATTCTTGCGGGCGCTTCGTGGCGTGGTCGAGAACGAGTTCAACGACGCGCGACACCTCGGCGTCGGGGCTTTCGACGGCTCCTGAGTCAGGATCGGGCATGCCGACGCCATCAGCGACGTAGCTGACCGCAAGGCTGCCGTGGCCGAGGAAGCTGCCAGCCCACGGCAAGGATTCGATCTGACCGTCATAGAAACGACGGTTGACGAGTTCGGCGAGTTCTTCGCCACCCGGGCGATAGCTGCGCGTCAGGGTCAGCGTCGGAAGCAGCCCGCTGAGTTTCGCGAAAGCAGAGTCAGCGACCAGCGCCTCACGAATCTCGTCGCTCACGGGCTGCGGCAGGTCGCCGGTAGCGTCGCGCACTGCGGTGTCGAACGGGGTAGGAGACTGAATGACAGGGTCACCAATAACGATGACTTGCTTCGAGCGGCGGATGGCGCCCGCTGCTTCGGCGACCGTTACGGCGCCAGCATCAACGAGCAAAAGCGTGTCAAACGGCATCGTGTCAACAACGGAATCGATCTCGTACGGTGAGGCCAGCCAGACCGGCGCGATCGTGCGCGAGAGGTGCGGAGCAGAGGTCTGCACGTCGAAGGACGTGAGGCGATCCTTGGCGAGCGCTCGCTTGAGGGCGCTGGCCTCGTCGGGCCAGTCAACGAGACCGATCTTCCAGTTCTCGGCGATCTGCCACGACAATTGCTTGGCATTGGCAGAGGCATGAGCTTCATCGACAAGTCGGAAATCTGCTTCAAGTCGATCGACAACAGTCGTATTGGCGTTGAGGAGGGCGCGATCAACTTCGAGCATGGAGTCGAGTGCAGACTTCCACCACGACAATTCGAGCTCAGCAGCGACCTGGTCTTGAGGAACATGACGCTCGGCCAAGTCTTCGATGAGCGGATCCAGCTTCAAGTCCCGCAAGCTCCCCATCAGAGCGGTGCGCTCTTGAAGGTTATTGAGCACGTCAGACTCCGCAGCGAGCGACGCAACCTTTTCGATCAGGAACGGGATGGGCAGAGCCGACAAGTTGACGTGCGAATCAGCAATGCCCAATGGGATGTCGAGCAGAGCAAGGTCTTCGGAGACCTGTTGGTACGACCGTTGTACTTCACCAATTCCGACGGGTACTGCGGGGCTCGCACCCTCGGCAACGAAGCGGTGCCACAGCACCCGCTGCTTCTGAATCCGCTTGAGGGCGCCGTGCATATCGGGCACGCGAACACCGGGGCGCACATACTCCAGCGCAAGCTTCTTGAGCCGGCGACGATTCGCGCCGGTCATTTCGGGGAAGTCACGACGCGGAGCAGTCGCCGCGATAAGTTCCGTAATGGCGCGGTCGAACACCGTCGGCACGAAACGGTCGAGCGTTTCGCGCAAGTCGACGAGAAGACGCAGGTACACCCCGAGCTCATCGATGCTCTGGAAGGGTCGCATACGCGTGTTCGAGACCAGACGATTGGCGACACCCAGCAACTCTGACAACTGTGAGTTAACGCGCTGGGCAACCTGATGAGCCTTGAGCGCTTCGCCACCGTTGGCAAACTGAGCGCCATACCAGGGCGAATCTCCGGGGCCGTACTTGAATTCGCCGAGCTTGGCCGCAGCGATGATCACACCAGTAGCGGTGCTGCGATCTTTGGCAAGCTTCTCCACTGCCTCGCGCGACAACCGTGCGGTCGTCGACGGCGGTGTGGGGAGCAACGCGAGACGGCTGAGTTCCGAGACGCAATCGAGAACCGAGACGCCAAGTACACCGTCGGTGACGGACATGGACTCGCGGTAGTCGAGCATGATCTTGCGCAGACGAAGTAGCGCGTCATCCACGTCTTCGATCTGGGGCTTGCTGGCTTTCTCACTGCGAGAAATCGAGCGGATGATGTCGCGGCGCAGCGTGCGTGGGGCAACCGAAAGACCGGGAAGCCCGATGTCGGCGAAGCGATCCGCAATCGATTGGAGCGATGCCCGACGCGGGCTCACGACAAGAACACGCTTGTTCTGGGCGACGAGAGCGCCGACGGCGTTCACGATCGTCTGGGTTCCGCCGGTGCCCGGAAGCGTACGAACGACGAGCGAGTTGCCCGCCTCAATCTGCGCAATAACATTCTCTTGCTCTGCGTCTGCGTCGAGAAGAAGGTTGTCCGTCTGCGGCGAGCGCTCGTCGGCCGAGAGCGCGGGAACGGGAGCGTAACCCTCCTTGATGGTCCACGCGGCAGCAGTGTTGCCGGCGAGCGCGTCGAGGATCGGATGCTGCAAATCTTCCGCATCAGCGGCAAGACCATGAGCGACATCCGCAAATGACGACACAACGAGTCGCGGGCTGACAGCGAACGCATCGAGATGAGAGGTGAGACCGCGAAGGCGATCGATCACCGGGTTGGGCTTGAAGGTTCCATCAGCATCGGCCAAAGCAACGAACGACTCAGCATCGAGGCGAAGGCGGAACTGCTCGTCGAGAGCACGAGCCAGCGCAGGGTTCAAGTACGCGCTGCCGCGAAGCTTCAGTTCGAAGTCACGACCGTGACGACGGATGGCAAGCGGGCGCAGCAAAACGGGGGCACAGAACTCGACGTCATCATGGCTCCAACGCGCGATGCCGACACCCAAATGAACGGAGTCGATGCCGCGAGCTGTTGCGAGTTCGAGACCCTTGGCTGCCACAGCGCCTGCAGCGGTCTTAGCCGAGCGCAGCGCGACGTCGTCACGAATGAGGCTCGACAGCAGAGTGCGTTTGCCGGTGATGAACTGGGCAAGGCCGCCCGGGTGGGTTGTTGAGAGGTCGACCCGCGTACGAGGCGAATCAACGAAGTGGATGAGAGGCGAACGCCCACCCAGCTCAGATATTTGCGTACGCCATTGCGTCCATGTGGGCTCTGCGACGTTTCCAGCCATAATGTGTGGCTCACCAAAACTCAGCGTATGAGGCGCTGTTACTTGAACGTGGGGGTGCGCGTGCTCACTTTCAGCGTCGTCAACGTCGGGGCTGCCCGTTTCTGGGTCCCCCGTGAAATCATCCGAAACTTTATCTGCACGCCACACAACGCCACCTTAAGCTCCTTCTCGCAATAAATCCTGTAACTGCCGCGGGTTTCGCAAGACTCACGGGTGAGCAACACCCCCAGTTCATGCGGCACGCGACCGTAGAATACGGTGCATGTTCTTTCTTGAACTACCCCTCGTCGCCGCGACCGACACCGCTGAGATCGTTCGCGGCACCACAATCGCGGTTGTCACCATTGTGGTGCTCGTGGTGGCCGTCGGAGTCGTGGCGTTCGTGACGCTGTTTCGTCGCGGCGGTGACCGCGGCATCCGCGGTACAGCCTCGCAATCGGCGCTCGAGTCGCGCGCCGCTGGACTTTTAGTCGCGCTGGATGACCGGGTTCGCGAAGCCGACCTCGAACTCGGTTTTGCGGTAGCCCAATTTGGCGCGGACGCCGCCCACGATTTTACGAGCTCCCTCGCCGAGGCGCGCGGCCAGTTAACGGAGGCATTTCGGCTTGGGCAGCAGCGCGATGACGCGGCGAGCACTACCGATCAGCGCCGTCGTGGCCTCACACTGCAGATGACTGCCCTCTGCGAAAAGGCGTTGGCGACTCTTGATCGCTTTGACGCATCGTTCGCCGCCCGCCGCCAGGACGAAGTCGAAGCTTCGGCGACCGCGCAGCAACTACGAGCGCAGGCGGTGAGGCTGCTGGATCGATTAGCGGCGGGGGCGCGCCAACTAGCAGCCGCTGAAGAGCTCTATGACGATGACGTTCTCACCGTGCCACGACGGGAACTCGCCGCTGGACGATCAGAGATCGCCGCGGCCGAAACTGCTCTGGATGCCGCTGCCGCGAACATCAGCCCTACCGGCGTCAACGCGGTCACCGACACCTTGCGCGGCGCAGCCACCGCGTTGCATCGTGCCGAGCGCGCAGCGGCAGCGACCGACCAGGCTTTCGCCGAGATCGCGGAAGCAGCTGCTGCCGTGCTGCAGCTGCGCGAGGCCACTCACAGCGATCTACTCGAAGCGCGACTCGCGGCGGAATCGGCTCCCGACCCCCAGAGCGGTGCGCGCATCCTGACGGCGATCGCCGCCAGCGAGCGGGCGCTGGAACGCACGGTAGCGGCATCCAGCAATCGTCACAGCCCGCTCGAACAGCTAGCTCTGCTGAATGATGCCCGCACAGAACTCGACAGTGCCCTCTCGACGGCCCGGAACCAGCAACAGCGGTTCGAACACGCCCGTGCCGCCTACCAAGGAACCTTGGTGGCGGCACGGAGTCAGATCTCAGTTGTTCGAGAGCTTGTGGGGCGGGGCGGAGCCAGTGCTCGCGCCCGCACCCGTCTAGCAGAGGCGGAGCGTCAGCTGATGATCGCTGAAGCCGAGACAGATCCGGTGGAGGCGCTTGACGCCATCCGCCGGTCAGTCACCCACGCTCGCGATGCTGACGCTCTTGCCCGCTACTAGCAGGAGAACGGTGACGAACTCGTCGCCACCGTTCCTGAAGCGTGTGGCTCGTTAGGCCTGATCGATCACGGCGAAGTTGACCGCGCCGTTCTCGCCGACGTTGGCGTCGAGCGTCTTGTCGCTGAGAGCGACAGAAGCGTTCTCTTCGAGGAAAACACGCGCACCATCTGCTTCGACGACAGAGTCGCCGGCTTCTGGAGCCGCGACAACGGCGACGGTGAGGTTGGGAGCACCAGGCTCTCCGTTGATGCGCAGGCCTGAGGCTTGCGCATCGGGGTCTTGCTCGACGATCGTCTTGACGACCGTGGTGGCTGTTTCGGTGAGGGTGAGCATATGTTCGTCCTTCCAGGTTCAGCGAAATGAAACCCCCACGCTGCCTTAGTGAGCGGCGGTCAGCAACCTACAGCACTGATTGTGAGGCAACTCCCATAGTCAGTGGAGCGTGCGGTCAGGATGCACCGCGCTGTACCCGCGGCATGGTGCAGGCGCTCAGGTGCTCACGCGGTAGAATTGGGGCTTGAGTGCCGGGAAGTCTGGTCGGCGATTGCGTCGGCGACCCCGCTGACGAACCTCAACGTCTGGAATTTTGTGACCACATCCACTAAGAAGCTGAGCCCCCGCAAGCGAGTACGCCGGTGGGTGACCATGGAAACCACCAGCGGCATCCTGCTGATGGTGGCCGCCGCGATCGCGCTCATCTGGGCTAACTCCCCGTGGCGCGAAGGCTATGCAGCCCTTGCCGAAACCACCATCGGTCCCGAGTCACTTCATTTGAACCTCACTCTCGCCACGTGGGCTGCAGACGGCCTGCTCGCGATCTTCTTCTTCGTCGTAGGCGTCGAGCTCAAGCAAGAGCTCATCGCGGGCAGCCTGCGTAAACCACGCGAAGCCGCTGTTCCTGTCTTCGCCGCCATCGGTGGCATGCTCTTTCCCGCCCTGCTCTTCACGCTGATCATTCTGATCTCCGGTGACTCGACGGCACTCGGCGGCTGGGCCATCCCCACGGCCACCGACATCGCGTTTGCCCTGGCGGTACTCGCTATCTTCGGCCGTGGCCTTCCGCGAGCGCTCCGCACCTTCTTGCTTACAATGGCCGTGGTGGATGACCTGCTCGCGATCATCATCATCGCTCTGTTCTACACCGAGAGCATTGACCTGCTTTCGCTGCTGTTCTCGCTCGTCGCTATCGTGCTCTTCGGTCTTGTCGTCCGCTCACGCAAGCCGCGCTGGTGGCTCTTGGTCCCCCTCGCTCTCGTCGCCTGGGCGTTCATGCACGACTCGGGCGTTCACGCGACCATCGCCGGTGTGGTTCTGGGCTTCACCGTTCCGGCCAAGCTCGTGCACGGCGAAAAAGACACCCGCACCCACGCGTTCGACGATGCTGTAAGGCCCACGTCATCCGGAATCGCACTCCCCGTCTTCGCGTTCTTTGCGGCTGGAGTTTCACTCGGCGGAGATGAGAGCGTCAGCGATGTGCTCGTGCAGCCCGTTGTCGCCGCCATCATTGTCGGCCTCGTCGTCGGAAAGATCATTGGTGTGCTCGGCACGACGGCGTTGATCACCAAGGTCACCAAATTCCGCCTTGCGGACTCCATCGGACTTCGAGACCTGCTGCCCATCGGGTTCCTCACAGGTATCGGCTTCACCGTGTCGCTGCTCATCTCGGAACTCTCGTTCCCCGATAGCGAGCACACCACCGGCGCCAAGCTCGCCATTCTTATTGGCACCGCTCTCGCTGCTGTTCTCGCCGCGATCAGCCTGCGCTGGGACTCCCGTCTCGCTCGCAAGCGCGACATGAACGAGGATGGCATCCCCGACAAGAACAAAACCCTCATCGAAGACGAGGACTAAAACCCCCAGCGGACTGCGGCGGGATGCAGCCCGCCGTCGAAAGGATCCACCGTGTCCGACCCATTGAGCCAACACACCGACTACGGCCAACTGCCGCTCAATGATTCGGATGTGCTCACTGATCCGATCGACCAGTTTCGATTGTGGTTAGATAACGCCAGCGAGGCGGCCGTCTATGAGCCGAACGCGATGGTGCTCTCGACGGTGGATGCGGACGGCTCCCCCAGTGCGCGAACAGTTCTCCTACGCGCGATCGATGAAGCTGGCTTTGAGTTCTTTACCAACTACAGCTCGATCAAGGGACAAGCACTTCTCGCGAACCCTGCCGCGGCACTGGTCTTCCCGTGGTATTCGATTCACCGGCAGGTACTCGTGCAAGGAACCGCTCGGCCCGTCGCCGCAGCTCTTTCAGACGACTACTTCGCCACGCGACCGCGAGGCAGCCAGATCGCGGCGCACGCCAGCGAACAATCGCAACCCATCGCATCCCGAGCCCTCTTGGAGCAGCGAGTGACAGAACTCGAAGCAGAGTTCGAGGGGCGCGATGTGCCGCGTGCCGCTGACTGGGGCGGCTTCGTTGTCGAACCCCACTCGATCGAGTTCTGGCAGGGCCGCAGTTCGCGCCTGCACGATCGGGTGCGTTTCGGGCGCACGGAGTCGGGCGGCTGGGAACGGCTGCGCCTTCAGCCGTAGAGCTTCGACCGCACGTTCCCTGAGACACAACTCACTCTCGACACAACACAGTCTCGGACACAACGAAACCCCGCTACCGTGGCGTAATGCCCGGTGCGGGGTTCTTCGGTTAACACCAAAAGAGGGACACAACCGCGATAACAGTTGTGCCCCTCCCGAGGTTGTGGGCTTTACTCAGCCGGCACGGATCCCCGTGCAGACATTGCGTAGCCCGACTCGCCGTGGACAGCGAGGTCGATACCGGCGATCTCTTCTTCAGAAGTGACGCGGAATCCGATGGTCTTCTGAATCGCGGTGCCGATCAGCCACGAAGCGGAGAAGGAGAAGATAGCGACGGCGAGAACGCTGATGGTCTGAACTACCAGCTGGCCAGCGTCTCCACCGACGAAGAGTCCGGTGTCGGTGGCGAAGAAGCCGAGGTAGATCGTTCCGAGGATACCCGCGACGAGGTGGAGGCCAACGACGTCAAGCGAGTCATCGAAGCCGAGGTTGAACTTGAGCTCGATGGCAAGAGCGCAAATTGCACCGGCGATCAGACCGAGGATGAGCGCCCAACCGGGCGTCAGGTTTGCACAGGCCGGCGTGATCGCAACGAGTCCAGCAACAACACCCGAGACGGCACCGACGGCGGTGGCCTTACCGGTGCGAAGCTTCTCGACGAAGATCCAGCCGAGAATACCGGCGGCGGGAGCGGCGAGCGTATTGAACACGATCAGACCGGCTTCGTCAGGGTCGCTCGCGGCACCGGCGTTGAATCCGAACCATCCGAACCAGAGCAGAGCGGCACCGATCAGTACGAGAGGAACGTTGTGGGGCTGCGTGATGTCCTTGCTGAAGCCAACGCGCTTTCCGAGAACCAGAGCGAGACCAAGAGCAGCGGCACCAGCATTGATGTGAACCGCGGTACCACCGGCGTAGTCGATCACGGCGGGAAGGCCGCCGAGGATGTCACCGAGGTTCTGAATCCAGCCGCCGCCCCAGACCCAGGCTGCGACGGGGAAGTAAACGAGAGTTGCCCAGACGCCGGTGTAGATCATCCACGGACCGAAGCGAGCACGGTCAGCGATGGCACCAGAGATAAGGGCGGTGGTAATGATCGCGAAGGTTCCACCGAAAGCGACGACGAGGAGGTCGGAACCGGCAACGCCTTCTTGACCGAAGTTGCTGAACGGGTTTCCGGAGAACGACCAGACCGAACCGTCGATCGAGCTCATGTTTGCACCGATGAGGATCCAGAGAACGGCGACGAGACCGAGAGATCCGAAGCTCATCATCATCATGCTGACTACGGACTTCTCTTTGACGAGTCCACCGTAAAAGAATGCCAAACCGGGGGTCATAAGCAGCACTAGTGCAGTGCTAATGAGTACCCAAACCACTGTATCCATCTCAACCTCTTTCGCTTTGTGTGCCTGGTGCACACTTATCGCTGTGGCGGATTTCGGTGAGTGTCGGGTTATTCCACTCCCACCGACCCGCACGACAAAGCATCGCGGCTCGGCATTTCGGCAGGCCCTCAGTTATGTTTCGCGGACGTTAAACGTGTCGCGTGGGTGTTACGGGTGAGTTTCCAGACGCCGAGGAACGCCTCATATTTCGGCTCTGAATGTTTCCGCGCGTGCAATTACAGATGCAGTGTGAGATCGTTCGCGATCAAACCGTCGGTCGCGGTGTCATTTGTTCGCCGGAGCAGCCGGAGAACATAGAGTTGCCCCATGGACGACATCTCCCCCGCATCATCACCCGAAGACGCGGCCCCGGCAAAGACGTCGCTACTGCGCACGCGCATCCGTCAGCTCACAACGCCGTGGTGGCGCCTAGCGTGGCTCATTGGCGGATTGGCCTGGGCCGTTGTGTTCAACGTCGTGTATGTCACCACCGGTGGAACTCAGGAGTGGTGGGGCATCGTCTCGGTTGTTCCCATTGCGCTGCTGCTGCTCGATCTCCTGCGTCTCGAACGTCTCGAACGGGCTGCCGAACAAAAACGCCAGGCCGAACTCAAAAAACGAGGCTAGCGCGCACCCGGCGCGAGCAAGCCACTCTTGGCCACCTTAAACACCCTGATAGTCCTGGCCATCGCGTTCCGGGCCTGAACACGTGCCCGCCGTCTCGGGACGTTGACGTCAATGCCCCGCGTCACGCGATTCGGGGCCGGCGGGCTGTCGTGCTGTCGTGCGCCGCGCGTGCGTCAGGCTCAGAACTAACGCGCCGCCGACGAGCAAAAGAATACCCGCGACAAGCGTCGCGACTTTGGGCTCAGCACCCGTTGCGGCCAGCTGCGCCGACGGAGGGGTAACCGCAGACTCGGGAGCAACGCCCGGTTCGGTAAGCTGCGAGACAGTCGGATTAGCCGAAGGAGTCGCCGTCGGCTCCGTCGGCGTAGGTGTTGGTGTTGGTGTTGGTGTTGGTGCCGTCGGCGTAGGTGTTGGCGTAGGTGTTGGTGACGGTTCGGGTTCGACGGTCAATTCGAATTCGAACACCTGAGTGTTGGGCACGGAGCCTGCGAAACTCAGCGTGTACGTGCCCGCGGCGGCTGTTGCATCCGGATGTTGGTAGGTGAACGAGATCTGGCCGGCGGCATCGGCATCCACCGTACCCACAACCGATGGTGTCCCCTCAGAAGTGAGCGTCACCACGATGCCGGTCTCATTGGGCCGAAACCCGCTTGAGGTGATCGTGATGCCCGAGCTGATGAAATCGCTGCGCGTGATCGTTGTTGGGGCGACGAATACCGGCACCGGTGTAAAAATGAATTGCACGCCGTTGGCAGTGAAACTGCTGAGCTGTTCGGCGCCCGGTGCCGCGTTGAAGGCACTGACCGCGTCGACGAACCCACCCACGAAAGTGGGATCTGCCGCCAGTTGGGCGTCGAAGTCTGCGAGAGAGCGCTGCGGATCACCCAGCACCCACGGGGTGATGTTGCCGATGGCGCTCGTTGCAATCCACTTCACTGACGGGTCGCTGAAGTCTTGGCTTGGCGACTGCGAGTAGAGGATGATCTGCGTGCCCGTACCATTCTGGATGAAGATGCTCGCGTAAAACTGTGTGGGTGCAGTTGTCGTGAACGACGTTGTCGCGGCCAGCTCGACCAAGGAACTGCCCGTGTTCACGGGCAGCGTCGGCGCAAAACCGTAGCTTGGCTGACCTCCCGAGGGTATTTCGAGCCCCGCGGTTGTGCTCACCAGCGCCCCCGCCGAAAAGTTTTGATTGCTCCACCCGTCGGTGCCGAAGGGGGCACCTTCCGCAATACCGGAATCGACCACGTAGGTGGCTCCGGGAGTCGCTGCCGTCGCCGACGACGCAATCGCCAACAAGACCACGAACGCGATGCCAAGAGCAACGACTGCCACTGAACCGCGCCGTACACTCGCCACAAAGGCCACCATGAGCCTTCCTTCCAATTCGGGTCACGCTGAACGCTCGCTACATTTTATGTCATCCGAGTTCCATCCGACCCTATGGAAATATCGGGGCACGATGCCTGACCAGATCGAGCGCCACACGTGGGCATCCCACAGCGCCAAAGTGACGCTGAGCTCGGGAATCTAGAAAATTGTGAAAGTGCCCCTGGAGGGATTCGAACCCCCGTCGCCGCCCCCGGAAGGCCGGATGAGTGCCCCAAAACCCCGCAAATTCGGAGTTATTGAGTGACCACAGCCATGAATGATCTGCATTGTTTGCCCACAGTTGTGGGCAAAATGTGGGCAGAACGAGCAACCTTGAATTAGGGCGTGGGCTGTCGCTACTCGCTGTCGCGCCCCTCGAAATGCGAGCAAAATTCCGAATTCTCACTACACTCGTCGCATCGCGGGATCGAGGCGGTGCGACCCAGCCAAACCATTAACCCATCGTCGCTCTCCGACGCTCCGACGGTGATGCTCTCGCCTTCGCTCTCAACCGTCAATTCGTCAGGGGCGTGCAAGCGGGTGTCGTCATAGAAAAAACTCCAGCCCCAGGCTTCTTCCTCAGCGGCATAAACCTTGGGGTAGTCGAGTTTCTTGATGCGTTCTGCATAGAAGGTAAGCAGGAGCCCTGCCCTGTCTTTGCTAATCCGTGAACTGCTGTTGTCGACTGCCATAAAGTTCAGCTTAGGGGCGCGCCCTCAGCAATCGCGCTGTTCGCAGCCTCGTATAGGAACAGAGTCCGGATACCAATCACTTAGGGGCAGCTCGGGCTGTTGAAACGCAGTCAGACTCCCCTATTCACCAAACTGAGCGATTCGAAGCTCATTGAGTCAGAAGTGCTCGTAGAGGCCTCTCAGATTGCCCTTTACTTGAAAGTCTTCTATCACCCGTCCTGAGGAGGCGGGCAGATTCAGCGCCATATAAGTGACGGCCGGAAGAAGCACGAAACTCACCCAATACGTTTCGGTACCATCGGGCGACCCCATCCACGAATGATCAGCATCGCTTGCCCATGATTGTCGGCAGATCGTGGGCGAAGCGCGAAAGTCCCGCATTTCGGATCATCAGTGCATTCATACTTCACGCTCTGACGACTCAGCTGAAACGGAACTCCGCATCCCCAGCTTTGGCCATACGCCTAGTCGCCGATAAACTCTCGATGCTGGTTACTGCTGTTCTCAAGCAAGATAGTGAAGTTGCTTTTGTGGAGCAACCATTTCCTCCCGATCCGCCATCCCGTCGGAGCAAGGCTCCCAGCTGCAAGCCACCTGTATACAGTTTGTTGAGTCTTACCGAGCAACGTCGTCAAGTCCGCGATCGTGAGCTCTTCCGAATATGCCTCAAGGAACTTCGTAGGCAAATTCACTTTCGTTGACTCGCCGCCGTTGTCAGCCCACGCCTGAAGCTCCTCACGGTAGACAATCCAAGCATCCGCGATGCGGTGCGCTGGGATCTTCCCGCTATTCAACATTCGCCATACCGTGACGTCAGAAACCCGAGTGATCTCTGCGACCTCAGCAACACTGAGGACTTGGGGGAACCGCGTCCAATAACTCCTGTCAGGCATCACGTAAACCAGCAATACGTGGGCGACGAGAAGCCACAAGGTCGACGTAAGAAATTACGTCTCTTTTGGAGCAAAAGGAAATTGGAACCAACACTGCCAACCGTTTCTTCACGCAAATAGAGCTTCTTGTCCTTGCATTATGTCGCGGAGTAGAGAGTTCGCCGGGGAAAAGCGCTGTCGATGCCGAGTATCTGGGGTCACCGCCCATGCTGCAGCGAGCTACTTAGTAAGGATCGGCCGTTGCGCTACCGTCGCGGCGAGCACTAAGGAGTGAAAGATTTAGTTGTTTAAACGTGTGATTCATTTTCTAATGAAGTAATATCACTATGAAAAGCGACAATCGCCGCCGGGTTGCCGGAATTTTTGGCGACGTGGACAACAAAAGTGGAACCAAACGTCTACCCCCCAGAATAGGGTGATACGAGCGTTACGCGAAGAAAACTCGGGCAAAAGGCTCGGCGTTTATCGCTTAAAGGAGAAGTTTCGAATGACGAATGAGCGAACAGAGGCACAGCAGAAGACTCGACGACTGATCGCCATAATTTTGGTCGTTCTTCTTGGTCTAGCTGCCGTAGTTGCCATCGTCCTGTCACTTGTTTCGGCCTCCTCAAACAGCGGATCAACGGAACCCACGGATTCTGCCTCTGGGACAGAGACTTCACCAGCGGAAGCGACAGCGGATCCCGGAGACCCACGCGGGGAAGTGGTCGACTCCACAGTCACCGAACAGGGACTCGTGGCACAGCCGATCACCGATGACATGCGCGAGTACGCGATCGAGGCAGCAAAAGCGCTCGTCACAGTCGACTCGACAAAAGTCGACCGTACTCAATTCAAGGAGTACATCGCAGGCTGGGTTGGATACGACCAGCGATATGGAACTGAGCTCTCAGAACTCGAAAGTGTCAGATCAGATCGTCTCAACGAAATATATAACCGGCTGATTGGCGATACGTCGCGATGGGACCTTCTTGCTCGAGATAACTCGGTCATTGTCGGAGCCTTCGCCGATGACCTCAAAGTGGACTACGACCACGCAACGTTTGACGATGGCTCTTTAGACGATCTGATAGCAGTCGACCTCCACACCATCACTGTCGGCTTAGAAATCACGACCACGGCAGACCAGAGCGGCAACTCGCTCGAGATCACAGACCCGCTGAGCGTATCTATGCAGATCCAGTGCAAGGGTTCTTACCCTGTGCCCCCCACTACACAGGCCCCTGGAGACTGCACCGTTATTCGCTACTTTCCGGAATTTTTCAACTAATGGCCGCTCCTCTCGTAGCGAAGTTCGCACTTTCTCAAGGGCTGAAGCCAGCGCTGCGGATTCTCGTGTTTGGCGTAGCAGGAATTGCAGGAGCCCTGCTGCTCTCGCTCCCGCTCGCTTTAGGAGTCGTCAGCGCCAGTACCGTGCCGACGCCGCCCGCGAACGCGGCCGGCGGGCCGCTCATCGTCGGGGACTGGGGTGCCCCTCAGAGCGGCTACTACGAAACTGCGCACTTCGGGTACCCAGACCGATCCGACTGCTTCGTATGCTCCACGTTCCACAAGGGGATCGATCTCACTGCCGGCTGCGGAAGCCCGGTTTATGCGGCTGGCTCAGGAACAGTAGTGGCAGCCGGTTGGAACTCAGGAGGCTACGGCAATTGGGTCAATATCGACCACGGCGGCGGGTACGTCACCGTTTACGGACACATGCCGAACGGCGGGGTCCTAGTCCAGGAAGGCCAGACCGTGGTTGCCGGCGATCAGATCGGCCTGGAAGGTTCGACTGGTTTCTCCACTGGATGCCACCTGCACTTCGAGCTCGACATCGACGGCGTGCCCGTTGATCCGAGACCTTTCATGCTGCAACACGGCATTTCGCTCTAGCAATCAATCGCTCACAAAAGGAATAGAAATGATTCACTTCGCAATCGAATTACTCGGCAGCCTTCCGGCTGATGTCGAGGTCCCTCAGATCGATCCGGATTTTTCCGCACCTTTCATGGTCGGAGTCCAAACAGTTGTTTCCTACATTCTGGGCGCCGCTCTTGTGATCATGTTCGGCATCTTGATTGTCGCCGTGGCCTCTTTGGGCTTCAAGTCAATCGTCCCGGAACGGATGCAAAGCTGGGCTGGAGAGAACGTAGCAACAGTCGCAATTGCGACAATCATTCTCGGCAGCATCTCGGGCATTTTTGCGTGGCTCGTCAACTTCAACTTCGGATTCTAAAACAGCATGAGGATCTCAAAACTGGCGATGCTGGGGATATCGGGGGCTGTCGCCGTCGGCATCGGTCTGCTCGCCGCAGCACCGGCAGCTGCGGGTCCAATCGAAAACCACAAGACAGCCGTGGTTTCGGTTGCTCAGGGAGAAGTAACGGGTCAAGAGTGGAGTGCTCCTGCAGCTGACGTCGAGTGCATCAGGACTGGCATCAGGATCACGTGCGCCCCCAAAGAGCTCGCGAGTTCTGTGGAAGAACGATGCTTCAACAAAGTGCTCATCGACGGCAAATCGAACACTGTATGCACCTCCGCGGAAGACAATATTGACGACATCAAGGCCGCTGGAGGGGAAGAGCTCAAAATCGATTTCAAATGCGCTTTGCTCGATCCGTCATGCACCCTTGGGCAAACAGTGGCTAGCGCATTAGCAGGGTCAATCGGGATGCAGCTCAGCTGGGCAATTGGCCAAACTAGCTTTAATTCGGATTCCCGCATCTGGGATGCATCGGTAACTGAATGGGCATGGTGGCAAGGCGCCATCGTCTTGGTCATTCTTGGCGCCGGGGTTGTCGCCATCGTTACAGCTGTAGCGACCGGCGATCGCAGCGATCTCGTCACGGCAGTAGGGCGTTTTGCGCTAGCTCTACCGCTGTCGGCCGCCTCTCTTTGGATGGTAGGCACGCTGTTAGACATCGTCGATCTCATGACTGAACCACTCATCAACCGCACCAATGGCGACGGCGGCCTTGAGAAGTTTATGGAGAACTTGATTTTTGGCGGCGGTGGCGGCAACTTCTTTGCTGCGACCGCCACTCTTGGCGTCATGATGATTGCCTGTGGCGTCCTTGTCGCCGTTTTCTCTTTCCGAAACTTCGCTTTGGCTGCTCTGATCTCTATGGGGCCGGTGGCGTGGATGCTTTTCCCTACGTCCTTTGGGAAGCAGTGGGTAGTGCGTTACTTTTCCGCGGTGATCGCGCTGATTTTGACCACGCCGCTCACGCTCGGCCTACTCGGGCTGGTCATTACAGGCATTGGAGAAGTTGACACTCTCTGGAGCGTTCAGGCGCTGCCCTTTGCCATCGGACTATGCATGATCGCGTTTGTGCCAATCGCTGCATTCAGCATGTTTAGTTTCATCGGCGGCACCGCCGCTGACGCTGTCGGCTCACGCTTGGGTTCCGGCGCAACTCGGCAAGTTAGCCGTGGCGTTTCGATGGCGCGAGGCGCTGCTAGCAGGTCTAGCGCTGCCCGTCGGAAAGCCAGTCAACCGCGCTCGTCCGCGCCGCGCACAACATCTCCTTCGGTTTCCAACCAGAAGCCTCAAAGCCATCGAAGCGCAGGGGCTAGTTCTTCACAGCCCAAAGTCTCCTCAGGGGCCAATCCAGTGGCACCTACTTCACCCCGATCAAGCGTCGCCCCACGAAATGGAGCTAGCTAATGTCCAGTAATACTGACATCTACAACCGTCCGGTTCGTCTCAGCCGGCGATCGTCTCAAGGGGTCTTCCTTGGACTCGACGGCTGGGCGTTCACTTCTATCGCTGCCGCTTTAGCGATCGCAGTCATCTCTGCAACTCGATATGGGTTTATAGGATTCTTTGCAAGTGCTGTCATTTGGGCGCCGCTAGCAATAGCGTCGTTCATTCCACTCCAAGGAATGCCCGCATCGAAGCTCGCTGCGCTCTGGATCTCAAAGCAGGTTAGGCACACGACAGGTGGAACAAAGACTCGATTCCGCCCTGAACGCCCGCGCATTGCCGCGACTCTGAACCTTCCCGGCAAACTGGGCAACATCCAACTGTGGGACTCGAACGATTTCACCTCGGCCTATAACCCCAGCGATCGAACCGTCTCAATCACGGCCGAACTAGACGTCGACGGCTTTCTGATGATGGACAATGCCGACCGGTATGACCTGTCGCAGCAGCTTGCGTCCGTGCTCACCTCCTTCACACAGCGCCCCGGCATCAAACGGGTTTCGTTGCAAGAGCGCACGATGCCGACGACGATTCGGCCGGCACGGCAACACTTCGAAGACACGCTCGCGCGCCGAGGAACAGACGGTTCAACCGCCGTCGCACAGAACTACCTCGATGTCATGGACAACGCAGAACGCTTCGCGGTCTCACACCGCAACTACCTCACGTTGACCATCGACCTCGTGGCGCTCCAGGCGCAGCTGAAGAGTCTTGGCGGTGGAAAGCAAGCAATCCAGACGCTCGCAAAGCTAGAAGCCGGCAACGTGTCAGCCGCCCTCGCAGCAGCAAATATCAACGTCCGCCGTTGGCTCGATTCGCGTCAATGGGCAGCCCTAGCGCGCACCGCGCTCGACATTGACTCTGTACCGATGATCCAAGACCGCTCTGATGAACAGTCGGGAGTTTCGGTGGACGCGATCGGGCCGATGGCTTTCGATGAGCCACGTGGAAACAACGGTGTGGTTCGAGCTGACGGAGCTTGGCACTCCACTATGTGGATTCACGAGTGGCCACGGAGCATGGCGCAGGTGGGATTCATCGAACCCATCGTCTTCGCCCGTGACCCATCTACCGATGACGCGATCAGCCACATTTTCACCCTCGTCCTGACTCCGGTTTCCGTGAAGGCGGCCCTCAAGCGCATCCGCACAGAGAAGAAGGTCTGGCGAGGAAACCAACGCTTGAAAGCGAAACGCAACGACAGCGATTCGGCCGAGGACCGCGCCGACTGGCAAGCGCTGGATGACCAAGAAGAGTCCATCGTCCAGGGACACGGCGAATACCGTTACGGCGGCTACCTCACGGTGAGCGCCCCCACTGAGGAACGTCTCGCGTCCGGAATTGCCGGCATTCGTAACGCCATGTCTCGGGTCGGCATGGAAGGCCAGATTCTTTACTGCCAGCAAGCAGAGGCATTGCTGATCAACGCGATGCCACTCGGAACGGGATTGAAATAATGGCACGGAAAGTATTCAGCGTCACGCCCTCGTCGTTGACGCGCCGCGAACGCCGCCAGCGAGCGAAAGAGATCGCCGCCTTGGCCTCACAGGTAGATGAGCCCAGCCAGAGCCAGAGCACACTGAACTTGCCTCCCGCGGCCGTCCCCGGAATGTTCGGGCCGGGGGTTCGAACTGGCGAGTACTGGAACCTGATGCGGTTGCAGCAGCCCCACCATCAAGCCACAAGCCATAACGTCGCCGGCATCTACCCGTTCATCGCCGACCGCGGACTTGGCCATCGCGGCCCCATCCTCGGTGTTGACCTCAACGCTGACTCGTTGTGGCATTTCTCACCGTGGGACCTCTACACCGACACCACGTCTCGAGCGGCACTATCAACGAACATTCTCGTGCTCGGAGCCTACCGATCCGGCAAGTCCGGAGTGTTGAAGATGCTGACAACCCGAAGCATCCCTTTCGGGCACCAGGTCGTCGTTCCCTCTGATTCCAAGGGCGAGTGGGTTGCCGTGTGCGAAGCAACACCAGGCGGAAAAGTTATCCGCGTCGGTGGACCACACACGGACGCCCGAATCAATCCGCTAGACGGTGGCCCTCGACGCTCGAATGCCAGCGACGACGAGCACATACAAATGGTCCACGACCGCCGGCACGGAACGTTGCGGAGCATCATTGAGCTCACGCTCAGCGGGCAACCGCCACTGACCCCGATGGAGCACGCTTCCATCAGCTGGGCGCTCGACACCGCGATCGAAGTCACCGGCGACCGCCCAACCTTGACGGCGGTGTCCGAGCAGCTAGAGAACCTCGATCCAACGTCCTCTCTCCGAGCCGAGAAGCTGTTCAACGAAGGTGAACGCGCACGCTACGTTCTCAAACGCTTCATTGACGGCGATCTTCGTGGTCTCTTCGAAAACGAATCGACCGTGAAGTTTGACGATGAAGCGCCCATGGTTGTCGTCGACACTTCCGAGCTCTTCCAACGGGGAAACCTCGTTGCGCAGCTAACCCAACTCTGCACAAGCGCATGGATCCAAGCAGTCATCTCAGACAGGGCTGCCAAGCGCACCCGCTACTTGATTCGTGAAGAGGGATGGCGCGACATGTCCTCAGTGGCAGCGCTGCAGACGCTTCAACAGTGGTTGAAGCTGTCACGCCACTACGGCATCAGCAACGTCCTGATCCTGCACAAGTTCTCCGACCTCGACGCCGTCGGCAAAGAAGGCTCAGAAGAGCGTGCACTGGCGTACTCAATCGCCGCTGACATCGAGAACAAGTTCATCTTCCGTGTGAACCAGCAAGAAGAAGACAACCTCGTCAAACGACTGAAACTACCACCGCAGCATGTGCTGATCGCCCGCCGTTTACGGTCGGGAACCTTCATCGCTTACGTCGGCCTGTACTCGTACTTGGTCGACGCATTCGTCACCTCCACCGAGTGGGAGTACGAACTCTTCAAGACTGACGACGCCATCGAAGGCGCCGCGGACATTGTCGACAACCCCATCGCTGAGCTGGATTTCAGGACGCAGTACCTTGACGATCTCTGGCCACTCGATGAACCCAACCTGGACCAAATCTGGCCCTCGACCGTGCCCGTTGAGGGCCACAAGGAGAAGTCCGCATGAGCACCCTCGAAATGACCGCTGACGTTGCACCCAACGGCACCGAAGCTACCGTCAGCGTTGCCGGCCAGCCGACAGAAACAGTTCAGTATGCGCGCGAGGATCAGCTGCGCACCGGGATCATTCAAAGAGCGTCGGAGATCGCACGCGAGAACGGGACCGACGTTCGGCTGACTTCGAAACAGTCCAACGGAGTATTCCGTCTGTTGGTGTCTGGCGACGGTCGCGTTAGCCCCGACAACAGAGTGGAACTGCAGGAGCACACCGCACCCGTAGAACCACTACGTAGGACTCGACCGATGGTCGTCGAGCGCGAGATCCAAACACCTGCGGCCCCTGAAGCAGAACCGACACAGGAGGCAGTCGAGGAGGCTCCCGAAGAGGGACGCCGCTCATTCCTCGCCGATGACAGCGCAGCTCTACCGCCAGCCACAGGATGGCGCGGGCTCGTCACGCGCACAACCGGAATCAAGATCGCACCTTCGCTTGCGGAGCAAGAACGTCTCATGAATGTTCGAGCCGTCAGCCAGCACTGGGCAGGCGGCCGCTCTATTTCCGTTGTCAACGGCAAAGGTGGCGTCGGAAAAACGCTGACCACAGCAATGCTGTCCGCCGTATTTGCACGTCACGGCGGCTCGGGAGTGATCGCCTGGGATAACAACGACACCCGCGGAACACTCGGCTGGAGGACTGAACGCTCCAGCCACAACGCCACCATCCAAGACCTTGGCGGTGTGACCGAACAGCTCATGCAGCCCACAGCGACCATCGGAGATTTGGCTCTCTACGTCCATCATCAGAGCGCTGATATGTATGACGTGCTTCGCTCAAACCCCAAGCTTCTGGCCTCCGATCAACGCCTCACTGCCGCCGAATTTGATGCGCTCAATGAAGTCATCAAGAAGTACTCGCGAATGGTCATCTTCGACACAGGCAACGATGAATCCTCCGAGCGGTGGCTCCGGATGATCGACCACAGCGACCAACTCGTGGTTCCCACCAGCCCCTCGGGGGAAGCCGCAGAGTCAGCAGCATTGTTGCTCGAAGAGCTGAGTCAACGAGATGAGCGTTCCGCAAAGCTAGTAAAGAATGCTGTCGTCGTCGTCACAGTCGCGGAGCGCTCCACGCCGGCCGCTGAAGTAGCCCGCATCGTTTCCGGGTTTGAGAAGGTTGCACCACGTACTGTCGTGATTCCTTTTGATCCCAGTTTGAAGTCCGGCGCTCTACGCTTCGACAGCTTGAAGCCAGCAACCAAGAACGCATGGATCGCAGCCGGCGCCGCCGTCGCCGCCAGCTTGAACGAGCAGAACGCATGAACACTGCGAAGAACTGGTGGGTAACCCCAGTTCTTGGACTCGTGGCCGTGATCCTCGTGATCAACTTCGCCTGCCAGGCGGTGACGACCCTCGTCACAAAGATCATCTGTGACAGCAGTGCAGCCCCGCAATCCATGTTCGCAGGTCTCGGGTTCGTCTTTCTGGGTGACACCTCCAGCTATGTCGTCGACGCAAGCTGTTCCTTCCCCGCAACGGCAGCACGTATCGCCGGCATCGCCGTCATGATTATTTGCGTCCTTGCGGTAATCGCCGCGACCATCATGTGGTTCCGATACCGCCAGTCGGATGGCTATTTCATCCAGCAACTACGCGGGCGTGAAGGATTCGCCAAGGGCAGCGAGATCACCAAGCACCTTTCCGCAAAAGCCGTGCTGAAGCAGGCAAAGACACTCCGCCCCAACCTGCACAAGCCTGCCGCCACAGACGTGGGATGGAGAGTCGGACGTTCGTCCGGCGTTGACGTCTACGTCTCGATCGAAGACTCGGTAGCAGTCGAAGGTGCCCCCCGATCCGGCAAGGGCTACCGCATCCTCATCTCGGCGATCCTCGACTGGGCAGGCCCACTGGTCACGACGTCGACCACCAACGACAACTTGGCCGCAACGATGCGACCGCGCGCTGAGCGAGGCCGCGTGACGGTCTTCGACCCGCAACAACTTTCAGGTGTCGGTTCAGCGCTACGCATTTCACCGATCACCGGATGCGACGATCCTCTGGTCGCTGACCAACGAGCCCAAGCGATCATTGCCGGAACAGCTCTCGGTTCCAGCCAGTCAAACCAAGAATGGGCAGGTGCAGCCTCCAGCGTTCTGGCACAACTCCTTCACGCAGCCGCAGTCTCCGGAGGCGGAGTCGAGCAGCTGTACCACTGGGGTTCAAACCCCGGCCTTGCCCGTGGGGCGGTCGATATTCTGCGCACTGACGGCGCACCAGGATGGGCCGAAAGCCTCAACGGTGTTCTCGGCGGCGACCCCAAGCTTCTGTCGTCGTCGTGGTTCGGAGTCGCAGCAGCCGTTCGACCGTTGGGCATTCCGAGCCTCAGAGAAGCTCTCTCGCCAAAGCGTGGCGAAAACTTCGACGCCGACGAATTCCTCTCTGGCGAAAACACTCTCTACCTGATCGGCTCCAGCGGCGGCTCGGGTGCGATGGGCGGCTTCCTCGGCGCCCTCCTGGACGACGTGGTTGAAACCGCACGCCGCAAAGCACTAGCAACACCCGGCTCACGGCTCGACCTGCCACTAGGACTGATTCTCGACGAGATCGCGAATATGTTCGCGTGGCCAGCGCTGCCACGAGTCATGGCTGACGGTGGCGGCCGAGGAATCTGCACAATGGTCGTCCTTCAGGCACTCTCACAAGCCGAGACTGCCTGGTCAAAGGCAGAAGCAGACACCATCTGGTCGGCAGCAACGGCAAAGATTCTGCTCGGCGGAGCTTCAGATATGGGGCACCTGCGCGATATTGAAGCCATGCTCGGAACGCGACAGCTAAAGCGATCTTCCTACAGCTACAACCAGCAGGGAGCCTCGACCAGCAACCAGCTCGAGCGAGTTCCGCTAATGACCGTCGACGAGATCCGTCGTATGCCGCAATCGATGGGATTGCTGGCCTACCGAAACCGTCGTGGAGCACTTCTCGATCTGCGCGGATGGACTGATCGTGCTGACAGCAAGAGCATCTCGACGGGCAAGCGCACAACCGAAGCAGAGCAGCAGGAACAGTTCCGCACGCAGTTCGCCAAGGCCGAACCGCTCGCGCTTTCTGAGCCCGAGGAAACCCTCGAGCTGGACTACGAGGAAACCCAGAACTGATGTCGAACTCTCGCCGGCTGGCACGAGGCAATAAATACCGCACCGGTTATCTGCGCTCACGCGCATGGTTCGCCCGCCGAGCCCGATGGTTCGCCGAGGAGACCGCAGCCGGCAACGAGTTGCGCTGCGCCGCCTGCAACCGAACTGCGAAAGTCCGTGAGCTCGAGCTCCACCACATCGACTACTCAGGAGTTGCTGAAACTCCCACTGGTTGGAGAGCAGAGGAAAGCCACGCTGACCTCGTGAGTCTGCACCCTGCACATCACGAGCTACTGCATCGCCTTCTCGAACGCGACCAAGTACTGCGCACTATGCGCAGCCGCCGAGTCGCAAGCGCATTCGCCCTCCGCGTTCTACGACGCAAACTGACCACAACCACCACGGAGCAACCATGAGCTACGACGATTTTGACATCGACGACGTCCTCGCCGAAGAAGAAAGCGACCGCGATCCAGACTCTGAAGAGATCGCAGCAATCGCAGTGAACTGGCGAACACTGCCGGACGAAGAAGCCGCCAAGAAGTGGGAGGAATTGCGCGCGTGGGTCGAATGGATCAGCGCACGCTACGCAATTGACGAAAGCATCATCCCTGACTGCTGGTGGAAGCACGGCGCCCTCGTAGAAGAGCTCTCCGCGTTGCAGACAGCATGGACGGTTTCTTACGACATCACCGACGCAGGCTACGGACCCATCGGCTTCATTGAACGCTGGCACAACGCACAATCTCGCCTTCGGCAGATATCGGGAGGGTCCTGCACACAAGGCCATCGCCCCGACCGCATTCGCGTCTTTTCGACTGACAGCGAGTGGTCACGCTGGAGCACTACCCGTCACGCTTGAAATGACAGCAGCAATAGCTGCTACGAGTTGTACCAAAATGTAAAAGCGTGAAACGCTCCCACACCAAGAACAATTGCTCCGGCAAGCTCAAGGCCTATTACAAACGCATCCCAGCGAGCCGCGAATTTCACAGCCTTGATCAAAACCTTAGAGTCATTTTTCTTCGCTGGGCACGAAGTCGCGGTCGCGGAAAATTCACCGTAACCGCGGCGATGCAGCCGGTACGAATCATGCTCGAAGTATTCGGGTTGCAGTTGCTTGAACAATGTCGAAACCGCAATGAGAAACGCCCCAATTGCAGTAAACAATAGGGGCGCCCCTAGCGAGACATCACTAGGGCTCCCGTCGGTCAAAAGGGAAACGAAGAGCCCAACCAGCCCAACGGCCGAGACGAAAAGCGTGATGAGGAACGTCGGTATGCTTCGGTGGCTAAAACTGAGCCAGCCGTCTTCCTCTTTATCTACGGCCGGTTTACGGACCACGTCGCCTTCTTTTTTCCCTACGACCATTCGCTGCTCTCCAATAAACGTGTAGTTGAGAATAGATTACTGCTGGGGAGCAGGGACACTGCCTCTCGTGACATTTTGGGGCCTTTAGATCGAGAGACCCGGTTCGTCTGCATTCGCTGTGGCCTGTGGCAGGTTCAGTGATGTTGATGTCTTGCGCGCCGTCTGCTTCACATCCGCGTTCTCTAGATCGTTGCTCAGCTTGCGGTAGCGCGCAGCGAACTGGCTTCGCTGAGTTGTGTCGCGCTCGATTCTCTCGATAACCTTCAGCTTGGCCGCTTCCAATATGTCTATGGACTCCGGCTTTCCATCACTGATCTGCGCGCTGTGGTTGCGCGCTGCGCGCGTGGCTAGGCGCGCGTCCAGCTCGCGAACTGTCTGGCGATCGCGCGTGAGTCGGCTCGACACCTTCTCCAGCTGCTCATGCACCTCTGCACGCGCAACGAGGACCGCAGGACGTCGCGGATCGTCCGCAGGAATACCCACAACTAGCTCGGGCTCGTTACCTTCATGGGTGCGCGCAGCGCGGGCCAGCTCTGATGCTGCAGCGGCGCGAGAGTCATCAATAGTGATCTCCACACGGCCACGGCGCATCGACTCCGCAATCGTGTCAACGGCCTGACTACGGTTGCCCGCGACCACAACACTCTCGTTGTGGCGCCGTCCACGAGTCATCCCAACATATAAACCAGCAGCGTCGACACCCGGGCCAACGATGGCAACGTCAGTTGTTTCCCCCTGGATGCCGTGCACCGTGGATGCGTAGGCAAGGTGCAGGTGTTTTGTGCCGTACTCGCGAGTAACGATCCGGGTGTCGCCGGCTTGCGCAGCGTTCTCCAGCACGATCTCTTCCGAGCGGATCTTCTTCACGACCCACAAAGCACGGTTCTCAACGCCAGTATTCGAATCATTGCGGCGGGTCTGTACGACATCGCCTTCCAAGAGGCGTTGTCCTTCTTGGCCTTCGGCCAGACGATTGATTGTCAGTTGGCCACGAGCAACGCGTTCGCTCTGGATGCTCTCATTTACGAGTTGTGCGTCAGAATTTGTGCCGGTGACTAGGGCGATGCTCTGGCCTGCTCCAGCGGCTTGGAAGTATCCCGAGACCATGTGGGCGCGTGCGTCGATGTCGTTAGTGACGCACGCAACGTGTCCGCCGTCGTAAAGTTCGCGGGCAACATCCGTGGCAGCTTCTTCGCTGCCGGGGTCGCGCAGTCGCATTGACAGGCGCCCATATTCGGCATCCTTGAAACGGTGAATTGCGGTCAGCTCGACCACAGCGGTGGAGCGCTGTTTGGTCAACGCCATTGCGCCGGAGTGTCCGACTGGGGCGGCCTGCAGGTGGTCGCCGACCATCGCAATCCCTGCTCCCGTTTGCTCGGCCAAGATCGCCAGTGCGCGTGCCGCGTTCAGGTCGATCATTCCTGCTTCGTCGACGACGATGCGATCGCCGGGGTGAAGTACGTGCTTGCGAGGGCCTTCATAAATGGCACCGGTGTCGGCGCTCACTGAGCCGACCTCCAGCTGCGACCAACGTTGGACACCGGCAGCGTCCGGTCCAAAACGCCACCCGTTGTCGTACAGCAGACCGTGCAGCGACGATGCCGTCGCGCCCGTCTCACGACCAGCGACGCTAGCCGCTTTCTTAGTCGGGGCAACGACGACGAGCTGGCGACCCTGCTCCGTCAGCGATGCCGCTGTGACCTTCAGCATGGTCGTCTTACCAGTACCGGCAGGTCCAGTGACTGTCACCAAACGGTCGGTGCCGGCGATCGCTGCAGCGGCGTTCGTTTGCCCTTCATCCAGTCGGCGGCCGTCGTCCAGAACACGACTAGCGATGGTGTCGATCGCGCCAACGGCAACGGGCTCGCCTGCCTCAATGAGCAGGTCGAGCTGGTCTGCAAGCTGCGTTTTAAGCACCGCAGTATCGGCAGCCATGAAGTGCTTGACGTGACCCGGAAGAGCATCCACATCTTCAGAAAGTTCGACAGTCTCAGCCGAAACTGCTCGAGCAACGACGTCCTCGAGAAGCTCGGAAACAAGTGCCCGGTCAAGAACAATTCCGCTAGCGGCGACGGCACGACCTGCACCGGCACGGATGTCGTAGTGACTAAATCGACCACCGGTACCAGCCGAACGGCGATCAGCATCGGCGATCGCTTGGGCGGCCAAAAGGTCACGGTCAAGCTCTCCGATATGAACTGCAGCTACCCCAGTAGCGACTCGCGCCCCCAACACTTTGGGGTCGAGTTCCAACAGTTCGTCACGCACAATCTCAGTCCAGCGAGCCTCGTCAACCTTGCCGGGCTTGTTCGGGCGCCCTGCCGCCCAGGCCCAACGGTCGATCGCAGTCAGCACGTTGTGGTCAGGTTCCTGACCCGGATTGGCGGCTTTCCAGTCAGCAAGTTTCAGCGCCCGGTTCGCCTCAATTTGGTTCGAGCGACGCGACAGCGGACGCACCAAATGAGCCAGCTGCTCGATCTCTCCAGAGGCATCCAAAGTGAACCCTTTCGCCGCCAACGCAGCGATCCATTCTGGGTCAGTACGGGCGGCCAAATCGCCCTCAGAATTGACCACAGTTTGGAAGCGTAAAGCCACCCGTGAATCGACGTTTGACCATCGTCCGTCGACGCCACGAACCTTCATGTTCAGCCACAGATGACGGTGCTTATGAGGGTCCAAAGAACGCGACCGTTCGTGCTTGAGTTCCACCACTTCAATGCGGGAAAGCTCTTGCCGGATTGCCCCGCCAGCGCCGCGCCGAGCGTTGAGTTCGGACTGCCAGGTAAGCAGCACACGGTCGCGCAGGCGGTCTTGGAGATACTCGAACTCGGCCGCCAACTCGGCATCGAGAAGAGCCGCTAGCGAAAAGGACTTCGGAGAATTGACCGTTGCATCCAGCAAGAGGTCGGCTTCTGGAGACGGAAGTTCGCGCCCGCGGTGCTCGCCGGTTTCGGGATCAGAACCACCGATCCACGCCTTCAATTGGTCACGGCTGAGCGAGTCAGAGAACGTTACACCGTCCTCGACCACAAAGCGTTCCATCACACCATTGGTGTAGCCGGCTGCCGCTTCGGCCCCTGCCGATGCAGTTATGTGCGAGTCGCAGGTGCCACCAAACGCGTAGTCAAGAGCTTGCCGGACACCCTGAGAAGCGACCCCTCGCTTCCATCTGGCTATCCCTCCGCGCATGCGTCAAGAGTACCTCACACTCAATAGTGCCTGCGTGCATCACACTATCTTTCTCTCTTAATCGTTACTCGTCTCCTTTACTCGTCATCTCGTAGAGGGCATGTGTCATCGTGCATTCTGCACGTCCTTTTCTCTTCTGCTCCGACGTCGCTTCTTCGTCGGGGCAGAAGAGGCTTTAGTCAGCTCGGCGCTATCGCGCCCGCTGACAGCGACCACCAACCCACGCAGCGGACATCCACGAGCAAGCTCACCGAATAACAGCAGAGCAGCAATGAAGGGAAGTCGGGCACACCGGCCCGCGCTAATGAAAGTGGCCTTGCCGACGCAATGTCGGCAAGGCCACGAACGAAGTGCACAGGGCGGCGGTTACCAGCCGACCTCGTGCGTCGATACCGCGGTGGGCTGTTGAGTCCGGTTACCCGGAACCTCGGGACCCGGCCCGGAACGCCGAACGCCCGGCGCAGGCTCGGCGTGCTTCTCCGTATCCTTCTCCGCCTGCTGAGCGGAGAGCACATCGTTCACCGAACGCTGCCGTTGGCGAGCCGAGGCGAGAGTCAGCTTCGAGAATCTCGGACTTGAGCGCGGCGTCTTCTTGCTGGATTTCACCGATGATTCTGGGCACTGCCAAGGCTCGATTTCCGAGCTGACGGAAAAGCCCTAAACCACCTCCCAGGAGCTCGCTACAAGACACCTTCAAACTCGACCGAGGCACACCATCAAGACGCACCGCGAGGTACGGCTCTTGCCCCATTCCAGGATCGCTCTGACCTTCACTTCGAAACCTCCATCCGACCCAAGCGTTCCGAAATTGGTTCTCGCCGTTCGGGGTGAAGAATTCGGATCTAGGCTCTCGCGGACGAGCTTCGATGCTCTACCTCGATAGTTCAACATTTAAAGCGTCCCCTCAAATTCCACCCGATAGAAATTATTGCTGCTTCGTACGAAGAAAAAAATATTGACAATACCTCGGGGTGGTGTTTCTATCTCAATACGCAGAGTTTTATTCACCATCCGTTTGTTCAGTCGGACACACGGAGAGCTGATAGGGGAGTTTCAAATGCTCAGTAGGCGCCGGAAAGTACTCACAAGTCTCGTTGCTCTTGCCTTATTTACTGCGCCTCTGAGCGCCTGCACGGCACCATTGCCTGGAGGCGCTGGAAACTGCCAGTTGAGCGCTGACTACCCTCACAAGTCCAGCACAAAACCCGGGTTTATAGATGGAAAAGGCAAAGTCACTTGCAAATTCACTACGGGAAGTCTCACAAGTCTAAAAATCGAGACACGTATTCAGAAGTGGAACGGTTCGGCGTGGACTACCGTCGCAAATACAACGAATTCGACGACCAAATCCACCGTTAAATCTAAAGTGACATATACAGGAGTTAGCCTCTTCATTGTTTGCCAGACCGGCACTTTCCGAACTCAGTCGAGAGCTGGCGGCTATCTCGATGGCGTGTATTCAGGTCTATCAACCTGGGAAACCACGGCTTACAACACAGGCATGAAGAATCCTTGTTCTGCTAAGCCGACCGTAGTGACTGTTCCGTAGCGACACCGTGTGCTTGAGAGCAGTGACCTAAACCCAACCATGCCACGAGTAAGCGCACTCCATTTTCTAAGTCGTCTTGGGCCTGTACTCGCCGTTGTATCCATAATGGGGATCTACTTAGATCCGCCACTTTCCATCACAGGCTCAGTGGTCGCGCTTCTCGTACTGGGAGCCTTGGCGGGCACCTACTACGCGAGAAGGGAGTTCGAGCGCGCTGCCATTCTCGGGATGCTGTTCATCATTTTCTTGCCAGGTCTCGCGAATTGGGACCTTGCAACTCCAGCTATCGGCGCCGCTCTCCTTCTAACCGCCAGCGTCATTTATCGACCCTGGCGGAGTGCATTCGCTTTAAACTCGTCTGTAGCGGTGGTGGTCAGTGCGTTCGCTGTTGTCCTTGGCGTCGTGGGTTTCCAAATCGTAAATAGCCTGAGAAGCTCTTCCAGCACGTCTATAGGCTGGACTGAGTTACCAGGTCAGGGCAATATCACTGCGACAGTTTTCTTCGTGCTGATCGCTTCGGCGATTAACGCAACCTTCGAAGAGCTCCTGTGGCGTTTTGCAATCCCGCTTCTATTCCGAAGCTCGAAAGGGATGATCATCCAGTGGATTCTGGTGTCGATCTGTTTCGGAGTGGCCCATCTCCATGGCACGCCCGGCGGTATGCTGGGCGTGCTGTTCGCATCGATTTTCGGCTTTATGATGTGCGTGCTGAGGCACCTATCCCATGGGTCGATTACGTGGGTCATCGGTGTTCACTTTTTCGCGGATGTTATTTTGATTGGAGCGCTATATGGGATTTTCTTTTAGTGACCAATTCGCAGAAATCGTTCGTCGGGCGAGGAACCCGGCTAAGGCTTATCTCTGTGATGGCGACCCCACTTCTGCTGTCGTCTGGGATATCGACAACGAAATTACGATAAGACTTTCGCTAAAGGACGATGAGGTCTGGCTGATCGCGGGCTCTGGAACCATGGTCCGGTTCGTGGCAGACAGCAACGGCGACTTCGATCACGACGGCATCGACTTCGTGATTAGCTCGATTCTCCTCTCTGAAGTGGTCGAACACTTTGGGGCCGCAGGAAAAATCGAATACGACTTTGTCGTCACTGGGCACCGCATCGGACCGATGAATGAATACTCGGGTGGGTTAGCTGCTGAGGAATCGAAATTTCAGGCACGGATTGCGGGACCAATCGCTGCCGCCCAGATCGTGACCGAATAACAGGACGACGCCAAGGAGAAGCAGGCGGTGCGTCAACGCGCAACTCACTGCATCCCGAACCGCTTGATACGGATGAAATGTTGAGCTGACGGCTGGATACGGAAAACTTGCAAGCGTCAATTTCGAGTACACCCTAAACAGACGTCAAGGTAGGCCACCACTCCCCCAGCAACTACGTGTCAAGCTGAAGCCGCAATCGGCATTCTTGACACTAGCTGCAATCAGCTCTTAGAGTTCCCTTGACACTATCGAGATGGGAACAGTGGTGCAAACATTCGGCTACATCAGAGTCAGCACGTTGGACCAAAACTCCACCCGGCAACTAGACGGAGAGATCCTCGACCGGGTCTTCATGGATAAAGCATCCGGCAAAGATCAGAACCGCCCGGAGCTGGCGAAGCTCATCGATTTTGCTCGAGACGGTGACACCGTGTTGGTCCACTCGATGGATCGGCTGGCTCGCAACCTCGACGACCTCCGAGCGATAGTTCGGCAGCTGACGGATAAGAAGGTGCAGGTTCGATTCGTGAAAGAGAATCTGACCTTCACCGGAGACGACACCGCGATGGCCACGTTCCTACTCTCCGTGATGGGGGCGTTCGCCGAGTTCGAGAGAGCGCTCATTCGTGAACGACAACGAGAAGGCATCGCCCTGGCCAAAAAGGCCGGCGTTTACAAAGGGCGGGGCCGTTCACTCAATGAAGATCAAGCGTCTGAAGTCGCGAAGCGTGCCGCGGCAGGAGAATCGAAAGCAGGACTCTCCCGTGAGTTCGGCGTTAGCCGCCAAACAATTTACCAGTATCTTCGACCAACGTCGCGGTAGATGAAGGTTATGGCGGAAGTTGAAGCGCGGATATCATCAACGGCTAACAAGAAAGTCTCCGAGCCCGTAACGCTAATGGTCAATATTCGCTTCGCTAGCGCGCTGGTCAGCCACGGTCGGGGAAGCCGCCCTCATAGTCATTCCACATTCCCGCCAACATCTGCATCGCGTGCAACTGTTCCTGCACTGAAGCATCTTTACCAGCGAAGTCCATAACGATGTAGTTGATGACGAAGCCATCTTCAACGGACGAACCGAATGCCTCCGCATCATCACGAGAATCAAAACGATAGTAGTTAGCTTCTGCCGTGCTGTACGCCTCGACACAGTCAATAAGCGTTGCACACGCAGTGTCCGTGATGTCCTCGGCCTGGGTGGTCACATCGACGCCCTCTTCCACGTTCACTAAATCGTGCAGGGTGAGCTGGCCCTGTGGATCCAACAACGAACATCCAGCGAGAACCAACACGACGAACGCTAGACCCCCCATGCGGAAAGCAGTATGGCGTGAGTTCATCTCATGATCCTTTCAGAAAGCCGCAAAGAGTGCGACTTGGGGGCACACTCTTTCGACGCGCGCATTGCAGTTGACAATCTCTAGTCTATATAGGTAGCTTTGCAGAATGAAAGCTCTAGGTCGTTCCACTTCCGCTACAGCAGACGTCCTTGAGGTGTTTTTGTCTTCTGCAGAGCCAATCTGGGGTTTGAAGATCGTCAAGTTAACACAGCGACCCGCCGGAAGCGTCTATCCGATCTTGGAGAGGTTGGAAAACCTGGGTTGGACATCTTCGCAATGGGATAGCGACGCTGATCGCGCCGGACCGCGCCGGAGGCTTTATTCCCTTTCGACTGCGGCTCGAGCGGAAGCTCACGCCGCAGTCGCGGAGGTCAGAAGGCGAGAACTCAGAACTGCGGCCTCGAGGGTGGCGACGACAGCATGAACCTCCCGGAGAAACTGATCAGAGCAACCTCTCGAACACTGCCGCCGATCGCCAAATCTAGATATCGCGAAGAATGGTTAGCTGACTTGGCTGGTGCCGCTGAACTTGGGCTATCTCGCTGGACAGTTGTCGGCGGAGCTGCAATGGCGGCTTTCTCCATCGATCGCAAAAGTCCACGGACGGTACGGACTGAAAAGAATAGGAATTCTGTCAACCGATTCCAATGGGCTTCAGCCGCAGTCGGAAGTCTAGCCACGTTAGGTGTGGCGCTGTTTCTTTGGGGAGGCTACGAATCTTTCGAGATAGCTTCGATAATTTTCGGCGTTCAAGTATTGGTGATTTTTCTTGGGACGTTTGCACTCATCCCCTTATTAGGAGCGCTAATTCCAGCCTCCCGTTCTCCTCGCAAACGGGGGCTGCCCACGCTGACCTTCCTCATAGGTGTGGCCGCAGCACTTATTCTTTGCGCGGCGGGAACGTTATCGTTTCCCGCGCTCCTCACGGCTCCGATTGTTGTTATGGCCGCTCTCACGTCCGCAGTTGCGGCAACCATTATCGCAATAAGCAACAAAAGCAACCAACGAAGAATTTAGACAGCCGCGTACTGCGATCTGCAGCTTGTCAAAACGATTTCTTAAAAAGGTTGAGCAGCTGCGAAAGCTACTGCTCAACCTTTTTTGAGATACATCCCACGCCGAACCGCTGGCGAGGCTCTCCTGCTTCGGCGGCTCGGCTATGGCCTCATCAATACCGGTAAGAAGTAGTCCAGTTGCAATGATGAATAGCGACACCATAGCTCCATAGAGCCGTACGGTTGGGCCGGAATTTCTCTAGGTTCCAATCGCCAGCGAAGGCAGAGCCAAATGCATGACAGTCAAACTGCTGACGCATCGACGCTTTGCTCGTCAATACACTCTTCATCAGTGCACTACGGCCCAAGGCTTCCGGCCAACCGTAGTCGATTAGGATCCATGGAAGTTGGTGACTTGCGCCCCAGGCGGAAAGACGTAGGTTAACGCGTTGGTCACCATTGTAGAAGTCAATGCTGCTGGAACCCCAAAGGTTTTGATTAGCATATGGGTCGGCAGAAATCGGGTACACAAAATCGCCGGATTGATGCTCCACTACCTGCGTGAGAGTTGATCCAAGGACTTCAAAGTGAGTAGGAACGGCAGTCCCTTCTGAGTCAAACGCCCACGGGCTAGCGACGCCACCGAGCCAACCACCAGCCTCATCGAGAACAATAACCATGCCGTTTTCCTGAAGGTTCAGCGTCACATCCGAAGTGCTGGAAAAATCGTAATCGAATCGCTCCGGCGACTCGGAGCTGTCCAAAATGGTGACGAGTTGAACGGCTCCATCGTCTTGCGGCAACGGCACCACTGAGTAGTCCGCGTTGGATTCGAATACTGCAGAACCCTTGTCTGCGATAGAAACGGAGCCCGGAAGTGCTGCGTCTATCCTTAGAGGTTCGTAAAAATCGGAGCTGAGCTCAATAGCTGGTGCATCGCCCGACTCAATGATGAGCCGCGCATTGTCCGTCTCACTCACGAGACTTCCATCCGACTTCTGTAGGAATGTCCCAGCGTCAGCAATCGGGCCTGTCTCAGGAGTAAAGACCAGTGAATTAACTGTGTCCTCTGCCAAGTCCACCCCATCGAGCTGCGGTGCCGCAAACGCTGGTGACGTAGTCATGACCATACTGGCGGCGGCAAGAAAGGCGATCGGAACACCCGCAGCCTTTCGTGATCGATTTTTCATTTGTGTCCTCCACATCGCTCGAGAATTCTCCGAATGAGATCCCGATTGCCTAAAGGCTCACATATGGCGAACTAAAAGTACAGATAAATTCTCAGGTTGTTCTGGCAGCGGGATTACCAAAGCGAAAAACTTCCGACCTCGGCGGGGAAATCAGGATAAGCGTGATTGCGCATCTAGAGGGCTTGAATATGCGCCCCACCGCCGATACCGTGGCAGCTGAAGGCACCTTCCCGGATCTTGCCTTCGGGATGAACGGTGCGCACAACCCTTGGAGCCTTCCCAAGAGAGCTACCAGTAAAGCTTCATCGTCCATCGAGAGCGCAGGGCGACCAGAGCGGCAAATCGCCGACAATACGAAGCGGCATTAAAGATCAGAAAAGTCCTCTCTCGTGCCGCCCATGCGCCGGCTCCGCTTCTCGACATCACGCACGTCCGCTAGATTGTGCGTTAGAAAATATAGAGCGCTTGAAAACACAACTCGAGAGGGCTGTCTCCGCCGCCCCCTCGAGTTTCTTGCTATTGACTCTTGCGATGCTGGAGCGTGTCCAGGATCGTGATTGACCCGTCTCCCTCGACCTTCAAGGTCGACAGAAGCTGGTACCCAAGGTTTCCGTACATCGCCAGATCTACTGCTCGCCCAGCCAGCTGCTCGCTCTTTCGGAACGTGCTCACTCGGGTACCAATGGTGGTGGAGACGGTCACGATATCGAAGGTCTCGTCCTGTGAGTTAGCCATTGTTTCTCTCTCTATTGGGTTATCAGATTCGCGGTGCCGATTTGGCACGTAGAGCAATAGAGAGTGGAGGAGGCGGAGTGCCCGTAGAGAGCGGTTGCTAAGCGGGGGAACGCAGTGGAGGAGTCTGCAAATAGCGAACGGAGGGTCGCAGCCGAGAGAGCGAACTATGGTCGTAGAGACAAATTGGCGTCGCGAATCTACCCACCAACAGACGCAGCAATGGGGGTACCCTCATGTGCATGTGTGGACGGTTTGCTCTAGACGACAAGGTCAATGCTCTGATCGAGGAATACGTCGCCGCCGGCGGCGACTACCGTCAATGGGCAGGGTCCTGGAACATCAAACCCATCACCCAAATTCCGATCCTCTTCGAGGATGAAGAACATGGGCACCGCTCCGAGCTTGCTCGGTGGTCCTTGGTCGCTCCGTGGGCGAAGGATCTCTCCCAGAAGTTCCCCACGTTCAATGCCCGCTCGGAGAACATCACCGAGAAAGCCACGTGGAAGAACCCGGTAAATACGAAGCGGGCCATCGTGCCGGCGACCGGATACTTCGAGTGGGTCACCGAAGGCAAAACGAAAACACCCAACTTCATCTACGACCCCGCCGGCGAGATGCTCGGTTTCGCGGGACTGTACTCCTGGTGGAAAGACCCCACCAAAGAAGAGGACGATGCGTGGTTGCTCTCAACCACGATCCTCACAATGGCGACAGTTCCAGAGCTGGCGCATCTGCATGATCGAAACCCGGTGACACTCCCCCGCGATTTCTGGGACGAATGGACCTCGCCCACGACAGTGGGCGATCAAACTTTGGTCGATGCCGCTGTCGCGGCAGCAATCCCTGTCGCAAGCGCACTCACTTCCCACCAGGTCGCACCGCTGACGGGAAATGACCCCAGCCTCATCCAGCGAGTGACCTGACAAACAGCATCTGCTGCCTAGGTATCTGGTCATCAACAGCCAACCGCCGACGGCTGTTATCCCCAACAACACTCATTCGATCTACGCACCTCGAGCACTACTTAGGCTGCATAGATGGGAAGGTCATCGGACTAAACGGCAAGGCTATTGATCCATTGATGCTGTCTATCCGAACAGCGCTACTGGCCGAAGGTGCCGCTTCGCAGCTCCTGAAAGGGATACCCGTTTCTGCCGATGATTGGCGGAGGAAAGCGCGCGTCGTGGCGCGAGAGCTTGGACGTCCCGTCCGGACATTCGTTTCCGTCGAAGCAGTCCACGCCGTGCTGCGTGACTGGCCGGCAGACGATCGCGAATCGCAGATTCATGACCGCGCGCTCGAAGAGGCGGTCGAACTCAGCAAACTGGCAACTGAAATGACGACCCCCATCGAGAAATGCCCCTCGTGCGGTGAAGAGCGCCATTGGCGATCAAGTGACCGCTTAGACAAAGCCAGCACCATCGTTTGCGGTCACTGCGGAATCGTGGAGCTTCAACCTCTCCCCCAGCGCGCCAGAGATCTCCCGCCGGGCCGATAGTTAGTCGGCGGCCCCACCTATGGTGTTCCCGTGGGCAGCAACAAGCGCTATGCGCGTCAAGTAGACGCACGGATGGATACGAGCATCGTTGAGCGCATCATGGCCTCCAGCGCCCCGGAATCACTCAGCGACGAAGAACTGGAACTGAGTCGCTTCGACCTCACCCAAACACGAAACCCACGCCCCGTCTGGGCATGGGTTCGATATACAGACGGCGCCCTCCAAGTCGAAGCAGACGCCGTTGCTTGGACAGAACGTGCAGTAGCGATCAAGTGGCAGACCATCAGCGGACAACCACACCGCGCTTGGGTGTGGGGCTCTGCCGTCGAATCACGCTGACGAAGTCAGCGCGAAATGCCGGCCAGTGGCCGACACCAGCTGCCTACTGGCAGCTATCGCACTGCAGGTCTTCCATCGGGTCGATAGGGACCATGTACTCGTCGACGTCAGCTTCTGGCTTCTTGTTCACAATGCGCTCCTTGGGTTGATGGGCTGTTGGTTAGAGACGCCCAACAGCTCTGGTCCGCTCGCAGTGCAACCCACCGTGGCAAAAGTTTGCGCAGCCAAGTTTTCCGCGAAAGGGGTTGCGGTGCGGGCGGCGGAGCTAAGTCTCTTCGCTACCAACGGCCACTACCCAAGATCAGACACAAGAAGGTCTGACGACGCTCGTTGATAACGAGCAATTGGTGAGCCGGAGGCTCCTGTGTTCTAGCAACTTCGTTGTCTTTTTTCGCTGGAGGAGTGTAAGCACGATTCCTCTCTTCGCAAGTGCTTTCGCGGCATATCCTCGCGGAGCTCCGGTATTCCACGGTCACTGGCGAATTCACCCCATCGCGCCATTTCGCACTTTGTGTCGAAAAAGACATGGGAAGGGATAAAGAAAATGCAAAGAGACACAGAGAACGTAGGCGAGTACCAGGTGCCCGTCGATCCGATGGACGACTTGAACTGTGAGGCGTGTGAATAATGGCTACCGAGACACGGGAAAAGCGGGACGAGCACTATTTCCTCACGCCCGTCGAAGCCGCCGAGAACCTCGAACTATCAGTTGAAGACCTCCGGACGATGCGGGCTGCGGGAACTGGCCCTAGGTTCATTTCCCTCACCACTCGAACTGTGCTCTACTTCGCCTCATCCTGCCTCCCCAGTTACCCTCTTTTCGAAGACGATGGGAATGATCAGTCTGAGGAGGGTCACTCACTGTGAACGCCAACTCATTATCACCTTCCATCGCGACTACGACGGGTGTGCTGGATGACGACACCAAAGCTCGGATTGCTCTTTCCTGTGCAGGGGTCAGCGGGGATCCAACTGTCGCTGTCGGAATCGACATGCTCGGGGGTCCCGTTGCTTTCGTCGCGGCGGTCCACGATGGACGGGATCGGCTCGCTACCTTGTCACCTCTCGTGCGTCAGCGGATTCGTGCGCTTGCGTCAGCAGTTCGTGTGGCGGATGCGCTGCGCTCCATGACCTGCGGTGGTGGGCGCGTGTTGACTCCAAGAGATATGCATTGGCCGAGCCAGGTAAGTGCGCTCGGCCGAGGCGCCCCCCTTGTACTTTTCGCTCAAGGTGATGTAACGACTCTGAGACTTCCCTCGGTCGCGATCACAGGAACAACCGCTCCCAATACCCACGAAACCCACATGACGATCGAGTTAGCGACTGGTCTTGCTGATCGGCGATGGGTTATTGCTTCCGGAATGGCCCAAGGCATCGATCAGTTGTCCTTATCTGCCGCAACTGCAATGCGCGGAAGAACGATCATTGTCGGGGCAGAGATGCTGCGCGACACTGAGGTTGTTCATGATTCGGTTCGGGTCAGCGAGTTGCCGCTTACGAAGGCCGTCACGGCGCGAGAGCAGCACCGATCCAGACTTCTGCTTGCCGCAATCGCGACGAAAACTATCGTTGTAGAGACCGGCGAATCCTCCAACGCGTTTCTCGCTGCGGAGGCCGCTATCGCGATTCACCGCCCCGTTGGAATCCTGGCGCAAGCAAGCATGAAGAAACCCGGAGCAGAGAGGATCGACCCACACTCGCGTCGCAGCATGGTGCGAATCGCGTCTGTCACGGACGCCGATAGGCTCCGATGATCAAACCCTCGCACTGCACACCCTGAGCAGGTTTTGACAATCGCAAGCCTACGAGAGCTCACTATTACAGGGCTGATGCACAAAGGTCACAAGCGGTGGATCAGCGCCTCTTCAATACTGAAAAGCGACGGGTGGTCTTGTCGAGGGAGGTTCGAGTCGAGCGTTGAGCCGCGCGTACTGGCACGGCGGGCAGCAGTCAGAAGGCTGCCCGCCGGCCACCAGATACGAGGACGTTGTCGCGGAGGTATTCGCAAATCATGACGTCAACGACTTGCGGATCGAGTCCTCGTCGTCGCCTGCCGCTGCGTCAATCTGTGTAAGAAGCAAGTCGATCGCGATCCTTATGAGGGAGTTTTCAGTGATCCGAGCCCCCTGGCTTACTTTCGCCCTGTTGAGGCGTCTAGCTTCGACTGTAAGTTGGTTCTGCTGGTCTTCCCGGATCCTCGTTTCTTTCCTCACGAAACGTAGATAGGTTGGCACAGCGTCATCAGACGCTGGCCGCATGGGCACATTGTTTACCTTTGGCACCCTCTTCTTTCGGCCCGAAGATCGAACCGGCTCAACCACGATCTGATCGGCCCCAGGAGCGCCGATTTCGATCCGAGCTTTATTTGGCCGGGGCAATGTGGAGGGTCCTGCATCACCGACATTGCCAAGCAAATGGCCGAGATTTGCGCGAACCATTAGCCACTCGCAGTGGCGGCGTTGGCCCAAATAGACATCAGCTCGAGTGCTACAGCACGGTAGTCGTCGATAGACTTCGCGGTCTGCTTGAATTCGGGGTACTGGGTGACTACTTTGCCTTCGATCGGGGCGTCCGCGTGGATCTTGTAGCGGCGAATCGCTCGTCCGAACCGAGGCAGCCCGAGTTCGTCCACAAGCCGCTCGGCGTCTTCAAGCTGCCCTGGCACCCTCATGTCGATCTTGCTCAGCAAGACGCGAAACGGGGTCGAGGTCGGCTCAATGAAGGTCCTCACGGTTCGTATCATTGGCGGAATACACAAGGCTTCCGGCTCTGTTGGGACGATCGCAAAATCTGCGACAGTCAGAACTGAAGACAGGATGTCACTGTCAGTTAGATTGCCCGGGGTATCGACGAAAACCATGTCATATGGCAGGTCCCTCATCCGGGCCAACGTTGCCGGGTCGGTGTCGTCGGCGAAGTCGAACGGCAGCCCGTCTCCTGCGGTCGAGGCCCACCACGTCGTCGATTGTTGGGGGTCAACGTCCACGACTAGAACGCGCGAGTTTTCCGCGGCGATTGCCGCGAGATTCATTGTCGTGGTGGTCTTACCCGCTCCTCCCTTCTGGTTGGTTACAGCCACAATCCTCATGAGCGAACCATCCTCAGTAGTCCCAAAGTCGCGAACTTCGGAACTTCGGAAGTTCGTGTGTTTGTAAGTCCCGAAGATCGGATGTTCGGATCATAAGCGCGGGTCAGCGTGGCGGCACCGCGACTGTCGGACTGCGTAAGTTCGACAGTGTCGAACTTCGTAAGTGTGGAACTCCGAAAGTCACAACCTTCATCGCCTGCGCGTACTGGTTCTGTTTTGTTCATTTCTGCTCTCTTCCTGTTAAGGGATCCCATTTGTAGCCCCCTATCTGACAACTTTTCGGTCCCCTTAGGGGACTAGAAAGTTGCCCTCTGCGGGTACCATTCCTTGGCCCCCTGGCCGCCGATGAACGGCAAGACATTCGGATCGTTTGTCTGGCGCCGTGTGGTCTGCGGTCGTGCACTATCCAGCATCAGTTCGTACTCTGAAGTCAGCCCCCTGCCGCCAGCACGCAGTCGGGTGATTGCGCCACTCTCGACAAGTTCGCGGACTGCACGCTTGACGGCCCTGTGCGCCGCTGCGCTACCGTTCTCTGGCGCTAGAAACCCGAGGGCAATAGCCGACATCTCTCGGCCACCGAAGTATCTTCGCGGCTCTTGAGCGTCTCGCTTCTCGTCCCAGCATTCCAACGCCATGTGAAGAAGCAAGCGGGCAGCGGTGTTGCCAAGCCTCAACCTCGCAGCCACGAGGATCGCGCTCTTCGCCGCGTATAGACCCATCACTCGAGCACCCGTCGACTCATACGAAGGCTGCCGAACCCGTGCGAGTCTGAGCGCTGGCCTCGACCCATGCAATGACTTCGGAACGTTTGTAAAGGACCGTCCTCGGTGTTGGTTTGTAGAAGCATGGTCCACGACCTTGATAGCGAAGCTGAGCAAGTGCGGTAACCGTCAGCCCGGTGATCTCCGCCACCGTCGAGGGTTGGATAAATTCCTCTGACATCATTCTCCTGTCGATTTCACAACTAGATTGAGTTATGGTTGTTGTTATGACGCTAGATCACAACTGTCGATTTCACAACCTAAATGGCTGTACCCTATGGAAATGGCTGATTTTCGTTCTGAGTCGAGCTTGGGCGCTCGTATTCGAACCGCCCGACGCGCCCGCGGATTACGGACAGCACGGGACCTCGCCGACGCGATCGTGGGCGGCACACTGTCAGAGGCGATCATCGAGAACATCGAGACAGGGCGAAAAGTCTCCCTTGACGTCAGCCAGCTCTTGAATATCGCCATGGCTCTTCGGGTTCCCCTGAGCTATCTTCTCGCGCCTCTTGGCGAACCGGAGCGCCCCCTCGATCTACCGAACTTGAGTCAAGCGTTTGAGGGAATGACTGCGATTGAATTCGACTCGTGGCTAACGGCGTCGAAGGACGGCAGCTATCGACCCGAATCAATAGAAGAACGTAACGCCACCTCAGAATTGCAAGCACTTCGCGAGTGGTCCGCGCTGACGCGCGAAGTTGCGCGGTTGCAGACGATGTTCGAGTTAGAGACGGCGACCATGTCATCAGCGGACGCAGGTGACGCGCTGCTTCGCACCACGGAAGCCCGTCTAGTCGATGCGCGACGTGAGTCTGCCCGGCTCGCCAGCTACTTGGAATCAGCCGGCTGGAAGCTCTAGCCGCGGCAAATCGCATCGATTTGTTGCGTCGATAGCGTCCTTACGAATTTCAATATCCTGGCCGGCCCAAGAGCTTAACCGATTCGATCTGTTAACCCAACTGCCGTTTGGAGTGACCGTGGGTTCGATAACCGCATACGAGACAGCGGCGGGAAAGCGGTACCGCGTACGATATCGCAAGCCCAACCGCGCGCAGACTGACAAACGCGGGTTCAAGACTAAGCGCGATGCCGAGCTGTTTCTTGCAGCTACAGAGGTGCGCAAGGCCACTGGCGAATTTATCGACGCTACAGCGAGCCGCATCGCGATAAGTGAACTCGGAGTCGCCTGGCTACAGGCTCAAGCACATCTCAAACCCAGCTCGTTCGCAGTGGTCGAGGTAGCGTGGCGCGTCCACGTCGCGCCGCAGTGGGGCTCACGAATGCTTGGCGAGATCCGCCATAGTGAGGTGCAAGCATGGGTCAGCGAACTTGCGTCAAGGAAGAGCGCTACCGTGGTGATTCGTGCGTACGGGGTACTCGCGGGAATTATCGACGTTGCGGTTAAGGATCGCAGGCTACCTTCGAATCCAGCTCGTGGAGCCAACCTGCCTAGAAAAACGGGCAAAGAGCGTCACTATCTCACGCACCAACAGGTGCAACTTCTCGCGACCGAGTCTCGACACAACGGGACTCTAGTCCTGTTCCTGGCGTATACGGGCTTGCGATGGGGTGAAGCCGTCGGACTCAGGGTTCGAAGCGTCGACATGACTCGACGCCGCGTGCTCGTCCAGGCAAACGCAGTGAACGTGAGAGGCACGATCATTGCGGGTACACCTAAGAACCACGAAGCCCGAAGCGTCCCATTTCCGGAGTTCCTTGCCAGACCGCTCGCGCGACTATGTCTAGAAAAGACGAGAGAGCAGCTTGTGTTCGGGGACGGTGACGCATATTTATCCACGCCAACTCCCAATGACGGCTGGTTCTACGGTGCTCGAAAGCGAGCGTGCCTATTAGATGCAAATTTCCCGCCCAACCTCACTCTTCACGATCTAAGGCACACCGCAGCTTCACTGGCGATCTCTGCAAGCGCCAATGTCAAGTCGGTGCAGAGAATGCTCGGACATGCGTCCGCCGCGATGACTCTCGACACCTACGCCGACCTTTTCGACGATGACCTAGACGCTGTCGCCACCGCCTTAGATCGCGCGAGAGCCGAAGGACTGTCGGTTCTTCCGACGCACTAGTTCTCTTCAAAATTGGGTGAGGATGGATTCCGGCGGAAATTGCTGTCGCACTCGGTCTCGGTGAGCGACGAAGTGAAGCCACTCTTGGCCGGAAGCCGTGACTATTCCGATGATGCAAATACCTCTGACAGCCGTAGGTTCCCCCACGGCTTTCCACGCCCACCAGTCCGCACGTGCTAGAAAATACGGAGCTGAACGCGGTACCTGCGACGAGGTTCTAACCATCACCGTCACGTCTAAGAACTAGGCGTTGGATCGTTTCCAGTATTGCAAGATCACCGAAACGCTCGTGGAATGTGGGCAAAATGTGGGCAAATCCAGAATATCCACTTAATAAAGGCCCTTGGATCCCAGTGTTTATAGGGGATTGTCGCGCGAGCAGAAAGTGCCCCTGGAGGGATTCGAACCCCCAACCTGCTCCTTAGGACGGAGTTGCTCTTCCGTTGAGCTACAGAGGCTGGCGATTCGAGTGTAGCGGAGAGCTCTGGCCGCAAACGGCACACCAGCCACCTCTCAAGGAAAGTCAGTATCGTCAGCTCATGATGTCACTGAGCGGATTATCAATTCTCGTTGTTGGGTCATCGGGAGGCCTAGGTTCAGCGATCTCGCGATGCTTAGCCGACGAAGGCGCCCGCCTCACTCTTCACGCGCGGTCAGAAGCATCGAGCACCGCGACCGCCGCGCTCGGTACTTCTGTGTATGCAGACCTGCGTGATCCGGCTGCTGCCGGCGCACTGGTGGCTGCGGCGCTAGACGCTTACGGGCAGCTCGACGGCGTCGTTAACGCCGCAGGGCTGGTTGCCTTCGGACCGGCGGCGCTCGCCTCCGTCGACACCGTCGATGACCTCTTTGCCGTCAATACCGCGGCGCCGATGAGCCTGCTCCGCGCTGCGCACTCCGCGCTCCTCGAGTCTGCTGCCGCTCAGAGAGAACCCTTCTTCGTTACGCTCAGCGGCATCGTGAGCGAAAGTCCCACCGCAAACATGGCCGCTTACTCGGCGTCGAAGGCTGCACTAGCCGCGTTCGGTCAGGCCGCTGGCCGCGAATTACGCCGCGAGGGAGTACGACTCTTGGATGCCCGCCCCGGTCACACCGAGACGGGGCTGGCCACACGACCTATCCACGGCGAGGCTCCGCGGATGCCTCAGGGCATGGAACCCGACTACGTAGCTCGTCGCATCGTTGATGCGATCATTCAAGGCGAGAAGGACCTACCGAGCGGAGCCTTCCACACCGCCCCGTAGGCGAGGCCAGCGCGTAGCGAGTTCCACAATCCGATTGCGGCCCCGCGGCAAGGCCCTGTGCACTACAGAAAAAGTTGCCAGAGAATGGCGGCGTAGATCAACGTGAAAATCGCCGGCGTGACGTACTTGACGACGAGCGTCCACCACGCCGTGCTAACGATCTGCTTGACCACGCGCGACGGGTCGCTGAGGCTGCGCATTTCGAGAGCGATCGCCTGCGCCTCGCTCGCCGACGTGTACTGAGCCACCGCACCGAGAATTCCGGATGCCAACAAGATGCCTGCCGCTGCAACCTTGGTGGGCAGAGAACCAAACTCATCCCCACCGAGAGATAGCACGGCAATGACCACGGTCAGCAGAAAAGTTGGGGCGAACTGAGCCACAATAATGTGCAACCGCGCGCCGGACCACAATCCAAGCAAGTCTTTTTCATTCACTCTTGCGACTATACCTAAGCGATCGCGAGTGAACTAGAAGCCATCGCCCTGACGAGGATGTCAGACGTTACTGCCCGGGAGGGTAAAGGAAAGCTTCTACTTCGCTCGGCTGCAGCGTGCGCTGACCGTACGAGCGGTATACGTAGTTGTACTCCTCGAGGAGCACTGAACCGTCGGAGTTGACCTGTTTGACATAGGCAACGTGGTTGTCCCAGCCAAACCAAGCAACCGCTCCAGCGACCGGCGCGTCGCTGACTGTCCAGCCGTGCGCTTCCCAGGCAGATTTCCACTGGTAGGCGTCTCCGCCGTTCGGCGTCAAGTCTGACCATGCCCAGCGGAAGGGGGCTGCGAAAGAACCAACATCACGGTTGAGTCGCCAGGCCACGAAGTCGGTGCACTGACGGTAGTAGTAGTTGAGCGGAGACAGCGTGTCGTCGGCGGTCGGCCACGGGTAGTCATCGCCCAAGGCCTGCGCGCCAGATGCGACGTAGAGGGAATTAGCTTCGGCAATCGCCGCTTGCTGACGAATTTGTTCGAGATCCTCGGGCGAAGTCGCGGAGAACTGATCGCGCTCGAGCACCGGCAAGTCAAGTTCGGCGCTGACGGTGACCGATTGAACGCTAGCCGGTTTAACATCGGCGAAGCCCAAAGCGGAAGTCGAGGTCGAAGCCGAGGCAGCGGTTAGCACTCCTTCGTCTGACATGAACCCGGACGCGCTATACGCCGGCAAGCCCGCGACGGCGAAGAGACCGCCGATGACGGCCATCGAGGCAACCGCTCGTAGAGGGTTGGTGCGAGCCCGCTTGGTTTTCGGCTTGGGTGCCGCGGGAATGCGAGAAGGAGCACTGCTCGCGAATGCCGTGGGTACGTAAGGTGCAGGGGTCACGCTGTGAGCGACGGCCGCTGGTGCGCTCGGGATAGCGGGGACAGCAATCTCAGACGTCACAACGACTTCAGCCGATACCGCAACCGCGGGCACGACGCTCATGGCTGTGGCCGGAGCGCCCTTCTCCGCGGCTTCGCGAGCTGCCCGCGCTTCACGACGCGAAAGATAGACGGGCGTCTCACCCGCGGGGTTCACCGAAGGCAAGCCGAAATCATCCGTACTACTCGGTGACATACGCGACAATCGGGAACCTTAGGATGGCACGTTCGAGAAGAAACTAGGGCAACTCTCGAACAACGGGAATAATCACAACAGCATAACAGTTATGCCGCCGGAGCCAAGTATTCTTCCCAATCTGGGAGTGCCCTTTCAATTCCCCTTACAAGCCACGCGCTCGTGTGCGGCGGCCGGGGCTTAATGAGCAGGCGCCACTTCATCTCGGCAGGCGTGCGATTGCTCTTCACGTTATTACAACGCAGGCAGCACGCGACTAAGTTCTCCCACGAGTCTTCGCCGCCGCGCGACCGCGGCATGACGTGGTCAATCGTGTTCGCCGAACCGCCGCAATACCCGCAGCGGTGGCCATCTCGCCGCAGTACTCCACGGCGCGAGACGGGCAGCCTTCGGGTTGAGGGAATGCGCACATAATTGCGCAAAATAATGACCGACGGTCTCTCCCACGCTCCGGTGGAGCCCCAGACTGGATGCTCCGAATCGGCCGCGACAATCGTCGCCTTCTGATTCAGTACGAGCACGATCGCTCGCTTAAAAGACACGACCGCGAGCGGCTCATAGCCGGCGTTCAGGACCAAAGTGCGCATTCTCATCCTCTCGAAAGAGCCTGCACGGCTTGCAGGCAATCGACTTCCCTGAAATTCAGCGAAAAGGAGGCAGAAACACAAAAAGGCACCGTCGCGAGACGATGCCTAGTGATTCAGCGCGCGAAAACTACCGCGCACAGTACTGCTGTGTCGTATGTCGAAGTGGGCACGCGCATCCACGGTTTGGATGCTGCACCTACCTAACATGCGATTCTCCGGTTCATTCGTGAACTCCAAGGGCTACAGGCTAACCCAATTTTGGGAGGCGACTGCGCGCGGGCACGCCGAATGGAATGACGAGACGGTGACGCCCCGGTAAACAGAGAATGCAGAGAACTACGCCGTGGGCTTCTCGACGAAAATGTGCACGGCTACCTCATTGGGCAGTTCGAGACCTTCACCGAAACCTTCAACGGTAACCGCTACGTACGAGTCAGCGGCAGCAAACGTAGCCGTCTTACCGGGCATTACACCAGCGCTGAAGAGTTGCTGCAACAGTTCAGGTTCAAACTGTACGGGCTCGCCCAGTCGACGGATGAGGCCGGGAACGGGAGCCGAAGTATTGGCGACGAGCTCCACAATGTTCACCATGCCCGCGCTGAACGAGGGAGCAGCGGTGCCACCCAATTCTTCGAGCCCGGGGATCGGATTGCCGTAGGGCGACTCCGTGGGGTGATCGAGCATTTCGATGAGCTTGCGCTCTACCTGCTCGCTCATGACGTGCTCCCACCGGCACGCTTCGTCGTGCACGAGCGCCCAATCGAGGCCGATGACATCGGCGAGAAGTCGCTCAGCGAGGCGATGCTTGCGCATGACTTGCGTGGCACGGCGGCGACCCTCCTCGGTGAATTCGAGGTGGCGGTCGCCTTCGACGACGACAAGGCCGTCACGTTCCATGCGGCCGATAGTTTGCGAAACGGTCGGCCCAGAGTGGCCGAGACGTTCGGAGATGCGGGCCCGCAAAGGCACGATGTTCTCTTCTTCAAGGTCAAGAATCGTGCGCAGGTACATCTCGGTGGTGTCAACGAGATCGGTCATGAAACAAGACTAGCCCGTACTGGCCAATAGAATCGGACGTATGGCTAGCCTGACGATTCCCAGCGACCTCCTTCCCGCCGACGGACGATTCGGATGCGGACCTTCCAAAGTGCGCCCCGAACAGGTCGAACACTTGGTGTCCGCCTCGCGCACCATCCTCGGCACGTCTCACCGCCAGGCACCCGTTCGCGACCTCGTGGGCCGTGTACGTACAGGCCTCGGCGAACTTTTCCAGATTCCCGAAGGCTACGAAGTTGTCATGGGCAATGGTGGCTCGACGGCTTTCTGGGATGCCGCAGCCTTCGCCCTGATCGAGCGCCGCAGCGCCCACCTTGCCTTCGGAGAGTTCGGTTCCAAGTTCGCGAAAGCGGCCGCAGCACCCCACCTCGAATCGCCTCACGTTGTTTCCGCCCCGGGCGGGTCGTTCGCTGAACTCGACGACATCAACGGTGCCGACGTCTTTGCGTACCCACACAACGAGACCTCCACCGGCGTGATGGCTCCGGTTCGCCGTTTCGACGACTCGAACGTTCTGACGGTTGTTGACGCGACGAGCGCAGCCGGCGGCATCCAGTTCGATGCCAACCAGGCCGACGTCTACTACTTCGCCCCGCAAAAGAACTTCGCGTCAGACGGTGGCCTCTGGTTCGCCCTCTTCTCCCCCGCCGCTATCGAGCGCGTCGAACGCATTGCGGCCTCGGGTCGTTACATCCCCGAGTTCCTGTCGCTCAAGAACGCGATCGACAACTCACGCCTGAACCAGACCCTCAACACTCCCGCGCTCAGCACGTTGCTGCTGCTCGAAAACCAGATCGACTGGATCAACGACAACGGCGGGTTGGCCTGGGCGGATGCCCGCACGCGCGAATCATCGTCGGTTCTCTACGACTGGGCTGCCGCCAGCGACGTCGCGACACCGTTCGTCACCAACCCGGAACACCGCTCACAGGTTGTTGTCACGGTTGACTTCGACGACTCCATCGATGCCACGGCTATCGACAAGACGTTGCGGGCAAATGGCATCGTCGACACCAACCCGTACCGCAAGCTCGGTCGCAACCAGCTGCGCGTGGCCACCTTCGTTGCCATCGAACCAAATGACGTACGCCAGTTGGTCTCATCGATCGACTACGTGATCGCGAACAGCCACTAATCTGAAACCGTGCGTATCTGGTTGAAAGACTCAGAGCGCCGGCCCGACCCTGAGCCGGTGCAGACCGACGACCGCAAGGCGATGCTTGTGGGCATGGGCTTGTGGGTGCTCGGCCTCGCTGTGTTGCTGCTCTTTATCGAGCCGCTCAACGAGGCCGGCAACCTCTGGTGGTTGTGGAGCGCCGTCGCCGGGCTCGTACTCGGCCTTATCGGACTGATCTACACGCACCTCAGGCGCGGAAAGAAGTCGCGCTAGTCTTCTTCGTCTGACTCGTCGAGGTCATCGATGCTAACGCCTTCGTGGTCGCCACCGCGAAAAGCGCCGGTGTCATAGTCGTCGTCCGACTCGTCGTCATCATCGTCGTCGTCGTCCGACTCATCGTCGTCGTCGTCATCATCCGACTCATCGTCATCATCGTCGTCGTCGTCCGACTCGTCATCGTCTTCGTCGTCATCCGATGCGTCGATGTCGACTCCGTCAAGGTCGCCGCCGTGCAATACGGAGGACCCGAATTCGTCATCGTCATCGTCATCATCGTCGTCGTCGTCGACTTCTTCTGCAGCAGCCTTTTCGGCATCCGCAGCTTCTGTAGCGGCCTGCGCTGCTTTGTAGTCAGCAAGACGTTCTGACCACGGCACCCAATCGGGCGAAAGCAGTGCACCTTGGGCAGGCATGAGCTCAGCCTCAAGAATGGTCGGCTCTTCGCCCTCGACGTGGGCAACGCTCACGGTCCAGTTCCAGCCCGGGTAGCCCAGCAGGGCCGATGCGAACAGCACCGAAACGGTGCCGTCGCTCTCGACCTGCTCACCCACGAGCGCGCCAATCGATGCGTCGGTGGTGATCTCGAGGAGTGCTCCCCGAGCAAGCTTCTCGTACTGGCTATTAGGCATCGAGTTCGTCCGCTACCTTTCGCAGCATTGAGGCAATCTTGGCGCCGTGCGCCTTATCGGGGTAACGACCTCGCTTGAGGCCGGAACCGATGCCGTCCATGAGCTTGACCAGATCTTCAATGATCACGGCCATGTCATCGGCGGGCTTTCGGTTGATCTTTGTCATGCTCGCAGGAGCATCCATGACTCGAACTGAGAGCGCCTGAGCACCCTTTTTACCGTCAGCAATACCGAACTCTAGGCGAGTACCTGCTTTAACCCCAGTCGTGCCCGCGGGCAACGCTGAGGCGTGCAAAAAGACCTCTTGGCCTTCATCACTCATGATGAAGCCAAAACCCTTCTCGTCGTCGTAAAACTTAACCTTGCCGGTAGGCATGGGCATGCTCCTTTGTAATCGTGACTCAAGCTTAGAACGTAAACGGGCGCGTATCCTTGTCTACGTGACAAATCACTCAACTGAACGCGACCTTCGTATCGAGCGTGTGCTCGCCTACCTCGTCGCCTTCTCGATCGCACTCGCTGTGCTTAGCTTTGTTGCCGTAGTCGTCGCTACTGCACTGGGCCAAACCGAATTCGATAACGGTATATGGCCCGCTGTGATAACTATGCCTCAATTTGCCTTGCCTTTGGGCGTGGTGTTCATCATCACCCTCGTGGTGCTGAACGGGCGCCGCCGCCAACGTGAGTACCGGAATGGCCACAATTAGCGATGCCGCTCTGCTGCTCGCCGCACAATTGCGCGCATTAGACGACAACCACCTTCTTGAGTTGTTGCGCTCGCGTGTCGTGCGTGCCAACTCCGTGAGCGATTTCTTTGATCTAGCGGATGCCCTGCAGCAGCCCACCTCGGTCGAACGCGTTCTCAGCACACTCGACCGCCCCACGCTCGCGACTCTCGCTGTGATCGCTGATACCGCGTCGCTCTCCGCCGCCGAGGTCGCCGCTGCGCTCGGGCACTTCGGTGCTGATGAGCTCGCCGTTCAGCGACGCTTAGACCGACTCATGAGCCTCGCCCTGCTCATCCACCGCGCTGGCCGCTACAGCGCCCCTGACGGCGTCACTGACCAGCTCGCGGGCTGGCCGTTCGACGACCTTCCCACCACGGGCGAGCTCTTGGAGACCCCACCGCCGTCGACCCTCACCTCGGTTGAACCGTCGCAGCGCGACAGCACCGACAGCATCGCGGCAGAGAACGCCTTCTCCACCACCAACGAAGTCACCGAGCTCATCAATCAATTGCGGTCGAGTCCGGTGCGCGATCTGGCTCGCGGCGGCGTCTCGCTTCCCGACTCGAAGCGACTGGCAGCGTCCATGTCCGTTCCGCTCGACAAGGTTGCCGGGCTCGTCGACATTGCGGAACGTGCCGGGCTCATCGCAACGACCAACGCCCAGTGGATGCCCACCGCCGCCGCTGCCGAGTGGATGGCCCGCGGGGCGGCTGATCGCTGGGTGCACCTCGCCGAGGCATGGCAGCAAGGCGTGCCCGACAACATCCGCACGATCCTCGCTGACCGCGTGCAGAGCTTCTGGGGCAGTGGCGTTGAAGACTACGTGCGGTGGTTGTTCCCGGCCGGCGTCGATGCCATGCTCCAACGCCTGCGTCGCTACGCCCGTGACGCCCGCCTCCTGGGTGTCACCGCCGAACAGCTACCGAGCAGTGCTGGAATTGCTCTGCTGACTCGCTCACCGGCCGAGGCCGCGGCGGTGATGGCAGAGAGCTTTCCCAACGAAGTTCACCAGGTCTACGTTCAGCCCGATCTCACCGTGATCTCGCCCGGTCCGTTGGCCCCGCAACTGGATGCCCGGCTGCGCGTGATCGCCGATGTCGAGACGCGTGCTCTGGCATCCACGTATCGCATCTCCCGTTCGAGCTTGCATCATGCAATGACGTTGGGCGAAACCCTCGAGGGCATGCGCAGCTTCTTGGCCGAGATCTCACTGACGGGTGTCCCTCAGCCGGTTGACTATCTGCTCAACGAGGCGGCAGCACGCCACGGTCTCGTTCGCGTTGGCGTGAACAGCGCCGGTGGCAGCTACGTGTCGTCTCCCGATTCGGTGATGCTGCAATCGATTGCCGTTGACCCCAACTTTGGTCCATTTGGGCTGCGCCACGAAGGTGCGCATCTCGTTTCTCGCTTTGGAGTCGAGCAACTGTTCTGGTCGCTCAGCGACGCGCGCTACCCCGTTGCTGCCGAAGACGCTGAAGGTCAGATTCTGTCGCTGCGACGCGATCAAGTGAGCACCGCGACTCCCGACGAGGCACACGACTCCGCCCCTGAACAGCTGCTCGTCAAGCTACGCAACGGTCAGGGTGGAGCAAACGGCGACGAAGACCAGGCGTGGCTGTCACGGCAAATTGAGGTCGCCATCCGCAACAAGCTATTGCTTCGAGTGACCGTCAAAATGCCGGATGACCGCGAGGTCGAGTACACGCTCGAACCCTCGAGCGTCGCTGCCGGCCGAATGCGGGGGCTAGACCGTGCGGCGGATATCGAGCGAACTCTGCCGTTGAAGAGCATCGTAGCGGTGGAAGCGACCACCGAACGCTAAGCATCCGGGCGTAAGGTTGGTCGGATGAACGCAGCCCCCGACGGACCCCTGATCGTGCAGTCTGACCGCACGGTTCTCTTAGAGGTCGCCCATCCTTTGGCGGAGGACGCTCGCCATGATTTGGCGGTATTCGCTGAGCTTGAGCGCGCCCCCGAGCACATTCACACCTACCGCATTACGCGACTGGGACTGTGGAATGCGCGGGCCGCGGGCCACGATGCACCCGCGATGTTGGAGACGCTCGAGAAGTACTCGAAGTTCCCGATTCCGCAGAGCGTCAGCGTTGACATCACCGAGACGGTTGGCCGCTATGGTCGACTCGTCATCGACCGGGACGACGATGGTGCGCTCACTCTGACCGCTACCGATCCTGCTGTGCTGCGCGAGATCACGCGCGCCAAGAAGGTCGCGAGCCTGCTGTTCGAACGCCGCGGCGATCACACGTACGTTGTTCAGGCCTGGGCTCGCGGCCAGCTCAAGCAAGAATTGTTGAAGCTGGGTTGGCCAGCTGAAGACAACGCCGGCTACACTCCCGGCACACCCCATGAGATTGCTCTGGATGCCGCGGGCTGGGGCCTGCGCGAGTACCAGCAGCACGCCATCGACAACTTCTTCGAGCACGGGTCGGGCGTCGTCGTTCTCCCCTGTGGTGCTGGAAAAACGCTCGTCGGCTTAGGCGCCATGGCCCAGAGCAAGACCACCACCCTGATTTTGGTGACCAACACGGTCTCTGCTCGTCAGTGGCGGGCAGAAATTCTGAAGCGCACCACCCTCACCGAAGACGAGGTTGGGGAGTACTCGGGGCAGACCAAAGAGATCTTGCCGGTCACGATTGCGACCTACCAAATTCTGACAGCCAAGCGAAAGGGCGAATACGCGCACCTTGCTCTGCTGGATGCTCTCGACTGGGGCCTTGTCGTGTACGACGAGGTTCACTTGTTGCCCGCCCCTGTCTTCAAGCTCACCGCCGATCTACAAGCGCGTCGCCGGCTTGGACTGACCGCAACTCTCGTGCGCGAAGATGGTCGCGAGGGCGACGTGTTCTCCCTCATCGGCCCCAAGCGCTTCGATGCGCCGTGGAAAGAGATCGAGGCCCAAGGCTTTATCTCCCCCGCCAGCTGCTACGAAGTTCGCGTCGATCTGCCTGAGAGCGACCGTCTCGAGTACGCAGCCTCGGCTGACGACGAACGGTTCCGTCTTGCTGCCGCGGCACCCGCCAAGATCAATGTGGTTCGTGCGCTCGTCGAAAAGCACGAGGGCGAACGCATTCTTGTCATTGGGCAATACCTCGACCAGATCGATACGCTCGCGACCCAGCTCAATGCCCCACAGCTCACCGGGGCCACGCCGGTTGCCGAGCGCGAACGTCTGTACCAAGAATTTCGCGAAGGCATCACCAAGGTATTGGTGGTCTCCAAGGTCGCCAACTTCTCCGTCGACCTGCCCGAGGCAACCGTCGCTATCCAAGTCAGCGGCTCGTTCGGCTCGCGTCAAGAAGAAGCTCAACGCCTCGGTCGCCTGCTGCGCCCCAAGGAGAGCGGCTTGCCCGCCAACTTCTACACGCTCGTTGCTCGCGACACCGTCGACCAAGACTTCGCGCAGAACCGCCAGCGCTTCTTGGCCGAACAGGGTTACAGCTACACAATTCTGGATGCCGCAGACCTGACGGCCTAGCGGGCCCATAGTCGTCACACCATCAGTCAACGTTCAGGAAACATGCAGATACTTGTTTCATGGCTGACGGACCCAAGATTCTGATTGTTGACGACGAACCCAACATTCGCGACCTTCTCACCACGAGCCTGCGCTTCGCAGGTTTCGCAGTGCGTGCGGTAGGAAGCGGGGCACAGACCATCTCGGCAGTTCTTGAAGAAGAACCCGACCTGATCATCCTCGACGTGATGTTGCCCGACATGAACGGCTTCGGGGTGACCAAACGCCTTCGCGCTTCGGGCTACACCTCCCCCATCCTGTTCTTGACGGCTAAGGACGACACCGAAGACAAGATCATGGGTCTCACCGTCGGCGGCGACGACTACGTCACCAAGCCGTTCAGCCTGGATGAGATCGTCGCTCGAATCAAAGCAATCCTTCGTCGCACGATGCAGGATGACGAAGAGACGATCATCCGCGCCGGTGACCTCACCATGGACCAGGACACTCACGAAGTGTCGATCGGCAGCGAACAGATCGAGCTCAGCCCCACCGAGTTCAAGCTGCTGCGCTACCTCATGCTCAACCCCAACCGAGTGCTCTCAAAGGCTCAGATCCTCGACCACGTCTGGGAATACGACTTCAACGGCGACGCCGGCATCGTAGAGAGCTACATCTCCTATCTGCGCCGCAAGCTGGATCAGCACACCGAAGAGCCGATCATTCAGACCAAGCGTGGCTTCGGCTACATGCTGAAGGCCGCTAAGCCGTAACCATCTCTGATGGCCAGCTCGACACCAACTGTGGCGTCGAGCTGGCCATATTTGTTCCCCATTCCCAGCCACGCAAGGTACCGTTCAGATCATGCAGGAGAACATCCCCGACGCGTGGAGCCGCATCTCGCTTCGCACGAAGGTCACCGGAGTCACGGTGCTTCTGCTGACCATGGGGCTCCTCGTCGCAGGCGTCGGCACCGCTGCCGTGCTGCGGGACTACCTGCTGCAGCAAACTGACGAAAAGATCAGCGCGGCGGCCGACGATCTCGGCGGCACCATCCAGTACACCGGCACGACGCTCGACCCGCAGTGCAGCGTTTCACGACTTCCCAACGATCTGTATTTCGCTGTGCTCAATCATGACGGCAGCATGCGCTGCAATAGCCGCGACGAGGATGCCGCCCGCCCCGTTCTTGACGGGCTTACGATCGCTGTCGCTGGCTCGCAGACGAGCGAGTTCACACTGCCGAGCTCCACCATCGGGGGCCAGTGGAGGGTTATCGCCTATCCCGCGATGAGCACGATCGGAACTGACTTCGTCACGATCGTGATCGCGAGAGACTTGGGTGACTCGAACGCGATCGTTGCTCGATATGCCGCAATTTTTCTCTTCTTCGGACTAACAGTTGTCATTGTCGGCGGGGCTCTTACTCGACTGCTGGTGACTTCCACCTTCGCGCCCCTTCGAGAAGTCGAAGCGACAGCGGCGCGATTCGCCGATGGCGACTTCGATCAACGATTGTCTGTGGCCACCCCCAACACCGAAGTCGGGCGCCTCAATCGCTCCCTTAACTCGATGCTGGGTCGGATTGATCGCGCCTTCGCCGACCGCGCGCGCACTATTGACCAAATGCGCCGCTTCGTCGGCGATGCAAGCCACGAACTTCGAACGCCACTCGTCACAGTTCGCGGATACGCCGAGCTCTACCGCATGGGCGCCATCACCAAACCTGACGATGTCGCTCAAGCTATGGAGCGAATCGAGAAGGAAGCCATCCGCATGGGCGGCTTGGTCGAAGACCTTCTCGAGTTGGCGCGCATCGACGGAACTAAGCCGCCCCAGCTCACCGAAGTAGACCTTCTCCCCCTCGCTAACGATGCTGCGATGGATGCTCGCGCCTCCACCGGCCGAGTCGTCACCGTGATCAATACGAATCCTCGCATCGACTCCGATGCCGTCGTGAAACCACTCCTCGACGAAGATGAGGACACCGACACAACGGCGATCACCATTCCCGAGAGCTCGGACCCTCATCCCGCCACCCCTGCGCGCGGCGTCGCCGCTCTTGCTACCGGGTCAATCGCCGCTGCTGGTGCGCGCCTCTCGCGTCTTGCTTCACGCAAGAAGTCTGCCGCAGTGGCAAAAGCTGCTGCACGGATTACGCAGGCAGTTGCGCCGGTGCCGAACGATCTCAATGCCGTGGTCATGGCAGAAGAGAACAAGATCCGTCAGGTGCTCACGAACCTGGTTACGAACGCGCTGCGCTTCACCAGCGACACCCCCGTAGAGATTGGCGTCGGTGTCGATCACGAACGCCGCGTCGCTGTGCTGTCGGTCATTGACCATGGTGAGGGCATCCCGGAGCAGATTCGCAATAAGGTTTTTGAGCGCTTCTGGCGCGCCGACAGCTCACGTAACCGCGACACTGGCGGCAGTGGACTGGGGCTCGCTATCGTGTCGGCCATTGTCAGCGCCCATAAGGGGACCGTTCAAGCGCTCGAGACCCCGGGCGGCGGTGCAACCTTCCGCGTGGAACTTCCCCTCCTCCCCAGCAAGGTTGTCGCGAAAGAAGTGACGGAAGCCGAATAGCTGCGGCGCGAAGTTTTCGCCAGAATCTATCGTCGAGTTATGACTCGATACCAAGTAGATAGCGAAGCCGTTCTCAGCGCCACCGGAGCGGTACAGAATTCCATTGGCCGCATCCAAGCCGAGGTAGCAGGGCTCCATGCACAACTCACGAACCTGCAAGGGTCGTGGACGGGCCAGGCAGCCACGGCGTTCTCGACGGTCGTGACCGACTGGAAAGCCACCCAGCAGCGGGTCGAGGAGAATCTCGCTGCCATCAATACGGCGCTGAGCCAAGCCGGCCAGCAGTACGCGGAGATTGAAGCGGCTAACGCACGTCTCTTCTCCCGCTAGCCCGCAACACAGCCCTCGCTGGCGGATCACACAGCGCGGTGCGCAACCCTGCATGCTGAGCGTGCATGTGCACATGTACGCGCACTGCAGCGAGATGCTCCGGGAGGCTGCAATCAGTTGCCTGAGCTGTTGTCTCGCGGCAACGCCTTAACGCCAGAATGGGCGCCTCCCGAAGGAGACGCCCATTCTGTGTTGTTCAGTGAAGCGGTGTGAAGCGGTGTGAAGCGGTGGACTTAGAAGTCCATGCCGCCCGACGGGTCACCCATGGGTGCCGGGTTCTTCTCGGGCTTGTCAGCGACAACGGCCTCGGTGGTCAAGAACAGACCAGCGATCGACGATGCGTTGAGCAGAGCTGAGCGCGTTACCTTTACCGGGTCATTGATTCCAGCAGCAAGCATGTCGACGTATTCGCCGGTAGCCGCGTTGAGACCGTGACCTACAGCGAGGTTGCGAACCTTGTCAGCGACAACACCCGGCTCCATGCCAGCGTTGAGTGCGATCTGCTTGAGCGGAGCGTCGATAGCAACGCGAACGATGTTCGCTCCGGTTGCTTCGTCGCCGACCAAGTCAGCCATTGCCTGGCTGTCGAATGCGATCTTGCCAGCCTGAATCAGAGCCACGCCACCACCGGCGACGATTCCCTCTTCAACAGCTGCCTTTGCGTTACGAACTGCGTCCTCAATGCGGTGCTTGCGCTCCTTGAGTTCAACCTCAGTTGCGGCACCAGCCTTGATGACTGCAACACCACCGGCGAGCTTGGCGAGACGCTCTTGGAGCTTCTCACGGTCGTAGTCGCTGTCGGTGTTGTCGATCTCGGCGCGGATCTGCTTGACGCGACCTGCGATCGCCTCTTCTTCACCAGCGCCTTCGATGATCGTGGTCTCGTCCTTGGTGATAACGACCTTGCGGGCGCGACCGAGGAGTTCGAGAGTGGCGTTCTCGAGCTTGAGTCCAACTTCTTCGGAGATGACCTGTCCACCGGTGAGGATGGCGATGTCAGCGAGCTGAGCCTTGCGACGGTCACCGAAGCCGGGAGCCTTGACGGCAACCGACTTGAAGATGCCACGGATCTTGTTCACAACGAGAGTTGCAAGCGCTTCGCCGTCAACGTCTTCAGCAATGATGAGCAGCTGCTTGCCGCTCTGGATTACCTTGTCGACGATGGGGAGCAGATCCTTGATGTTCGAGATCTTGCCGTTGACGATAAGAACGTAAGGGTCTTCGAAGACCGCTTCTTGACGCTCCTGGTCGGTGACGAAGTATGCCGACAGGAATCCCTTGTCGAAGCGCATACCTTCGGTGAGCTCAAGCTCGGTGCCGAACGTGTTCGACTCCTCAACGGTGACAACACCTTCCTTGCCGACCTTGTCGATCGCTTCAGCGATAAGGGCACCGATTTCGGGGTCACCAGCAGAAATGGATGCGGTAGCCGCGATCTCTTCCTTGGTTTCGATCTCCTTGGCGCTCGCAATGAGTGCCTCAATGACCGAGTTGGTTGCCTTTTCGATACCGCGCTTGAGGCTGATGGGGTCTGCACCCGCAGCAACGTTGCGGAGGCCTTCGCGAACGAGAGCCTGAGCGAGAACAACAGAAGTTGTCGTTCCGTCTCCGGCAACGTCATCCGTCTTCTTTGCTACCTCTTTGACGAGCTCTGCACCGATCTTTTCGAACGGGTCGTCGAGCTCGATTTCTTTGGCGATGGATACGCCGTCGTTCGTGATGGTGGGAGCGCCCCACTTCTTCTCGAGAACTACGTTGCGACCTCGTGGGCCGAGCGTGACCTTTACGGCGTCAGCGAGAATGTTCAGGCCGCGCTCGAGGCCGCGACGGGCCTCTTCGTTGAAAGCAATGATCTTTGCCATGTGTGTTTCTCGTCCCTCCCGGACGTCGTACAAGCGAATAAGTTGGCACTCAGCCTATGCGAGTGCCAAGGTCAAAATTAGCACTCGACAGGGGCGAGTGCAAGACGGCACAGCGCGCTCGATAGGGGCGAGTGCAAGACGGCACAGCGCACTCGACAGGGGCGAGTGCAAGACAGCACAGCGCACCCGCTGCGGCTGCGCCCGCGTCAGCGTGGAGCGCCCGGTTGTGTGCGTGAGTGAGGTGCTTACTTCGCCTGGTCGTGCGCTATTCGGTGGGTTCTTCGGTTGCGGCTGTGGCCGGTGCGAGGTAGTCGGCGCCGATGACGATGGTGATTTCAGCCGCGGGGAATACGTCGGCTTCTACGAGGCGAATTTCTCCACGGTCGAGGGTTGCTGCGAGCCCGGCGGCGACGTCTTCGTCGGCTTCGTTGCTGTAGTAGATGTAGGTGACTTCAATGGCACGGTCGGAGGCTGGTGCGGCACTGCCGGTGGGCCAGCCTGCGGCGGTTAGTTCGTCGAGTACGGTGCTGTCCAGTTCGCTTTCAGCGGTGCCGTTGAGCACGTCGATGGTGATTTTACGTGCTGGGTCAATGGTGGTGGGGTCGGTGACCGGGGCAACGGTTGCGGTGGGTTCTGGGGTGGCGATGGTCTCTTCGGGGCTGGCGAAGAAGGGCAGCCCGAGGTCGTCATCGAGGTATTGGCTGAGGGCGAAGAGGCCGCCAAAGACGAGTACACCGGTGGCGAGTAGAGCCCAGGCGAAGCTGATCCAGCCGCGCCCGCGTCGCTTGGGGCCACGGTGCGCACCAATGCGTTCGACGTCGTCGGGCAGTTCGTCGAATCGGTCTTTGGGATAACTCGCCATTGCTTAGTCTGTCTATTCTTCGTTGTGGTGACTGGTGGTGCGCACGGTGCGCGTGCGTTTGTCTCGAGTGCGGCGCAGTCGCGAGACCAGCATGGGATCGTATCGTACGGCTGCGGGAGTGTCGATTACCGAGTTGAGCATTTGATAATAGCGCGCACTGGAGACGTGAAACTGGGAGCTGATTGCTTCTTCTTTTGCGCCGACGTGGCGGGTCCATTCGCGCTCAAAGTCGAGGATGGCGGTGTCGCGCTCAGACAGGCCGGTGGCGGGGCGTGATGCGTTTTCGTTTTCGTTTTCTGACACGGCCTACCTCCATTGTGTAGGTAAGCCTAGGGCGTGGGCCGTGTGGCTTTGTCGAGCGACTCGGCTTGGGAGCCCATTCGGCGCCGCTCGAGGTTAGGATTGCCTTAGTACCCCTTTCTTCGATTGGTTTCTATGCGCACCCGACTCCTCACTGCTGCTGTGGTGTTGTCTGGCGTTCTGCTGGCTACGAGCGGATGCTCGGCTTCACCGATTGCGCAGACTGCTGCAGTGACCGTGACCGCTGACCTCTCCTCTCCGCTGTCGTCGTTGACGGTGTTGAACGAGGCGAAGGACTACAGCGGGCTCGTGCAGGCGGCGCTTCCGACTTCCGGTATTTCCGTTCCGGATGAAGTGCCCGCGCAGTCGTTGCCGGTAACCGTCATGTCCCATGATTTGTCGGGCGATGTTCCCGTGACGGTGCTGTCGACGGATCGCGTGGTGGCCATGGATATTTCAGGGTCGATCGCGGCGACGATCGCCGGGTTGGGCTTGATCGATTCTCTCGTGGCGCGAGATATCTCGACGACGTTTGATGAGGCATCCGAATTGCCTGTAATTACGTCGAACGCTCATACCGTCAATAGCGAGGCGATTCTGGCGTTGCGCCCCGATCTTGTGCTGACAGATGGGTCGATTGGCCCGATCGACGTTGTGGTGCAGCTACGGGATGCCGGCATTCCCGTGGTGTTTGTCGACACCGAGGCGTCCGTGGATGGCGTTGCCGAGCTGGCGCGGCAAACGAGCGCTGCATTCGGCGCTCCGGCCGCTGGTGAAGCTCTGGGTTCACAATTGACTGCCGAGATCGACGCAAAGATTGCCGAAATCGCCGAAATCGTGCCCTCCGGTGAGCGTTTACGCATGATGTTCCTCTACTTGAGGGGCACCTCGGGGGTGTATTACTTGTTCGGCCAAGAGTCGGGCTCCGATGTTCTCATCGACGCTCTGGGCGGGGTGGATGTTGCGGCCGAGATTGGCCTCGAAGGTATGCGTCCGATGACAGACGAGGCGATGGTCGCGGCAAACCCCGATCTCATTTTGGTGATGACCGGCGGTCTCGAAAGCGTGGGTGGCGTGAGCGGATTGCTCGAAGCACGGCCCGCAGTGGCTCTCACCGAGGCGGGCATGAACCAACGATTCGTTGAGATGGATGACGGCGAGATCCTGAGCTTCGGCCCCCGCACCGTCACCGTGCTGGATGCGCTGGCTCGCGCAATTTACGCGCCGACTTCCGGCTCCTAAATCGCGCTCAGCTGTCGCTGCTGTCCTTCGTGGGTTCGAGCGTGCGAGCAGTCCCGCGACGACGGCTGACGAAGAAGACCACGCTGACGCCACCGACAATTACGATAACGGACGCCAACACCATGAGGTTGCGGGCCACAACCGGGTAGGTCGCGCGCGGTTCAGGCATGCACTCGGGCGTTGCGCTGAAGCTCACAGTAATCGGGTCAAATTCTTCGCCCGCTGGGTAGGTTCCGAAAGCAGCGGAGCCGGCATCGGTGAGCGTCACTGGAGCACTGTCGAGCACCGCTGTGCCGTCGTCGACCGAGATCGCTGAGACGTCAATCGTGGCGAACTTCACGTCGACCGCATCCACGGGGAGACCATCTTGAGTGGTCCCCGAAACATCGAAGATAAGGACTGCTGTCGGGGTGCTGTCAAAGACAATTTCTAGCCCACTGAGCGTGGTGTCAAGGATGCCGTCGTGCCCCGTGAAGCGAAGCGTTCCGTCGAACGCGATCGTACCTTCGCCCGCGTCGAGCTCGCCCGAGCCTGCAGCCCAACCGAAATTGGGGGTTTCGTAAGTGGCGCCGTCGCCGACAGCCCACTCGCCGTGAGCAATCGTGCCGCTGATGTACGACCGAAGCGACTCTTTGACGCCCCAGGTGATCGCGGCATCCGACACATCACACACGGCGGAGTCGGCGGCAAGGGTGGCATCGGCGGGTGCAATATTCGCGTGTGCAAGGCTCGCGCCCGCGGCATCCGGAACCGCAGCGTTGCTTGTCATCGGCGTCAGTGCGATGGCGACGGCGGTGACCACGAGCGCGGCGGGGCCGAGCAAGCAGACGTTGAGGCGGCGCATTACTGGGCGGGACGGTACATCGACTGATGCATGATGGTGGCCTCTTCGTATAGCTCGCCAAAGGATTCGAATCCGAATTTGGCGTAGAGCGGCACGATGTAGTCCTGGGCGTGCAGCATCATGGCCTGGCCGTTGTAGTCGTCGACGATGCGCTTCATGATGACCTGCGCGAGACCTTGGCCACGGCGATCATCTCTCACCACAACGCGACCGATGACGCAGTGGCCATCGAGGTATTCCGCGGTTTCGTTGTGGAGGACGCGGATGTAGGCGGCGACTCCGAGGTCGTCAGCGATCCAATAGTGACGGGTGGCATCCTCTTGATCACGGTCATCAAGTTCGGTCTCGTCGACTTTTTGCTCAACAAAAAATACGTCAGTGCGCAGTTTCATGATCGAGTAGAGCTCGGATGTTGTTAATTCGCCCCAAGACTTGGCGATCACGGAATCAATAGTCACATCCCCGAGTTTAATGTACTGAGCAGCGAAAGCTCACGAATAGAGGAGACCACATGACGTACAAGGTGACAAAGACCGAAGAGCAATGGCGCGATGAGCTCGGAATCAAGTACTCAGTGCTGCGCGAAGCCGGAACCGACCGTCCGTGGTCTGGCGCCCTTCTCGACGAGAAGCGTGCGGGCACCTACCGCTGTGGCGCCTGCAGCGCTGAGCTTTTCAAGAGCGACACCAAGTTCGATTCCGGTTCGGGATGGCCCAGCTTCTATGAAGCCATCAATCCGGATGCCGTCGAGCTTCGCGAAGACCGTTCTCTCGGAATGGTGCGCACCGAAGTTGTGTGTGCCACGTGTGGTTCACACCTCGGACATTTGTTCGACGACGCCCACCAGACTCCGACCGGTGACCGTTTCTGCTTGAACTCGAGTTCGTTGGAGTTCGACGAACAGGACTAATTCGACAGCAGAGTTTTAGGCGGTCGTTGACTCGAGAGTGACGCGATCGCCACAGCGATGAGGGTGAGCACCACACCGATTACGGTGGTCGGTGCCACCCCATCGCTGTCTGTAGGCAAAAGAATTTCGAGCGCGAGCGCCCCGATGAGTTGGCCGGCGATCGATCCGAGGGCAAAGAACAGCACACCCGTTATCGGCACCAGCACCGCTGCAACCACGATGAAGATCACACCAATCGCGCCGCCGATGTACAGCGTGGGGTCGGTCGGGAAGGTGTGCTGCCAGCCACTCGCAAAGCCGTAGGAGATCGCTGCGATCGCCAACACCGAGGTGCCGACGATGAAGTTGACGTACGTGGCCGTGAGTGGCGATCGCGTCACATGACGCACGTGACCGTTGATGGCCTGCTGCCAGCCAATCCCGAATCCGGCTGACAACGGCAAAAACACGAGCAGGAACGGCCCGTCGAGTCGCAAGTCGGCCAGGCCCGAGAAAATTACTGCCCCCACTGCGAGGGCGGATGCCGCCACCCGCAAGACCGTGACCGGTCGCTTCTGAAGGCTGCCGATTCCGACGCGGTCGATTACGGCGGAGCTGATCGTTTGACTTGCGACGACCGCCACGGTGAAGAGTGCGACGCCCAGCGCGGTGGCTGCGAGACCCTGAGTCAAGACAAAGAAAGCGCCGAACGCTCCCCCGGTGAGGTACCACCAGGGCAGTCGTCTGCTGGTTACTTCGGTGCGGAGTGTACGGAAACCAGCCCGAGCGGTGGGCACGAATGGCACGATGAGCGTGAGAATAAGTAGGCCTGAGCCGAAGGAAATTAGCGCGGCGAGAGTGGAGTCGTGAAGCTCTACAGCGAGCTCGCCGTTAATGCGACTTTGGGCTGCGACGAGGCCGCCGGCGACAATTGCGGCGAAGATTCCCGCGAGCGCACGACGCCGACTTCGGGGTGTGGTTGGGAGCATGGGTGCATTCATGTCTAAAATAGGGCGTTGGCCCAAGCCTCCTTAGCTCAGCTGGCTAGAGCACCGCTCTTGTAAAGCGGGGGTCGTCGGTTCGAATCCGACAGGAGGCCCAACAGAATGTCGAGGGCCGTCGGGGTTGCTTTAACCCTAACGGCCTTCGACATTGTTGTTTAACCAGTCGTCGATGTCGAGCCGCCATGTCGGGTCGACCACCACGGTGAGGGCGGCACCCTCATCGATCGTGGCGTAGCCGGCGGGTCTGTTCGAGCTTCACTGACTGGTCGAAGCCGAACCCTTCTCTGCAGCCCAAGCTCCTTCCGACGCTCCTTGATCTTCGAAATCGGCAGCGTTCGCATGATCCAAGCCTCACCCGTTGATCCAGAATCGCAGCCTCGACAGCTCGCAGCGTCGGCTGAAAACCGTGCGGTCACGAGCTCGGTGATTCGTCTTGGACGCCTGTTGGCGCCCATGAGATTGATAGAAAGCGCTGGTTTAGTGAACGACATGAACGCTTTCTTCAACTACATCGGAGCCCGATCGACCGATCCCCCGGCAGTATTGGTGCTCCCACTCGATCGCTCCGGAGTTGCAGCGTGATCGCCTGCCTATTGCCTCCGACTTCCCTGATTCCTTCATCGAAGGATGTTCAGGCGGAGCTTCGTCGGCGCGCCGTCGCCCATCCGGGCGGGTTCGCAGACCTCGCGACCGCCTCTCCCGTTGACCCGACGCCGCAGGTCTTCATCGATGCGCTGGCAGCCGCGGGTGGCGCGCCGGGTTATCCGCTCACCATTGGAGTAGTCGAACTGCGCGACGCGATGGTGGATTGGTTCGGTCGCGTCCGCGGAGTCGCCCTTACTCGGGGCGAGGTGCTTCCCACGATCGGGTCTAAAGAGCTGTTAGGTTTGCTGCCATTCCTGCTCGGGCTGGGTGCAGGCGATGTCGTAGTACGCCCCGAGCTCGCCTATCCCGCCTACGACGCAGGGGCACTAGCTGTGGGGGCCGACGTCGTCGCTGAAGACGATCCCGCCCTGTGGCCCGAGACGACCAAGCTCATCTGGCTGAACTCCCCTCGCAATCCCGACGGCCAGACCCTGACCGTTGAGGAGCTGCGACGCGCTGTCGCGCGAGCTCGTGAACTCGGTGCGGTGATCGTCGGCGACGAATGCTACGCGGTGTTGAACGAGGTCGACGGGCAGCGGATACCGTCCATCCTCGACTCGAGGGTTGTTGGTGACGACAAGAGCAACGTCCTCGCCTCCTATTCGGTTAGCAAGCAGTCGAACATGGCTGGGTACCGTGCTGGCATGGTCGCCGGGGACGAGCAACTGATCACTCAAATCGCAGCACGACGCCGCGACCTGGGACTCATTGTGCCGGCGCCCGTGCAGCGAGTGCTCAGCGCAGTCCTCTCTGACGACGAGCATGTTGCCGCACAACGCGCTCTTTACACCGCCCGACTCGAGCGTCTTCGCTCTGCCGTGGAGGCTGCCAGATTCCGCATTCAGGGATCGGAAAGCGGCCTGTATTTGTGGGCCACGCTGGGCAAAAGCGGCGTGGATACAGCCATGGAGCTCGCCGAAATCGGCGTCCTCGTCTCCCCCGGCAAGTTCTACGGAGCGAGCGGCGAGCAATTCGTGAGGTTCGCGATAACGGTACGGGATGAGTACCTCGACCAGGCGATCAGCTCGCTACGGTCGTGGTCCCGCTAGCGAGAGACTTCCCGCGCCTTAGAAGGCGATCATCACCTTCAACGCTTCGCGGGCATCCATGGCGCTGTAAGCCTGCGGCACCTCGTCGATACTCACCACGCGATCGAAGACGCGGCCCGGAGTGATCGCGCCATCGAGCACATCCTTGATCGCCGGTTCGAGATAGGCGCGCACGGGGGCAGGTCCCCCTGTGAGCGTAATGTTGCGGCTGAAGAGCGAACCCCATCCGATTGGCGCTTCGGAGTACTGCGGAACGCCTACCCGGGAGATCGTGCCGCCCACGCGGACGGACCCCAGGGCCTGCTGGTAAGCCGGGAAGTGGCCAACCGCCTCGATGACGACGTGGCTCCCCTCGCCGCGGGTGAGTTCGCGCACCCGGGCTACCCCTTCTTCTCCGCGCTCGGCCACGATCTCGTCGGCCCCAAACTCGACACCGATATCAGTGCGCGACTCATGGCGCCCCATGAGGATGACCCGATCGGCTCCGAGCTTCTTGGACGCCAAGACGGCAGACAGCCCGACGGTGCCGTCACCGATCACCGTCACCGTCTTACCTGCTCCGACTCGCCCCATATGCGCGGCGTGGTACCCCGTGAGGTAGACATCGGACAGGGCGAGGAGCGACGGGAGCAGTTCACTCTTCTCGTCGACGCCCGGCACAGCCACGAGACTGCCGTCTGCCTGTGGCACCCGTGCGTATTCCGCTTGGAAGCCGCCGACCTCAGGTTTGTTGTAGAAACCGCCGTGGAGGCAGGAGGTGTGGAAACCTTCTTGGCAAAAGACGCAGGTATTGTCCTGGTAGGTAAACGTGGCGACGACGAAGTCCCCTGGTTTCACCGTGGAGACCTCGGAGCCAATTTCCTCCACTATCCCGACCATTTCGTGACCCATCGGAGCAGCGGTCGGGCCAGCCTTACGGGTGTGGAAGGGGTGCAAATCTGACCCACAGACGCAGGCACGGACCACCCGCACGATGGCGTCCGTTTTCTGTTGGATAACGGGATCCGCAACCGTTTCGACTCGGACATCGCCCGCGCTGTAGAGAAATGCTGCCTTCATAGAGTTACCTCACACAATGAACCTGCGGCTGAGGTCGCTCTCCTCGGGAATCCGTGAGCGCGCGACCGGCTGACGACACCAGAGTACACGGGGCATTCTTTGAACTTGGGCAGGGAATTTCACGTCTTCCGTAGGCGCATCACGTCTTCAGTAGGCGCATCACGTCTTCAGCATTCGCAAATCTGACCCTGAGCTCGCCGGCGGCATCCCGCGCGGCCGCTACGTCGGGTCAACCATCACCTTCAGAGCGGTGCGCTCATCCATCGCGGTGTAGCCGTCAGGGGTCTGCTCGAGCTTCACGGTCTGGTCGAAGACGAGGCCGGGGTTCACGGTTCCGTCGAGCACTCCGGGCAGCAGTTGTTCGATGTAGGCGCGAGCAGGGGCCACCCCGCCGACAAGGCCAACGTTCTTGCCGAAGAGGCTACGACGTCCGACCGGGGCATCCTCGTACTGGGGAACGCCGACACGGCTGATGACACCGCCCGCGCGTACGACGCCGAGGGCCTGCTCGTAGGCGGGCATGAAGCCGACCGCTTCGAGAACGGCGTGGCTTCCCGTGCCGCCGGTAAGTTCGCGCACTTTTTCGATACCTTCTTCGCCTCGCTCGGCTACAACATCCGTCGCACCAAAGGTGAGACCCAGATCGGTACGTGCCTTGTGGCGCCCCATGAGGATGATGCGCTCGGCGCCCATCTGCTTGGCCGAGAGCACGGCGAGCAGGCCGACTGCGCCATCGCCGATCACGGTAACGGTCTGGCCGGGTGCCACGCGAGCCTTGTAGGCGGCGTGCCAGCCGGTGGCGTACACGTCAGAGAGCGAGAGGAGACCCGCATACTGCGACTCGTCAACGGTGCCGGGAACCTTCACGAGGGTTCCGTCGGCGTAGGGCACGCGCACGGCTTCGGCCTGGCCGCCAGTGATGTCGCCGCTGCCCCACCAGCCACCGTGGATGCACGACGTCTGGAGCCCTTCGAGGCAGAACTCGCACGTTCCGTCGGAGTACGCGAATGGGGCAATGACGAAGTCGCCGACTTTGAGAGTGGCAACGTCCTTACCCAGTTCTTCGACCACGCCGATGAACTCGTGACCGATGGGGCGAGCATCCGCATCCGCCGGCATCGAATGGAAAGGGTGCAGATCGCTGCCACACACGCACGCGCGGGTGATGCGAACGACCGCGTCAGTGCTCTCGATGAGCTTCGGGTCGGGGGCCGTGATGACGCGGACATCGCCGGCGCCGTAAATGTAAGTTGCTCGCATGGGTCTATTCAACGCCTGTGTGACCCCGCGCGACGAATCAGTCTTCGTTCAGCGAGCAGGAGTAGTGCCGCGGTCGCCACGCTGTAGAGACATCCGGTAGACAGATATATCTAATTCGATATAATCGTGCTGGAGGTTCTAATGACCGCATCGTCCCTGCTCCGCTTGTCCCGCCGTGCAAGCGGTGTCACGCAGGGCGCGCTCGCTGCACGCTCACACATCAGCCAACCCAACGTTTCCTCAATCGAGAGCGGCAAGAGGAACCCCACCGTCGAAACCTTGGAACGCTTGCTCCGCCAGACCGGACACCGCCTCATTGCCGTCTCTGCCTCTGGCGTTGACGCAACAGAAACGGCCGAACGCATCGCCACAGCGACATCCCGCAACTCAGCACTTCGCGCATTCCTTGACTTCTCTGACAGTCTCGCGCGCGCAACCGACATCGACCGCATTCTTCTCAGCGCAAGCGAGCCCGCCACCACCACAAACCACTTCTGGGATGCCGCACTAGCCGCACTAGTCGATCACCGACTAAGCGTGGCCTCATCCCCCAAACCGGCATGGATCAATTCGCCAATACGCACCCTCGCATCCCCGCTGTCATCGCACTTGGGCGACTACGATCTCGCGCCGGATATCGCAAACGTTCCCGAAGAATTTCTGCGGAGAAATGTGTTGCTCGAGCGCGCGACGCTGGAGAGTGTCTAAGGATGCAGCTAGAACGCGATGATCTAATCGAAGGTCTGCGCGACCTCGTTCGTGCGGTTCAGGAGCGGCAGCTATCGCACGTTTGCATTCAATGAAGCTCGCAGCGGCGCGGCCCGGCCGAGATCCAGACGATATCGCAAAGCTGCTCTCCCTCAACGGCATCGCAACCGTTGCGGCCGCTGAGGAACTATACGAAAACTTTTACCCCGGTGATGCGCTCCCCGACCGCACAATTGCGCTGCTCGACCGGATTTTCAGTGTCGGTCTGCCGACCGCTCCTCCACGTCCGGAGAAACCCCGCCTCAACTGAGCCAAAGATCACGACCGGGTCACCGGTGGTCACCCCTCCGAAAGGCAGCAACAACATGGCCAGCTTTGCCGACAAGCCCATTCTTGAGCCCACAATTGCCGAATGGACTGCGTTTCTCGAAGACGCTCCGTCGCCCGAGGGAGTGCGCCTCAAGCTTCGAAAGAAGCTGTCGAAAGCGCCCGGGATCACCTGGAGCGAAGCCCTCGACGTTGCACTGTGCTTCGGATGGATCGATGGCCAATCACTGCGCCTCGACAACGACTACACACTGCAAGCGTTCACTCCGCGCCGCAAGAACAGCCCGTGGTCTCAAGTAAATCGCGACCATGTTGCGCGCCTCATCGCGGATGGCACGATGCGCGCCGGCGGCCTCGCCGAAGTGGAACGCGCCGAAGCGGACGGTCGCTGGGATGCCGCCTACAGCCAGAAGAATATGACGACTCCCCCAGACCTGCAGGCCGCGCTCGACGCGAACCCAGCGTCCGCCGAGTTTCACGCCAGCCTCACCCGAAGCGTGCGCTTTCAGATCTGCGCGCGGCTCACCGGCATCAAGACGCCGGCGGTGCGGGCAGCCCGCATCCGCGACGTGGTCGAGCGAGGCGCCGTGGGCGAGCACCACTACGCGCAGCCAAAGCCGCGGCCGTAGCCCACTAGTTGGCGGCTCGGACGAGCGGGTGGCTAAGCAGATCAGTTCAACCCGCCAGCCAGCTAGAACTGTCCGCGCAGCTGCGCGATACGCCGATCGAGATGCTGCTGCTCGGCGGCATTCGTCACCAATTCGCGCGCCCGGGCGAAGGCGTCGGCCGCGGCATCCGCATCGCCAGCACGCAGCGACAGCTCGGCGCGAGTGGCCCAATATAGGTGATAGTTCTCGAGGCCGGTGATGCCGCTGAGCAATCGCAATCCAGCATCGGGGCCGTCGGCCATTGAGACCGCGACGGCACGATTGAGAGCAACCACGGGAGAGCCACCCGTCATTGCCAGCAGCACCGCATAGGCGGAGGCGATGGCCGGCCAGTCGGTGTCGGCGGCCGTGCGCGCGGTGGCGTGGTGACGCGCAATAACCGCTTGGATCTGGAAAGGCCCGGGCCGCAGCCGTGCCAGCGCACTATCCAGGAGTCCGTTGGCTTGCTCGATGAGCTCGCCATCCCAGCGGGTGCGATCTTGATGTTCGAGAAGAACCAGTTCGTCCCCGCGAAAGCGAGTGTCGTGGCGGGCGCGAGCGTAGAGCTCCAGCGCCAGCAATCCTTCAACTTCGGGGTTGCCCGGGAGCAGTTCGCGCGCGGTGATCGTGAGCCGAATCGCTTCTTCCACGAGGTCGATCCGCGCGCCAGCGGTGCTGCCCCGCGAGAGGTAACCCTCGTTGAAAATCAGGTAGAGAACCGTGAGCAGCGCATCCACTCGCAGCGTGAGGTCTTCGGGAATGCTCAGCGGGATGCCGGCGTCGCGAATCTTGCGCTTGGCCCGCACGATTCTTTGGGCGAGAGTCTGTTCGGGCAGCAAGAACGCCGCGGCGATGTCGGTGGTTGTGAGGCCGCCGACGAGCCGAAGCGTCCACGCCACTTGGGTGTCTCGACCCAGCGCCGAGTGACAACAGAGCAAGAACAAGCGAAGGCGTTCGTCGCCCGAGTAGTGAGCATCGTCAATCATGTCGGGCACCCCCTCGTCGTTGCCGCCGGGGTCGCGATCGCCATTGTTGTGCTCAGCGGCCGCCATCAGATCGGGGGCTGATCGCGCCAACCGTCGGGCGGCGGCAGCGTCGCGCCTCACCCGATCCACAGCGCGATTGCGCGCGACCGTGTACAACCACGCGGCGGGGTTGTCAGGAACCTCGGCCCAGTTCAGCGCCTCGACGAGCGCATCCTGCACCGCATCGTCCGCAACGTCGAGCCCAAAGCGGTGCGTGAGAAGAGCGAGCACGTGCGCACTCTCCTCACGCGCCAGGCGGGTGACCGCCTCTGAGTTATCCGGCACGCTACGAGGGCATCACCGGGCGAACCTCGAGCGAACCTGCCGGAAGCGGCACCTCGGCGGCAAGCGCGAGCGCCTCATCCAAATCCTTGGCTTCCACGATGTAGAAGCCACCGAAGTGCTCTTTGGTCTCAGCGAACGGGCCATCGACGATGGTGTCGCCCGCACCATACGCTCGCCGAATCGTCGTTGCCGTTTCGACACCGAGCAACTGGTCAGCGGCCACGTAGTGACCGCCATCGATCAGCTTCTGGTTGTAGGCCATCCACGGCGCCATCATCTCGTCGAAGCCCGGTTCTCCCGGGTTCGGTCCGTCCATGGGTTCTGAGTGAATCAGGATCATGTACTGCATGGTTTTTCCCTAACCGATCTGTGACGTGTGGCCGAAGAGGCCGATGACAACGGACATGACGATGAGAACTGCGAGTTGATGACCCATATCGATCGCAAACAGCGCCGGGGACTTCTTCTCAAAAAGATACTCGACAGCATTACGCGATGCGGTAAACCCGAGCCAGCCAATGGATGCCACCGCCAGCGTGACCGCCAGAAACGAGCCGCCAAACTGGTCGTGGGCGATCGCCGCCGCAAGCGCCAGCACCGTTGCCGTTATGGCCGTGGCCACGAGCGCCAACAGATACGCCCACCCGGGAGTCTTCGCACTCAGCTCTATTCCGGCTCGCGCCGCCCACGGCTTACCGAGAAGGGCTGGTGAGAACCAGGCCCATCCCACGAGCATTCCTGCCACCGTCGCTACCGCGATTGCCAGAAAGTTCAGCGTCATCATGTCCTTTCGGGGCCGGGAATTTCCCTGCCCTCACTGACATGACGCAGCGCCCGTGCCGAATCGACACGGGCGCTGCACAAAACTTTAGAAAAGTTTTAGACGCCAACCGGCTTCGGTTGACTGGGGTGCGGTTCGTCCTTGAACGAGGCTTGCGCCTTCCACATTTTGACCTTCATGTCGGCTTCGACTTCAGCGTATTCCGGTGTTCCGTAGACGTTGTTGAGTTCGTCGGGGTCGGTTTCGAGGTCGTAGAGTTCCCACTCGGAGGGGTACGAGAATGGCCCGGTTCCGGGCACACCCAATCCGTCGTTGTAGAAGAAGATCAGCTTGTAGCGGTCGGTGCGGTAGCCGTAGTGAGCGGGCGCGCGATGGAAGACATCGTCGTTCTCCCAATAGCGGTAGTACATGCCCTCGGCAGGTTTGACATCCGGGGTTTCGATGAGGTCGGGCCAGAGGCTACGCCCCTGCATGCGTGGGTGGTGCTCGACGCCGGCCGCATCGAGGATAGTCTGCGCGAGGTCAACGTTGGTCACGATGCCCTCGTACGACTTGCCGGCCGCAAGCTGTGCGGGGTAGCTGAGCACGAACGGCATCCGTAACGATTCTTCGTACATAAAGCGCTTGTCGAACCAACCGTGGTCGCCCAAGAAGAAACCCTGATCCGAGCTGTACATGAGAAGGGTGTCGTCGAACTCGCCGCGCTCTTTGAGCCAGTCGGTGACACGGCCAACGTTGTCGTCGACCGAGGCGACGCAGGCAAGGTAGTCCTCCATAAAGCGCTGGTACTTCCACAGGGCGAGCTCATCATAGGTGAGCCCTTCGGGTGGCGTCTGCTTGAGGTCGTCTTCGTTGAGGTTTTCGGCAATGCGCATCGCGGCCCGGCGAGCGGACGACGTGCGCGTCTCGTAGTCATCGGTGAATGTCGCGGGCACCGGGATGGGGTCGGAGTACATGCCGGCGTGCTTCTCGTCGGGCTCCCACGGGCGGTGCGGTGCCTTGTGATAAATCAGCACACACCAGGGGTCGTCCCCCTCAAGCTCATCAACCCACTTGAGCGATAGATCAGTGATGATGTCGGTGGCATAGCCGGAAACCGTGCGCAGCCCATCCGGGTTCAAGAATTTCGGGTCGTGGTACTCGCCCTGCTCAATGAGCACATCCCAGTAGTCGAAGTTTTGCGGGTCAGCTTCGCCGCCATCACCCATATGCCATTTTCCGACTATGGCCGTGCGGTAGCCCGCTTCTTTCAGCTGCGACACGAACGTTGGCTGACTGGCATCGATCGGCGTTACTAGGGTGCTGACACCATTGATGTGACTATATGTCCCCGTGAGAATGGATGCTCGACTCGGCGAACACAGCGAGTTGGTCGCGAAGCAGTTGTCGAGTTTCCACCCCAGCTGCGCGATCTCGTCGATGCGCGGAGTCTGGTTCACTACCGACCCATACGCGCCAATGGCGTGCGAAGCGTGATCATCAGTGAGGATCATCACAATATTGGGGCGGCGCTTAGCGTTCTCAGTCATAGTTGTTCTTTCGTCGTTCAGCGTGCTGCTCTAGACCGCTGACATGTCGATCGGAACCCAGGTTCCGGACTCCATGGAGCGGTAGGCGGCATCAATGATTGCGTTGTCGATGTAGCCATCAACAAAGGTTTGGCGTGGTTCGACACCCGCGCGATAGCACTCCACAAAGTGGGTGAGTTCTCCGTGGTAGCCATACACCCAGGGCTCGTCGGGCACGGGAGTGATCCAGCCTGTGGCGGCTCCGGCCTTTTCGACGACATAGTCGGCGGGGTTTCCAGCGAAGGCACGGATGCCCGTCTCCCCGGTCTCGTCGGTGCCGATCCAGCCCGCGGTGCCGTGAATCTCGTTGCGCACATCCAACCCTGCGATGTGCCCCCAACTCACTTCGACCTGGGCCATGCGGTCATCCTCAAAACGGATGAGCGCAACAGCAGTATCTTCGGTCTCGACGTCGTCACGCGAGAGTCGTGCACCCCACGCGAAGACCTCCTTGGGAACGGTGTCGTAGCCGATGAACCAGCGGCCGATGGCTACGCAGTGGCAGCCGAGGGCACGCAGCGGTCCGCCGCCCGAACGCGAGACGTCGCGCGCATGTTTGTGCGGATGCCCGTGGGATTCCCGCGCCCGAACCGAGGTCACTCGGCCAACGGCGCCGGCATCCACGAGTTCTTTCGCTTTCACGAGGCCCGGAGCGAACACTTCGGTTTCGGCGTAGGCGTGCCAGACGCCGGCTTCGCGAACGAGGCGTAGGCATTCGGCAGCTTCGGCTGAGTTGCGGCCGAGCGGCTTGGTGCAAATGATGCCCTTGCCGGCGGCTGCCGCTGCGGCAACAACCGCAACGTGTTGGTCTTGAGGGAGCGCGACGATGACGATGTCGACGTCGTCGCGCTCCACGAGTTCAGCGACAGTGGAGACAACGACCGGAATGCCGAAGCGTTCCGCGAATGCTGCCCCCGACTCCGCCGAGCGTGCCGCAACAACCGTTACGTCATGCCCGCGGATGCTGCCGAGTGCTCGAAGGTAGAAGTCGGCTACGAACCCGGCGCCCACGATCCCTAAGCGGACCGGAGCACCGGTCCCTAGCCGACTGCTCACTTGAGGTTGTCCTTGGCTGCGGCGAAGAGATCGATGTTGATGAAGTCTTCCGGAGCGGCAGCTTCGTCGGTGGTCAGGCGACCGACCTCAACGAAGAGCTGCGTGAAAGCACCGAAGCGCTCAAACGTGGAACCATCGGCGTTGTCGGCCAGAATCTGGTCAGACGTCCACCACTCGAGGCCATCGGCCTGGCTCTGCAGCTGGTCAGCGGGAGCACCCGAGAGTGCCGCGGAGAGAGCAACCGTGTCTTCGGTGTCCGAGATGCGGTAGTCGTTGGCTTGAATCCAAACCTCAAGGAAGCGCGTGAGGGCTTCGCTCTTGTCTGCTGCCGCATCGTTAGAAGCAACCCAGGCTCCGAGGAACTCGGTTTCGGGGAAGTCGCGGTTGTTGGCGATGATCTCTGCGTCCGGAACCGACTCGAAGATCTGGTCGCTCAGCGGCGAGAAGATGGCGGCAACGTCGATCTGGCCAGCAACGAATGCCGATACAACGCTCGGCGGGTCCAGCGGGATGCGCTCGATGTCAGCCTCGGTGAGGCCAGCTTCTTCGAGAGCGAGGGCGAGAATCATTTCGCCCGATCCGCCATCCGGAACACCGATTTTGAGTCCCTTGAGGTCGGCCATGTCGGTAGCGCCCGACTCGGGAGAGGCGATGAGGAAGTCACCAAAGGTGCTCTCATTGGGGGTGATGACGGTGCCTTGGCCGGAAGCGGGCATCCACATGGCGCCACCACCGATGTAGCCGACGTCCAGTGATCCACTGGCCATGGCCTGAATCTGCGTGGGCCCGTTGGTGAACGGAACGAGGTTAACGTCGAGGCCAGCCTTGTTCCAAAGGTCTTGGTCGTTCGCGACGGCGATGATGCCAACGCCGTTGATGCTGGTATCGATGTAACCAACGTTGATGGCGATGGGCTCATCGCCGCTGCTGTCAGTGCTGCCGGAGTCTGTCGTGCAACCGGTCAACGCGAGAGCAAATGTTGCGGCGACTGCTGCCGCGCCGAGCATTTTCTTCTTCATGGGGCGTCCTTGCCTGTGATTGTTGATGCGTAATGGGTAATGAGTGGTTGGGTCATTCGTGGTGGTGCACTCCGCGCCAGACTCTGGCGCGGATCTCGGCAAACTCCGGAGAGAGCCGAATCTCCTCCCCGCGGGGATACGCGAGGGGAACGTCGATAATTTCGCTAATGCGACCGGGGCGTGGGCTCATCACGACAACGCGGCTCGCGAGGTACACGGCCTCGTCCACGTCGTGGGTGATGAAGACAACGGTGCGCTTTTCTTTCTCCCAGGTCTCGAGCAGGTCATCCTGCATCTGCACTCGGGTGAGGGCGTCGAGGGCACCGAACGGCTCGTCCATGAGCAATACCGACGGATGCACGGCATAGGCCCGCGCGATGGCCGCGCGCTGCTTCATTCCGCCCGAGAGCTCCTTGGGAAGCGCGTTGGCGAAATCCTGCAGACCAACGAGGCTCAAGTAGTGCATGGCCCGTTCGGCCCGCTCCTTCTTGGGAACCTTCTGCAGGCGAAGCCCGAACTCCACATTTTCTTGAGCGGTCAGCCACGGGAACAGCGCGTACTGCTGAAAAATCACGCCACGGTCGGGGCCGGGGCCCTTGACGGGTTCGTCGTTGACGAGCACCTGACCCGAGGTCGGCATGAGCAAACCACCGACGAGGTTGAGCATTGTGGACTTGCCACAACCGCTGGGGCCGACGAGGGTGATGAACTCACCCTGTTCAACGTCAAGGCTGACGTTGTCGAGGCTGACCGTGCGGCCACGCTCCGTGTTGTAGATCTTGGTGACGTCTTTGATCGAGATGAGAGGCATCAGCGAGTCTCCTGCCAGCGGGTAAGTCGCCGTTCGGCGAGAAGAAGCAAACGGTCCATGATGAAGCCGAGGGCGCCAATCATGATGATGCCGACGACGATGCGGTCGGTTTGAAGGAACTGCGCAGCCTGTTGCATCATCCGGCCAAGGCCCGTGGGCGCCGCGATCAACTCCGAGGCCACGAGCGTGGCCCACGATGCTCCGAGAGCGACGCGCATACCGACAAAGATGAACGGGGTGGATGCGGGAATCACGACGCGAGTGAAGATCGTGAGGTCTCCAGCGCCCAGCACTCGCGCAGCATTGATGAGCGTGACATCCACGTTTCTCACGCCCTGGAAGGTAGCGAGCACGCAGGAGAGGAAGGCGGCGAGGAAGATCACAAAGATCTTCGCCGTTTCACCGATTCCGAGGATCACGATGACGAGCGGGATGAGTGCCAGCGGCGGGATGGTGCGGAAGAACTGAATCCATGGCTCAAGCAAACCTCGAGCGAGCCAGTACCAGCCCATGAGGAAGCCGGCCGGGATGGCAAGGGCTACTCCGAGGAGGAAGCCAGTCGTGACCCGCGTGAGACTCGTGACGGTGTGGCCCCAGAGGGTGCCGTTGCCGATGAGCTCTGCAAAGCTCGCGATGACGTCGATCGGGGTCGGAATCAGTGCGTTACGCGACAGCACCGCGCTCAGCGTCCAGATCCCGATCCCCAGGAAGAACGTGACCACATACAGCCCCTTGAGAGAACGCTCGCCCTTTTCGGTGTCCTCTGCGACGGCTGTCGGTGTTGCCATGGTTAAGGCCTCTGGTTCGACCTGTCGTTCACTCATGTCGCGTTCCTGTTCGACGTCATTGTCTGATCCTCTTCGTGGGGTAGGTAAGTGATGGCTTAGATGTAGAAGTAGCGTTCGAGGGCTGCGGTTCCGCCACCCAGCACTCCCGCGTACATGCCGAGCGACGATGGCTCGATACGAACGAGGGGGCGGATGAGCGGAAAGACTTGTTGGCGGGTCTGCTCCGTCAGGCGCTCGAAGAAAGCCTCGGGCACCTCGGCGAGCGCGCCGCCCAGCAGAATCACGTCGGGGTTCAGCAGGTTTACGATCGCCGACATGGCGGTCGCGAGCTGGGTGATGATGGCGTCGATGGATGCTCGGGCGACGTCGTTCGTGTCGGCCGCCGCGTACAGCGCGGTGAGCGCTCCCCCGCCGTTCGCCGAAACCCCGGCTTCGGCGAGCTGGCGCTGCAGGGCGCCTTCGCTCACGAGAGTTTCGAGGCATCCGTTACCGCCACAGACACAGGCGATGCCGTTGTCGATGACGTGAAGGTGGCCAAGCTCGATGGCTCCACGAACACCGCCGGCGAAGGGCTGGCCTTCGACAACCAGCCCGGCGCCGAGTCCGGTGCGCAGGTAGATAAAAGCAACACTGCCGAGGTCTTTCGCTACTCCGAAGCGCGCTTCGGCCAGAGCCATCGAGCGAACGTTGTGCTCTACCGTGACGGGTAACCCTGTCAGCGGCTCAAGGATGTCGGCGACGGGCACGTCTCGCCAGTCGAGGTTGATGGGGAGGAGGATGCTGCGGCCGGCGACATCCACGGGGCCGGGTACCGCGACGCCGACGCCGATGACCATGGACTGGTCATATTCCGATGCCGCGATAAGTTCGTTGATCGCGCCAGCCGCTTCGACCATAACGTCGGCGGCGGGAATAGCGATGTCGTAGCTGAGCGAGCTGGAGGCCACTGTGCCGCCGAGGAGATCGATGAGGCCGAGTTGCACAAAGCCGACGCCCACCTGAACGCCCACGACAACGAAGGCGTCGCGCACGATGGAGATCTCGGTGGCGGGGCGGCCGAGCTTGGTCGGCGAGATGGAGTTGCCCTCCACGATTACGCCTTCGTCCGCCAGCTGGGCTACGGCACGAGTGATCGTGGTCGGGCTGAGGTGCGCCCGCCGAGCGAGTTCGATGCGGGGTAGCGGACCGTGGTCTCGCAGCATCGTCAGCACCTGTGCACGCACGGAGGTGGCTTCATCGAATCGGCTTAGGGCTTCATTGCTCACTTAGAGAAAATAACTCTGTTGACAGACGAAAGTCAAGCCGCGCCGTAACAAAAGCGCATCGCTCCCTGCGCCCTAGAGTCACCTGTCTACCGCGTATTTTCGCGCCGAAAACCCCGGAATTCCGGGGCCGAAAACGCAAAAACGGGGACCCGCGCTAGGCGCGGATCCCCGTGAGTTTTGCTACAAATTACGCACCGGGGGTGAGTACTGCATCGATGAGGTAAACGGTCGCGTTGGCCGTGTGAACGCCACCACAGATAACGTTGGCGCCATTGACGGTGATGTTGTCGCCGCTACCTTCAACGGTGACCATTTCGCCGTTGACGGTCTCGAGCTCACCAGCGATGTCAGCGGGCAGGATCTGGCCGGGGACAACGTGGTAGGTGAGGATGCTCGTGAGCATTTCGGCGTTCTCCGGCTGCATGAGTGCCTCTACGGTCTCAGCAGGAAGTGCTGCGAAAGCGTCATCGACCGGAGCGAAGACGGTGAATTCTGAACCGTTGAGCGTGTCAACAAGGTTGACGTCGGCGTTCAGGCCACCGGATACTGCGGCGGTCAGGGTGGTGAGAAGCGGGTTGTTCGACGCGGCTACTGCTACCGGGTCCTGGGCCATTCCGACGATCGAGCCACTTCCATCCGGAACGGTCTCGGCGTAAGCGGCACAGCCGGCGCCGACGAGGTCGGTCGTGTAGTCCATCTCCATTGACGGCGAGCTCTCTGCGGGAGCAGGTGCTGCGGTGTCGTCTGCTGCTCCAGTGGAACAACCGGCGAGGCCGACCATTGCTACTGCAGCGAACGTGAGGGCGGCGATGGTGTTGCGCTTAATGGATCGCATGTGAATCTCCTTGGTGAAAGTGTGTGGCCCCCGAATGGACCCGGCTTACCGACTCGCTGCCGGCTTACACAGGACTATTCGGGGCACCCCCGAAAAGGGTTTGGAACTTTTTCAAACTTTCTTTAAATCGCTTTCGCCTATAAGAGAGGTAACGATTGGTTGCGCGTAGGCTCACAACGGCCCCATCGCTCTGCTGACTGCACCTACCGACTGCTCAGACACGTTCCCCTACTCCCCCGCGTCGGAGTGGCGGTACTTAGGCGTCGCCGTGCTCGCGCTGGGCGTCGCCCTCGGCGGAAGCGTTCTCGCCTAGCGCTTCGGGCGGCGCTTCCGACGGCATCCGAAGCCCACCGCAGACCACCACTAGTAAAGATGTAGCAATCTCAGACCAACCCTTACGGGCCACGGTTCCGAACTGAGTGCAACCGTCCGGGCTTCCGGGCGTCACACAGTTCTGCGGAGGAACCTCATGCTCAGTCTCGCCCTCATCGGCTTCCTAGGAGGCATCATCACGGGTATATCCCCGTGTATCTTGCCGGTTCTGCCGGTGATCTTCTTGTCTGGCGGTGCCATGAGCGCCCGCGGTGAAGGGGAAACCAAGAAGCGTCGCTTCGCTCGCCGCACGATGCCCACCGCATCCGACGCCGCCGCCATCAGCGAGACAGCCACTGCAACTGCAACCGCTGAAAAGGATGCCGCCCCGAAGGTTTCGCCGTGGCGCCCTTACTTCGTTATCGCTGGCCTCGTGGTCGCGTTCAGCGTCTTCACGCTCATCGGTTCGCTCATCCTGGCACTGCTCAACCTCCCGCAGGACTTCCTGCGCTGGGCCGGCATCGTCGTTCTCGTTCTGATCGGCCTTGGCCTGATCATCCCCGCTTTCCAGCACATTCTGGAAAAGCCCTTCTCGTGGATTCCGCAGAAGAACGTCGGAACAGACAAGGGCGGCTTTGTGCTCGGTCTGGCTCTCGGTGCCGTCTACGTGCCCTGTGCTGGACCAGTCCTCGCCGCGATCACGGTTGCTGGCTCGACCGGACGCATCGGGCCCGAGACCATCGTGCTCACCATCACCTTCGCTGTCGGTGCAGCTCTCCCGCTGCTCATCTTCGCTCTCGCCGGCCGTCGTGTCGCCGAGCGCGTCAAGACGTTCCGCAAGCACCAGCAGAAGATTCGCGTCACGGGTGGCGTTCTCATGATCGCTCTGGCCATTGGCCTCGTCTTCAACCTGCCGCAGGCACTCCAGCGTCTCGTTCCTGACTACACGAGCGCTTTGCAAGACCAGTTCAGCAACTCAGAACAGATCGCAGAACAGCTCAACCTCGGTGGCCTCGTCAACGAGCAGAACAAGGATCTCGACCAGTGCACGAACGGTGGCACCGAGCTCGAGAGCTGCGGTATCGCTCCTGATATTCAGGGCATCCAAGAATGGTTCAACACCGAGAACAACGAAGAAATCACTCTGGATGAGCTACGCGGCGAAGTCGTTTTGATCGACTTCTGGGCGTATTCCTGCATCAACTGCCAGCGTGCGGTTCCGCACATCAACAGCTGGTACGACGCCTACAAGGACCTCGGTTTGAACGTCATCGGCGTCCACTCCCCCGAGTACGCGTTTGAGAAGGTTCCCGCGAACGTCAAGGCTGGTGCCGAGAACTACGCGATCGAATACCCGGTTGCTCTCGACAACAACCTGAGCACCTGGACCAACTACCGCAACCGCTTCTGGCCGGCACATTACCTCGTCGATGCTGAGGGCGTTGTTCGTCACATCAAGTTCGGTGAAGGTAGCTACCAGACCACCGAGAAGCTCATCCGTGAACTGCTCGTGGATGCCAACCCTGACGTTCAGTTGCCGCCAGCAACCGAGGTCAGCGATGACACTCCCGAAGCCGGAACCACGACTCCGGAGACCTACCTCAGCCTCGGCAAGGTAGTGAACTACGGCGGCGACGAGAAGTATTCATCGGGAACCAACACCTACAGCTTCCCGTCGAAGCTTGCGGACAACAGCTTCGCCCTCAAGGGCGACTGGGAGCTTTCGTTCCAGAACGCGACTCCCCGCAATGGCGAGGGCTCGATCAAGCTGAACTACACCGCGAGTGAAGTTCGCATGGTTCTCGGTGGAGAAGGCACGATCACCGTGAAGCGCGATGGTAAGACGGAGACCATTAAGGTTTCCGGTACGCCGAACTCCTACTCGATCATCCCCAAGGGAGACACGATTGAGACCGGCACACTGGAGGTGACCGTGAGCGAGGGCGTTGAAGCGTACTCGTACACCTTCGGCTAACCAGCACTCCTCTGCATAACGACACAGGCCCCCGATCCTCATGGATCGGGGGCCTGTGTCGTGGAAAACTTAGCGCTGGTTACGGCTCCGGAGTGGGAGTCGGGGTCGGCGTCGAGTTCTCGTTGAAGTTGTCGCCGGCGACCTGAATGAGGAAGGCCTGGAAGCTAGCGAGATCGTTGACCGCACCTTCGTACTTCACACCGTTCACAAGAACCGTAGGGGTTCCGGTCACTACTCCGACATCCGAGTTCGGGATCGGGTCTGACAGGGCACGAGCTGTCGAGTTCTTGACCCAGGTCTTGAAAGTCTCATCGGTGATGCACTCCGCGATTGCATCGGTGTTTTCCACACCGACGACATCGAGAAGGTCGATGAGATCATCATTGCTGAGCCCAGCAGTGTTTTCTGCCGGCTGCACTGCTTCGGAAAGCAGGGTGTTGTGGTAGCTGTAGAAATCGTTGGGCGAGCTGTCAGCGACACACGCCACTGCATTCACTGCCCGCGACGAATAACGCTGGCCCTGCGAAAGGCGATCGAGAATCGTGATGGGATGAATTTCGAGAGTCGCGGCGTCATTCTCGACGAGGCTTTCGATGTATTCCGCGTTGGTCTGCTCGAATGAACCGCAGATCGGGCAGAGGTAGTCGACATAGATTTGAATGTCGAGAACGCCGGATTCTTCATCCCGATCGTTCGCGATGGGGTCGGCATCTGAGGCACGCGCATCGGTCGGTGTCGCGATGAACCCCTGATTGAGCTGAATACCGTCGCTGGCAAAGTTCTGCGGGCCGGGGCCTGCGGGCTGGTTGGAGTTCACCAAAACTAGGGCGATGACTGCGACGATGGCAACGAGTGCGAGGCCGACGCTGCCCTGAAGGACCCACTTGGTACGGCGGTCCTTCTTCTTTTGTTCATCACGCTGAACGCGAGCTTTTTCCCGTGCCGCTTCGCGACGCTCATTCTTCGTGAGTCGGCCATCGCCGGAGTTGCCGTTGCTCAATCGAACCTCATTCGCCATGTGTGTCGCTGTGTCGGGCGCCCAGAAATTACGGCGCACCCACCGATTTTAGAAGGAATCTCTGGGAATTACCCAACTGATCTCTAAGTTCGGCACCGTTCTGGGGTGGACCACTCGGTCGAGTGACCCCCAAAAGAGTGCAATAATGACGCAACGCGGTTTCGACCGCTGTCCATCACAACGGATCGTCCGGCACGTACCTGCCGGTGAAGGAGAAAACTAGAACAATGGCGTCTGTAACTTTTGACAATGCAACCCGCCTCTACCCGGGATCAACGATTCCGGCTGTAGACAAGCTGAATCTTCACGTAGAAGACGGCGAATTTCTCGTACTTGTCGGGCCCTCGGGTTGCGGTAAGTCCACCAGCCTCCGCATGCTCGCTGGCCTTGAAGAGGTCAACGATGGCAGCATCCTCATCGGCGACCGCGATGTCACCGACGTTCCGCCGAAAGACCGCGACATCGCCATGGTCTTCCAGAACTACGCTCTGTACCCGCACATGACGGTTGCCGAGAACATGGGCTTCGCGCTCAAGATCGCCGGCGTCAACAAAGAAGAGCGTGCTGCACGCGTACTCGAGGCGGCAAAGCTGCTTGACCTCGAGCCTTACCTTGGCCGCAAGCCCAAGGCCCTCTCGGGTGGTCAGCGTCAGCGCGTTGCCATGGGCCGCGCTATCGTTCGCCAGCCCCAGGTCTTCCTCATGGATGAGCCGCTCTCCAACTTGGATGCCAAGCTGCGCGTTCAGACTCGTACGCAGATTGCTAGCCTGCAGCGTCGACTCGGGGTCACCACGGTTTACGTGACTCACGACCAGACTGAGGCGCTCACCATGGGTGACCGCATTGCGGTCCTCAAGGATGGTCTCCTCCAGCAGGTCGGAACCCCTCGCGACCTGTATGAAGCACCTCAGAACGTATTCGTAGCGGGATTCATCGGCAGCCCTGCCATGAACCTGTTCAGCGTTGACATCGTCGACGGTGGCCTCCAGTTCGGTGATGCCGTTGTCGCGGTTGACGCCGAGACGCTGGGTGGCACTGACGCCAAGACCGTCACGATCGGCGTCCGCCCCGAAGACGTGCTCGTCTCGACGACCGGTAGCGGTCTTCCGGTAGACGTCGACCTCGTTGAAGAACTGGGTGCTGACGGTTACCTCTACGGTCACGCAGACATCAAGGGTGAGCGTGTTGACATCGTTGCTCGCGTCGATGGCCGCTCGCACCCGAACGCCGGCGACAAGGTCTTCCTGACCCCTGAGCCTCACCACGTGCACGTCTTCGACACCGAGACGGGCCTGCGCCTCACCAAGAAGCCTGTAGTCGCAAGCTAACTTTCGCTTTACGATCGAGCCCGTCGACGTCGAACCCAGTTCGGATGTTCGGCGGGCTCGTTCTTGTTTAAGGACATTTGAATGACTGGTTCCGTCAACATCACCGCTGCGACCGCTGATCCAGCTTTGCTCGACCTCCCCTGGTCGTTACCGCTTGAGCTATGGCCCGACGACGCCATCGCGACTCTCCCCAAGGGCATCTCGCGCCACCTTGTGCGCTTTGCCAACCTCAGCGGGTTTATTGTCGCAATCAAGGAGACGTCAAGCGAACTCGCGAAGCGAGAGTACGAGATGCTGCGTACGCTGCAGAAACTCGACGTGCCCTGTGTCGATCCTCTCGCTATCGTCACGAACCGTACGGCTGCCGATGGTGAAGAACTCAAGTCTGTTCTCGTTACCCGCCATCTCAAATTCTCGCTGCCCTATCGCGCCGTGTACTCGCAGAGCTTGCGCCCCGAGACTGCGCGGCGCCTCGTGGATGCGCTCGCGGTGCTGCTCGTGCGCCTGCACATCGTCGGCTTTTTCTGGGGCGACGTGTCGCTCTCCAATACCCTCTTTCGCCGCGACGCTGGTGCCTTTGCCGCGTATTTAGTAGACGCCGAGACCGGTCAGCTCTATGACCGCCTCTCCAACGGCCAGCGAGAGAATGACCTCGAGATCGGTCGCGTCAACATCGCCGGCGAACTACTCGATCTGCAGGCGGGCGGTCGTCTCGAAGAAGACATCGATCCCGTCGAGATAAGCAACGGAATCGTCGCTCAGTACCGCACCCTCTGGCAAGAGCTCACGGGTTCTGAGCGATTCGACCACTCCGAGCGTTGGCGCATCAACCAGCGCGTCGAACGCCTCAACGCGCTCGGCTTCGACATCGAAGAACTCGCCATCAAGACTGAAGATTCCGGCACGCGCGTGCGCATTCAGCCCAAGGTGGTGGACGCCGGGCACCACTCGCGGCGTTTGCTGCGACTCACCGGGCTCGATGCCCAAGAAAATCAGGCCCGCCGCCTGCTCAACGACATGGATTCCTATCGAGCCGCGTTCGACAAGCAAGATATGGACGAGGAGATGCTGGCCCATGAGTGGGCTGCGCGCGTCTTCGAGCCGGTGATCCGGGCTATCCCCAAAGAGTTGCGCGGAAAGCTCGAGCCCGCTGAGGCCTTCCACCAATTGCTCGACCACCGCCGCCAACTGGCTCAAGATTCCGGCCACGATATCCCGCTCGCCGAGGCAGTGAGTAGCTACGTAGAGAACGTGCTGCAGTTCCGGCGCGACGAAGCCACAATGATCAATCCGCCCACGGGCGCGTTCACGATGCCGATCAGCCTGCCGCTCGACGCTGAGGGCGCTCCGGACGCCGACGATGATGGCGAAGACTGGCGCCTCAAGGTTTAGCTCGCAGCGCAGCGGATGCTACGACAGCAGCTGCTCTAAACCGCGACCGGTCACGTGTTCGAAGACGAGATTGGTTTCCGTGTGAGCGACGGCTGGATGGCTGGCCAAGTAGGTCAGCATGAAGTCTCTGAGCTCTGCCGCACTGCGAGCTGCGACGTGGAGTAAATAGTCATCCCCACCACCGGTGTGAAAAAAGGCGAGCACGCCGGGCCAGCGAGGAGCTGCGCTACGGAAGGCATCCACGTCTTCTCGCACGTGCTTGACGAGCTTGATCGAGATGAGGGCTTGTACGCTCATCCCGAGTTTGGCGACGTCAATATCGGCGTGGAAACCGCGCAAGTAGCCTTCGTCGTGAAGTCGGCGCAATCGTTGCGAGACGGTGGACTCCGACACTCCAGCGTCCGCGGCGAGCGAGGAACCCGAGCGGCGGGCGTTCGCGGCCAAACTGGCTAAAATCGCACGGTCGACCGAGTCGATGGGCAAGCTGTTGGGTTCTTTCACGGAAGCCTCCTTCGTCGCAGCATATTCGAAAAATGACTCATTTCGTGAAGAAGCTGCATCCGGAGTTGATTAGGGGCGCACTTTCTGCTGTTATCTAGTCATGCTGCCTCACGACATCCATCTCGAAACCCTTGCTGTTCACGCAGGAATGGAGGGCGTGCAGGAATCTGGTGCACACGTTCCCTCCATCGACCTCTCTACGACGAACCCGCTGCCCAGCGTTGAAGTCGGCGGTGATTCCTACGAAAACCTCGCTACGGGAAACCCCCTCATCGACGGCCACTCCGCGGTGTACCAGCGACTCTGGCAGCCGGGCGTTGCCCGCTTCGAAGACGGCCTCGCTGCCCTCGAAGGCGCCGAAGCCGCTGTCGCGTATGCCAGCGGAATGGCGGCTCTCTCCGCCGTGCTGATCTCGATTGCCTCGGCCGGTCGCCCGCACGTTGTTGGCGTTCGTCCGCTCTACGGTGGAACCGACCATGTGCTCGACAACGGGCTTCTCGGCACGACTGTCACGTGGGCTGACGCCGACTCGATAGCCAGCGCCATTCAACCCAACACCGGTCTCATCATCATCGAGTCCCCCGCCAATCCCACTCTCGAACTCGTCGACATCAAGAAGGTCGTTGCCGCCGCTGGCGCCGTGCCCGTCCTTGTCGACAACACCTTCGCGACCCCCGTACTGCAGCGGCCGATTGAACTCGGCGCCGCAATGGTGCTGCACAGCGCCACCAAGTACCTGGGCGGACACGGGGACGTCATGGGTGGTGTCATCGCCACGACCGAAGAGCACGCGAAGGCCCTGCGTAACGTTCGTGCCCTCACCGGTGGAGTTCTTCATCCGTTTGCGGCGTACCTGTTGCACCGCGGCCTCCGCACCCTGCCCCTGCGCGTTCGTGCGCAGCAGGAGACGGCCGGTGAACTCGCCAGCCGTCTCGACGGACACCCTGCACTCGCTCGCGTTCTCTACCCCGGCCTGCCTGGGCAAGACCCGGCGGGTCTTATCGGCACGCAATCCGCTGGCGCCGGCTCGCTTATCGCCCTCGACCTTGCAGGCGGTTACGACGCCGCAGCGAAGTTCACCGAATCGGTGAAGCTGATCACGCACGCGGTATCGCTCGGCGGCATCGACACTCTCGTGCAGCATCCGGCATCGCTCACCCACCGCCCCGTCGCCTCTGAGGCGAAGCCGGGCGCAGGAATAGTTCGAATCTCGGTCGGGCTTGAGCACGTTGATGACCTCATGAACGACATCGCGGCAGCACTCGACGCCGTCACGAGCAGCTAACCTCACTCGCACCAACGCAGAGAGCCGCTGTCCCCGTGGGGGCAGCGGCTCTCTGTCATTTCACTCCGGCAAAGCCGGAGGCAGCACTACTTCTTCTTGCGAGCAGCGGCCCGCAGCTTCGAGATTTCGTAGAGCGTGACGCTGGCCGCGATACCGGCGTTCAGCGACTCTGTGGAGGCGCTAATCGGGATCGAGACGATCGCGTCGCAGTTCTCGGTAACGAGTCGAGAAAGACCCTTACCCTCGCTACCCACGACGATCAACACGGGCTCTTTCGCCAGCGGAAGCGAAGGAAGCGATACGTCGCCGTCGCCGTCGAGGCCGAGCACGAAGACACCGCGCTTCTTGTACTCCTTGATCATCTGCGTGAGGTTATTCGCCATCGCAACGGGGGTACGAGCTGCGGCGCCGGCGGAGGTCTTCCAGGCGGATGCCGTCATACCGACAGAGCGACGTTGCGGAACGATGACTCCCTGGCCACCAAACGCGGCAACCGAGCGAACGATAGCGCCGAGGTTGCGCGGGTCGGTAATACCGTCGAGAGCTACGAGCAGCGGAACCTGACCCCGCGCCTCAACCTTGTCGAGGAGCTCCATCGGATGCGCGTACTCGTACGGCGGCACTTTGAGGGCAAAGCCCTGGTGCACGGAGTCGAATCCCGCGAGACGGTCCAGTTCTGGACGCATCACTTCGAGCACGGCAAGATTGCGGGCAGTGGCAAGCTTCAAGATCTCTTTTACACGGTCGTCGTATTCGATGCGAGCAGCCATATACAGAGTGTTAGCGGGGATCTTGGCGCGAAGAGCCTCGAGAACCGAGTTACGGCCGGTGACCATCTCTGATTCGTCAGCCGACTTCGCTACTCGCGACCGACTGGGTTGACTCGGACGCTGGGGACCACCCTCAGAGCCCTTGCCGCCGCTGCGACGAGTTCCACCGGCCGCTTCATAGCGCTCAGCAGCAGCCTTGCGCTTGCCGGCGGGATGATACGGACGATCTTCTGCTTTAGGGGTGGGCTTGCGACCTTCGAGAGCTTGACGCCCCTGGCCTCCCGAGCCGACTTGGGGGCCCTTGCGGCCCTTGCGTACCGCTCCTGCGCGGGGTGTGTTACCTGGGTTTTTCACGAGTGTTGCTCCTGTCGGAAGCGCCGATCAGTCACGGCAAGCTCCAATGCGATCCGGTCGAGTCATCTTCTAGAGTGATGCCCGCCGCTGATAGTTCATCACGGATTCGGTCTGCTACAGCGAAATCCTTCGCTGTGCGGGCCGTATTGCGATCCTCAATGAGCTTGTCAACCAGTGCTGATAATGCAGCAACAGCCGGTTCTGAACGATCAGAACCCCATCGTGGATCAAGTGGGTTGATACCCAAAACCTGTGCCATAGCGATCACTTGCGAACGCGCCGTAGCGACCGTTGCAAGATCCCCATCGTCGAGGGCGGCATTGCCCGAACGAATCGTTTCGTGCACTACCGCGAGCGCTTGCGGCACCGCAAGGTCGTCATCCATCGCTTCGCCAAATGCCTCGGGCACCTCGTTGGTGTTCGCAGTATCGAAGCGAGTGTCACGCAGTCGGCGCGACGCCCGCTCGATGAACACCTCAAGGCGCTCGAAGGCGGCCTCAGCTTCTGCAAGCGACGTGTCAGTGTAGTCGATTGTGGAGCGATAATGTGCGGCACCGAGCAAATAGCGCACCACAATGGGGCGGGCAGCATCGAGAAGGCCGCGGGCAAAGACCGAGTTGCCGAGCGATTTCGACATCTTCTGGCCATTCACATTGACCATGCCGTTGTGCACCCAGTGGCGGGCGAATTCATCGCCGAGCGCCGTTGACTGCGCAAGTTCGTTCTCGTGGTGCGGGAACCGTAGGTCGAGCCCACCGCCGTGGATGTCGAACGCTCCACCCAAATAGCGGCGAGACATGGCCGAGCATTCGATGTGCCAGCCGGGGCGGCCGTCACCCCACGGCGATGACCAGGATGCCGAAGCAGGTTCGCTGGGCTTGCTGCCCTTCCACAGAGCAAAGTCGCGGGCATCGCGCTTGGCCCGCGGATCGGCGTCGGCGGCAGCGACCATGTCGTCGAGCTTCTGACGAGTGAGCTCGCCATACGACGGCCAGGATTTAGTATCGAAGTAGACGTCGCCCGAGCCATCGGTGGCGGCGTACGCGTGACCGCGCTCGATAAGCAGCGCAATCAGGTCGCGCATCTCGGAGATGTTAGCTGTTGCCCGCGGCTCATAGCTCGGCGGCAGGATGCCCAACTCGTTGTAGCCGGCCGTGAATTCGAGTTCGATGCGGTACGCCAGAGCCCACCACTGTTCCGTGGAGCCCTCGGCTGCGGCATCCGCTGCCTTGCTCAGAATCTTGTCGTCGATGTCGGTGACGTTGCGCACGAGCGTGACATCGAGGCCACGGTAGGTGAGCCAGCGGCGCCAAATGTCGTAGACGAGGGCCGAACGCAAGTGACCGATGTGAGGTGCTGACTGCACCGTGGGGCCGCACACGTACATTCCCACCTTGCCCGGTTCGCGGGGGTCAAGGTCGACGAGGCTGGCGCTACGGGTGTCATACAGGCGAATAGTCACTAAGCAAGTTTAGCGACCGCCGCTGGGTATTACACGGTTGAGGGCAGCGCGGGGCCAGAGAGCCCCGCGCCGCAGACAATTACTTCGTGTAAGTGTAAAAACCTCGACCGGTCGCGATACCGAGGTAGCCCTTGTCGATGTACTCCGTCTTGAGCCACTCAGCGAACCTCTTCGTGTTCTCGTCGCCGTGGGACATGATATTGTACGGGGTCGTGAGACCGATCACGTCAAAGATCTGGAACGGCCCCAAAGGAGCACCGGTCGCGATCCGCCAGGTGTTATCTACGTCAGCGGGTTCGGCGTAGCCATCAGCACCGAGCTCAGCTGCCGCGTTGAGGAACGGCACGAGCAGCGAGTTGAGAACGTAGCCGGCCTTTTCCTTGTGAATCGGAATCGGCACCATACCGATGGCCTTCGAAAACTCGACAACGGCATCAAAGATGGCGGGATCGGTGTCGCTCGTGCCCATGATCTCGGCGGTGTTGAACTTCCAGATCTGGTTTGCAAAGTGAAGGGCCAAGAACTTGTCGACGCGACCCGTGGACTCCTTCATGTCGCTCGGCAACAGAGTGGAGGAGTTCGTGGCGAAGATCGTGTGTGCGGGGGCGAGCTTTCCCAGCTCGGCATAGGTGGACTTCTTGAGGTCGAGGATCTCGGGGATCGCTTCGATCACGAGGTCTGCTTCGGAGACAGCATCGCCGAGGTCAGCCGAGAAGCGCACGCGAGTGAGTGCGTCCTTCGCTTTGCCATCGGCTGCGCCGTCTACTCCGTCGGCAATGTAGGTGTCTACGAGTCCGGTGAAACGCTCGCGAGCCTTCTCGAGAGCGTCGTCGTTAATGTCATAGGCGACCACGTTGAAACCGCTGTACGCCGTCTGGAAAGCAATCTGTGACCCGAGCACGCCCGTACCCAAAACTGTCACACGCTGAATGTTTGTCATTGCGCCTTCTTTCTCTTGTCGCGGTGATCGACCGCTACCTTGAACATACGCCTGCGAACTGTGTCCAAACTGGGTATTTCAGCAGTGCCACCGCGTTAAAGCACGAAGGCCCACACCGTGTCGGTGTGGGCCTCGCAGCGCGATCGCTATTCGACAGTGGAGAGCAGTTCTACAAGTTCATCGAGCACTGAATCTGCGCCTTCGTCTTCCGAAGACAGCGTTACGGTCTCGCCCTGAGAAACCCCGAGCGAGATCACAGCGAGGATGCTCGCGGCGTTGACAACTTTGTCGCCCTTGCCCACCGTGATGCGCAAACCGCTCTTGCTCACCGCCTGAGTGAAGAGCGCTGCAGGGCGAGCGTGGAGGCCGGAGGGAGAGACGATTGTTGCTGTGCGTTCTGACATTTTGTACCTGTTTCTCAGCGCGATGAGCCGCGCCTGCGTGAGTGCAATGGACGGTGAGGCCACATTCGGTTATCAGCAGCGCGCGGGGCGAGCCCAGAACCACCGCCCGGAGCTAGCGGCGTGCCGCACTACCGAGAATACGCCGATTCCACTCGTCGTCGCGTCGCGACAATAAGTCGCTCAGCTGGAGCGGAAACTAGCGAGCGCGAATCAACGCGGTCGCGATCGCAGCCACACCCTCGCCACGGCCAGTGAAACCGAGAGCATCGGTTGTGGTTCCCGCGACGCTGACAGGGGCACCCAAGATCTCGCTCAAGAGCGCCTCGGCCTCAACCCGACGCCGCGAGATGATCGGACGATTACCAATGACTTGAACAGAAACGTTGCCGACATCGAAGCCCGCCTGGTTCACCAAACGCAGCGCCTCGGCCAAGAACACGTCGCCGTGAGCAGCAGCGAATCGAGGGTCGCTGGTACCAAAAATACTTCCCAGGTCGCCCAACTGAGCCGCTGACAAGAGAGCGTCACAAATGGCGTGCGACACCACGTCGCCGTCGCTGTGGCCGTGGAGACCCGCCTCATCCGGCCAATGGAGTCCTGCGAGCCACAGGGGTTTCGCCGCATCGAAAGCGTGCACATCAGTGCCCGTGCCCACGCGAAGGTCGAATTCAGAAGGACTCATTAGTAGCTGCTCCGCACGGTCTAGTTCCCAAGGCGTCGTGATCTTGAAGGCCAAGTGGTCGCCGGTGATTACCGACACGGGATGCCCGAGCGCCCCGACAAGCGCGGCATCATCGGTGAATTCGTGGGTAGCGGCAGCGTGCGCCGCTACGAGTTGGCTACGCGGAAACCCTTGGGGAGTTTGAACCGCTGCGAGGGCTGAACGATCAACCGTCTCAAGGATGCGACCCTCGGCATCCGTGCGCTTGATGGTGTCAGTCACGGGCAGGCCAGGAATGACGCCGGCGCCAGACCTCAGCACTTCGGCGACGACAGCGTCGAAAAGACTCCGTGGCGCCAGCAAACGAGCGGCGTCATGCACGAGAACCACTTCGACGGCGGGATGCACTAGCGCGAGCGCCGTGGCGACCGACTCTTGACGAGTAGAGCCACCAACGACGACGGTGAATCCCCGGTCATTCGCTCCCGGGACCTCGCTGATGAGCTGCTTAGCCGTCGCCTCATACGTCGCGGGAACCGTAACGATGACTTGCGCGCGTTCAGTCATGGCAAAAACAGGCTCGAGGGCGCGGCTGAGAGTCGCACGACCGGCCACGGGCACGAACGCCTTGGGCTCACTTTTGCCCAGCCGAGTGCCACTACCAGCGCCGACGACGATGACCGCGACGAGCGGCTCGACAGTAGTGCTCATGTGCAAAGCAGCGTGCCTAATGGATTAGGACGCGAGAACCTCGTCGAGAACCAACGATGCCTTGTCTTCGTCAGTCTTCTCAGCGAGCGCAAGCTCAGAGATAAGAATTTGACGTGCCTTCGCAAGCATGCGCTTTTCGCCGGCTGAAAGCCCGCGATCTTGGTCACGACGCCAGAGGTCACGAACGACCTCGGAGACCTTGATGACGTCACCCGAAGCAAGCTTCTCAAGGTTGGCCTTGTACCGGCGTGACCAGTTGGTGGGCTCTTCAGTGAACGGCGCGCGAAGCACCTCGAACACGGCGTCGAGCCCCTCGCGACCAATAACGTCGCGAACGCCCACGAGATCAACATTCTCTGCGGGAACTTCGATGGTGAGATCACCCTGAGTTACGTTGAGCTTGAGATAAACTTTCTCTTCACCCTTGATGGTGCGCTTCTTCACCTCGGTGATGGTTGCAGCACCGTGATGGGGATAAACGACAGTCTCGCCGACCTCAAACAACATGAATAGTGGTCCTCTCGAAGAAAACCCAGTTTATCACAGTAAACGCATGGTAAGGGTTGCCTAAGTAAAGCGCTCGGCGCGGCTATCTATTAGTATGAATCTGTGACAGTTCTCACTCGCGCGACACGCGCCGCAGCCTCCGCCCTTATCGCCGGATCCCTTCTCGTGGGCACCGCCGGTTGTTCGTTCATTACGCCTACGGCGACGTTGAACCAGTACGACCCCAGCGACGGTATCGGCGCCGAGGTCGGCGACGTCAAGGTGCGCAACGTTCTTGCTATCAGCAACGATGACGAATCGGCCGTTAGCCTCATGGTGACAATCATCAACACGAGCTCGTCGAGTGGCAGCCTTCGCCTCCAGTACGAATCGGCAGACGGAGAGCGCATCGACATCTCCAAGCCTGTTTCTTCGGGCGACGTCAAGAGCTACGGCACCGAGGTCGATGGCGACATGATCGTGATCAACGATGCCGACGTTCGCGCCGGTCAGCTATTCCCCATCTACTTCCAGTTCGGCAACGAGAGCGGCAGCGAACTGCTGGTTCCCGTCATCTCGAGCGACGACCCGATTTACGCCGATCTGGCGCCCGCTAGCGCCCTCGGCTAACAAGCGCGTTGCCTTGCGCCATGCTCGCGAGACCAGCTGACGCTCGCGAGACCAACTGACGCTCGCGAGACCAGCAGTGCCCCAGGCCAACAGGCGCACTGGACGAACAGGCGCACTGCAGTCTTAGCCGCGTGCGCGTGCGCCTGTCTCGTTCTAATCTTCGAAGCGGTAGCCGAGCCCACGCACGGTCACGAGAAGTTTCGGCTGCGACGGCAGCTTCTCGATCTTTGAACGAATGCGCTTGATGTGCACGTCGAGAGTTTTGGTGTCACCGAAGTAATCGGCACCCCACACTCGATCGATGAGCTGGCCACGCGTGAGCACGCGTCCACCGTTGCGCAACAAGAGTTCGAGCAATTCGAATTCCTTCAACGGCATAGTGACGTCGGCGCCGTCAACGGATACCGTGTGCCGCTCCACGTCCATGCGCACTCCCCCCGCTTCAAGCACCGAGTCGGTCTCGTCGATGTCTTCTGCGCGGCGGCGCATAACGGCACGGATGCGGGCCAAGAGCTCACGAGTGGAGTAAGGCTTAGTCATGTAGTCGTCTGCACCCAGCTCAAGGCCGACCACGATATCCACTTCGCTGTCCTTGGCAGTGAGCATGATGATGGGCACGTTCGAGCGAGTACGGATCTCGCGGCACACCTCGGTGCCCGCAAGACCGGGAAGCATGAGGTCGAGCAGAATAAGATCGGCGCCGTTACGGTCGAACTCGGCAAGTCCCGCGAGGCCGTCTTCAGCGATCGTCGTCTCGTAGCCTTCGCGCTCGAGCAAGAATGCGAGAGGTTCGCTCAACGACGGCTCGTCTTCGACGATCAGAATGCGGGTCATTGTTTGTCTCCTGTTGCGTTGGTTACGTCGGGATCGATTTCGGGAAGGCGAATCGTGAAAGTGGAGCCTTGGCCGAGATGCGACCAGACGCGGATGTCACCGCCGTGGTTTTGCACGACGTGCTTGGCGATGCTGAGGCCGAGCCCGCTACCACCGGTGTGACGGCTGCGAGCGGGATCGCTGCGGTAAAAGCGTTCGAATACACGGTCGAGCTCATCGTCGGGAATTCCGACACCCTGGTCAGTGACCGAGATCTCGATAGCTCCATCGCGGTGACGAACGCCGATTCCTACGCGCGTATTCTCCGGTGAATACTGCACGGCGTTAGAAATAAGATTGTCGAGCGCAAGCACCAGCAGGGTTTCGTCCCCGAAAACCTCGAAACCGGTGAGCTTTCCACTCGCCAGGTCAACCTTGTTGAACTCAGCGACGGCGCGGTTTTGGTCGATCGCAATGGACACGACATTGTCAATATCTACCAGTGCGGCTTCGGCTAGCCCATCGGCGGATTGCAATCGCGAGAGTTCGATGATCTCTTGCGTAATGCGAGCGAGACGGTGTGATTCTTTCGTGAGGCGCTTCGCGAACCGCTTGACCTGATCCGGCTCGTCTGAGGCGCTGACGAGCGCTTCGGCGAGCAACCCGACCGCACCGATGGGGGTTTTGAGCTCGTGGCTGATGTTGGCCACGAAGTCACGACGCACCTCATCGAGGCGGTATGACTCGGTGCGGTCTTCGGCCAACAGCAAAACGTAGCGCGTTCCGAGGCGAGCAACACGAACAAAAAGATAAATGTTGGCGTCACCGAAAGGGCCGCGCGATAAGTGCACTTCTTGGGCAATCGGCTCGCCGGTGCGACGCACTTGATCGACAAATTCAACGAGTTCCGGATGCACGAGCGCATGGTTCCAAACAAGACCGTAGGTCAGCGCCCCTGTCGACGCTTTCATGATGTTGTTGGAGGGATCGAGCACGATACCCGCGGATTCAAGCGCATCGATGACCTGATCAACGCCATCTGGCACGGCGGAAGAGACCACGTGGGCGGCTCTTTGGCCCCGCTTGGCGGCTGCGTAAATGATAAAGGACATGCCACCGCCGAGAAATACGCCAAAAGCGAGGGCGGCAGGCACGAGCCACGCAGAGTCCATACCGACTAGATTAGTTACATCTGGAGCATCCGCTTGCCGCAAGTTCGCGACGAGTGCTCACTTCAGATAAAGTTCAGGCCGCCAACACCTGTTGTTAACCTAACGCGGGCAGGGTGGCCTAAGCCGTGCGGGCTTCGTCATGCCCGTATCGAAGGGACGTAGATAGCGTGCGCGAAGTATTTCAACAAGAACTGCGCGAGGTGCAAGATCGCCTCGTGGAAATTGCCAGCCTGGTGGCTGTCTCAATAGACAACGCCACAAAAGCATTCAATGAATCAGACGTGTCACTGGCAGAAACAGTGATTGCGGATGATGACCAAATTGATATTGCGGCAGCCGAACTCGATGAGCTTGCGATTAACATCCTCGCTCGTCAACAACCTGTCGCCCGCGACTTGCGAATTGTAGTGAGTGCCTTGCGCATCAGCGCATCGCTTGAGCGCATGGGTGACATGGCTGAGCACATCGCTCAGCTTGCCCGTTACCGCTTCCCCGACAAGGTTGTGCCCAAGTCTCTGCGAGCAACTTTCGCAGAGCTCGGAGCACTCGACGTCGCGGTCGCGAACAAGCTGGTTGAGCTGCTCAAGCATGAAGACGTGCGCGTTGCTGAAGAGATTCGCAACGACGACGACAAAATTGATGCGCTGCACCTCAGTGTGTTCGACAAGGTGCTCGGCGAGACCTGGAAGGGCGCTGCAGTCGATACTGTGGATGCCACTCTGGCGTCGCGCTACCACGAGCGCTTCGCCGACCACGCGGTCTCCATCGCCAAGAAGGTTCAATACCTTGCTACCGGCGACTGGGTTCAGGACGACGACTAAGCACGTCGCTTCACGACAAAGCCCCGACGAGATTCGATCTCGTCGGGGCTTTGCGCGTTAACGCGTGGGTGAGGCCGGGGCTACTTCTTGCCCTGTGATGCGACTGCGGCAGCGCCGGCAGCAGCAGCCTCGGGGTCGAGGTAGTAAGCGGGCTTGATCGGCATGAAGTTGTCGTCGAGCTCGTACACCAGCGGGATACCCGTGGGGATGTTGAGGCTCGCGATGTCGTCGTCTGAAATGCCATCAAGGTGCTTCACGAGCGCGCGCAGCGAGTTGCCGTGGGCGGTGACGAGCACGGTCTTGCCGGCCGCGAGATCCTTGGTGATGTCGGATTCCCAGTAGGGCAGCATGCGGTCGATGACGAGCTTCAGGCTCTCGGTGCGAGGAATCTCACCATCGATGCCGACGTAGCGACGGTCGTGGACTTGGCTGTATTCAGCCTCGTCGTCGAGCGGGGGCGGCGGCACATCGAAGCTGCGGCGCCAGGTCATGAACTTCTCGTCGCCGAACTCTTCCAGCGTTTGAGCTTTGTCTTTGCCCTGCAGCGCGCCGTAGTGACGCTCGTTGAGACGCCACGAGCGCTTCACGGGCAGCCAGTCGAGGTCGGCAACCTGCAAGGCGATGTTGGCGGTGTGGATCGCACGCTTGAGAAGCGATGTGTACTGAACATCAGGCTGCTTGTCGAACGCGGCGATGAGCTCGCCTGCGCGGTTCGCCTCGGTGCGGCCTTGGTCGGTTAGCCCGACATCGACCCATCCGGTGAAGAGGTTCTTTTGGTTCCATTCGGAGTTGCCATGGCGCAACAAAATCAGGGTGTGAGTCATGACTCAAGAGTACCGAGAATGAGCGGATGCTGCTGCTAGCCGCGAGTAACGCCCCCAAGGCGTGGCAGTCGGGGCACGTTTGCTTCGGCACCGGCATCGGTGGGAACGATGACTTCTTGCGCAGCCGCAATCTCGCCGACGTCGGACGCAACAGCCAGTGTTTCGGCGGCATTCACGGATCGTTTGATCACGGCGAGCGCGATGGGCCCGAGTTCGAAGTGGCGCGCAGAAGCCGTCACAGATCCCACAGTTTTCTCACCGAGACGAACTTCGGCGCCGACCTCGGGCAGGGCGCCCTCAGAGCCGTCGAGGTGAAGCATTACGAGGCGACGCGGCGGATGCCCGAGATTGTGTACTTTGGCCACGGTCTCTTGCCCGCGGTAGCACCCCTTGTTGAGGTGCACGGCGGAGCGCATCCAGTCCAATTCGTGCGGAATGGTGCGGTCATCAACTTCGGAGCTAAAGCGAGGGCGCCAGGCGGCAATGCGAAGGGCATCGACGGCGAGCGAACCCGCAGCGTCGAAAGCAGAAAGATCGGCATCGATAGCGACCAGTGTTTCGCGGTAGCTCCACGTAGCACCCGGGTGTGTTTCTGAAGTGGCGTACTGGTGGCCACCACGCACGACGGAGGACCACGGATCGACCCACACGAGCGCCACCTCGCGCGAAGCGGCAGCGGGTACCTGGAGGGCATCGCCAAAGCTGCCGATCGTCACAAAGTCGTCGCTACGGTCAGCGATCTCTACGCGAAGCGTGAAGCGCATGCGGTTGAGCCAGGCCTGAAGCGGTTCACGCTGTGAGCCATCGATGAGCAGCCACAGGGTTTCGCCGTCATCGACAAGCCGCATGGCGTGCTCGACGCGGCCATTGGGGTTGAGGAGGAGCGTTTCAGCGCTCTCGCCGGGAGTGAGATTCTTGAGCGACTGCGTGGTGAGAGAGTCGAGCCAGGTAAGACGATCGGGGCCAGTGATGGTGAGCACGGCGCGGTCGGCAAGTTCGACGACGGAACGGCCTTCTACCAGCGCACGCTGCTCGCCAAACGGGTTGCCATAGTGCTCGGGCGGGTTTCCGATGGCTCCGGGGCGCGACGAGAACGAACTATTCGACACGAGCGAGCCGCCCGGACGCGTGCGTGCGCAAGTCTTGGCCTAGCGCCGCGATATCCCACGCCCACAGCAAATGGCCCTCGACGAGTCCATACATGCGGGTCGCCGCGGTGTACTCCTTGGCACCCTGCGTGCGCATGACTGCGTCGGTTGCGAGATCGATACGGGGACCGGTTACTTCGCCGATGTAAAACTCGTTGATGCCACCCGGATGCACGATGGACGCCTCAATCTCGAAGCCGCCGTTCGGTGTGCGCAGTTTTTCGACCTCGTCGGCCGAGCCGAACGGGCGCTCCCCCAGAGCAGGCAGCAAGCCGGGGCCAGGGTCGCCAGCGGTCGCGGCGCGACGAAGGCGCCAATACCCGGTCTCCGTTACGTGGGGAGTTTTCTCATCGTCGAGCAACCAGGTGTAGGAGTTGTAATTGAGGTGCGGAAGGCCATCGTGGGTAAAGCTAACGCGCTGACCAAACTCGATCGTGCGCGTTTCGTCGCCGACCTTGTAGTCGACGATACCCGTGCCTTCCCAGAGGCCAACGAGCCACGAAAGTGGCGCTAGTTCAGCCGGGCCGGAGGCGTCGAGCTCAATTACCATGGCGCGCTGTTAGCGCTGGCCGCGAAAGAGGTTGTAGACGACAACGACCGATACGTAGCCGATAGACAGCGTCGCGAGACCAAGAAGGCCGACGAAGAAGAGCTCAAGTGCGAGAAGCATGTACTAATCCTATCCCTGTGCAGCCCAGCAGCACTAAATGAAAGCGAAAATCGCTGTGCCCGCAGCCACAACTACGAGAGCGCCAACCATGCTGGCGGTTGCTCGTGCAACGAAACCCTCTTTGCGGTGAATGAGCAGTTGAACAACGAACGTGAAGATGACACAGGCCGCGAGAACGATCGCCAGCCAAGTGACGCGCGACTCGGGCGCGGCAACCGCACCGATAATGACCGTGCCCACGAGGCTCAACGCCCACACCGGCACGACGCTCCACTTTTGCCAAGTCATTGACCCATCGTACCGAGAAGCGGGCGATGCGGGGGCCGTCACGAGCGCGCGGCGGCGCACGGTAGAATCACTTTCACGCAGTGGGGAGGCCATATGGCACACATCTTGATGCTTAGCTCTGCGCCCGACGCTGATCCATTACCCGCCCTGGGTTTGCTCAGTCACACGGTGGAGGTTGTCGTTGCTGCGCCCGCGACCCTGGTTGCCGCGCCCACCACTGATCTCATCATTGTCGACGCGACCACCAATCTTGCTGCTGCCAAAGGGCTATGCGGCGTGCTCCACTCGGGTGGAATCGCGGTTCCGCTCTTCGCTGTCGTCACCGACGGCGGCCTCGCTGCAGTCAATCACCAATGGCACCTCGACGATCTTCTTGTCGTTGGCGCCGGCCCGGCCGAAATCGATGCCCGCATCCGTTTGGCACTGGCGCGCCGCGAAGGGGAGAGTTCGGCATCGAAGATTCGCGCATCCGGAATTGTGATCGACGAAGCGAGCTACTCGGCGAAGGCTCGAGACCGCTCGCTCGACCTCACGTTCAAAGAGTTCGAGTTGCTGCGCTTCTTGGCCTCGCACCCCGGCCACGTGTTCACACGCGAGCAGCTACTGAGCGAAGTGTGGGGCTACGACTATTTCGGAGGCACCCGCACCGTCGACGTTCACGTTCGACGACTGCGTTCCAAGCTCGGTGACCTCGAATCGCTTATTGGCACGGTTCGCAACGTGGGCTACTGCTTTAACATCGCCGAAGAAGCCGAGAAGGCGCCTAAGCCCGAGGCTATTGCCGAACCAGCGGATGCTCCCGTGGACGTCATGCCCGACAGCATCGCGGTCTAGGGCACACTTCCACCGATTTTCTCCCCATCGCGCGTCAAGTTAATCCGTTGTTCATCACTCAGTGGCAGGATGATCAGATGGACAACGACAGCGCGATAGCCGATCCCAGCGCCGCTACAGATTCTCTCGATGAATATGACATCGAAGAGTCGTCGAGCGTCGACGACGGCACGTTGATTTACGACCGCTACCTCGATCGCGAACTGAGCTGGCTCGCATTCAACCAGCGAGTGCTCGAACTCGCCGAGGACGAGTCGCTGCCGCTGCTGGAACGCGCCAACTTCTTGGCCATTTTTGCGAGCAATCTCGACGAGTTCTTTATGGTGCGCGTCGCTGGCCTCAAGCGCCGCATCGACACCGGACTTGCCGTGCCGACCAATACCGGTCGTGCTCCCGCCGACGTTCTCGACGAGCTGAGCGCCGCCGCTCACGCGCTGCAAGAGCGTCACGCGGCCGAGTTCCGCAACAGTGTCAAGCCCGCGCTCGATGACGAAGGCATCCACATCGAGTCGTGGTCTGACCTCGGCCCCGAAGACCGTGAGCGCGTCGACGAAATCTTCTCGAGCCAGATCTTTCCCGTGCTCATGCCCCTGGCCGTTGACCCCGCGCATCCATTCCCGTACATCTCCGGGCTCTCGTTGAACCTGTCGATTCGCGTGCGCAACCCCAAGACGCAAAAAGAAGAATTTGCGCGTCTCAAGGTGCCGAGCGTATTGCCGCGGTTCATTCAATTGCCGGATGACGGCAGTGACCAGCTGCGCTACATCCCCCTCGAAGATCTGATCTCCAACCACCTTGACGCCCTGTTTCCGGGGATGGAGATTCTGGCGCACCACGAATTCCGCGTCACTCGCAACGAAGATGTCAACGTCGATGAAGATGAGTCAGAGAACCTGATCAAGTCGCTCGAGAAGCAGATTCTTAATCGCCGCTTCGGGCCGCCGATCCGTCTTGAAATCACCGACGACATGGATGACGTGACGCTCGGCCTGCTCGTGCGCGAGCTCAAGATCACCGAGCACGAGGTGTATCGCTTGCCCGCCCCGCTGAACCTCAGCGGGCTGTTCCAGCTCACGCGCATCGACCGCCCGGCGCTCAAGTACCTGCGGCACGTGCCGATTACGAGCCCCGACCTCATGCCCACCGAGGGCAATGAGCGGGCCGACATCTTCCGGGCCATCGCTCGCAAAGACATCCTGCTGCACCACCCGTACGAATCGTTTTCCACGAGCGTGCAGGCGTTCTTGGAGCAAGCCGCCGCTGACCCGGATGTGCTCGCCATCAAGCAGACCCTGTACCGCACGAGCGGTGACAGCCCCATAGTCGAGGCTCTGATCGACGCAGCTGAGGCCGGCAAGGCCGTACTCGCCCTCGTAGAGATCAAAGCGCGTTTCGACGAGACCGCCAATATCTCGTGGGCTCGCAAGCTCGAGAAAGCAGGCGTGCACGTTGTCTACGGCCTCGTCGGGCTCAAGACGCACTGCAAACTCGCGCTCGTCGTTCGTCAAGAAGAGGGCAAGCTGCGCCACTACGCCCACATCGGCACCGGAAATTACAACCCCAAAACCAGTCGTTTGTACGAAGACCTCGGGCTGCTGACCGCCGACGACCAGGTCGGAAAAGACCTCACTCGACTCTTCAACGAACTTTCTGGCTACGCCATCGAAAAAAAGTTCAAGCGACTTCTCGTGGCTCCGCGCCATCTGCGCAAGGGCCTCGTGAAGCAGATCGCGAACGAGGCTAAGAACGCCCGCGCTGGCCTGCCCTCCGGCATCCGCATCAAGCTGAATTCCATGGTGGATGAGGCGATCATCGATGCTCTCTACCGCGCCAACAATGCGGGAGTTCCGATCGATATCGTCGTGCGCGGCATTTGCTCGCTGCGCGCCGGAGTTCCGGGCCTCAGCGAGAACATTCGGGTGCGTTCCGTGCTCGGTCGCTACCTTGAACATTCACGCGTTTTTTCGTTCCACAACGACGGAGACCCGCAGGTTTTCATCGGCAGCTCTGACATGATGCACCGCAACCTCGACCGCCGCGTCGAGGCCCTCGTGCGCATCGTAGAGCCGGAGCACGTCGAAGAGCTCGACTACATGTTCGACCTCGCCGTCGCCGATACCACCGCCTCGTGGTGGCTCGATTCTGAGGGCGATTGGGTGCGCCATAGTCGTTCCGAAGATGGCGAACCGCTCAATGACCTACAGAATGTCCTTATGAAGAGAATCACGCAGCGCAAACGAGGCGGAGTTCGCCGATGACCGCAGCGGCAACACCGGTGCTCGCCGCAGGCATCGTCTGCTGGCGAGTTGTCGACGACAAACCCCGGGTGCTGCTGGTGCATCGCACTGTTCACAAAGACGTCTCGCTGCCGAAGGGCAAGCTCGATCCGGGGGAACTGCTGCCCGAGACTGCCGTGCGCGAGATTCACGAAGAGACCGGTTTGAGCGTTGAGCTCGGCGTTCCGCTCGGCAAAGTGCACTACACGCTCGGCAACGGCCGCGACAAGTACGTGCACTATTGGGCCGCCGAAGTGAACGACCACATTTTGGAGCTGGCGAAGTTCACTCCCAACGACGAAATATCGTCGCTTGAGTGGCTGCCGCTCGCGAAGGCGCGCAAGAAGGTCAGCTACGAGCACGACATCGACGTTCTCGATCGTTTTGCTGCCGTCTACGAGGCCGGCAACGCACGCACTTTCGCGATGATTGCCGTGCGTCACGGTAAAGCCGTTCCCGGCGAGACCTGGGACGGGCCAGATGCCACGCGCCCGCTCATGCACCGCGGAACAGACCAAGCAGCCACCATCGCTGGCAGCATCGCCGCGTTCGCCCCCGATCGCATCCTGAGCAGCACCGCTGCTCGCTGCCTCGCGACGATTACGCCGTTAGCCCAGCGCACGGAACTAGAGATCAAGGCCACCGACGACCTCAGCCAAGACGCGTACCGCAGCAACGGTGCCGCCGTGACTGCTCTTGTCGCTAAGCGACTCAAGAAGCAGAAATCGACGGTGCTGTGCAGTCACGGCCCGGTACTCCCCCAAATTGTGGGCGCTCTCGCTGAGGCTTCGCACACGACACCGGATGCCGACCTGCGAGCCGCCGCGCTGTTGAGTACCGGAGATTTTTCGGTACTGCACTTCGCGCGCGATACGAAGAAATTGCGCCTTGTAGCGGTAGAAACGCACCATTCCTGAGGCCGGATCGTGCTCCCCGTAAGCAACTGAGGTTGCCGCGCGGTGAAATCCTGACGAATTCGCGAGAGAATGACGTGCACGTCAGTTTCTCGAAGGGATCCCTGTGAAGTTCACCCGCCTCGGCACCGTCAGCGCACTCGCGATGGTGAGTGCACTCGCTCTCACCGGCTGCGTTCAGACTCCCGTCGGTGACGTCTCGGGCCCTTCCGGCACCATCATCGGTGCCGGCGCTTCCTCACAGCAAGCCGCCCAAGAGGCGTGGGTTCGCGGTTTCCAGCTCGCCAATGTGGCGGCAACGGTCGAGTACGACCCCATCGGTTCTGGCGGCGGACGCGACACCTTCATTGGTGGTGGCGCTGTGTTCGCGGCATCCGACCGTGCGTACAAGGTCGAGGAAATCGCCGACGCCGATTTTCTCTCGTGTGTTGCCGATACCGGCATTCTGGAGATTCCGGCCTACATTTCGCCCATCGCTATCATCTTCAACCTCGACGGCGTCGACTCGTTGAACCTCGACGCTGACACGATCGCCGGTATCTTCACCGGCGAGATCGACCAGTGGGATGACGCAGCCATCGTTGCCCAGAACCCCTCCGTCGATCTGCCCAGCGGCAACATCACGGCGGTGCACCGGGCGGATGACTCCGGAACTACCGCGAACTTCACCGACTATCTCGCCGCGGCAGCGCCCTCAGTGTGGACCGTCGGCTCGATTGAGAAGTGGCCTCTGGAATTCGGTGGCGAAGCTGCGCCCCAGACCTCCGGTGTTGTCGACGCCGTGACCAATGGAACCGGCACAATCGGTTACGCCGATGCCTCCCGCGCTGGCGACCTCGGCACCATCGCCGTCAAGGTCGGAGACGAATACGTTTCGTACTCGCCAGAAGCAGCGGCCGCCATCGTTGACGTCTCGCCCTTCGGCGAAGGCCGCGGCGCGACCGACTTCGCCGTCGAGATCGACCGTGCCTCCACCGCCAGCGGCGTGTACCCGGTCGTTCTCATCAGCTACCTGATCGCCTGCAACGAGTACGTGTCCAGCGATCGCGTGGATGTTATTCGTGGCTACCTTGACTACGTCATCAGCCCCGAAGGCCAACAGGCCGCCGCCGCGGCTGCCGGCTCAGCACCGATTTCTGACGCGCTCTACGAGAAAGCTCTCGCCGCCGTCGCCGCGATCAAATAGCTCACATCCCCGGGATTCCGGGACCGCACTTCGTGGTGTTGATGGGTCGTTTACCTCCCGTTTACCTAACCGGGCGAGAGTGGCTACCTGCCGTGCCTAAGTTTTCTATTTGGGTCGCACCGACCTGAAACCTGAAATCAACATCCCGAAGGGAAAACTGTGAACTTCAAGCGTCTTGGCACCATCGGTGCCATTGCTATCGCAGGCACCATCCTCCTCTCATCGTGCGCAGCAGCAACTGCCGACAACGGCAGCGGTGACGAGAACATGTCCGACCTCACCGGCACGCTCGTTGGCGCTGGCGCATCGTCGCAGCAGTCAGCTCAAGAGGCCTGGGTTGCTGGATTCCAGACCGCAAACGAGAACGTCACGGTTGAATACGACCCCATCGGCTCCGGCGGCGGACGCGACACGTTCATCGGCGGCGGAAGCCTCTTCGCTGGTTCTGACCGCGCGTTCAAGAGCGAAGAAATTGACGAAGACAACTTCGCTTCGTGTGTTCCCGGCACCGGCATCCTCGAGATCCCTGCCTACATCTCCCCCATCGCGATCATCTTCAACCTCGAGGGTGTTGACTCGCTCAACCTCGACGCTGACACGATCGCCGGAATCTTCAACGGCTCAGTCACCAAGTGGAACGACGCAGCCATCGTTGCTCAGAACGACGGCGTGACGCTGCCCGACCTGAACATCACCGCAGTCCACCGCGCCGATGACTCGGGAACGACCGCAAACTTCACCGACTACCTGTCGGCTGCTGCTCCCTCGGTCTGGACCGTCGGATCGATCGAGACCTGGCCCACTGAGTTCGGTGGCGAGGGTGCTCCTCAGACCTCGGGTCTCGTTGACGCCGTCACCAACGGAACCGGAACCATCGGTTACGCCGACGCATCGCGCGCCGGTGACCTCGGAACCGTTTCCGTCAAGGTTGGCGACGAGTACGTTCCTTACTCCCCCGAAGCTGCAGCGGCAATCGTTGACGCCTCGCCCTTCGCAGAAGGCCGCGGCGAAACTGACTTCGCTCTTGAGCTTGACCGCGCATCCGACGCCTCGGGTGTGTACCCGGTCGTTCTGATCAGCTACCTCATCGGGTGCAACGAGTACGCCTCGAGCGACAATGTTGACCTGGTGAAGGCCTACATGTCCTACATCATCAGCCCTGAGGGCCAGGATGTTGCAGCAGCTTCTGCTGGTTCCGCCCCGATCTCCTCGACGCTGTTCGAGAAGGCACAGGCTGCGGTAGACGCTATCAAGTAACACTCTGAGTCTGCTTCGACCCCGTTGCTACTGGCAGCGGGGTCGGGCAGACTTTGCTCTGGGCGGCGTGAATTCGTTCGTCCAGAAACCCGCATGACCACAGCACGACCTCAGCACGACACACCAAGCCACGCCAGGGATAAGGGATACTCGACACATGACCTCGACTGCGGCCCCCCGTATACGCGCGAAGCAGCGCCCCGGAGACCGCCTCTTCTCAGGTACAGCCCTCACCGCCGGCGCGTTGATCCTCGCGATCCTCGCCGCTGTCGCGGCTTTTCTTGTGTTGCAGGGTGTTCCCGGAATCACCGCAGACCCCGAGAAGACCACTCTTCTTGAGGGAACAAACTTCTGGGCCTATGTTGGCCCCCTCGTGTTCGGCACCCTGTGGTCTGCCGGCCTCGCGCTTCTCATGGCCGTACCCATCGCCATCGGAATCGCCCTCTTCATCTCGCACTACGCACCGCGGCCATTGGCTGCAACCCTCGGCTACATCATCGACTTGCTTGCCGCCGTGCCCTCCGTAGTCTTCGGCCTCTGGGGCGGAAACGTTCTCGCCGTGGGCGTTCAACCCTTCTACTCGTGGCTCGTCGACAACTTCGGCTGGGTGCCGTTCTTCGCCGGCCCCGCCTCGGGAACAGGCCGCACCATCCTCACCGCCTCGATCGTGCTCGCGGTGATGATCCTGCCGATCATCACCGCCATCTGCCGCGAAGTCTTCCTTCAGACTCCCGTGCTTCACGAGGAAGCCGCCCTCGCTCTCGGCGCCACTCGCTGGGAAATGATCAAAGTAGCGGTGCTCCCCTTCGGCCGCGCCGGCATCGTCTCGGGTGCCATGCTCGGTCTCGGCCGAGCGCTCGGCGAGACCATGGCGGTTGCGATGGTGCTCTCGGCCTCGAGCGTGATCACGTTCAACCTGGTGAGCTCGACAAACCCGTCGACCATCGCCGCGAACATCGCGCTGAGCTTTCCTGAGGCCTACGGCCTCAACGTGAACGTGCTCATCGCGACCGGCCTCATCCTCTTCGCCATCACACTGGTCGTGAACACGATCGCGCGCTACATCGTCAACCGCCGCAAGGAATTCTCGGGAGCGAACTGATGACTACCACTACACCAGCGCGCCCCATCCAGAACGCGTACGCCGCCGGGCAACTGCCCCGCTGGGCTCCCCTGCTCATGTTGGTCAGCAGTCTTGCCACCTTCGTGGTGATCTTCCTGTTCATTCAAGCTGGCCAGCCCGCAAGCGAATTCAATATTGTCGGAGCGGTTCTCTTCGGCGTCGTACTCTATGCGGTCGTACTCACCACCGTGTCACGGCTGGTTGAAGGCCACCGTCGCGCCGTCGACCGCCTCGTAACCACCTTGGTGACCCTCGCCTTCGTTATCGCGCTCCTGCCGCTGATCTCGCTGCTGTACACCGTCGCCATCAACGGTTCAGCCCGTTTCGACCTCGACTTCTTCACTCTCTCGCTGCGCAACGTCGTCGGCGAAGGTGGCGGTGCTGCTCACGCCATCATCGGAACGCTGCAGATGACTCTGGCCGCCACCGTGATCTCGGTGCCGATTGGCCTCATGACCTCGATCTACCTGGTCGAATACGGTCGCGGCCGCCTCGCCCAGGCCATCACCTTCTTCGTGGATGTCATGACCGGCATCCCCTCGATCGTCGCCGGCCTGTTCGCCTACTCCCTCATCGTGCTGTTCTTCGGCCCCGGCGTGCGCGTCGGAATCGCCGGAGCCGTCGCCTTGTCGGTGCTCATGATCCCGGTCGTCGTGCGATCCAGCGAAGAAATGCTGCGACTTGTACCGAACGAGCTGCGCGAGGCCGCGTTTGCTCTCGGTGTGCCCAAGTGGCTGACCATTCTGAAAGTTGTGCTGCCCACATCCATCGCGGGAATCACGACCGGAGTCATGCTCTCGATCGCCCGCGTTATCGGCGAGACCGCACCGCTGCTCGTCGCGGCCGGCTTCACCAATAACTTCAACTACTCGCTGTTCAGCGACCGCATGCAAAGCCTGCCGGTGTTCGTCTACAGCTCGTACATTTCTCAGGGCACCGACGCTCAGGCCTACATCGATCGGGCGTGGGCCGGAGCGCTCACCCTCATCCTGATCGTGATGATCCTCAACCTGCTCGCCCGCGTCATCGCCAAAATCTTCGCCCCCAAAACCGGTCGATAACCGAAGGAACCCTAACTCGTGTCAAAGCGTATTGAAGTCAATGATCTCAACGTCTACTACAGCAAGTTTCGCGCTGTAGAGGGCGTCTCGCTCACGATTGAGCCCCGCACGGTTACCGCCTTCATCGGTCCATCCGGTTGTGGCAAGTCGACCTTCCTGCGCACGCTCAACCGCATGCATGAGGTCATCCCGGGCGCTTACGTCGAGGGTGAAGTTCTCATCGACGGCAACAACCTCTACGGCCCCGGCGTCGACCCCGTGAACGTGCGTCGCCAGGTGGGCATGGTGTTCCAGCGCCCCAACCCGTTCCCCACGATGTCGATTCGCGACAATGTGCTCGCCGGCGTCAAGCTCAACAACAGCCGCATCAGCAAGAGTGACGCTGACGACCTCGTTGAATCATCGCTTGTGGGCGCCAACCTCTGGAAGGAGGTCAAGGACCGCCTCGAGAAGCCAGGCTCGGGCCTCTCCGGTGGCCAGCAGCAACGTCTCTGCATTGCTCGCGCTATCGCCGTCAAGCCTGACGTCGTACTGATGGATGAGCCGTGCTCGGCCCTCGACCCCATCTCAACGCTCGCCATTGAAGACCTCATCGAGGAACTCAAGCAGGAGTACACGATCGTAATCGTGACCCACAACATGCAGCAGGCCTCGCGCGTCTCTGACCGCACCGCCTTCTTCAACATTGCGGGCACCGGCGCTCCCGGCAAGCTCATCGAATACGACGACACCACCACGATCTTCTCGAACCCCAGTGTTCAGGCCACCGAAGACTACGTCTCCGGCAAGTTCGGATAACGAGCTTTCGGAGATCGCGGTTGCCCGCTAGCAACACGAAAAAGCCCCCGCGCCTTATCTGGCCGGGGGCTTTTCTGTTGTCTCGAGATGCGCGCTTTAGAAGAGGGTGTCTCCGATGTAGCCGCCGGGCTCGCAGCCGGGTGGAATCGCGAAGACTGCTGAACCGACGGGCGTGGTCCAGGTGTTGAGCAGGTCGAGCGTGTCGAGGGCTTTCTGCACGGGCACGAACTGTTTGTCGACATCCGCTTGGAAGGCAGCGAACAGAAGGCCCGAGTTGGAGACGCTCTCGGCGCCCGCCAGCACGATGTCGTCGTAGTTATAGCCCCGACGGAACATCTTGTTCGCAGCCTCGTGCTCCTTGGCCCGACGAACGTGCGCGAACGCGGGGATAACGGGGAACCCGAGCCGGTCCTTCGCCTCCAGGTCGGGCTCATCGCCCTCCACGGTGCCGGTGAGGGGCGCTCCGGTGTCGAGAGTACGGCCGATGGTTTCTTCCCGGCCGAGGCGGTCGATCTTGTCCCAGCCATCGAGGTCCATGAAGATGCGACGCAGCACGAAGCTCGTGCCGCCCTCGAGCCACGACGGAACGTCGGTACTCCAGACGGCCTCGTTGAATTCTGTGGTGCCCGGCGTGGGATTGCCGGTTCCATCCAGCTGGCCGAAGAGGTTGCGCATGGTGGCCGCCGGATTCTCGGCTCCCGCAGCGCGTCGAAAACCGCTCTGCGACCACCGCGGCAGAGCAAAGCTGCGTGCGTCCTTCAGCAGCATGCGCGCGGTGTGGGTCACCGTCAGCGGATCGTTGGCAGCGATTTGAAGAAGCAGGTCGCCGTCACAATACGCCGGGTCGAGCTGGTCGATACCGAAGGCGGGTAGCGGGCGCAGCCAGTCGGGCGCCGACTTTCCGGCGAGCGCCACCACGCGCGGCCCGAAGCCAAAGGTGACCGTGAGCTGTGCCGGGATGACCGCGAGCTCGGGCTCAGAGTCAGCCAGCGCGGGCTGGCCTGCCGTGAGGCGAGCCGCGTCATCCGTCAGCACGCCCATCAGCCGCCGCAGACCAGCGGCATCGACATCGTCACGCAGATCGAGCGCAATGAACACGGCGTTGGATTGCGCTGGCGTTTCGATTCCGGCCTGGTGCGCGCCGTAGAAAGGCACAGCTCCCTCGAAGGCCTCTTGTGGAGTGAACTCCCCGGTGCCGCCGGGCTGGGAACCCTCACCGACGCTCGTCGGCGCGACCGATCCCGAAGTGTTGCCAACGATGCTCACTCCGGCTGCTGTTGCCGCGCCGACGCCCGCCGCGGCGGCACCGCCCCAGAGGAGGTGCCGCCGCGAGAGCCGACGCGAAGTGTCGGGCTCTATTGGTTCAGACAATTATTCGTTCATCTCCATGTCATCGTGGTCCATGTCGCCGTCGTCCATGTCCATGTCCATGTCATCGTCGCCCTCGTAATTCTCGTTGGCACCCGAGTAGTCCTTGGCCGGAGCCGTGAACTCGACGGCGCTGCCGTCGTCGAGCGTGAGTGTGACAGTCACGTCGTCGCCCGCCAGAATTGGGTCGGCGACGCCCATGATCATGATGTGGTTTCCACCGGGCTCCAGCATGAGCATTCCACCTGCCGGTACGGTGAAACCGCCTTCGATCGGCTGCATAACCATGTCGCCCGACTCATTCTCGAGCGTCTCGTGAAGCTCGGTCATGTCAGACGCACTGGTAGTCGCCGACACGATCGTGATGTCGGCATCGGTGGGGTTCTCGACCATGCCGAACGCGGCCGTCATACCGCTGTCGATCGCCTTGACCCAGGTGTCAGAAGTCGTGAGCGTGGTCGCCATCGACTCCATGTCGTCGGACTCGCTGTCAGTGGATGCCGTGGTCGAGCATCCAGCGAGAGCGAGCGCTCCTGCTGCGAGAACTGCGATCAGGCTGAAGGCGTTCTTGGTGCGTGTAGTACGAATCATTTCGGTATTACTTCTTTCGTCGAATCCAGAACCATCGCGCTGCGATGACTCCGGCAAAAAAGGCGATGCCAATTCCGGCACCGATAAAACTGGTGACAACGAGCGGGCTTAAGCTCGGTGTCGAATTTTCTGCAGTGGTTGTCGCCGCGTCATTCTCAGCCAAGGCTTCCTCGTCGAGCCCAAAAGTGGCCCCCGGAGTCTCCTGACCGACCGCAAATTCGAAGCTGCCCGAAATCGGGTGGCCATCGCTCGACACCACACGCCACCGCACCTGATAGCTGCCATCGGGCAGGTCGGGAAGCAGTGGTTGCACGGCGGTGCGTCTCGTCACCTGCATGGGTCCGCTGACCCAGTCGGTGCCGTCGGCATCCACCACCATGGCGAGTTGAGTGATGTCCATCAGTTCACCCGTGAATTCGAGAGTGATCTCGGTGGGCGCGACCTCAAGCACCTCGCTCTCATTCGGAGTCTGCTCGATGATCTGATCATGAGCGGACGCCACCTGAGGCAACGCGAACACGAGCAGAGCAGCAAGAAACGCTCCCCCGAGTACGCGCGTACAAGTACGCAGATACGTCATCTGAGTTGTCAGCTTTCCGTTGTCATTGCGGAAGCGCGCGCCGTGCCATCACGACAGGCGCGTGCGACCGCGCAGGGGCAGCACAAGACCACCGCACTGCAGAGAAGGTTAGGAGAAGACAGCGCTGACGGTCGGTGGCCCTCTCAGGCTGACAACGGAACGCAACGACTGGAGCGTTGCAGTGATGTCGTCACGGCAGACCGCGCTTGCCTCCACCGTGCGTCGGATGACGACGGGAATGCCCTGCGGCGAAAAAAGTCGGCGAAGTTGGCGGCCAGCGCTCGCGGCGATCGAACCAAGAGCAGTAACGCCTTGGCGCAGGGCCACGATCGTGATGATGCCCGCGATGATGTGGCCGGCGGTCATGGCACCGGCGCCGTGCGCTCCGTGGTTGATCGCCCCGGTGGCCGCCGAGAAGGCGACGTCATGATGCCCGACCGACTGGGCAACGACGTTAGCGGGATTGCCGATGACCGCGAAAACGGTATGGAAGAAGGTTTGAGCAATCGTGACCGCCACCGCGACGCGGGTCAGCGACATCCGCTTACCGACGAGCGGGATGCTGATGAGCGCGGCGAAAGTGAGGGCAAGAACGAGAGCTACCCAGCTGGGGGCGCTGCCGCCGCCAAAAATGTGGGCAGTAGCGGCGATGAACACCGAGAAGGCAGCGACGATCAGCGCGCGGAGAACTTGGGTTCCCCTGCCGATCATGATTACTCCCTAGGTAGTCGAGCCTCGCCTCCGAGGCTCGACACCAGTTTACGCGCTTTCGAAGACCACAATCGGGTCGGTGGTTGGCGCATCAGAGCCGCCCTTGGGTTCGATCGTGACACCCACAACATCACCGATAGCCATATCGCCATCGAGCACACGCCAGGTGGGGCCATCGTCAGCAGCATTCATGAGGCCGGCCGGGCGAGCGCCCGCCTCGTCGATGTACCAGAGCTCATAGACCTGGTCGGCGGGCAAAGCCTCAAGACCATCCACGATGACAGCGGATGACGCGAGCTCCCCCGACCACACGAAGGTCGCCGTGGCGCCCCCCGCAACGGTAGATACGAGACGCTGTGAATCGCTGGCGGCGTTGATCGCCGCGAGTTGGTCTGCCTGAGCAACCGCAAAACTTGACTGCTCAACTGACGTGCGGCCGATTGATTCGGCAACAACTCCACCGGTAACGATAAGTGCCACTGCCGCGGCGACAGCCGCCAACGCAGTCGCCGGACGCGTGAACCAGCGAGCCTGGGCCTTGCGCTCCGCGGGTGTTGCCGGGGCAGCAGCCGAGGTGCTCGACTGCTCAGCCGAATCGTCAGCCGCGAGCGAAACCGAAGCCGCCAGAGGCGTGACGTTGGAGAGAGGCGCGGATGCGTCATCCACGCTGCTCGACGTATCGTCAGTCGCTACAGCGACGTCTGCCTCGCGCGGCAATTGCGGAGTCTGCGCAATCATCGCCATGAGGTTTGCCTTGAGGGCAGGGGGCGGCGTGACCGGGTCAATAGCCATTCCGAGCGCCACCGCCGTGTCAGACAACTCGGTGGTTTCGGTGCGGGTTTCGTGGGAAGCAGCGAGGTGCTTCTCGAATGCTTCGCGCTCTTCTGGGCTCAACGCGTTGAGAGCGTAAGCGCCAGACTGGGCGGCGATGTCGTCGTTGCGGTCGTTCATGATGCCACCCCCATTTCGTCGCGTAAGCGGATCATTCCATCACGTAGTCGGGTTTTTACAGTGCCAACGGGAACCTTGAGCATGGTCGCCACCTCACTGTGGCTATAGCCGCCGTAATACGCAAGGGAGACAGCTTGGCGCTGGAGTTCTGTCAGTCGGGACATGGCCTTCTCTACCCTTTCGTGTTCGAGTCGGACTTCAATGGTTTCTGAGACGTGATCGTAGTCCGGGTTGTGATCACGGATGCCGATACGAACGTCGCGGTCGCGAGACGACTGCGATGCACGTACACGGTCAACAGTTCGGCGGTGAGCCATCGTGAGAATCCAACTCACCGCTGCACCCTTATTCGCATCGAATCGGGTTGCGGTTTGCCAAATCTCTAAGAAGATTTCTTGCATTACTTCTTCGGACTGCGAATGGTCGCGCAGGAGCCTCTTGACGAGTCCAAAAACTCGAGGGGCCATCTGGTCGTACAGTTCGCTAAATGCGGCCTGATCTCCAGTGGCGACACGCTCTAATAGGTCTTGCGGGCTCGTGGCAGGCACGCCCGAATCTTCGGGCGTTACGCCGACATCAGCTTCACGAGACATAAGGTCAAGCATGACAGGTTCCTGTGCTCCTTCATCGCAGTTCGTAGGGTTCAGCAGCGAATCTTCAGTCAGTGGATGCGGGGCCGACGCTGGTTGTCATCGGTTGCTTTCACTGGTGGGTAATTCGGTGCCCTTGCGCAAAGGGTTTGGTCGTGTGCCGAAGTAGCCGTCGAGAACATTCAGCGGCGAGAAACAGGGCACGGAGGGGCACGGATGGGCTCGGAGAGGCGCGCTGAGGGCGCTAAAAAGCCGGGCCACAGAGAACGCCTCACGACGCAGGGCCGCTCTAAGCGGCTAATTTTGGAGCCCGGGGTTACTGTGGCCCGGCGATGAAAAGTGTAGCAAAAGCGCACCTGAGTGTGCGCTGAGGCAGCTCACACACCTCGAATCGCGCGCATCCCCGAGCGATTTGATCTTTTTTAGCGATTCGGGCGTGTGCGTGTGCAAATATCGATAAAGCCGATACTTGCTCGGCAACATCCGCGTGACCGCGAAGATCGCTTGGAGAATGCGATGAAACAAAAGCCGTTACCCGCCGACCCCATGATCCGCGAGCTCGTGCGCCAAGCCCGACAATCGACCATGAGCCGACGCACTCTGCTCTCGGGGGCCGCAGCCGGCGCGACGGGACTGGCACTCGCCGCCTGTGCCCCCAGCTCCCGCAACGGCCTGACCGCTGCCGAAGACACGAGCGAAACCAACAGCACCGTGCGGTGGGACAACTGGGCACTCTACGTCGACGTCAACGATGACGGCACCTACCCGACGATCGACGCCTTCACCGCCCAGACCGGAATCAACGTCGTGTACAACGAGGTCGTAGACGACAACAACACTTATTACGCGGACGTCAACGGCCGGCTCTCGCTCGGTCAGGACATCGGAACTGACGTCGTGTGTCTCACCGACTGGATTGTGGCCCGCCTCATTCGATTCGGCTACATCCAAAAGCTCGATCACGCCAACATCCCCAATATTGCCAACTTGCTCCCGGCGCTCAAAGATGTTGATTTCGACCCCGGGCGGGAGATGAGCGTTCCCTACCAAGGTGGATTTGCGGGGATCGCCTGGAACAAGGAACAGTTGCCCGCTGGACTGCGTTCAGTTCAGGATCTATGGAACCCTGAGCTCAAAGGTCGCGTAGGCGCGCTCTCGGAAATGCGCGACACCATGGGACTCATCATGCTGGATCAGGGCGTGGATATCTCGGGCGACTGGGGCGTCGACGAATACGACACCGCTTTAGAGGAACTCAGTAAGCAGGTCTCCGCCGGCCAAATTCTGAACTTCTCCGGAAACTCCTACATGGACGACCTCATTAGCGGCGCCACGGTCGCCGCAATCGTGTGGTCAGGCGACATCGTCCAGCTCAATGCTGAGCACGGCGACAAGTGGGGTTTCGCCGTTCCCGAGGCGGGCGGAGCAATCTGGAACGACAACTTCATGGTGCCGATTGGCAGCCCCGCAAAGTCGAACGTAGAAGAACTCATTAATTACTACTACGACCCGGCTGTTGCCGCTGAGGTCGCCGCCTACGTGAACTACATCACGCCAGTAGCGGGCGCCAAAGAAGCGGCGGCAGCGATCGACCCCGCGCTCGCCAACAACACCCTCATTTTTCCGGATGACGACATGCTCGCTCGTTCCTACGTCTTTCGCGGACTCGACAGTTCAGAAGAACAGACCTTCAACACGGCGTTCCAGCGGGTGCTGCTCGGTTCTTAATATCCAAGGCCTGACTTGCGAGCCGCGGCTAGGCTTCACCACTGCGGCTGGGCTTGCCCGCTGCGGCACGGGTCTCAGTCGAGCGAGCCGGCGCGAAATAGTTTTGCGCACGCCGTGAACTCGGTCGCCATCCGGGCGTATCGATCGGCTCGGGTAGTGAGTTCGCTCGCGCGTTCCGGGTTGAGCAGTTCCTGATCGTCAGCGACGCTTCCCGCGCCCGAAGCAAGGATGCGGCTGAAGGATGCTGCGCGATCGAGGGCAACACCGAAGTCGCCATCAAAAAGGCCGCGCAGAATCTGATCCGCCAGATCTTTGATCTCGTTCGGGCCCGTGGGATTCACTGCTCCCGTGACGGCAGCGTCAATTGTGGCGAGAGTGTCAATGCCGCGTTGAAAGAGCAGGCTTGTACCGACCGCATCCTGCTGGATGACGGCACGCAGCAAATAGATACGCCAGAGCGCGCCCGGTAGGCTGCCGGCGCTCGATCGCGACCACAACTCGGCGAGAGCATCGATACCGTTTTGGTCGGTATAGGCGATGATTCGCTCGAGTACGGCAGGGTCATCCGAGTTTCGTGCACCTTCAAGCAGCGCGTGGGCTGTATCGTGGGCAGCGCGCATTATTTGGGCCGGATCTTGTCCGCCTTCGTATGTGTCAAACTTATCTGTCGAGTACTGCGTGGGCTTATGGAAATTTTCGGCCATAAGATCACGGTACGCTTAACATGTAGGGCCTGTAGCTCAGTTGGTAGAGCATCGGACTTTTAATCCGCGGGTCCCGGGTTCGAGTCCCGGCGGGCCCACATTTTTCTTCGCTCACACGAGCACGTGATGCGATTCTTTGCGGCTGTCACAGCCGCCCGCGATTAGGCTCCTGACTATGGAGTTACGGGACGCTGCGGGATCGGACTATCTCAGTCTCGAGCCCATGTCCTACCAATTCGAGGATGTGCACACCGATCCCTACGAAGCCAACTGGCTGCTGATCGACGGGCGTGCGCGATGCGGCTCCGAGGAGTGGAATTTTCTCGAGCCTTGTTTACTGGTGGAGGAGGCCCGCAGCCTCGGCACCTGGTTGATGCGCGCTGCTCGTGGGCTTATCGAGCCACTGGCTGCGGACGGCATGGATTCGCTGCAGCCCACTCAGACCCACCTCGAACCGAACCTCGGATTCGGCGTTGTGAGCTTCGATCCGGCTGCCGTCGTTCTCCGTGTGTTTCTCTGGCTCGAGTCGCAACCGCCGAGCGTGACGAGTGAGCGGGAGTTTTACATGGATCTTACGATCGGCCCGCGTGACCTGCGGCACGCCGTCGCCGAGTGGGAGGCGGAGCTCGCCGAGTTTCCTGCCCGCGCCTAACGTCGTGGCCACTGTTTACTTCATCCGCACCCTCGCTAAGGAGCTAGCCATGTCATCCTCTCCCCTTCGCATCGCCGTCACGGGCGGAAATGGCAAGCTCGGGCGCGCGACCGTTGCCGGCTTGCGTGCCGCCGGCCACACGGTGATCGTGCTCGACATGGCTGGCCCTGATCGCACTCAGTTCACGCACGTCGAGCTCACTGACTACGGCCAAGTGGTGGATGCTCTCGCTGGTGTCAATGACCGGCATGAGGGTCTGGATGCCGTTGCTCACCTCGGCGCGATCCCCGCACCAGGCCTGTGGTCGGATGCGGCCACCTTCCACAACAATATGAACGCGACCTTCAACGTCTTTCAGGCGTGCAAGCGACTCGGCATTAAGACGATCGCCTACGCCTCAAGCGAGACCGTGCTTGGGCTGCCGTTCGAGACTCCCCCGCCGTACATCCCGCTCGACGAGGAGTACGAGACACGCCCCGAGTCGACCTACTCGATGGTGAAGCACCTCGAAGAAGAGATGGCGCAGAAGTTTGTGCGCTGGGACCCCACCCTCAGCATCACCGCACTCCGGTTCTCTAACGTGATGGACCCCGCCGATTACGCCGAGTTTCCGAGCTTCGATGCGGATGCCCGGCAGCGGTCGTGGAACCTCTGGGGTTACATCGATGCTCGCGACGGCGCCAACGCCATCCGTCGGGCTCTGGAAACCTCCCGCCCCGGCTACGACGTCTTCAACATCTTTGCCGCCGACACCGTTATGACCCGCCCCAATGCGGAGTTGCTCGCCGAAGTGTTCCCCGGCGTGGAAGTTCGCGGCGAGCTCGGAGTCAACACGTCGCTCACGTCGATCGCCAAAGCCGAGCGGTTGCTCGGCTGGGTGCCGCAGCACAGCTGGCGGGACTAGCTCAGCCTGACAGCCCTGTCGCTACAGGGCACCCACGCCCGCGATCATCGCCGCCGAGATCGTCGGCAAAACGTAGTTGTAGGCCACGAGGGCGACCGCTATGGCGGCGGCGCTTGCCCACACCACTCGCACGATCCGCGCGCGAGTGTCTTCGCCCTTGAGGTCAGCGAAGCGATCGATAGCGGTTGCATCGATCGAAAGTTCCGCAGTCGGGTGCCAGGTTCGAGCCTCAGTCGCAGCGTCGACAATTCGCGAGAGTTCGACCGGGGCCAGCACGGCCCTGCGCCGCTTCAGCCACCGAGGGAGAGCGCGCGCATCCATGATGCTGACGTCCGCGGGTCTCTGCTTGAAAGCGAAGGATGCCGGTTCGACGATTGCCACAATCGGATGCACGTCCACGGCGACGCCAGCGGCCTTCGCCAACAGCGCGGCCGCGCGCTTTGCTTCGTGGCGGGAGTTCCGGAGGTGGTCCGTTTTCTGGCCCGCCACCATGAGTATGCGTTCGCCGACCCAGATCTTTTTGCCGGGATGGCGCTTGGTGTTGATGGTGAACACACCGGGCGGCCCGATCACCACGTGATCGATATCGCTGTCGCCTGATCCCACGGGGACGGCGTGTAGAACAGTCCACTCGGGCCCCAGCTGCGCGAGCAGTCTCCCCACGGCACGCTCTCCGATCGCCCCTGAAAACCAGCTTTGGGCATCCGGATGAACCGGCCTGAAGCCGAAAATGCGACGAAACAGCGAACGCTGCGCCATCGTTTCCTGAACCCGAAACAGCTCCGCTATGACCGAGTAAGCCGCGGGCCGATTGGTGAGATCAGTTGGCGCTGCCGGCCGAGAAACGGGTCGGGCAGCGCGTAGTTCGTCAGTCATTCTTCCCCCACGAGCACTCCCCTGAGCACCTTCAAAACGAGGCTATCTCGCTTGTGACTCTCGACCGCGCTGATAACGCCCCCAAACCGGGTCACACCATCCGACCCCGATCCGCAGAAACCGGGGGACGGTGCGCAACTTGCCGCACGATGTTCACCGCGCATCCATGTTCGGGTGCTGGACTACGCCCATGACCGGCTACGTGTCGCAGTACCCTCGACCCGACCACTACGTGTTACATCTCAGCGACGTGCACCTTCTGGCTGGTGGTCGGCGCCTGTATGACAGTCTCGACAGTGAAACCAAATTGCGGCAATTGTTTGCCGAGCTCGAAGCATCCGGGTCACGCCCCGAAGCAATCGTGATCACAGGCGACCTCGCTGACAAGGGAGAAGCTGCCGCCTACCGTGCGCTCCGTGAGATCGTTGAGCCTGTCGCCCACCGCCTCGGCGCCCAAGTGGTGTGGGTCATGGGCAACCACGACGACCGCAGCACCTTTACGACCACCCTTCTTGACGAGCCCGCCACCACAGCGCCCATCGACCGCGTGGTGAACGTGAATGGATTGCGCATCATTGCGCTCGACTCGACCGTTCCGGGCGCCCACCATGGCGATATTTCGGATGCCCAGCTGCTGTGGTTGCAGAACGAACTCGCCACCCCGGCACCCCACGGCACCATTCTCGCCATGCACCACCCTCCGGTACCCACCGTGCTCGATCTTGCCGTCACGGTCGAACTGCGCTCCCAAAAAGAACTCGCCGCAGTGATTCGCGGCAGCGACATCCGCAGCATCATTGCCGGCCACCTGCACTACTCGACAACCGCCACGTTTGCCGGCATCCCCGTCTCAGTAGCATCAGCGACTTGCTACACGCAAGACCTCAACGTGCCCGTCGGCGGTACGCGCGGTCGGGATGGTGCCCAGTCGTTCAACCTCGTGCACGTCTATGACGAAACAGTGCTGCACTCGGTCGTGCCACTGGGCGACTATGGCAGCCTGTCGTACGTCACGCCGGAGGAAACCGCCGGAATTTTGGAGCGCGAAGGAATCACCATCGCGCCGCCCATCAACCCGCACGTCGTGCCCGCCACCGTCGCGGTATAGATCACGCGCGTAGCGCTATTCTGCTTCGGGCAGCTCCCACGGGGCAGCAACCGGGTAGTACTCGTCCAGGAACGAGCGCACGGCCGACGCGCGATCTTCGGCCGAGATCTCGGGGAAACTGCCATCGTTGAGGCAAAAGAAGTCACTCGAGCGCTTGCGCAACAGCGAGCGCATCTTGCGCAAACCTTCGAGCGAAGTCGTGTCGACGTACTTGACCTTGGCATCCGCCTGAATCATCGCCTTGCCGCTGAGTAGCGCGTAGTAGTGATACAGCGAGTTCGTTACCGACACGTCGGTTGCTTGCCGGAATGCGCTCGCGCTCGTGCGGGCAAAGTCTTCTGGGAAGGTGTGCTCGAGCTCTTTCATGACCGAGATGCGCAACGGGGTTGCCGCGTGCTCTAGGTGACGAGTGATCGTGGCACCGAATTTTTCTTGCAAAAGCCGGCGGTTCACACGGGCCGCATTCTCGAAGCCCGACCGCTCAATGCTGCTCGCTCCCAGACCAATACGAGTGCGGGCTTCAATGAACTTTGAGATTCCTCCCGGAGTGAAGAAGGCGGAGGGGCTTACCGAACGGCCGAAGAACATGTCGTCGTTGGAATACAAGAAATGTTCACTGAGACCGGGGATGTTGTGCAGCTGACTTTCGACCGCGTGAGAGTTATGGGTCGGCAGATCGTCGTGGTTCGCGAAGAAGTCTTCACTGCGCATCAACGTGACCCGAGGATGCTCGGCCAACCATGCCGGACGAGGTGAATCAGTGGCAATGTAAATGTTGCGAATCCAGGGGGCGAACAGGTGGATTGAACGCAGCGCGTACTTCAGTTCATCCAACTGCCTAAAACGGGCCTCTGAGTCATCGCCCTCGCCCACAACGAAGTTCGCCATGCGGGCAGCCCGCGCCTTTTGCCATTCCACCTCAGCGCCATCGACCCACGAGAACACGATGTCGATGTCGAACCGGATGTCGCTGGCCAACGGGTCGAACATACCTTTGAGCGTCGGCCACGACTGGCCATAAAACTCGACGGTGTCACTCATTGCTTCACTGCGCGGTAGCCAGCGACGCATGAGAGCGTTTGGGTTGGGCGCAACGACTTCATCGCGCACGTGTTCCCACAGTTCGAGACGCACACCGAAGGGCGCGTCGAAGCGGAGCCTTCCGGCGGGCTCAACGCGAGGGCGGAACAGCATCATCGCTTTCGCCTTGATCGCCGAGACCAGCACGCCATCGGCCACGAGAACGGGGCTATCACGAGCATCCGAGGCGACAGGCTTGCCACTCTCTTTGATGCGCGCTGGCTTCACATAAAACGGCTCATTCTGACACGCAGCGACCAAAGCAATCTTCAGCGCCTTGCGGTCTTTCCAATCGACCGCCAGAACCGGAGTTTCACCGTCTCCACGCACGAGCAGGAAAGAAATCTCCGCATTGTCAAGGACTCCGCGCAGAAACAAGAGGTCATCACGCACCGCTTCGCGCGGCGTCAGGGTGTCATTGCTCAGTGCGAGCAGTCCATCGTGCAGAACAACGTCGTCACGGTTCACAACCGCGGGAGAAGAAACATGATCAATCATGGGGGCCCCGTCGTTAAAGCTTGGCTGAGGTGCCCAGCGACCGAAAATCGGTGTGCCGTTAGCTTCTTTGAGAATAGCCGGTACTAAGGACAACCGTGGTGTTGCCGCCGACCCACAGTGACACTCCCCCGCGCTAGCCGATCATGGCCCCGCTTCAGAGCCCTAAATCACCACTCCGCCGTAGCCAGCGCTCGACCCAGGGCCGACTATGTCGTGGGTCAACGCAACGGTGCCGAACTCATCGTGTACGTTCACTCCGGTGATGCGGGAGAGCTCGTCGGCCTCCACTTCTTCGCCGAAGGGGCCATCCCGGTCAAATGTGTGGGTGGCATCGATCACGAACGTCACGTCGTAGCCGAGGTTGCCACCCACGCGTGCGGTGGTCTCGCAGCAGTGATTGGTGGTGATGCCGCAGATCACAATCGACTCGATAGCGGATGCTTTCAGCCACTCGTCGAGGTCGGGGGTGCCATGAAAACTCGAGTTCACACTCTTGGTGACAAGCAGATCAGGAGTGCCGGCCAGCATCTCTTTGAACGCGTTGCCCGCAGCGCTCGGATGCAGCGGCGAGGTCTCGTCCTGAGAGTCGTGGCGCACATAGACAATGGGCCAGCCTTTGCGACGCCAGTGGCCGATGAGCACCCCGATGTTGGATTCGCAGTCAGGATTATTGCGAGGCCCCCAGTAGGCAGCATCATCAAAACCTTGCTGTACATCGACAACGATGAGTGCTGCAGCCATTGCGACCTCCGGGTTTAGCCGAGACTTACCCCGAATAGTAGCCCGAGAAGGTACGTTGCGCACTACCTGGCAAGCGACCCCAGTAGACGAAACGGCTAAGCGAGCATGACGAAGGCGATTCCGCTAATTCGGGAGTTTTGGGGTGTACCAGAGATCCTCATACGGCGGCGGCGCATCGGCAGCTTCCATAGGCTCCAACGGCGGGAACTGCGGATCGTAAACTCCCACACCCGCCCCAGTCGCATCGCAACGGATCGCCGAGGGGACCGTAAGGACCTCAAGGATCCGCGAATCTACTTGCACCAGCCGAACCTCAAACTCCCGTCCATCCGCAATATCGTCAGGAGAATAGATTTCGCTCTCTGTCGTTGCGTCACAGAATCGCACGGTTGCCGTGTTCTCGCCCGTCATCTCTACAGATAACGGCAACAGCACCCGAGGTCCCTTGTAGTGCGGCGGAGCCAGACCGTCATCAGTGCTCGTGTACTCGCTTCGCCACCACAAGTACTGACTTTCTGCCCTTTCCCTTTCGCGCGTCGCGGTGAATTGTTCGATACTGAAATCACCGAGGCTTACCGCTAGGTCAACACCAAGGGCCGAAGCTTGAGCAGCCTGCACCCATCCATTGTCATCAAAATCCGATACCGGCTCGACCGAATACACGATGCCCGGAGTGTCGAACACCGTCGGCCACACTCGCTCTACCTCCGGCTCCGCGACGCAGCTGGAGAGCGTTGCGGCAAGCGCCAACACAACGACCACGGGGGCACAAATCTTCACTAGAAAATTCCTTCGTTTGCATCAGTTGGCCCAACGCTCTGCAACGGCACTACCGCTGAGGGCCGGGGGTGTACCAAAGATCCTCATACGGCGGCGGCGCATCGGCAGCGTCCATCGGCTCCAACGGCTCGAACTGCGGATCGTAAACCCCCACACCCGCCCCAGTCGCATCGCACCGTATCGCCGAGGGGACCGTAAGGACCTCAAGTATCCGCGAATCTACTCGCACCAAGCGAACGGAAATCTCCCGGCCATCCGCGAGAATCTCAGGGGTGTAAATTTCGTCTTCAGTCGTAGCGTTACAGAATCGCACCGTTGCCGTGTTCTCGCCCGTCATCTCGACAGACAGCGGCAACAGAACTCGCGGACCCTTGTAGTGCGGCGGAGCCAGTCCGTCATCAGTGCTCGTGTACTTGCTCCGCCACCCCAAGTACTGATCTTCGGCAGTTTCAGGTTCACGGGTAGCGGTGAACTGTTCGATACTGAAATCGCCGAGATTCAAAGCTAGGTGATATCCCAACGCCGAGGCTTGAGCAGCTTGCACCCACTCGTTATCGTCCAGCTCCGACACCGGCTCGACCGAATACACGATGTCCGGAGTCTCGAAAACTGTCGGCCACACCCGCTCTACCTCAGGCTCGGCAACGCAACTGGAAAGTGTTGCGGAAAGCGCCAACACAACGACCACGGGGGCACAGATCTTCACTAGTAAATTCCTTCGTTTGCATCACCCTGAGCTGCCGCATACGCCTGCTCGTATCGAACAAGCCAGCCGTCAGTTCTGAACTCCTCTGCCACACCGCCCGATTGGTAAAATCCGGCGAGCCAGCCTTGCTCTTCTCCTGCCAGGCCACTGAAGCGCGGATAGCCACCCACCCTGTCCGAGCCGAGAATGTCGTGGAGTGCGACTGCGTTCGCAAATTCGGCGTGGCTCAGCGCTTCGCCGCGGAGCAGATCGGCGTTTTTATCTAAAGCTGCAGCTGTGGAGTGATCTGAAAACACGCGATCAAGGGCTTCTCCCACGATCGCGTCGGTGATCGCACCGGCTCCGGCTTCGACCAAACTACCGCCGGGGATCGGGAGAAGGCCGAGCACCAGACCAGCGGCATCCCCTGCGCTGGAGATCTCGGCCTGAAGCTCTAGGTCACTGCGCTCAGCCGCTCCCATGAGCGCCCCAGCTCCGCCGCCGTCGATCAGACCGCTCACGACGTTCGATCGAACCATCGCGCTCTGAATGTCTTCCATCGAGCTGTCTGGGCCCAACGCTTCGAAATAGCCTTCTGACAGTTGCAGAGCCGCACTGCGAAGCACGACAGCGCCGCTGGGATTACCCGCCACTTGCCCTAAGACCTCGGCCATTTGGCTCAGGTCGACGTTCGGCCCGTAGCGATACTCTCCACTGAAACCTTGCCATTGACTGAACGTGCTATCCGGATTATCGGCCCCCGTAGCACCTTCCGCTTGCAGCGCGGCGATCGCGTCGAGGTGCAGCGAAAGAGCCCCCGCGAGATCTACTGCTGCTTCGTCTGTGAGTTTCTCAACCCCAAAGACAGGGTTAGCCGCTAACTCTCTGATGATCTGGGCGGTCATCGAAGCTTCCTGTTGCCCTATGCCGCCCTCTGCGCCGTCGTAGTCGAAGTTCGCATTCGGGCCGCCTTCTACCTGGGCCGCCCCAAACCACAATGCGGCGACCCCGTCGAAGCCTGTCGGGGATGCCCAATCTCGCTCGCCAAACCAGTACCCGATGCGGGAGCCGCCCTGACCGGGGTCGGCAAGAAAATCGAAAGCCTGCTCCGGATACAACCCCAGCGTCTCAAAGACGCGATCCGCAGCGTCAAGCATGGAGGTGGAAAGAGCTTCATCCGCGCTTAGATCGTTGAAACCTTCGGAGCGCAAGTCCTCAGCGATCATCATCTGCAAAACCCCTGCTTGAAGGGGGGATTCTGAATCGCTGAGGAAGAACCCATTTTCGCGTTCCATGACATCGATTTCGTTTGCGACAGCCAGCGAAAGCTGAGAGCCCATCGGTGCCTCTGCCGAATCAGAAAACAAGAAAGCGATCGCGCCATTGACATTCGTCCAGGCTGGACCGCCGTCTGCACTCGTGACATTTTCTTGCAAAATAGTGCTCGCAAATTCAGTGGCAGTCTCTGCTGACCACGATTCGGAACCCAGCGATAGCCCGTTGCGGAGTGCCTGCGCTAACAGAATCGACGGCAGACTTTGCGGTGGTGTTTCGGGGTTCGCCTTCGTCTCCATCCAAAAATCTTGACCGAGTCGATCGATGAGATTTACCGTTTGAGCGCCGCCGAGCTTCTGAAAGAACGATGACATGACCTGCTCATTAGAGCCGTACGCTGCCATCAGCTCGGCAAAAGCCTCGCGTTGATCGTCCGACGAACCTGATGAGAGATACTCTTCGGCCAGGCCTCGCATGGCCTCAGCGATCTCGTCTGGTTCAAGATCGTCGACCCCAGTAATTCCCACTCGCGTAAATTGCGCGCGGATCAGCGGCCACGACGTCGGGATCGCACTCGCTAGTGCAGAAATCAGGGCGTCTTCAGCGTCCTGTCGTTGCCGAGCAAGAACCATGATGTTGTAGGCCGCTTCAGCACTGGCTTCAACCGCGCGCGCTCGCTCCCACGCCTCTTCGACTCGGCCGGGGATGTTCAGGAAGGATTCTTCCGGCAGCGACCACACCACGTTCTGGGCGTGAACAAGCACTTCTTGTGCATCTCGAGTCTGCGCTTTAATTCGTTCAAAGTCATCAACGTAAGTGCTCATGGCCGCCGCGATGTCGCCCGTGACCCGCTCGACCTCCAGCGAAGAATTGGCGGAGATACGAGCGGTGCTTCGCCACGCTTCGCCTGAATCGCCGCTCCACACTGACTCACTGATCGAAGAGACGAATCCCATCGTTGCCTGACGAATTTCTACGAATTTTGCTTCGGAAAGACGAAGGGCGGATACCCCAGCGGCTAACCCGCTAGCGCTGCCCTGTTCCGGGTTTAACCACTCCCACTGCGGCACGGCTACCCCTTCGCCGCCGACGCAAGGTCAGCATCCGCCTGCTCGAAAGCGGCAGCCGCCATACTGGCGCTCACCCCGGCAGCACGAATCCTGCCCTCAAAACCGTGCGCAGCCACGCGGGCCCACATGTTGACATCTTCAATCGCAGCAACGATCGCGGCGCTACAGGAGTCACTCGCGTCGATAGAGAGGTTGTCGGGCACCGCGTCGGCGGCATGGCTAAGCCGTACAGCAATATCGGAGACCGCGGCGGTGTCTATGTGCAAATCATCGGCCATCGTGGCGCTCACTTACCTTTCAGGTCGACCAGCTCTTGAGGACCCAGCCGCAGAGACCACGACGGTGCCAGAGCCAAACGCGCGGATCCGGCAGGTGGCACCCAGCTCAACGGTGCTTGAGAGCGGAGAGATAATCAAATATTAGCTCAAGTTCACACCGAAGAGGAGCCCAAGGAGGTACGTTGCGGTAGCGGCGCCGTAGCCAATCGCAAGTTGACGCAGTGCCCGCTTGAGCGGCGAAGCACCGGAGAGTAGGCCGACGATGGAGCCGGTGACGAGCAGAGCGATTCCGACCAGCAGCGACGCGATCACCACGGCGGCAAGCCCTTCTGCACCGAACAAGTAGGGCAGCACGGGAATTACCGCGCCCGACGCGAAGAAGCAGAAGCTGGATGCCGCAGCTCCCAGAGCCGAACCGATCGGGTTGTGCTCTGGTGTTGCGGTCGCGGCTTCCGTCGTGCGCCCCGCGAGTACTTCAGCGGCGTGCAGCTCGGCTTCGTGGGAACTCATGCCGCGAGCGCGGTAGACAAGCGCCAACTCGTTCTCGTCGACGTCGAGGTGGGTGACGGAGTCGACCGCGACTGGGCCGTGGGCCGCTGCCGCCTCTAGCTCCAGCTGCGAGCGCACCGAGACGTATTCACCCGCGGCCATCGAGAGGGCTCCGGCGAGGAGACCGGCGACGCCGGCGAGCAGCACGACGGCGGTCGGAAGCCCGGCGGCGCTCATACCGAGCACCAGGGCGAGGTTGGAGACGAGCCCGTCGTTAGCTCCGAACACGGCGGCGCGGAACGTTCCCGAGAGGCGTTGACGCCCGCGGGTAGCGAGCGCGCGAACGACCTCCTCGTGCACCGCTTCGTCGGCGGCCATCGTGTCGGTCGCGTCGTCGTCATCCAGATACGGCGATCGTGACTCGGCACGCTGGGCAAGCGCGAGCACGAATACGGAACCAAAGCGACGAGCCAAGAAGCCGAGCATCCGGGTTCGCGGGTCAGTGGGCAGCGGGCGACCGGCCTGCTCCCCCAGCAGCGTCAGCCAGTGGTCTTCGTGGCGCTTTTCGGCAGCGGCAAGCGCCAGCAAAATCTCCCGTTCCTCGCCCGTGCGGCGGGATGCCAGATCCCGATACACGGCCGCCTCGGCACGTTCGGCGGCGAGATAGCGTCGCCACCGCCGCACATCGCTCGCTCGGGGTGTTGGACTCACGAAAGGCTCCCTAGGCCGAAAACTCGACGCCCCAGGTCGCGGCGAACTCTACGCCGGGCTCGAGCCACAGGAGTCCGCGACCCGTGTTGAAGGCGTTAGGGGCTGCCGTCATCGGCTCGATCGCGACAACTTGGCCAATGCCATTGAGGGTGGGAAAGATACGCGGGGTGAACAACTGCACGAAGCTGAAGTTCTCGTCAACCATCACCCGAACTTCGCGGCCATCGGGCGCGGCGAGGCGAGCGGCAACACCATCGACGACCTCGACGCCACCGAATGCCGTGTCTAAGTCGAGCTCGCCAACCGGGCGGCCAGCGCTGAGGTCGAATTCGGTGCCGGCAACGGCAACTTCTCCGGTCGGGATGAGGCGCTCGTTCGATTCGAAGCGAGTGGCGGCGGTCATCGTGAGGGTCAGCTGCGCGATGGGAGTGTCACCGATCTTGAAGAAGGGGTGGGTTCCGAGCGCATACGGGGCGGCGGCATCCGACAGGTTGGTGGCGGTGTGGCTGACGCGCAGGCCACCCTCTACGAGTTCATAGCGCACGGTGGTGTGTACGTGAAAGGGGTAGCCGTGTTGCGGGAAGATCGTCGCGCCGAGGGTGACCGAACCTTCGGTGCGCTCGATCAGCGAGTAGCCGGCATTGCGCAGCAGCCCGTGGATCGCGTTGTTGCGGTCGCGCTCGGTAATATCGAGCTCCTGCGCCTCACCATCGAGCATCCAAGTGCCATCTTCGATGCGGTTGGGCCACGGCACCAACACGATTCCATCCGCGAAGGGTGGCATCGCCGATTCGGCGTAGGATTCCACGAGTTCAACCCCACCAATGCTGAACTCACGCAATGAGGCGGCAAGTTCGGTGATGGTCGCTCGCGCTTCACCCTGCTCGGTGGCTCGAGTGATGATGTACTGGGTTCCGGTAGGCGCGTTCACCGCATCAGCCTACCGGCGCAGACGTAACAACGAAGGAAGCAGCCATGTCAGATATTCGCGATGACGTTCTTCACGACTTTGAGGCCGTGTTCGGGCACCCCGCCAGCGGCGTCTGGTCGGCTCCCGGCCGCCTCACTTTGCTCGGCGCCGCCGACAGCCCTGAGACGGATGCCGAACTCTCCCTAGCCATCAACCGTCGCACGGTGCTGGCCGCGTCCCTTCGCTCCGACCGCACCGTGCGCATCGCGAGTGCCCTCGTCGATGAGCTCGTCTCGATCGAACTCGACGAGCTTGCCGACACTGAGGTGCAGGGTTGGAGTCGTATCGCGCTCGCTATTGTGCACGAAGTATTGGCGACATCCGACACCGCAGCGTCGCTCTCCGGCGTTGACGTGTTCATCGATACCACCGTGCCGGTGGGCGCGGGTCTCGGCTCCTCGGCCGCGCTCGAGGCAGCCTTGGCCCTCGCGCTCAGCGACCTGTGGAACCTCGGCGAGCACGCGGCTCACCTGGCTGAACACGCCGATGTTGCAGCGAGTGTCTTCGCCCTCGACGATCACGCCCTCGTGCGCCTTGAGGGCGAGGAACGCCCCGAGCCGCTCCCCCTCGACTGGCAGACGGCCGGTCTCGAGCTTCTCGTCATTGATACCGACGCTCCCACCGCCGACGCGTTCGATACCGCCGCAGCGGATGACGAAGTGCGCCGCACGCTGCACTCCGTCACCGAAAACCAACGGGTGCGCGACGCGGCTCTCGCCATTCGCGATGAAACCCCTCGCTTGCTCGGCGCCCTGCTCGATGCCTCACATGCGAGCCTGCGCGACGACTACGGCATCTCCACCACAGAGGTGGACCTTGCCGTCGAAACTGCGCTGGCTGCCGGTGCCCTCGGCGCGCGGATGCTCGGCCGCCCGTTCAGCGGAGTCGCCGTCGCTCTCGTCGACACCGACACGGCATCCCGGGTGCGGGTAGCTCTCGATGGCGCCTTCGCTGAGCACGCTTGGGGCCAGCCCACCGTTACGGCCGTCTCGCCCTCGATGGGAGCACTGCGCGACCGCTAAGCGACCGTGTTACTCGCTAACGATTTTCAGCACTAGCGCGATGGCGAAGCCGAACGCCACCACGGTGCCTGCCCAGACCCAGAGTCGAGCCCACGGAAAACGACGCTTACGCGGGGCGCGTTTAACGGGACCGCCCTGCGGCTGCGCCGAACGCTTCGACGACACCGTTACAGCCGCTCAGCCGCGTCGACGACGTTCTTCACGAGCATCGCGCGGGTCATGGGGCCAACGCCACCGGGCATCGGTGACAGGAAGCCGGCGATCTCAGCAACAGCCGGATCAACGTCTCCGACGAGACGGCCCTTTCCGGTTGCTTCGTCGATCACGCGAGTGATTCCCACGTCGAGCACGGCGGCGCCCGGCTTGATCCACTCGGGGCGAATCAGCGCGGCAGAACCCACGGCGGCAACCACGATGTCCGCCTGGCGAACGTGGGTCTCCAGCTGGGTTGTGCGGGAATGCGTGAGGGTGACGGTGGCATCCAGCCCCTTGCGGGTGAGGAGCAAACCGATCGGGCGACCGACCGTGAGGCCGCGACCGACAACAACAACGTGCTTGCCCGCGATCGGGACGTCGTAGCGTTCCAACATTTCGACGATTCCGGCCGGGGTGCAGGGCAGCGGCGAATCGAGCTTCGTGCCGACGCCGAGCACAAGACGACCGAGGTTAGTGGGGTGCAGGCCATCCGCGTCCTTGGCGGGGTCCATGAGTTCGAGCATCGCGTTCTCATCGAGCCCGGCGGGCAGCGGCAACTGAATGATGTAGCCGGTGACGGCAGGGTTCTCGTTCAACGCCACAATGGCATCCCGAACTTCATCAGCGGATGCCGTGGCCGGCAGATCGACGCGAATAGATTCGATGCCCACCTCGGCACAATCGCGGTGCTTGCCGGCAACGTAGGAACGACTTCCGGGGTCGTCGCCCACGAGAAGGGTGCCTAGGCCCGGAGTGATGCCGCGAGCCTTGAGCGCGTCAACGCGAATGCGCAGTTCATTCTTCACTGCGGTTGCTGTGGCAACACCATCAAGCTTTACTGCGGTCATCGTCTTCCGTTCGAATCGGGCCCATACGCTGATCGGCCACCTACACAACTGCCATCTCCATTAAACGCTAAAGAGCCCACCTCCGTGTTCACACGGCGATGAGCTCTCGAGCGTCAGGCTGTTTCAGCCCGGTTCAGGGTTTCTTAGGCCCAGCTACCGGGGCTTTCGAGACCTTCGTAGAGCGGGAAGGCGTCGGCGAGCGCGCGAACGCGGGCGCTGAGCGCTGCGGTGTCAGCACCGGGCTTGAGAGCCTCGGCGATGATGTCGGCAACCTCGGTGAACTCGGCGTCGCCGAAACCACGAGTGGCGAGCGCCGGCGTACCGATGCGCAACCCCGAGGTGGTCATGGGCGGGCGCGGGTCAGCGGGAACCGAGTTGCGGTTCACGGTGATACCCACCGAGTGCAGCAGGTCTTCACCCTCTTGACCGTTGATCTCAGACTTGCGCAGGTCAACGAGCACGAGGTGTACGTCGGTGCCGCCCGTGAGAACGTCAACGCCGAGCGAAGTCATGTCGTCTTGCACAAGACGCTCTGCGAGAAGCTTCGCGCCACGAAGGGTGCGCTCCTGGCGGTCCTTGAAGTCGTCGGATGCCGCGAGCATGAACGCGGTCGCCTTGGCGGCGATCACGTGCATGAGCGGTCCACCCTGCTGACCGGGGAACACGTTGGAGTTGATCTTCTTCGCGATATCAACGTTGTTGGTGAGGATGAAGCCCGAGCGAGGACCACCGATGGTCTTGTGCACGGTCGACGACACGACATCCGCGAAAGGAACGGGGTTCGGGTGCAGACCGGCAGCAACGAGACCAGCAAAGTGAGCCATATCGACCCAGAGCGTTGCGCCTACTTCGTCGGCGATCGAACGGAACTCGGCGAAGTCGAGCTGACGGGAGTAAGCCGACCAGCCGGCGATGATGACGTGAGGCTTGACCTCGAGGGCCTTGGCCCGAACATCCGCCATGTCCAAAACGCCGGTCTCTTCGTTCACGCCATAAGCGTGAGCTTCGTAGAGCTTGCCGGAGAAGTTCAAACGCATACCGTGCGTGAGGTGCCCGCCGTGATCGAGCGAGAGACCGAGGATGCGGTCGCCGGGCTGCGCGATTGCCGACAGCACTGCCGCGTTGGCGGAGGCTCCCGAGTGAGGCTGAACGTTGGCGTACGCCGAACCGAAGAGGCTCTTGGCGCGCTCGATAGCGAGCTTCTCTGCGACGTCAACAAATTCGCATCCACCGTAGTAGCGACGCCCCGGGTAACCCTCGGCGTACTTGTTCGTGAGAACCGAGCCCTGCGCCTCGAGAACAGCGCGCGGAACAAAGTTCTCACTCGCGATCATCTCAAGCGTATTGCGCTGGCGGTCGAGCTCTTGAGCGAGCACCGCAGCGATCTCGGGGTCTACCTCAGAAAGAGGCGAAAGGAACGAGGACACAGATGATCTCCTTGCGACAGGTGGTGGATACTTCCAAGATACCGCCTGAAGGCTGGAGCCGCGCAGTGGATACCCCACGACTTTCCGCGGGGGCGGAACAATGTCTGCACTCCAAGTGGTCTAAAGCACCCTTGAAAAAACCTCTATTTCTGGCAGACTTTGGACTACCTCAGCGGCGCGCAACGTTCAGAGTAGAGCGCTCCCACCTCCCCGAACGGACCCCATGTTTACCCGCCTCATCCACTCCGCGACGCTCGTCAGCGACGGTGTTTCGCAGCAGGATGCGTGGGTCGGCTTCGAAGGAGCAGTGGTGGCGGGCACCGGCACCGGCGACTCGTGGCGTTCCCGGGCGGATGCTGCGACTGACGTTGCTGATGCTGGCGGCGACTATCTCACGCCGGGGTTCATCGACATCCACTCGCATGGAGCAGCAGGAGCGGCCTTCGACGACGGTCCCGCTGCGATCGCTCAGGCGCTCACCGCACACCGCAGCCACGGCACAACACGGTCGGTCATTTCGCTCATCAGCGCCTCGCCCGAAAAACTACTCGCGAACCTCGCCGCCGTCGCGGAGTTAGCCCGCCACGACCCTCTGATCCTGGGCAGCCACCTCGAGGGCCCCTTTATCGATCAGGAATTTCGGGGCGCGCACGATCCCGCTGTTTTGCGGTCTCCTACCGCAGCCGAAATCGACCAACTCCTCAATGCCGCCGACGGCACGCTGCGCCAGATCACGCTGGCACCGGAACTTGCCGGTGGCAGCAACGCAATCGCGGCCTTCGTGGCGGCCGGAGTTCGCGTGGCCGTGGGGCACACTGCCGCTACCTACGCCGAGACCCGTGCCGCGTTCGCGGCCGGCGCGAGCATCCTGACGCACGCTTTCAACGCGATGCGCGAGATTCACCACCGGGCACCAGGCCCCGTGGCCGCAGCATTCCAAGCACCGGGCGTCACGCTTGAGGTCATCAATGACGGCGTTCACGTGCATCCGAATGTCGTGAACATGCTGTTCGCCTCGGCCCCCGGCCGCATTGCGCTCGTGACCGATGCCATGGCGGCGGCCTGCGCTGGCGACGGCCAGTACGAGTTGGGTTCGCTCGACGTCATCGTGACCGACGGCGTTGCCCGTTTGAGTGACAGCGGCGTCATTGCCGGTTCAACCCTCACGATGGATGCCGCAGTGCGCCGCGCCATCACCGACGTGGGATTGAGCGTGCCCCAGGCCGTTGCCGCGGCTACCGCTGTTCCTGCTCGCGCTGTGGGCCGCGAGAACGATCTGGGTTCGCTGGCTCCCGGATTCGCCGCTGACGCCGTGTTGCTCGACCGCGACTTTAGGGTGCGGGCGGTGTGGGCTGCTGGCGTCGAATTGCCGCTGTTCGAGCATCCCGGCGCCTGAGCAGTTCGCCTCCGACAATCGCGAACACTACGGCGACGCCCAGAATGCCGGCGTCAACGTAGGGCAACGAAATCACGCCGTACTCGTCGAGGAGGATGCCGCCTACGAGCGCTCCACCACCGATACCGACGTTGAACGAGGTGGTCAGATAGGCCGAGCCAACATCGCGCATGCGCGGTGAAGCCAGCTGCAGGAGTCGCGTTTGCATCATGGCCGGTACTCCGCCGAAGGCGATGCCCCACACCACGATGACGGTGAACATGATGGCGGGCTCGGCCGGGAACATGCCGAGGAGCGCCGCGCAGATCGCAACGAGAGCGACGGTGACGGGGATGATGCTGCGCGGGAAACGATCAACGAGCATGCCCGCCAATGCGAGGCCCACGGCTCCGGCCGCTCCGAAAATCAGGAGAACGCCGGCAACGGCGCCGCTGTCGATTCCGGCTGGGCCAATGAGGTACGGAACAATGTACGTGTAAAAGAGGTTATGGCCGAGCATCGCCAAGGCGACGAGAATACACACGTAAATCACGCCGGGAACCGAGCGATCTTTGCGCAGCGGGATCGAGATTTCGCCAGTGGCGAGAGGGTGCTGGTGATTCACCGGCGGCAAGATTCGTACAACCATGATGGTGAGCGCCGCGATAATAATGGCGATCACTACGAAGGCGAGGCGCCAACCCAGGGCGTGACCGAGGGCTGTACCGACCGGCACTCCGAGCACGAAGGCGGCCGTTGCGCCCGCGCTTGTCACGGCAACGGCGCGGCCGACCTGATGCGGCGGAACGAGGTGGGCCGAGTAGGCACCGACCACAGCCCAGAACAGGCCGTGCGAGAGCCCGCCGATTATTCGCGCAATCACAAGCACCGCATAGTTGGGCGCCACGGCCGCAAGCAGGTTGCCGATCACAAAGACAATCAGCACGATGATGACGAGCTTCTTGCGCGGCTGGTTACGCGTGAGGGCAGCGAGAGGCGCCGTAGAAATGACGACGGTGGCCGCGAAGATGGTGATCAGTAGGCCGACCTGCGATTCAGAGACCGACAATTCGGCGGCTATCTCAGGGAGCAGTCCGGTCGGCAGCCACTCGCTAGTGACCGAGGTGAAGATCAATGCGGAGAGAGTAAAGAGGCCAGCCCACGGAAAAGCCTGAGTGGACGGAGAAGCTGAAGGAATGCGTGGCGTGCTCATGTTCGACTTACTCTACCGCCAGCACCGGTACGCTAAATCAGTGACCACCTCAACACACTGGATCGTAACCCTCACTTGTGACGACAAGCCCGGCATCGTTCACGCCATTAGCGGCGCCATCGTCGAGGCCGGCGGCAATATCACCGAGTCGCAGCAATTCTCCAGCGATGACACTGGCCGTTTCTTCATGCGCTTGCAGGTGCAGTCGGATGCTCCGCGCGAGGTTTTCGAGCAAGCTCTCGCCCCCGTGACCGAGCGGTACGCGATGGAATGGCAACTCGATGTGGTGGGGCGCCCGCTGCGTACCCTCGTGTTGGCATCCAAGTCCGGACACTGCGTCAATGACCTTCTCTATCGCCAGCGTGCGGGCCAGTTGCCGATCGAGCTGCCGCTGATCATGAGCAATCACCCCAATCTCGGTTCACTCGCCGAGTTCTACGAAGTGCCGTTCGAATCGCACGCGGTCACGACACCCGGCCAGAAGTTGGCGTTCGAAGAGCGCATTCTCGAAGTTGTCGAAGAACACGACATCGAACTCGTGGTGCTTGCCCGCTACATGCAGATCCTCTCCCCTGAACTGTGTGAACAGTTGAGCGGCAAGATCATCAACATCCACCACTCTTTCTTGCCCGGCTTCAAGGGCGCGAACCCGTACAAGCAGGCCCACGCGCGCGGCGTGAAGCTCATCGGCGCCACCGCTCATTTTGTGACGAGCGACCTCGACGAGGGCCCGATCATCGAGCAAAACGTGGTGCGCGTCGACCACGCCAGCACGTCGAGCGAACTCATGTCGATCGGTCAAGACGAAGAAAGCCGCACCCTCACGCAAGCCGTGAAGTGGTTCGCCGAAGATCGTGTGCTGCTCGATGGGGCGCGCACGATCATCTTCCGCTAGTTAGCCGCAATCTTGCGCTGGTTAGCGTCAGTCGCGCTTAGCGCAGCCGTTCCCAGTCGAGGCGGTTCTCCCAGGCGTAGCGGTAGTAGTCGGCGTACTTCAGGTCGGATGCCGCAGCCTCGTCCACAATGACCGTGACGGTGGAGTGCAGCTGAATTGCCGATCCCGGCAGGCTCGCCGTCACCGGACCCTCGACCGCTCCCGCGAGCGCCGCCGCTTTCGCTTCGCCAAACGCCAGCAGCACCAGATGCCCCGCACGCTGGATGGTACCGAGCCCCTGCGTGATGCAGTGCATGGGCACGTCGTCGGGCGAATCGAAAAAACGCGCGTTGTCGAGTCGCGTCTGCTGCGTGAGGGTCTTCACGCGGGTGAGTGACGCGAACGAGGATCCCGGCTCGTTGAAGCCGATGTGGCCCGTCGAACCGATTCCGAGAATTTGCAGGTCGACGCCACCCGCCGCGACGATCGCGCGCTCGTAGTCGTCGCCCGCGGTCTCGATGGGCCCGGTCTCCGCGGGTACCTGCACCAGTTCGGGCGTCAACCCGAGCAGCTCAACGACTTCACGAGTGATGACCGAGCGGTAGCTTTCGGGATGCCCGGCAGGCAATCCGACATACTCATCGAGAGCGAAGCCCCGCACAGCAGAGAGGTCGAGTGCTCGAGCCGCGAGCGCGGCCCAGGTTGTTAGGGGCGTCGACCCTGTTGCTAGGCCGAGCACGGCATCCGGAGTCTGGCGCACGAGCGCCTCGATGAGGTCGGCCGCGACCTCGCCCGCTGCCTCTGCCGACTCGACGATCACTACTTCTGCCATGTCATCGACCTTAGAACCACTGCCGCGATCAGCGTGAGAAAACAGGAAGTGGTCTTTGTGCGGCTCGTGAGCTTTAACGGAGACATCGTCACCGCTCACCCAGATATCCGTCCGGTAGAATGTCAGCGACGAAGACACTGACCATCTCGCCAATCTGCCGTAACGCCATTCACTCTGGCGGCGCGGCAACACTCGACCACCAGATCGAGCATCCTGAGGGAGAACTGCCCTGAATCCGCAAGGTTCCAGCCCCCGCTCGAAACGGCGAGCCTCGTGATCGTGCTGCTCGGCGCCTTCGCGGTCGTTTCTCTCGTGGTCCCCGCGCTCACTCGCCGCTGGGGCGTTCGCGTCTTCTTCGTCACGGCGATCATTCCGGCAGCGGCATTTATCTTCACCCTGCTGCAGACTCCTGCCGTTCTCGCGGGCACCCCTCCGACAGAAACCATCCCCTGGATCTCGCAGCTGAACCTCGATTTGAGTTTCCGCGTCGACACCCTTTCGTGGTTGCTCTCCCTCGTTGTCACCGGCGTGGGCACGCTCGTGATGCTCTACTGCATCAAATACTTCGCCGCCGACGAAACGGGGCTCGGTCGGTTTGCGGCTGTCTTCCTCGCTTTCACGGGCACAATGTATGGCCTCGTGATCGCCGACAACGTCTATCTGCTCTTCATCCTGTGGGAAGCCACGACGGTGTTCTCGTTCCTGCTCATCGGTCACTACACCGGTCGCCTCGCGAGCCGCATTGCGGCGATGCAAGCTCTGATCGTCACCACCGCCGGTGGCCTCGTGATGCTGGTCGGGCTCGTGATGCTCGCCGAACGCACCGGCACCGCCAGTTTGGCTCGCCTCATTGATCTTGCGCCCGAGGGAACCGTCGTGACAATCGCAATCATGCTGATTCTCGTCGGCGCGATCAGTAAGTCGGCGATCGTTCCTTTCCAGTTCTGGCTGCCCTCGGCCATGGCCGCCCCGACTCCGGTCAGCGCCTATCTGCACGCGGCGGCGATGGTGCAGGCTGGCATCTACCTCATCGCGCGGCTGGCTCCCGGTTTTGCTCAGACCCCCGGCTGGCAACCGCTGCTGCTCGGGCTCGGTATCTTCACCATGCTGGTCGGCGGATGGCGCGCACTCACCCAGGTCGACCTCAAACTTCTTCTTGCCTATGGCACCGTGAGCCAGCTCGGGTTCTTGCTCACGGTCGTGAGTTTCGGCACGCGTACCGCGGCTCTTGCCGGAGTCGCGTTGCTTCTGGCACATGCCCTCTTCAAATCGGCACTGTTCTTAACCGTCGGCCTTATCGACCACCGAGTCGGCACCCGTGACCTCACCAAGCTCAGCGGGCTTGGCCGCGAAGCACCCTTCCTCACCATCATTGCCATCATCGCCACCGCATCGATGGCCGGTGTCCCTTTCACCGCAGGGTTCGTGGCAAAAGAGTCCGTGCTGGCTGGCTTCCTTGAGAGCGCAAGCGAGGGCTCAGCGTTGGGGTGGATCGCCATTATCGGCGTCGCCGTTGGCTCCACCCTCACCGTCGCCTACAGCGCCCGCTTTCTGTGGGGCGCGTTCGCCAGCAAAGACGGTGTCGAAACCGTACGGCCGCTGCACGAGAACGTGTGGTTCTTGTCATCCCCGGCCATTCTCGCGGCCAGTGGCCTTGTTCTCGCACCTCTCTTTGGTGCTGTGGGCACCGTGCTCGAGGGCTATTCGCAGCAATTCCCCTCGGAGGGCTACGAGTACTCTCTCAAGCTTTGGCACGGCTTCGATGCCGCCTTCTTTATCTCTGCCGCCACGCTCCTCGGCGGCCTCGCACTGTTTTGGGCACGCACGCAGGTTTTCGCGCTGCAGTCACGGGTACCCGCCCTCGTCGACTCGAACAAGCTGTACCGTTCCACGCTGCGCACTCTCGACCGCGTTTCGCTGCGAGTGACGGCGACCACCCAGCGCGGTTCGCTGCCGTTCTACCTCACCGTCATCCTGCTCGTGATGGTGGGTTCGGTAGGCAGCGCGTTGGCGTTGAATCGTACGTGGCCCGACTCCATCCGTCTCTTTGATAGTCCAGCCCAGCTCGCCGTCGGTACCCTCATGATCGTTGCAGCGATTGCACTCGTCGCGGCCAAGAAGCGATTCCAAGCGGCGGTTCTCGTTGGAGTGGTCGGCTACGGAATGGCGGCGTTGTTCGCGTTCCACGGCGCCCCCGACATCGCGCTTACTCAGGTTCTGGTTGAGACCGTCACGCTCATCGCCTTCGTGTTGGTGCTTCGCCGCTTACCTGCCCGCCTCGGCAAAGCTCACGGCAGCTCGCGCCGGGTTCTCCGCGCGGCCGTCGGCATCTCGGTCGGGCTCCTGATGGGCGTCGTCGCGGTCGTGGCACTTGGCGCCCGAAGCGCAGCCCCGATCTCCGAGGCACTCCCCCAGTTGGCGTACGACATCGGTCACGGCAGCAACGTCGTCAACGTCGTGCTCGTCGATATCCGCGGTTGGGACACTCTCGGCGAGCTCTCGGTAATCGTGGCCGCAGCAACCGGTGTCGCGAGCCTCGTGTTCTTGCGCAGCCGCACCGATAACCTGCCTCGTGTCTCTGAGGCTCGCGCCCGCGGAACGATCCGCGTGCGCCTCAAGCCGTCGCGGGAAATTGTCTCTTCCGGCTATGTTCCGGGCGTACAAGACCCTTCCACGCGCAACGCCTGGCTGCTCGCTGGCCGCAAGCTGGCCCCCGAGAACCGGTCGATCCTTCTCGAAGTAGTCATTCGCTTGCTCTTCCACCCTCTAGTCGTGCTGTCGCTCTACCTCTTGTTCGCCGGCCACAACCTGCCCGGCGGCGGGTTCGCTGCTGGGCTCGTGGCCGGGCTTGCCTTGGCCGGTCGCTACCTCGCCGGTGGGCGCTATGAACTCGGTGCGGCAGCTCCCTTCGATGCCGGCCGAGTCTTGGGCGTTGGCCTCGTGCTCGCTGCGGGCACCGCGACTGTACCGCTCCTGCTGGGGGCGGATGCTCTCACCTCCACGTTCTTCGAGGCCACCATCCCCGTGCTTGGTCACGTGGAGTTCTCCACCTCCACCATCTTCGACATCGGGGTGTATCTCGTTGTCATCGGAATGGTGCTGGACGTTCTCCGCAGTCTGGGCGCCGAAATCGACCGTCAGCGCGAAGAGTCCTCTGAAAGCCTCGAGAGCGGAAGCACCATATGAACGCCTCGCTCACCCTCGTCGTCATCATGGTCGTGCTCTACTCGGTCGGCGTCTACCTCCTGCTCGAACGCAGCATGACGCGCGTTCTACTGGGATTCTTGCTCGTGGGCAATGCCACCAATCTGCTGATCCTCATCGTGTCCGGCCCTTCCGGCGCTGCGGCGTTCTTTGGTGAAGACGCGGCAACGGCAGATCCACTGCCGCAAGCTTTCATCCTCACTGCGATCGTGATCACCTTCGGTGTCTCCGCGTTCTTGCTCGCTCTGATTTATCGCTCCTGGCGCTTGGCCAATGCGGATGTGGTTTACGACGACACTGAAGACCTCGCAATGGGCCGCCGCCGCAGCTCGGTCACTAACGATCGCGACGTCGCTGCTGACGACACCGAGTTCGGAACCAAGGCCGCGGCCGCCATTTCCACCGCGCTCGACCTGAACGAACAAGAGCAACGCGAAGAGCAAGAGAGCCTTGCCGCCGAACGCCGCCAACACGAAATCGACAAGAAGGAGGCAGACGCATGAGCGCACTAACCACTCTGGTCGTTCTGCTGCCCTTACTCGGCGCTGCAGCAGCCCTGACCCAAGCGAAACGTCCCCGCGTTCAGACATTCATCACGGTGAGCGTGCTCAGCGCCGTTCTCGTGATCGGTGCCGCACTGCTCGTGGCCGTCAACACCAATGGCGCTATCGCCGTCGAAGTCGGTGGCTGGCCCGCGCCCTATGGGATCGTGCTCGTCGTCGACCGACTTTCGGCGCTAATGATCGTGGTCTCCGCCGCGGTGCTCTTGGCCGTTTTGGTGTTCTCTGTGGGGCAGGGTCTCGCCGACGGTGACCGCGAAACCCCGGTCTCTATCTACTACCCGACCTACCTCATCCTCGCCACCGGCGTCTTCAACGCTTTCGTCGCCGGGGACCTGTTCAACCTTTACGTGAGCTTCGAAATTCTGCTGGTAGCGAGCTACGTGCTCATTACGCTCGGCGGCACCGAGCCACGCATCCGCGCCGGCACGGTGTACATCGTCGTCAGCTTGGTCTCCTCCGCCATTTTCTTGGCGGCTATCGCGATGATTTACGGCGCGACCGGCACCGTGAACATCGCTCAGCTGACGGTTCGCCTTGCCGAGCTGCCCGCCGACGTTCAACTGGTTCTGCACGTCATGCTCCTGATCGGGTTTGGCATCAAAGGCGCCGTCTTCCCGCTGTCGTTCTGGCTGCCTGACTCATACCCGATGGCGCCAGCGCCGGTTACCGCGGTGTTCGCCGGGTTGCTCACCAAAGTCGGCGTGTACGCGATCATCCGCACCGAAATGATCATCTTCCCGGATGGCGAGCTCAACACCGTGTTGCTGATCGTGGCGGCGCTCACGATGGTGATCGGAATTTTGGGAGCGGTCGCGCAATCCGACATCAAACGACTGCTGTCGTTCACGCTCATCAGCCATATCGGCTTCATGTTGTTCGGCATCGGCATCGATACCGCTGCGGGCCTTGCCGCAGCGACGTATTACATCGTTCACCACATCATCGTTCAGACCACCCTCTTCTTGGCGACGGGGCTCGTCGAACGCCAGGGTGGCACCACCGGTATCAATAGGCTGGGCGGGATGCTCAAGGCCAGTCCCCTCATAGCCGTGCTGTTCTTCATCCCTCTGCTCAACCTCGGCGGCATCCCGCCGTTCTCCGGATTCCTCGGCAAACTGGCACTGTTCGAAGCCGGAGCCAACAATGGTTCCACGCTTGCGTGGGTGCTTATCGGCTGCGGTGCAGCCGTCTCGCTGCTCACTCTCTACGCCCTCGCCCGCGCCTGGAGCATGGTCTTCTGGCGTGACGCGGAAGAGGTCGCCGACTACGAAAACCCGCCGGCAATGGCGACCGAGAACGAGAGCACCACCGCCGTTGCCACGACGCGCACGACGCCCCGCATCATGGTCGGCGCGACAGTGGCGATGGTCGCGGTCAGCGTCGCCCTCACGATATTCGCGACCCCGCTCTTTGACCTGAGCGCCAACGCCGGAGAAAACATCGATGGCCCCGCCTACTACGTGAACACTGTCTTCCCGGGAGGTCTTGAATGAGCGCCGCCGAGAATACGCCTACGCCCACCAGCCCAGCCAGCGGGGCCCGCGCATCCGAACCCACCGTCTCTCGCTCCGAAGTTCGCGGCCGCGTCTGGCAGCAATTGCCGTTGCTGCTCGGGCTCGTCGTACTCTGGGCCGTTCTCTGGGGACAGTTCTCTTGGCTGAACGTTCTCACCGGTTTTCTCGTCGCGATTCTCGTCACGCGGGTGCTGTATCTGCCTCCGGCTGACATCTCGGGGCGTCTAAATCTCTGGTACTCGTTTGTCTTTCTGGCCTACTTCATCGCCGACGTCACGCTGGCATCGTTCACGGTCGCGTTCCAAGCCCTCAACCCGCGACCGATCCCCACATCCTCGGTCATTGCCGTCCAACTGCGCACTCGCTCCGACTTCGTGATGACACTTGACGCGATCGCCATGTCGCTGGTGCCCGGATCGATCGTCATTGAAGTAGATCGCGAGCGCGCCATCCTGTACTTCCACACCTTCGGTACGACCACGGCTGCCGACGTTGAGAAGATGCGTGCCCACGTGCTCGTGGTGGAAGCTCGCATCGTTCGCGCCATCGGATCCTCCGACGACCTTGCCCGCATTAACGAGACGGAGGCCACCCGATGAACGAATGGGTGTTTATCGCCGTCGGTCTGATGCTGCTCTTCGCGGCCCTACTGGCGCTCTATCGCATCATCCGCGGCCCCTCGATTCTCGACCGCATGATCGCCTCCGACATGCTTCTCACGACAATCATCTGTGGGCTCGGAGCGGAGATGGTGTACAACGGCCACACTCGCAGCCTGCCCGCCATGCTCGTACTGGCGACCACGGCGTTCCTCGGCTCAGTTGTCGTGGCGCGGTACGTGTCGAGGAGAACAAACTCATGACTCTCGACACTGTGCTCGACATCCTCACCGGTATCTCCCTGCTGCTCGGCGGATTCCTCTCCGCCGCCGCCGGGGTTGGCCTGCTGCGTTTTCCGGATGCGATCGCACGCCTCCATGCGACGACCAAACCCCAAATTCTGGGCTTGGCCTTCATCCTCTTGGCCATCGCCCTGCAGGAACGCCAACTCTCGACGATTCTGCTGCTGATCTTTCTGCTCATTTTTCAGATGATCACCGCCCCCGTCTCGGCCCACATGATCGCTCGCGCTGGCTATCGGGGTGGAATTATCGCCCCCGATTCGCTGCTCGTCGACGAGCTCGAACAGGCCATTGACGCCGCGCCCGAACTTGAGGATGCCGACGACGGGACTGACGGCGCCGACGGTGGCGACGGCGACGATGCCGAGGCAGACGCCAGCCCTCGCAATGGCTAGCGACTAACGACTGGCAATCCTCGCTAAGTCTCCAATGACTCCAGCTTCTCGTCAGGGTTGCTCGGGCATACTGAACATTCGCCAACCTCTGGGAGCCCCATGCGCAGCCTCACCGACAACAAGACCGCCGTAGCCCTCTTTGCCGGTGTCACCCTCGTGGGTGCACTTTCCGCCTGTTCATCGCCGGCGACCAGCAGTACCGACTCCGGTTCAACGGATGCCACCGCCCCCGATGCGGCCGCCACCGGCACTGAATACGCCGACGGCACCTACACGGAGTCGGGCGACTATACCTCCCCCAACGGCCCAGAAAAAGTGGATGTTACCCTCACGCTCGCCAGCGATACCATCACCGACGTCACCGTCGTGGGTTACGGCGAGAACCCCAACTCCATCCAATTCCAAGGCGAATTCATCGATGGCATCGCAAACGAAGTTGTGGGCAAGAACATCGATGAGCTGTCCGTCGACAAGGTAGCCGGTTCCTCGCTCACGAGCGGCGGCTTCAACAACGCCGTCGACGCGATCAAGGCGGATGCCCTCGCCCAGTAAACAGTTTGACGCCATCGGTGCGCCCTGGCAGATCGACACCACAGAGCCGCTTGGCTCTGTCGTTGAGACTGCCATCGCGCAACGAATCGAGCTGTTCGACCGCACCTATTCGCGCTTTCGCGATGACTCCCTTGTGCGAACGATCGCCCACACGCCCGGCACCTACAGTTTTCCCGCGGATGCTCCCCCGCTGTTCGAGCTTTACCGTCGTCTCTATGACGCCACCGCCGGCGCTATGAGCCCGCTCGTGGGCCGTGCTCTAGAAGAGCTCGGCTACGACCGCACCTACTCGCTGCAGCCCGCCGCCATCCGCACGCGGGTGCCCGAATGGCACGAAGCCATCAGTTGGAACGGCAGCGCCCTCACCACGCTCACTCCCGCAGTGCTCGATGTGGGTGCCGCAGGCAAGGGCTACCTCGTCGATCTCGTGGCCGGGGTGCTCGCCGAGCACGGCGTCACGACCAGCACGGTGGATGCGAGCGGAGATATTCTGCATCGCGGCGCTGGCGAACTGCGGGTCGCGCTCGAGCATCCGCTCGACTCCAGCAAGGCCATCGGCGTCGTGACGGTGAGCAACGAAGCGATCTGCGCCTCGGCCCCCAACCGCCGAGCCTGGGCCGGGCTGCACCACATTCTGGATGCCCGCACCGGGCAGCCGACCGACCGCATCATCGCGACCTGGGCGATTGCCCCTACAGCCCTCGAAGCCGACGGCCTCGCCACCGCACTCTTCCTTGCTGAGCCCGCTGAGCTCAAAGCCGAGTTCGATTTTCACTGGGTGCGGATGCACTCAACCGGCCGAGTCGAACACTCGGCAGACCTCCCCGGAGAAGTATTTCTATGACACGTTGGCTCGATCGAACTCTCGGCGCCGTCGCCATGTACAAGCTGGTGCTCGGCAGTCTCGCCGTGCTGGCTGTCGTATCGATCGCGCTCGCCTTTGGCGGCCTGATCTCGCCCGATCCTTTCGCACTGCTCGCGAGCCTGCCGGTCGCCGTCGCGTTTAGCTACGGCGCCAGCTGGCTCGGCGCTCGCATCGTGCGCCAGCGGGCGCACCTCGAGTCGTCGCTCATCACGGGCCTGCTGGTGTTTTTCATCATGGCGCCGAGCCTGCAGCTCAGTGGGTTGCTCGCCATTGCCCTCGCCTCAACGATCGCGGCGACATCCAAGTTTCTGATCGCATTCCGTGGGCGCCATATCTTCAACCCCGCTGCTCTGGGCGCGTATGTTTTCATCTTCGTTCCGCTCGGTTTTCCGACCTGGTGGATCGGAACCCCCTGGTTGCAACCCGTCATTCTGGTCGCCGCGTTCCTCATCCTGTACCGCACGCAACGCCTCGATCTCGGGATCACCTTCGTGGTGGTGGCGGCCAGCATCCGTATTGCGCTCACGCTGGCGAATGGCGGCGACCTGACCGAGGCGCTGAGCTTCACGTTCCTGTCATCGCAGATGATCTTCTTCGCCGGCTTCATGCTGAGCGAACCCCTCACCCTGCCGCCGCGACGCTGGCAACGTCTGAGCCTGGCTGTACTCGTCGGGCTCTTGTTCGCGATCCCTTTCTCAATCGGCAGCCTCTACAGCGACCCTCTCTTGGCGCTCCTCATCGGCAACCTCGTCGCCTTCGCGTTCACTCAACGACGCACCATCCGGATGACGCTCACGGAGACAGAAGAAATCGCCCCAGGAACGTGGGAACTCACCTTTGCCCCGCACCGCCCCCTCTCGTTTCGCGCGGGTCAATACATTGAGCTCTCCTTGCCGCATCCCTCGCCCGACCAGCGGGGAGCGCGTCGCTACTTCACCATCTCCTCGGCCCCGGATGCCGGTGCCACTGTCTCCGTCACGTTCACCGTTTCTGACAGGACCAGCAGCTTCAAGACCGCTCTGCTCGCGCTGCCGCGGGGTGCCGATGTGAACGGCACCGGAATCTGGGGCGACTTCGTACTCCCCCGAAAGACCACCGAACCGCTCTTGCTCGTCGCCGGCGGCATCGGTGTCACCCCCTTCGCGAGCCAGGTCGCGCACTCCCACCTCCACGACGAAGACCGCGACATCGTGCTGATCTATGCGACGTCGAGCACCGAAACTTTGCCGTTCAGCGGGCTCTTCGTCGAGGCGGGAGTACGCGTGATCGTCTTCGGGCCGCAATCAGCCGCCGCGTTGCCTGCGGGCTGGGTGCTCGGCAGCGAAGGCCGTCTGAACGGCGACGCTCTCTCCGCGCTCGTGCCCGATCTGGCCGACCGCCGTGCTTACCTCTCGGGCCCGCCCGCGCTCGTCAACGACCTCAAGTCGACCCTGCGAGCAAACGGTGCCCGCCGCATCCACACCGACTACTTCTCGGGCTACTAGCTCGATACCCGTGAGCGGTCCGGGGTGTTACTCGGCGTGCCCCCTAACCGACGCTTCAGATTCAGCGCACGCAACGCATTGAGAATCGTCACGAGATCAACGACCTCTTGCAGCGCGGCGCCCAGAACAGCGGGGAGTGCGCCGGTCATGGCGAAAAGCATGAGCCCAATGCTGATCGCGATACCGATCCAGATGCTCTGCAGAGCAATCTGCACGGTGCGCTGGCTGACCTGCACTGCCGACACCACCCGGTGAATGTCATCGACGAGGATCACTACGTCGGCCGATTCACTTGCCGCCGTCGAGCCCTTTGCCCCCATCGCAATCCCGACATCGGCAGCACCCAACACGGGCGCATCGTTCACACCATCGCCAACCATCACGACGGGTCGCGGCGTTGTCGCGTGCACGAGTCGAACCTTGTCTTCGGGCAGGCACTCGGCGTGAACTTCACTAATGCCGAGCTCATCGGCCACTTTGCGTGCTGTCGCTTCCACGTCACCGGTCAGCATCAAAGTGTTCTGGATGCCCAACCCGCGCAGTTCAGTCAACGTTTGTGCCGCTTCGGGTCGCACGGCATCGCGCATCACGATCGCGCCGGCGTACTGGTCATCGACGCCCACGTACACGGCTGCTTCGCCGCTCGCCAGGTCGATCCGGGTCAGCCCAGGTGCCTGCTCGGCGACGAACGCGGGCTTACCGACGGTCACAAGTTGGCTGCCGACGCGGGCTTGCACACCGTGGGTGGCAACTTCGCGAGCATCCGACACCTCGGGCAGGTCAAGAGAGCGCTGCTTCGCCGCCTCGACCAAGGATGCTGCAAGCACGTGCGAGGAGTACTGCTCCGCCGCCGCCACGAGAGCCAGCAATTCGTCGGCCGTGAGCGCGCCTTCGGGCCGAACGTCGACAACAACCGGCCGACCGCTCGTGAGCGTTCCGGTCTTGTCGAAAACCACGGTCTTCGCTCGGGCCAAAACCTCGAGGGTTCCGGCGTTCTTCACAACGACCCCGTAGGTCGAGGCGCTCGACATCCCGGCCATGAAGGCGACCGGGGCCGCGATCAGCAGCGGACAGGGCGTCGCGACCACGAGCACCTCGGCGAAGCGCACGGGGTCGCCCGAGATCCACCACGCGATTGCCGCTAAGCCAATCGACACGAAGGTGAAGGGCACGGCATAGCGATCGGCCAACCGTACGATGGGCGCTTTGCTCGCCGCTGCCTCGGTGACGAGCTGCACAATGCGTTGGTACTGGCTGTCGGATGCTCGAGCACTCGCCTGCACCGTGACAGCTTCTGGTCCGTTCACCGACCCGCTCAAGAGCACGTCTCCGGTTACTTTCTCCACGGGCATGCTTTCGCCAGTGAGGGATGATTCGTCGACGGATGTCGCGGCGGAGACCAGCACGGCATCCACGGGCACAATTTCGGAGGGGCGCACTACGAGGCGATCCCCCACAGCGACCTCGGTGGCGGGCACGTCGATGATGTCGCCGGCAGTCGTCACCTGATGCGCCGTTTGCGGAACGCGACCCAGCAGCGCATTCAACTCACGCTTGGCCCGACCGGCCGCAAAATCTTCCAGCGCTTCACCACCGGTGAGCATCAACACAATCACGATGCTCGCCCAGTACTCGCCAACTACTACCGTCGCTACGATCGCGGTGACCGCCAACACATCGAGCCCGAACTGGCGCTGCAACAGCTTGCGCACCATCGACACCGCTTCGCGCGCCGCCACGGCGAGCGCGTACAGCGACAGCAACCAGGGCACGACAGCGGATGCCGGGGTCCAGTTCAGCGCTAGCCCCACGACTCCCACCACGACGGTGAGCGCAACGAGCGGATAGCGGCGCACTGCTGAGCGCAGAGTCACGGAGCGAGAAGTAGCCATACCTTCGTTTTACTCTCGTTCGCGGCATCCGGCCAGCCAGCACAGGCTCTCCTAAGCAGCAGCGCACTGCCGGCTTGCTATGCCTCGCTAGGCTCGTTGTATGACTCAACGGCGCTGGCAACAGATCATGGACATCCCTCTCACTGTCGCCGCTGTGATTTTCTTGATCGCCTACGCGTGGGAAGTCATCGCGAACCTCGACGGTGTTCCGATGCTGATTGCCGAAGTCATTATCGCGGTCACCTGGGTTGTTTTTGTGGTTGACTACGCCGTGAATCTCGTTCTCGCGGAACACCGTTGGTTCTGGTTCCGCAAGCACATCTTCGATCTCTTTGTCGTCGTACTGCCCATGCTGCGCCCGCTGCGCCTGCTGCGTTTAGTCACACTCCTGAACGTTCTGCAGCGTCGCGCCGGAACCGCTGTGCGCGGCGGCGTTCTCACCTATGCCGTCGGCTCGTCGCTGCTGCTCGTCTTCGTGGCCGGGCTCGCGATTCTGGATACCGAGCGCAGCATCGCAGGCAGCCAGATCACCAATCTGGGCGACGGCATCTGGTGGGCCTTCGTTACGATCACCACGGTCGGCTATGGAGATATCTACCCCGCCACCACGCTCGGCCGCGTTATCGCCGGTGGAGTAATGGTGGCCGGCATTGCCCTGCTCGGTGTCGTGACGGCGACGCTCGCCTCGTGGATCGTGGAACGGGTCGCCGCCCAAGACGAACTCTCGCACGTTGCCACCCGTCGCGAAGTGAAAGATCTCACGGAGCAGGTGTCCGAGCTCAAGCAAGTACTCCTCGAGCACGCGACTCAGATGGCCGCGTCGTCGGGTACCCCAGCTCCCTCGGTGCGCGGCGAAGACTCCGCCACCCTTCCAAAGCGATAACACCTCACCTAAGCTGTCATCATGAGCTACGCCCCGATGGCAGCACCCACGATCGACCCGGAGAGCGCCCCGCTCCCCGGCGCGTCAGTGCGGAACGCAATGCGGCGGTTCTTCGATCGTTCGTTCCGGATGCGCGGTCGTGCCAGTCGCAGCGAATACTGGTGGTGGATACTCGTAAACCTCGCCGTGATCAGCACATTCCAGGTTGTCGTACCTCTCATCATCGCGGGTCGCCCGCTCGCCAATGAACTTACTTTTGGTCCGTTCGGGTCGCTCGTCTATCCGACTCTGAGCATTGCTAGCTGGGGCGACGCTACGGTCGCCAATTCGCCGGTGCTCGTGGTTCTCACCTTTATCGCGGGAGGGTGGGCGTGGCTCACCGCAATCCCCGGAATCGCTATCGTGGTGCGGCGCCTCCACGACTCAAACCTCTCGGGCGGTTGGGCCTTTCTCGCGTTCTTCCCGTTCGGAGCGATCATCGTGCTGGGACTCGCCCTGCGCAGTTCAGACCCTCAGGGCATTCGGTTCGACTAGCGCGGCAACCGAATCTCGACCGTGCCGTCGACGACGCGGCTCTCAAAGCGCGGCTGCGGACTCGTCGCCGGACCGTGGATGACCTCGCCTGTATCGAGCGAGAACGCGCTCTGGTGCCACGGGCATTCCACACACGCGCCACCCGGAGCGGAATCGTCCTCGACGACGTAGCCGTCGTGAAGCTCGGCCCCGAGATGGCTGCACGTGTTCGAGAGCACCGAGACCCGCTCACCCCGACGGAAGACCACTACTTCGGTGTCGGCAACGACACGCTTCTCGAGAGCGCCCTCGGGCAAGTCAGTGAGCGGCGCCAGCTGCTGCCAGCCGCTCGGGAAGGTGGCTTCGACATCCGGCGCGTGACTGACGCCCGCGGCCTGCCGATAGGTGAGGTGCCCACCGAGGTAGCCACCGCCAGAAGCAATCGCGAGCCCGGCGTAGCTCAGCACTTTGCCGCTCGTGTGCTTTCCGCGGGAGCGTTGCACGAAGGATGCCGCGAAGAAACCCGTTGCAACGATGTTAACCGCGGCATGCACCAGGCCAACGCGCTGTTGCTTCTCGTCGAGCTTCGACCAGTCCGCGAAGCCCGCGACTGCCGTTCCACTCGCTCCCAGCACTCCCACGCCGACGAGAGCACGCGATGCCTGTTCGGTGCCAGGCACAGCGTCGAGCACGCCGGCCGAAATCCATGCCCCGAGTGGGACATGAACGCCCAACGGATGAACGGGGTGCCCGAGCGGCACTCCGTTCAGCACATCTCGCAACCACCGAGGGCGAAGAACTGTCTCCACGATTCCCCGGGTCTTCTCAACCGCAGGGTCGAGCGAGGTGGCCTCTTCGAGGCGGTCAACGTTTCGCAATACGGGAAGTCGTTTCATCAGTTCCTCGTCCCTCTGTGTGGGTGCTTATCGAAAAAGTTAGACGGTCACGGATTCGGAGGACCCAGTCTTGGGCTCATCCCCCGTCACCTTCGCGGCGACTACGCCGACAAGAGTTGCAACCTTGCCCGGGCTCTCCCAGTACTGCGCCGAGTCGGCCTTCACGTGAATCAGAACGATGGAGGGGTCAGTCTCGCCGCCCTCAAACCACACGTCGGTGAAGGAACCCCACAGCTCCGACTTCTTCGCCTGATCGCGCACGACCTCGGCGGTGCCGGCAAGCGACAGCCACTGCGAGGAGCCCGAGTAGGAGACGTTCACGTGGGGGTGGGCCTGAAGCTGCTGCACGGCATCCGCGGTGTCAGAAGCAAGGAACCAGCAGTCGCCGTCGAAGTCAGCTTCTTGCACTGTCATCGGGTGGCTGTGAAGAGCACCACTCGCTTCGATGGTGGTGAGCATCGCGATACGAGTGCTTTTCATGATGGAGCGGATGGTGTCGAGCTGATCTGCGGTGGCGTGGGTCTGAGATGACATTGAGTCTCCAATTCGTCGACGGGTGCAGTTGTGCTGCCCTTCGACGCTAAGCAGCCATCCTCAACGTCAGCCGAGTGCTTGCCGAACGTTAGATGAGAACAATGAGGCGCGCCCCGCGCATGAGGCTAGCGGTGACGCACGCCCTTCCCCGCCAGCACAGCCGCGTACCCTTCCCGGTAGCTCGGATACGTGAACGAGAAGCCTGTGCTGGTCAAGAGAGTATTGCGACAGCGTTTGCCAGCGCCCTTGCCAGCACCAACCTCATCCGTTCTGGTTGGCGGCACGGGCCGGTCGAGGCTGCGGGCGAGAAATTCGATGACCGCGCGCTGATCGGTCGGCTCGTTGTCGACTCCGATATAGATATCGGCGGGCTCTGCGCCCATTGTCGCAAGGTGAACAATAGCCTCGGCCGCGTCATCCCGATGGATCAGATTGGTGAAGTAAGGGGTGTGTGCCACCGCTTCGTCGCCGGCACGGATGCGGTCGATCTGTCGGGTGCGGCCCGGCCCGTAGATACCCGCCAAGCGAAGAACCGTCGAATTAGCGACGCTCTCGAGCAACAACTCTTCGGCTTCCCGCAACACCGTTGCTGTCTCCGTCGTTGGCGTCGCCGGTGTCGATTCATCGACCCACGAGCCGTCGCCGACGCCATAAACGGCGGTCGACGACACATAGACAACTCTCGGTGCAGCAGCGCAGTCTCGCTCGATCGCCGCGGCGATGTTGCGCACGCTGTCGACGTAGGTCGCGAGATAGCCTTCGCGCGTGCGCTCATCGGGGCTGACGGCGATCACAACAACGCTGGTATCCGCAGGCAGTGTGGGCACGCGCGAAGATAAGTCGACTGATTGCCCCGCGATCTCGGGCGGCAACTTTTCGATCGAACGACGCAGGCCCAGCACAGAATGCCCCAGCGCTGAAAAGCGGAGCCCGACTTCGATCCCTAGGTCACCGCATCCGGCTATGACGACGGTCACTGTTGTCTCCTCACGATTCACGCATGCCAGGCTGTCGCGTTCTCGCGGCCTGCACGAGCGAGCGCCGAGAAGCGCCCACGGCCTCAGCGTACTGAGAGAGTTGGCGACTTTCCTGCGTGGGCACACACGCAAAAGGGCCCGAAAGCCGAAGCCTTCGGGCCCTTCCGATAGTGACCGGCGCGAGCCAGTCACTTACCGCGCGAGACGCAGATTATGCGAGGCGCGTGGCGAGGTTCTTGTCGAGCGTGTCGAGGAACTCTTCGGTGGTTTCCCACTTCTGGTCCGGTCCGACGAGCAGTGCGAGGTCCTTGGTCATGTGACCGGCCTCAACGCTCTTGATGACGACATCTTCCAGAGTCGAAGCGAATTCGATGAGTTCCTGGTTGTTGTCGAGCACGCCGCGGTGAGCGAGTCCACGGGTCCACGCGTAGATCGATGCGATCGGGTTCGTGGAGGTGGGCTTGCCCTGCTGGTGCTGGCGGTAGTGACGCGTCACGGTACCGTGAGCGGCCTCTGCCTCAACAACCTTTCCGTCTGGCGTGGCCAGAACGGAGGTCATGAGGCCGAGCGAGCCGAAGCCCTGAGCTACAGTGTCGGACTGCACGTCGCCGTCGTAGTTCTTGCAGGCCCAGACGTAGCCGCCCTCCCACTTCATGGCCGAAGCGACCATGTCATCGATGAGGCGGTGCTCGTAGGTGAGGCCCGCTGCTTCGAACTTCTCCTTGAACTCGGTCTGGAAGATCTCTTCGAAGATGTCCTTGAAGCGACCGTCGTAGGCCTTGAGGATCGTGTTCTTCGTCGAGAGGTACACGGGGTAGTTGCGCGTGAGGCCGTAGTTGAGGCTGGCACGAGCGAAGTCGACGATCGAGTCGTCGAGGTTGTACTGCACCTGAGCGATTCCATCACCCGGAGAGTCGTAGACCTCAAACTTCATGGGCTCGGAGCCGTCTTCGGGAGCGAACTCCACGGTCAGCTTTCCCTTGCCCTTGAAGCGGAAGTCGGTGGCGCGGTACTGGTCACCGAAGGCGTGACGGCCGATGATGATCGGCTTGTTCCAGCCCGGAACCAGACGCGGGATGTTCGAGATGATGATCGGCTCGCGGAAGATAACGCCACCAAGGATGTTGCGGATGGTGCCGTTAGGGCTGCGCCACATCTTCTTGAGGCCGAATTCTTCAACGCGGGCTTCGTCGGGGGTAATGGTTGCGCACTTAACGCCAACACCATGCTTCTGGATGGCGTGAGCCGCATCGATGGTGATCTGGTCGTCTGTTGCGTCGCGGCTTTCGATGCCGAGGTCGTAGTACTCGAGGTTAACGTCGATGTACGGGTGGATCAGGGTGTCCTTGATCCGCTGCCAAATGATTCGCGTCATTTCGTCGCCGTCGAGTTCGACGACGGTGCCTTCTACCTTGATCTTGGACAAGCTTTGCTCCTTAGTTAGTGGCCTCTACCAGCTTACTCTTTTTCCTAACTATCTCGACATCGAGATACCTTGGCGCATCTGTCTACTGCGGGTTAGCCTGTATCCATGGGTGAGCTAAGACTTGAAGAATTATCGGCAAGCACCATCGTGGCTGCCAACAACCTCTCGCTTCGACGCGGGCAGGAGCAGTTCGTCACTCCGCCCTCCTACGCGATTGCGGACGCCTACATCGATCCACTCACGTCGTGGCCCCGTGTTGTGCTCGACGGCGACACCGTCGTGGGCTTTATCCGCGGCAACTTCGATGCCGAAGCGTCGCAAGAAGAATTCCGCAGCTGCATTTGGCGCGTCAACGTCGCCGGTGACGCCCAGGGTGGTGGAATCGGCCGCTTCGCCGTCAAAGCTCTTGCCGAAGAAGCCCGCAGTCGAGGCTTCGACCGCATCACCGCCATTTGGGAAGAGGGCGACGACGGCCCCGAACAGTTCTTCCTCAAAGTCGGTTTCACGGTTGTCGGCGAAACCCAGTACGGCGAGAAGCTCGGCGAGTACACGCTCTAAACCGTGACTTCTCCGCTGCACCTTCTGCGCGCGCCCGCACGCTAGCTCGACGCTTACGATGTCCACCCCCAGCGACGATTTCGTGAGCCGCGTGCTCGAGGTTGTCGAGTCGATTCCGCCCGGGTGCGTGATGACGTACGGCGAGGTTGCTGCCACGCTCGGCTCAAGAGCCGCGCGCGCCGTCGGCACTGTGATGGCTCGCTACGGTTCTGAGGTGGCGTGGTGGCGCGTCATCCGTTCGGGCGGGCACCCACCCATTGCCCACGAAGACCAGGCGCTCCAACACTACGAGGCCGAATCAACGCCGCTGAAATGGATGCCCGACGGCGGGTATCGCGTCAACCTGAGGCTGGCGCGACACCGGCCCTAAACGAGCGAGTTACGCCAAGCAGCGTGCAATTGCGCGAACTTGCCGGAGCCTGAAATGAGTTCCTGCGGCGTACCGTCTTCAATGACGCGGCCGTGTTCCATCACAAGCACGCGGTCAGCGATCGCGACCGTCGAAAGACGGTGCGCGATGATGACAGCGGTGCGATCGGCGAGCAGCGTTTGCAGGCCAGCCTGCACGAGACGCTCACTCGGAATGTCGAGCGACGCGGTTGCCTCATCCAGAATCAGCACGACAGGGTCGGCGATGAACGCGCGAGCGAACGACAGCAGCTGTCGTTGTCCGGCACTCACGCGGCCACCACGCTTGTTCACGTCGGTGTCGTAGCCGTTGGGAAGCGCCTCAATGAACTCGTGCGCGCCCACCGCTTTGGCTGCCTTGATGATCTCTTCGCGAGTGGCATCGGGCTTGCCGAGCGCGATGTTGTCGGCCACGTTTCCCGAGAACAGGTACGCCTCTTGCGTGACCATCACGATCGCGCGCCGCAGATCTTTCGGATGCAGCTTGCGGAGGTCTACGCCGTCGAGTAGTACCGTTCCCTGGCTGGGATCGTAGAACCGCGAGATCAGCTTGGCGAGCGTTGACTTGCCGGCCCCGGTCGTTCCCACCATCGCGACGGTCTGACCGGCCGGCAGCTCAAGATCGAACTTCGGCAGAATCACCTTCTCCGAGTTGTAAGCAAACTCCACACCATCGAACGTCACGGTTCCCTTGGCCTTACGCAGGTCAATGGGCGTCGTGGGGTCGGCCACCGTCGGGCGCTCTTCGAGCACTCCCGAGATCTTTTCGAGGGCCGCCGCAGCGGACTGGTACGAGTTGTAGAACATTGCCATCTCTTGCGCCGGAGCGAAGAACTGGCGGGCATACAGCAGCGCACCCAGCAGGGCGCCGATCGCAAGATCACCGGTGGAGACTCGCAGACCGCCCACGAGGAGAATCATCGCAAGGGCAACGTTACCGATGAGAACGAGACCCGGGTCGAAGATTCCGAACAGTTGGATGACGCGGGCGTTGGCATCCCGGTAGTTCTCCACGAGCCCGCCGAACTCTTCGCGGTTGCGCTCCTCTTTGCGGAATGCCTTCACGGCGCGAATGCCGGTCATGGTTTCGACAAACTGCACGATCAGCTTCGCGGAGGCAGTGCGCGTCGCACGGAAGTGCAATTGTGACCGCACTTGGAACCAGCGGGTCAAGAAAGCCAGCGGCACAAGGGCACAGAACAGAATGACTCCGCTGACCCAGTCGAGCGAGAACATGGCGATCGCGATGAACCCCATATAGAGCGCACCTTGAACGAGCTGGTTGATACCCGAGTCGAGCAGTTCACGAATCGCATCGAGGTCACTCGTTTGGCGCGCGATGATGCGGCCCGAGGTATAGCTCTCGTGGAATTCGAGGCTCAACCGCTGAGTGTGCAAGAAGACTCGCTTGCGCAGATCGAACAGAATCGCTTGACTCACGCGGGCACTGAGCACGGTGTACCAGGCGATCATGGAGGCGCCGACGATGCCCGTGAGGAGATAGGCCCCCACTGTCAGCCCAAGCGGTAGCGCGTTGCCTTCAATGAGCGCGGGCAGAGCGTTGTCGATACCAAACGCGATCAGCGCGGGGCCTGCAACCTGAGCTGCAGTGCTCACGACGACAACGATCATCGTGAGAATAACGCGGGCGCGCAGGGGTGCGATCAGCGAGCCGAGCAGTCGCAGCGATCGCTGACGAATCTGGCGGCTTTCGTCCTTGGTGTAGTCGTTACGCTCTTCGCCGGAGGTTCCCATCACGCTCATGAGCTGACCTCCTGTTCTTCCTCTTCGAGACTGGATATGACATACCGGTAGTGGTCGCTGGTTGCCAGCAGATCAGAGTGTTTTCCGACGGCGGTGACCTTGCCGTCTTGAAGAAGAGCAACGCGGTCGGCGAGCATCACCGTCGAGGGTCGATGTGCGACGATGAGCGCCGTGGTGGAGCTCAGCACCTTGCCCAGTGCAGATTGGACGAGGGTTTCGGTATCGACATCGAGTGCAGACAGCGGATCGTCGAGAACGAGCACCGCGGGCCTCGCTGCTACGGCGCGAGCGAGCGCGAGACGTTGGCGCTGACCACCGGAGAGGCTCAGGCCTTCTTCCCCGACGAGGGTGTCCAGCCCGTTGGGCAGTTCGTAGACGAAGTCGGCTTGAGCGATGCTGAGCGCTTCGCGCAGTTGTTCTTCGGTTGAATCCGGGCGACCCATCAGCACGTTTTCACGCACACTCGACGAGAACAGGGTGGCATCTTCGAACGCCATGGCGAGGTGCCGCCGCAACTCAAGCAGCGTGAGGTTGCGGATGTCGACACCGTCGATGCTGATCGAACCGCCGGTCACGTCGTACAGCCGTGTGGTGAGGGCGGTGATCGTCGATTTACCCGATCCGGTCAGACCGACAAGAGCCATCGTCTCCCCGGGCTCGATGCTGAGGTCGACACCGTTCACGAGGTCAGGAACGTTCGCGGGCGAATCCGGGTAACGGAAGTGCACATTGGTGAACTTCAGGTGCCCCTTGCTCTCCGTAATCGTTTCGGGGTTGTCAGGATCCGTAATCGGGTTTTCGGAGTCCATCACTTCAAAGAAACGGTCGGCAGCGGTACGCGCATCGAACGTCATCGACAGCAGGAAGCCAATCGACTCAACGGGGAAGCGCAGTACGGTCGCCGTCGCAAAGAACGCGACCAGGTCACCAGCAGAAATATTTCCCTCGACAACAAGCCAGACACCGCCCAGCAGACCGAGCGCGAACATGACATCAGGAACGAGCAATAGCCACAGCCAGATGCCTGCAATGGCACGAGCCTTCTCGATCTCGGTGCCGCGCAAGCTCTCAGCCTGAGCCGAGAATCCGACGAGCGCATGTTTGCCGCGACCAAAAGCCTTCAGCACACGGATGCCGTGAACTGACTCCTCGACAGCCGTTGCCAAGTCACCGGTCTGGTCTTGACTGCGGCGAGCCACAATCGAGTACTTCTTTTCAAAGACGTAGCCGTACACCCAGAGCGGAATCGAGGTGACGATGAAGATCACGCCGAGGACCCACGAGATATTCACGAGGAAGAGCAGCCCCACGATGATCGTGAGCACGTTGACCACGAGCAGCACCAGACCGAACGACAGCCAGCGACGGATGAGGTTCAAGTCGCTGACGGCACGCGACAATAGCTGGCCACTCGGCCAACGGTCGTGGAAGCTCACCGGCAAGTGCTGCAGAGTCATGTAGAGGGTGTTGCGCATGCGCGCCTCTACGTGGGTGCCCGGCGTGAGCACGAAATACCGCCGCAGTGCGATCATGATCGCTTCGACGATACCGAGCCCGAGAACGATGAAGAAGGCGGGCCAGATCTCGCTAGAGTCCCCCGATTGCAGGGGGCCATCCACGAGCGAACGCAGCACCTGCGGGATCAGCAGTGCCACGATGCCAGCCGCTAGCGCCGCTGCCATTCCGAGGTAGATATGGGGCATCGCCGGTTTGGCGTAGGGGTATAAACGGCGGATAGCCGCAAAGGTGCCCACGGCTTTAACGCGCGGGGGCTGGACAGACTCGTGAGACAACGTGGTTCCTTGACGAAAAGGGATCACCGCAAGCGATGATCGTGACTACTGCGGGTCGCTACGGCGCGACCGTGAACCGCTGCAGTTCGTCAGCCAGACTCACAGCAGACAGCCTTTTAGAATATGCCTGCTCCGGCCTAACCACAATCGTTATTGCTAAATTTTTTGACAGAGTCTCAACTCAGCGAATTCGAACGGAAAGGCACGTGACGCAGCCCTCCATCTTCTCAAACTCTGACACGTCAACAGTCACGACGCGGTACCCAAGGTTTTCGATGAGCGCCGCAGTCTTGGGCGCCGACGATGACATGAGAACAGCGTCATCCGACAGCACGACAACCGCCGCGCCTTCTGCCTCGGGCACAGCCAAGAAACGGTCGTAGACGTCCACGTTGTCGACGAGATCGGGGTACCCGATGATCGTGCCGTCGGGAAGGGCTGTCACACCGCTCTTGAGGTGCAACACCTTCTCGATGGGAACAGCGATCACGGTGTAACCGAGCGGAGTAACGATCGAACGGAGTTGGCGGATGCCTTCGGCGTTCGTGCGACCACCACGGCCGACGTACACCGTGGAGCCCACCTTGAGCACGTCGCCACCATCGAGCGTTCCCGGCTGCGTGATCTCATGCAACTCGAGCGTCAAATCTTCGAGGCTGGCCCGAACGGCATCGGTCTCAGCCTGGCGGCTTTCAGCGCCGGGACTCGTGAGCACGGCGACGTCTCCGAACATGACGACGATGTCTTCGATAAAGACAGAGTCGGCCAGTTCATCAGCGGCGGGCACTTCGATCGTCTCGAAACCGTTTGCTTGGAGAGCCGCAACGTAGCCCTCCCACTGGGCGTCCGCGAGTTCGGCATCGACGGGCACGCGATCGAGGTGCGTGAGTTCGCCCTCAGCCATGCGCGACGACGGCGCCCGAACCAAAGCGGTGAGCGTGGTCGGCTGAAGCGCCGGAACGGCGAGGGCAGCCCACACTCGGCGCCCGACGGTGATTGCAGCGATGATCGTGGCGACGACAAAAATAAGGTTGGTACCGAGCAGCGTGGCCAGAATGAAGGCAACGGCCTCCGGATTCCATTCAGCGCCGGTGGCGATAATGCCGAGCGCAGTGCCGAAGAACGCGGCAGCGACACCCAGCACGAGGCCGGTGACCGCAGCCGTGTACCAGTAGCGGTTGATTTCCAGGGTTGCCGCCAAGGAATACAGCACAAACAGCACAAGGGCCATCGGCAAGAAGTATTCGCCGATCGCCAGCAGGTTCTCTGCCGCCGCCCCGTTGGCGGTGAAGAACACCAAACCGGTCGCGATGTAGACAGTGCCGGCAACGGCAAGTCCTGAAATAAAAGCTGCGGCGAAGCGCCGTCCCACACTGATCATGCGCACAAACCTATCTGTATCAATCTATGTTTTTGCCTAGAGCGCACACGATTGCTTCACGGCCGCACGTCAGCGATCGTGAAACTGCGAAGTGCCGCGCTTAGTGAAAGAAGTGGCGCTCTCCGGTGAAGTACATCGTCACGCCAGCTTCGATCGCTGCAGCAATGACCTCTTCATCGCGAATGGAGCCACCAGGTTGAACGACCGCACGCACTCCGGCATCGAGCAGAAGCTGCAGCCCATCAGCGAAGGGGAAGAAGGCGTCGCTGGCCGCAACCGAACCCTTGGCCCGATCCCCCGCCCGCGAAATCGCCAGTTGGCACGAGTCAACGCGGTTGACCTGCCCCATACCGACACCCACGGATGCTCCGCCGTCAGCCAGCAAAATAGCGTTCGACTTCACAGCGCGAACGGCACGCCACGCGAACTCAAGGTCGGCGAGTGTCGCAGCATCGGCCGCGTCTCCGGCCGCGAGCGTCCACGATGATGCCGGCGAGAAGTGCGCGTCGAGTTCTTGCACGAGCATGCCGCCTGAGATCTGGCGCAGTTCACGGTTGCCGCGGGCGTAGCCCTCAGGCAGTTGCAGCAAGCGCAGGTTCTTCTTGGCCTTCAATATCTCGAGTGCTTCAGGCTCAAAGCCGGGAGCAACAACAACCTCGGTGAAGATCGGGGCGATCGACTCAGCAGCAGCCTTCGTGACGATTCCGTTGGCCGCGATCACTCCGCCGTAGGCCGAGATCGGGTCGCAGGCGTGCGCCAAAACGTGAGCGTCCGCGATGCTGGCCGCGGTGGCAATTCCGCACGGGTTAGCGTGCTTGATGACGGCGACCGCAGGAGTCTCATGGTCGAAGGCGGCGCGCAGGGCGGCGTCGGCATCCACGTAGTTGTTGTACGACATCTCTTTGCCACCGAGCTGCGTGGCCTGGGCGATTCCGGGCTGGGCAGCGACACCGTACAGGGCGGCTTCTTGGTGGGCGTTCTCGCCATAGCGCAGTACGGCGAGCTGGTCGGCCGCAACCGTGAGGTGCTCGGGAAGAGTGGGGGCGGATGCCGCGGCATCCGCATTCTCGCCCAGCAGCGCACCGGTCAGGAACCACTGCGACACGGCGGTGTCATAGGCCGCGGTGTGGACGAACGCCGCCGAGGCAAGCGCATAACGCTGGGCAAAAGTCGTGCCCTCCCCCGCTGCAGCCGCCATGATCTCGTCGTAGCTGTCAGGGCTCGTGACGATCGCGACGTTGGCGTGGTTCTTGGCGGAGGCACGCACCATGGCGGGGCCACCGATGTCGATCTGCTCCACGATGTCGGTCGGAGCGGCACCCGAGGCCACGGTCGCGACAAACGGGTAAAGGTTGACGACGACAAGGTCGAACGCCTTGATGCCAAGATCAGCGAGCTGAGCTTCGTGTGATTCGAGGCGGAGATCGGCCAGAATGCCGGCGTGCACAGCAGGGTGCAGCGTTTTGACGCGGCCGTCGAGCGACTCGGGGAAGCCCGTGACGCTCGATACCTCGGTGACGTCGTAGCCCGCCTCAGCAATCGTCTTCGCTGTCGACCCGGTCGACACCAGTTCAACTCCCGCATCGGCGAGGGCGCCAGCGAGGTCGAGCAGGCGCGACTTGTCACTCACCGAAATGAGCGCGCGGCGGATCGGAACAACGTTGCGTTCGCGGAAATCGGCAGGATTGTGGCTAGGGCCGCTCATGGGATTCAGAGTTCCTTTAGGTTGATGCGATTAGTGGCAATGTCTTCGATCGTCTGCACAAGCAAGCGCCGTTCTACCGGCTTGATGCGGGCGTGCAGATGTTCTTCGGTATCTCCGGGCTCGATAGCCACGCGCTCTTGCACGATGATCGGACCGCTATCGACACCATTGTCGACCTTGATAACACTGGCACCGGTCTGGGTCGCCCCAGCGGCTAGAGCATCGCGAACCGCGTGGGCTCCCGGGAACTCGGGAAGGTACGCCGGATGCGTGTTGATGATGTTGGGCGAGAGCGCTTCAACCACTCGCGGCGGCAGCAACTTCATGAAGCCGCTCAGCACCACGAGGTCGGCGTTCCAGAACTGAATCTGCTCGAGCAGTTCGTCGCCCCACGTATCGCGGTTTTCGAAGTTGGACATCGCCACTGAGAAGGTGGGGATGCCGTAATGCTCGGCATGGTCGAGCCCGTCAGCAACGCGGTCAGCGCCGACGGCGATGACACGAGCGGGAAAGTCGGCACTCTCGGCCGCTTCGAGCAGGGCAGCGAGGTTAGACCCGCCCCCGGAAATCAAGACAACGAGTGTGAGCACGCACCCAGCCTAGCGCTCAGCGAACCCGTCGTTATCGCGTTCGGGGCGAGCGGACGCCAAGAGGCCAAGCCCCGCCGCGACCGAGAACTCGAGAGCGGCCCACGCTGCGACTAGCCAGGGTTCAGGACCGACATCCATCAAACGCCCCGGACCCGCAGACCCCGCGGATGCCCACGCCAGAAGTCCGATAATGGCCGCAGCAACGACGCCGATTCCGATCGCAACGATCGCCAGCTCGCGACGACGAAGCTCGCCGGCGATACGCGGGCCCAGCATGGCGGCCACCAAAAACCCCACCACGATCGGAGCCAACAGGCCCACAAAACCGAAAGCGAGTTCGCCCCCGGGCAATGAGCCCAAGAGGGGAATAGCGGGAACAGGCCCGAGAGTCGTCGCAAGCGGCGACACAGCAGAACCGGTACCGATCGCGAACCCCGGCCCCACAAGCCACGAGGCTGCCCACACGACAATGTTCGGCAGAAGAGCAAGCTGGCCGATCGTGACCGCAACTCCGCCGAGAACCTCGGTGTGAAGTCCTTCATACAGGGTGATGATGTCGGCGAACGACGTGAGGATCGCCGCTGTCGTGACCAGAGACGCGACAGCGAGCAAAGCGGCAGCCGCGATCGCACCGCCGCGCAACGAGGTTGCGACAATCGTGCGAACGTGAGCCGGCCATCCACTAATCCAGCGGCGAATGACTCCCGAAACAGGATTGCTAGCCGACACGATCTGACTGCCGATGAGCAGTCCAAGCGCGAAGACGAGGGTGGGAAGCACGATTCCCTGCCACAGCGACGGACTCGCCACCGGGTGCAGCGCCGACAGGGTCAGCACGAGCGAGGCTAGACCGAACGTTGCAAGGGATGAGAGCGTGCCCAGGAGCAGATGCGGGGTCTCCGCGACCCGACGACCAGCACGCACCCCCAACAAGAGCGTAAGGAGCGCGAAGCCTAAGAGGGCCATCGTGATCGTGACGGGAGTGCTCGCGGCAGGAAGGCCAACCGTGCTTGCTACGGCCGGATCGAGCACCACGGTGATGTCGGCGCCGTGACCGACCAGCCAAATATCGACTGCCGCACGCCAGAACACTGTCCAGTCGATCGCCAAACCGTAGTGGATGCCCCACAACAGCGTGAGCGGAACCAGCGGAATAGCGATCCCGATAGCGACAACAAGCAGCGCCTCGAAGGCGGCGAAGAGGAGGGTGAGCTGGCGATTCATGTCGTTGCTGAGAGTACCCCGCAGCACCCCCAAGAGTGCTGGGGCTTACCGCAGAGCGCAGAACATGTCTCCCCGAAATGGGGAGCCTTGAGTTCTTAGCTCGCGAGTTCCCCAAAACCATCGGCCGTCATGGTTACGAGAGTGTCGATTGCCTGCTGCGCAGCATCACCCGTGGCTGTAAACCGCAGAACGTGATCCTTAGCTGCCCCGAGCGACATAATTCCGATCAGACTCTTCGCCGAGACCGGCCCCTTGCCCGCGGTAACGTCGGTGATCGTGAGCGTCGCGTCCATTCCCGCGAGCGCCTGCACGATGAGAGATGCCGGTCGTGCATGCAAGCCATCAGGGTTGACGAGCGTAGCGTCCGTTGTAATTTCGGCGGGGCCGGCCGTCGTCGCCTCCGGAGCAGCGGGAGCAGCAGGAGCAACGGCAGCAACAACGGCAGCAGCAACTCCGGCAGCGTTCGGATTCGATTCCGCCGCTGGCGCAGCACCGCCCTGATCGGCAAGCTGGCTCTGCTTCGGGCCCATGGCAGCTCGAGCTTCGCGGTCAACCTCGTCGAGCGATGCGCCGGCGTTAGCGAGCACAATCGCGGCGATGAGACCTTCCACGAAGGGAGCATCCGTCAGTCGAACTTCGTCGGTCGTCGTCATGAACTCGGTGGCCATGGTGCCGCTCAGCACCGCAGACCCGAGATCCATGAAGACGAGAACGCCGTCGCCGCTGGCAACCTCGTCGATTGCCTCGGCGACCTTTACGGCGTCCGTACCGATAATGCCGTCGCCGGCGCCGGCTGCAATAGCGATCGGCGGCGGGGTCTCCCCCACCATTTCTAGGGCGAGATCCACCGCGGCCCGCGCGAGCGCCGGGCTGTGGCTCACCACCACAATGCCGATCACGGTCAGCTCGCTACAGTCTCGGCGAGCGCCTGAAGCAACAGCGTGCTCGAGGTGGCACCGGGGTCGAGGTGGCCAGCACTACGTTCTCCGAGGTAGCTCGCGCGACCCTTGCGAGCAACGAGAGGCTCGGTCGCATCGCGACCCTTTTCAGCAGCAGCGAACGCTGCGGATGCCGCAGCGGCGATATCTGCACCGTCAGCGACAGCAGCATCCCACGCATCCAATGCCGGGGCGAGCGCGTCGAACATAGTCTTGTCTCCCGCTTCGGCCTTACCGCGAGCGACAACACCCTCGAGACCGGCTCGCAGTGACGCCCCGAGGGCGGCCGCGTCGAGTTCGGTGACGGGGCCAGCGTTGACGCCCATGCGCAAGAACAGCGTGCCGTAGAGCGGGCCGCTCGCGCCGCCGACGGACGTTACCAAAGTCATTCCGACGGACTTCAGCAGTGCGTCCGCGGCGGTCGCGGGCTCTGCACCAACCTTCTCGACTACCGCATTCATTCCGCGAACCATGTTGGAGCCGTGGTCAGCGTCGCCGATGGCCGAATCAAGTTCGGTCAAATAGCTCTGTTTCTCGGTAACGAGATCGCGAAACCGCGAAAGCCAGGCGATCAGTTGGTCGAGAGAGATGGTGCTTGTAGACATTGTTCTTAGACTCCCCAGCGGAGCCCGGCGGTGTTCACCGGGGCATCCCATAGTTTCAACATTTCTTCGTCAGCCTTGAGGATGGTGACCGAGCAGCCAGCCATGTCGAGGCTCGTGATGTAGTCGCCGACGAGGGTGCGCGCAACCTCAACTCCGGCGGCTTTCAGCAGCTTCGCGACCTCGTTGTACATGATGTACAGCTCGATCTGCGGGGTGCCACCCATTCCGTTCATCATCACAATGGTCGGTGCACCTGTGAAGTCCATGTCGGCCAGGATCGGGTCGACCAGTTGCTTGGCGATCGAGGCGGCATCCGCCAGCTTCTCACGGTGGCGACCGGGTTCGCCGTGGATGCCGACGCCGATTTCCATCATGTCGTCGGGCAGGTCGAAGGTCGGTTTGCCGGCGGCGGGAACGGTGCAGCTCGTGAGCGCCATGCCCATGGAACGACCGGAGTCGTTCACCCGGTGAGCCAGTGCGGTGACCGCGGCGAGGTCCTGACCCTCTTCAGCTGCTGCGCCGACGATCTTCTCGAGCAGAACAGTGAGGCCAACCCCACGGCGTCCCGCAGTGAAGAGTGAGTCCTGCACCGCGACGTCGTCATTGACGACGACCGAGGCCACCTTCACGCCGGTTTCCGCTTCGGCCATTTCGGCGGCCATCTCGAAGTTCATGACGTCGCCGGTGTAGTTCTTGACGATGTGCAGCACGCCAGCACCAGAGTCAGCGACCTTGGTGGCTTCCTGCATTTGGTCGGGGGTGGGCGAAGTGAATACTTCGCCGGCACACGCCGCGTCGAGCATCCCGAAGCCTACGAAGCCGCCGTGGAGCGGTTCGTGGCCCGAGCCGCCACCGGAGATCAGGGCGACCTTGCCAGCACGGGTGGGTTCTGCGCGGTAGATCACGCGGTTGACATGATCGACCTTCAGCTCGGGATGCGCGGCGTCGATTCCGGCGAGCGCGTCAGCCAGGACTGATTCGGGGGTGTTGATCAGTTTCTTCATTACTTAGCCTTCTCTTCCGTGAGTGCTTCAGTGAGGGTGGTGTTGTCAGCGGCGGTCTTCGAGATGAAGCCGAACGCGAGAGCGGCGAGGACGCCGGCGAGCAGTTCTGCGGCGAGATAGACCCACAGCTGCTCCCACGCAACTTGGCCGCCCATGATCTGCTGAACGAGCATCGGGCCGGTGGTGCGGGCCGGGTTGATGGAGGCGCCGGTGATCGGGCCAACAGGAATGATGGCGGCGAAGACGACGAAACCGATGGCGAGTCCGGCAAAGCCGGGGGCTGCCTTGCGGTGGATCACACCGAAGACGGTGAACACGAGAATGAACGTTCCGATGAATTCGGCGAAGAAGGCCTGGCCAACCGGGATCGTGTCGGGGTTGAAGGAGGCGACTCCCAACCCGGCGTCAACTGCAGCCTGGCCGAGAACGCCGACGATCGCGAAAGCACCGGCGGTAGCACCGAGCAACTGAGCGATGAGGTAGCCGGGAACTTCACGCCACGCGAACTTGCCGGCGACGGCGAGGCCGATAGTGACCGCGGGGTTGATGTGGTTACCGGAGATGTAGCCGAACACGTAGACCGTGACAACAACGATGAGTCCGAAGGCGAACGAAATGATTCCGAGACTCGCCATCGTGAAGGGCTCGTCACCGTTCAGGATGAAGGTCGCGGGCACGGAGCCAACACCGACGAAGACTAGAAAAGCGGTTCCAAGAAACTCTGCAGCCAACTTTTGCCACTGCTTGTTCTCATCCATTAGTTCTCCTTTGAACTTGAAATGCACGTGCGACCGGGTGTCGCCGCGTTCCAAAATATCGGAACGTTATTCGATAATGTCGAATATGCTACGTTCAGTTACATCTTGTCAAGCCCGCACGGTTCGAAAGTAGACCGCAGGCGCAGACATAATGAATACCGGCTAAATGACGGGGAACAACGGTGATCCAATCCATTGATCGAGCAGCACAAGTGCTCTCATCGCTTCAGGGTGCGCGCCACCTCGGTATCACCGAACTCGCCGGCCGCCTCGGCCTTCCGCCCTCGACCGTTCACGGCATTGTCAAGTCGCTTCAGGCCCACGGTTTGGTCGCAAAAGAGCCCAACGGCAACCGATACATGCTCGGCCCGGCACTGCTCAAACTTTCCAATGTGTACCTCGACACCCTCGATGTGCGGGCACGAGCCATGCGCTGGACCCAAGAACTCTCGCGGCGCACCGGGCTCGCCGTTCGCCTCGGTGCCGAACTGTTTGACGAAGTCATCGTCATCCACCACAACAACCGTCCAGACGGCAGCGAGCAAATGCCCGAAACCGGACTCTCCATCCCGGTGCACGCCTCGGCCATGGGCAAGATCTTGCTGACCTACAACGCGGATGCCGCAGACCAGCTTTTCGAGAAACCGTTGCGTAGCCTCACCGGCGACACCATCACCGACCCCTCGAAACTCATTCTGCAGTTTGCGCAGATTGCCGAGCGCGGCATTGCCACGGAGGAAGACGAGGCCGTTCTCGGCGAATCGTCAATCGCAGCCCCGATCGCCGACCGCAACGGAAGCGTCATCGCTGCGGTCGCGGTCGTCATGCCGTCGAGCGAATGGCCGCCAGAAGACAACGTGCTGAATGTGCTTCGCGAAACTGCGCGCAACATCTCTCGCGAGCTCGGCTACACCTCGTGGCCGCCGCCCGTCGTGCGTCGCCCGCAGGACGACTAGCGGTTCTCACCGGAGCGCGCTTAACGCAACAACGACCGGCCACCCGTGGGGAGGTGACCAGCCGTTGTTGTTGAGGGTTAGCTTCTGGGCAAATTGCGCCTAGAAGACGATCCAGACCCAGTCGTTACTGCTCTTCGAGCCCGTCACGTTATCGCCAGCGGGCGTAAACTGCGCGCGCACCTGGTGCAGACCGCGATCGAGTTTCGGCAGAATTACCGTCACCTTCCCGTTGTCTGACTCGTCGAGCGTGATGGTGTCAATCTTCTTGCCATCCACCGTCACCTTGACGGTGCCGGTTGCCGCAGCGTCCTCACCCGTTGCGACACGGATGGTGGCACTCACGGTGTTCCACGAGAACGCGACGTGCTTGCTCACCGACAGTTTCACGCTCGAGCTGTAGTTGATCATCACAGCCTCGGAGGTTGCGCTCGCGCTCGGCAGGTCCTTCTTGCTGGCGGTGACAACGACGGTGATCGCCTTGCCTTCGTCAGCCTTCGTGACCGTGTACTTGCTCTTATCGGCGCCGGCAATGTTCTCGCCGTTCGCTTGCCACTGGTAGCTGAACTTCAGCCCGTCGACATCCCACTCGCCGGCACTAGCCGTGAGCTTTTTGCCGACCAGCGGCTTGCCCGAGATCGTCGGCAGAACGGTGTTCACGGGGGTTCCCGGCTGAACGTCGTCTTGCGTCACAACCTCAATTGCGGTTGTTGCTCCCGTGTCGCCATAGCTGACGATTCCGAGGTAGTTCGTGAACGGGGCTAGGCCCTCCCACGATGCGGTGTAGCTCACGGCTTCACCTTGAACGCCCGCAAGAACCTCGGGGTCGAGACCCAGCGGCTCTCCTGCACCAGGAACAACGGCGAAGGTTCGCACGTCGAACGCGGTGGCGGGGTTGGCCGCATAAACCGACGCCGTGACCTGATACGTGCCCGGAGCCGGATCGACGAGGTTCACGCGTTCGTCTGCCGAACCGGTAGCCGACTGCCAACCCGTAACGGGCGTGCCTGCGTCATCGAGCAGGTACACGACCAAGTCGAGGTCAGCAGTGTCATCGATCGAGTCGAGGTCGAAGCGCGCGTACGTGGTGCCCTCGGGCACGGTTGCCGTGTACTCGAACTCGTCCCCGGCAGCACCGGAACCCGAGTGCTCGGTTTCGGTACCCGTGGGATCTTCGTAGAAGACTCCCGCGGTGAGACCGGTGGAGGTCAACGGAATGTCGCCAGACCCACCGGGCGTGACGGTCACGTCAACGGCACCGAACGTTCCGGTTCCGCTGGCTGTTTCCGGCGCGAGGATGGTGACGGGGCGTACAGCGATGGGGCTGTGTACGACGGTGTCACCGCTGGTCCACGTGAGGGCACCGGTGGTGAACTGGTCGAGCGGAGCATCCGTTCGACTGATCGTCACTTCGTAGCTCTGCGTTTCGCCTGCCGCACCGAAGGTCAGCGTGGATGGCGACACCGTGGCGTCGATTCCGGGAACCGAGACGGATGCCTCGAACGTGCCCGCCTGAGTGGAGGTCACGGTGCGAGTGATCGTTTCTGGTGCCGTCAACGAGCCGATACCGATGGATGCCAGGTTGAGATTGCTGGGATCGATTGCTTCGACCGCAGGGTCGAGCACGTCGTAGCCAGCGCCCTCAATGTAGGACAGCCAATCGCCGATACCGTTCAGGTAGAGCAGTCCAGGTTCAAAGAACTTGGTCGGGTCAACGTGGCCCGAGCCCTGCGTGAAGGGATCAGTGACGGGGTTTCCGTCGGCATCCACAGTGTCGTAGGCGGTTGTCATGAAGGCTGACTTGATCTCGGCAGGAGTCGCGTTGGGGCGCTCACCGAGGTACAGAGCAGCAAGGCCCGCAATGTGCGGTGACGACATCGAGGTACCCGAAAGAAGCGCAAACGTCGGCTCGGCTCCTTCAGCATTGGCACTGGCGGCGAGGATTCCGACGCCGGGTGCTGAAATGTCGGGCTTAATGATGTCGCTACCGTCGGCTTCGACAGGGCCACGTGACGAGAAGCCAGCAACCTGAGGTGTCGGCGGCTGGTACGCAGTCTCGTTTCCGGGAGTGAACGTTGCCGTCGCACCCTCGGTCGCGGCATAAGCCAGAACGGCGTCACGGTACGGAGCATCCAAGTGGATGGTCGGAATCACGTGAGTGTCGAGGTCAATGGAACTCGGCGTGACGTTGACGAGAACCGAGCCGATACCACCGGCACGAGCAACCTCGGCCGACTTGTCGACGCGAGCGATTGCACCGCGGTCGCAGACCACGATCTTGCCGTCAACGAGAGCCGGGTCGAGAGTGTCAGCCAGGCACAGGGCCGGTTCGACCGCGCCCTCGAGCGCGACATCCGCGGCGTACACGAGTTCACCCGTGAGCGGTTCCGCGGCGGGGTCGAGGTCAACCGTGATCGACGCACCGGCGAACTCTTGGCCGTCACCGAGGGTGACCGTGGCTTCGTAGTTCGGGATGGTGCTGGCAGCGACCGTGGTGATCCACGGTGCCGCATTGTCGAGCGTCGTTGCGCCGGGGCCGTCGTTTCCGGCGGACGCTGCGACGAAGACGCCAGCAGCAGCAGCACCGAGGAAGGCCTGGTCGGTGGGCGAAACGGTGCTTGTGGCAGCGCCTCCACCGATCGAGTAGTTGATCACGTCAACACCGTCAGCGACAGCCTGGTCGATAGCAGCGAGAAGGTCAGTGGATGCACAACCGTCGTCTGTCGTTTCGACAGGGTCGGGTCCGCTCCAGCACACCTTGTAGGCAGCGATCTTGGCAGCGGGCGCAATCCCGGAGAAGTATCCGAGTGCGTTACCGCCAACGTTGGCGTCAACTTCGAGGTTTCCGGCTGCCGTGCTCGCGGTGTGCGAGCCGTGGCCGTCACCGTCACGCGGCGACAGGTATTCGCCAACGCCCGCGTCACCGATGTTGCCGGCACCGAAGCCGTCAACAAAGTAGCGAGCGCTGATGACCTTGGTCGTGCAGTCATCGGCGGCGAACTGGTCTCCTTCGGTGCAGACGCCGGTGAAGGTTTGGCCATCTGACTTCTCGAAGACAGTGGAGTCGCCATCACGGTACGGGTCGGCGCCTGGCGTGCTGCCGAGAGCGTCACCGGCAAAGGCCGGGTTCTCGGGAGCGAAACCGGTGTCGAGCACTCCTACGACGATGCCTTCGCCGGCAGTTTCCGCTCCGCCCGTGGCGGCCCAGAGCCCCTCGGCGCCTTCGAGGCCGAGGAATTCAGTTGACCGCTGCGCTGCGGTGATCTTCTTCAGCTCATCCGGAACGATCGAGGCAACAAGCTTGTTGGCTGAAAGCTCAACTGCTTGGGCCGCGGTCAAGTCGGCTGCGAAGCCGTTGGTTGCAAGCGTGTACGAATAATCGATGTCAGCTCCGACGGACGCCGCGGCATCCTCCTGCTGCTCTTCCAAATACTCGGTGTAGTCCTGCACTACTTGGCGGCGAGTGTCGAGTTGCTCGCCTTCGGGTGGAGTTGTTGCGTCAAAGCCGCGCACGCCACCGTCGTAGGTAGCTGCCGCCTGATCCACCATCGTGACGATGTAACGCCCCGGGGTGAATTCAGTTTGGCCGCCGCCACCAATGGATGTTGGTGCAGCTGTGGCGCCGAGGGCGGCGCCGGTAACCAAGGAAGTGGCGACAAGAGTTGTCGTTGCCACCACCGAAATGATTCTTCGAATGCTCACGAATATTCCTATTCTTCTCTGAATGGGACTTGCTTATGTGACGTACACACGCTGATCAGGGCGTGCTTGCAAAGCGGCTGTTCGGGTACTCACCAAGAGCCACTATATGCGCGTTCTACCCCTTAACAGGGGGTGGTCTTGGGGTCATCGTTACCCGAACGTGACACATTGTCCGCTCTTTGGGGGACGCGCGCCCGCGGTCCTTTCTCGCCCATACTGGAGACCATGGGACCAGCGCCGATCTACGTTGAAATCGACATCGCGGCCGATATCGACACAGTGTGGCGACTCACGCAGGTCGCCGAAAATCACACCCGGTGGGATCTCCGCTTCAGCCGCATCAGTCCGACTGAAACGTTAGACAGCGAGGGCTATCGCTTTCGCTACGAACGACGGATTCCTTTTCACACCATCACCGGAACGGGCACGAGCCGCGGCGAGATCAAGCGCCCCGATGGCACCCGGACGTCAGCACTCAAGTTCACCACCAAAGACCGCCTCTCTCCGCTGGGAGATGGCCGCGGGTACTGGCGCTACGTTCCGATCCCGGGCGGAACGCGCTTCATCACCGGCTATGACTACGAGCCGGCCTGGGGCGCTGTTCTTGATCGCATTCTCATCCGCCCGTTTGTGGGCTGGATGACTGCGTGGAGCTTCGACAGCCTGCGGCTGTGGGCTGAAAGCGACATCGAGCCGCACTCACCGTTAGCCTTCTGGAAGCCGGGCAGGCCCCGTGCACGCAACTGCCTTCGCCTCCCGCGCCGCGGCCGCCCCATGGATGATGCACCAGCCACTCTTTCCGCCCTGGAGACACCATGACCTCGATGTTTGAGACCGTTCTCGGTGATGACTTCTCGCGCCTGCACCCCATGCTGCAGAAACGCTTTGGTGTGAGCCTGGAGAGCGGCTACGCAGCGGTCGGCACCGGCATGATGTCGAGCATCCGCCGCGGCCCGTGGTGGACGGTTCCATTTTTGTGGATCGGGTGGTTTCGTAATATCTTGACGCCGGATGTTGGCGAGAACGTGCCCTTTCGCATCGAAAACTATCCGTACCGCGACCCCTTCGGCCGGGAGACTGGGACCTTCGTGCGCGAGTACACGGTGCGGGCAAAGCCGACGCGGTTTGACGCGACGATGATCCTGAACGCGGCCGGCGACCGCATCATCGACTACCTCGGCACCCACCAACACCTCGCGGTCGATCTCGACCTGTCGGTGGACGATGACGGTTCCCTGCGCTTGAGGTCGGATGCCCAACGCTTCTATGAGGGCCCGCTCGCGTTCCGCTTTCCGATGCTCTTCAGCGGCCGCGCCGATCTCACGGAATCGTTCGACGACGAGACGAACGAGTTCGTGATCGCCCTCGAAATCCACAACCGCACCTTCGGCTTTCTTTTCGGCTACACGGGCCGCTTCACCTGCGAGTTCCCCGCGGCGACCGACGCGCCCGAGCGGCTCAAGCCCGTGCGACACGAGCTGCGCGAGTAGCGGCACACTCGCGCCTCGCAGAACCGGGTCGCCACGAACGGCCGTCGATTCGAGACCAATCGTGAGCCCAAACACGTCGAGCGAAGAACACTAAGTATGAACAACGACAGCGGCGTGATCGAGCGGTCCCTGCGCGAGCCTGCCGCCTTCGGAGAACTCTTCCATCGTTACGCGGCATCGCTCCATCGCTATGTCGCGCGACGGGCAGGAGAGCCACTGGCGGATGACGTGACCAGCGAAACATTTTTGATCGCGTTCGAGCGTCGAGCGACCTTCGATCTCGGTCGGGATGACGCGCGGCCCTGGCTTTTCGGGATCGCAACGAACCTCATCCATCGCCATCGCATCGCCGAAGCGCGCACCCTCAAGAGTCTTGAGCGTGCTGCAGCGGAACCGGAATACGACAACAGCCCCAACGTCGACGAGATTGTCGACGCACAGCGGGAAGTGAAGAAAATGGCGCGGCGACTGCGACGGATGTCGAGCGGCGACCGCGATTGTCTTCTTCTTTTCGCGTGGGGCGACTTCACCTATGAACAAATCGCTCAGAGCCTCGAAATCCCCGTAGGCACTGTGCGCTCACGAATGAACCGAGCTCGCCGCATCTTGCGCACCGAGCCATTATCGGAGGAGGTACATCATGAACAAACTCGCTTTGCTCCAGACTCTGCGTGATGACATCACAGAACCCAGCTCTGAACAACTCGCGCCATCACTCGCCAAGCTCGAGCGCGCCTTTGAGACCGCCACCCCGCAAGGGCCCGCGCAGGCAGCTACTCAGCCGAGCGCTCAGGACTCGGCTACGAGAAGATCCATTGCACGGCGGCGATTTGCCTTCGCAGGGTTCAGCACCGCAGGAGCATTCGCGCTCGTCGGAGTTCTCGTCGCATCGAACCTGCTCGGGCTAGGTGGCTGGCGTGGAGGAGCAGACCCCGCTGCCGCGGCCATACTCGAACGCGCCGCAACTGCAGCCCTGACATTTACTGATGCCCATCTCAGCCCGGGGCAATACCTCCGTATTTCTAGCCAAAACGTTCACATCACCGATGGGCAAGAAAACGACGGGCCCATCATCACCTACCGGATAAACGAGTCAGATCAGCTCTATGTTCCTGCCGACCGCAGCGACGATTGGGTGTGGGTGCGCAATCCGACCCAGCTCGTCGATGTGCTCACCCCCGGTGGAGAAGCCCTCGCTGAACGGCACTTTCCCACAACAGCCGAGAACCCTCTGTCTGAGCTGCTGCGTGCTCCCGGCGGTGCATTTTATGGAAGCTCGAAGGACAGCACGTGGGGGAACTTCGATGAGATGCCGCGAGACCCGTACCTCCTGCTGAACTTTATCTACCTACGAACCCTCGGAGCTGGCCCATCGCCCGACGGTGAAGCCCTCGTATTCATCGCCGATACTCTTCGCCAAGGAACAGCACCACCCGATCTCCGCGCCGCGTTGCTGCGCGCCGCCACGATGATCCCTGGCGTCACCATCACCGACGACGAAGCCACACTTGACGGCTCGACCGGCACAGCAATCGGCCGTGTTGAGGTCAACAATGCAGTGCGCGTCGAAATCATCATTGACCCCACCTCGGGCCGGTTGATTGGCGAAAGGGAAGTCGCGGTAGTCGACATTCCAGAATCGGATGTTGTCGCAGGCGATGTCTTGAGCTGGTCGAGCGTCGAGACGGCAGTCGTCGACGCTGCCCCTGCCGGCGGCTCTCAGGATGGTGTGACCTGCGTGTTTGACCCGCGACCGGACACTTTCGGTTGCCCGACGACCGGAAGCAACTAGTGGCTCGGAACAGCAATCCGGGTAAGGCCCAGCGCTCATGACGGTCGATCCCGCCGCGATTCAACTACCACCGTGCCAGAGCATCATGATCACCCATCCTGAGCCGACAGCCTCCACGAATCCTCAACAACGCGAGCCCTCGTCGAACGCCGCTCAGGTGCTGGCCTAACCATCTCGCCCACGCCCGCAAACAAAAGAAGCGCCGCCGTCCAGTGGACGGCGGCGCTTCGGCGTAGCGAAAGTGCGAGCTACAGAGTTTCGAGAATTTCGCGCATGAGCTTGGCGGCTTCAGACGGCGTCTTGCCGACCTTCACACCGGCAGCTTCGAGAGCTTCCTTCTTGGCCTGAGCGGTTCCGGCCGAGCCAGAAACGATCGCACCGGCGTGACCCATGGTCTTACCCTCGGGAGCCGTGAAGCCCGCAACGTAACCCACAACGGGCTTCGTGACGTGTGCCTTGATGTAGTCAGCGGCACGCTCTTCAGCGTCTCCACCGATCTCACCAATCATGACGATTGCCTTGGTCTCGGGGTCGGCCTCGAACGCTGCGAGAGCGTCGATGTGGGTGGTGCCGATGATGGGGTCGCCACCGATACCGATAGCGGTCGAGAAACCGAGATCGCGGAGTTCGTACATCATTTGGTAGGTGAGCGTTCCCGACTTGGAGACGAGACCGATCGGGCCCTTGCCGGTGATGTTCGCGGGCGTAATGCCGACGAGTGCTTCACCGGGCGTGATGATGCCGGGGCAGTTCGGACCAATGATGCGGGTCTTGTTGCCCTTCTCCTGCGCGTAAGCCCAGAACTCGGCAGAGTCGCCGACGGGAACACCCTCGGTGATGATGACGAGCAGCGGCATCTCAGCGTCGATAGCTTCGATAACGGCATCCTTAGTGAAGGCCGGAGGAACGAAAGCGATCGAAACATCCGCTCCCGTCTTTTCCATGGCTTCAGCAACAGTGCCGAACACGGGCAGCTCAACGTCGCCGTGGGTGACTGTGGTGCCAGCCTTGCGGGCGTTGACACCGCCAACGACCTGGGTTCCAGCAGCGAGCATGAGAGCGGTGTGCTTGGTGCCCTCACCGCCGGTGATGCCCTGAACGATGACCTTGGAGTCCTTGTTGAGGAAAATTGACATGCTCGGTTCCTTACTTCGCGGCGTTGGCGAGTTCGGCAGCCTTGTCGGCGCCCTCGTCCATAGAGGCGGCTAGCGTCACGAGGGGGTGGTTCGCTTCAGCAAGAATCGCGCGACCCTCCTCGACCTTGTTGCCGTCGAGACGAACAACGAGAGGCTTGTTGGCGGAGTCACCGAGCTCGGCGAGCGCGCCCACAATTCCGTGAGCAACAGCGTCACACGCGGTGATTCCGCCGAAGACGTTGACGAACACGCTCTTGACCTGAGGGTCGTTGAGAATGACGTCGAGGCCCGCGGCCATGACAGCAGCGGATGCTCCGCCACCGATGTCGAGGAAGTTGGCGGGCTTCACGTTACCGTGGTTTTCGCCAGCGTAAGCAACGACATCCAGCGTCGACATGACGAGGCCGGCACCGTTACCGATGACACCCACTTCACCGTCGAGCTTGACGTAGTTGAGGCCGTTGGCCTTAGCCTTCGCCTCGAGGGGGTCGGCAGCGTCAGCGTCTTCGAGTTCAGCGTGCGAGGGGTGACGGAAGTCGGCGTTCTCGTCGATCGAGACCTTGCCGTCGAGGGCAACGATGTCGCCGTCTTCGGTGATCACGAGAGGGTTGACCTCAACGAGAGTGGCGTCTTCGCCCTTGTACACGTCGTAGAGCTTCACGAAGACAGGGGCAACCTTTTCGACGAGCTCTGCGGAGAATCCAGCAGCGGTCGCGATTTCGGTGGCCTTGGCGAGGTCGATACCCGTGAGCGGGTTGACCTCGATCTTGGCGAGAGCCTCGGGGCGCTCAACAGCAAGCACCTCGATTTCCACTCCACCTTCAACGCTGCACAGCGAAAGGTAGGAGCGGTTTGCTCGGTCGAGCAGCACGGAGAAGTAGAACTCCTGCGCGATGCGAGCACCGGCAGCAATCATTACTCGCTTGACCGTGTGACCGTTGATGTCGAGACCAAGGATCTGCTCGGCTGCGGCGTAGGCGTCGTCGGCGTTGTGAACAACCTTGACTCCACCTGCCTTGCCGCGACCGCCGGTCTTGACCTGAGCCTTGACTACAACGGTTCCACCGATTTTCTCGGCTGCTGCTTTGGCTTCTTCTGGGGTGTCGGCAATCAGGCCGGCAAGTACTGGTACGCCATAAGACTCAAATACATCTCTGGCCTGGTACTCATATAGATCCACGCTGCTCATTCCAATCCGCGCGTAATGGTGAGTGGGGAAGGCGGCGAATCGGTGCCAAATTGGTCGGCTCCATGAGTCGCGCGCCAATAGAAAACCTTACCGTGCCTAACGTTGTGGGTTTTCCGATAGCGGGCTGTACAGGGCGAAAGATCAGCAAATCTTGTGTTTGAGCACTCCTAAACTGGCTTCATGCCCGCGTCCGCCCCTCTCAGAATCGCGGATATCTCTGCCGACGTCGCTCTGTTGGCTGGCGGCGGGGCGGCCATTCTGTTGCAAATCGCGCACCCCGCTGTGGGGCAGGCGGTCGCCGAGCACAGTGACTTTGCGCGGCGCCCCTTGGATCGCCTCAACGGCACCCTTACCTACCTCTACGTCACTGTGTATGGCACTCCGGCCGAAGCTGCCGAGGTCGCCCGGCGGGTGGGCGCGGCTCACCGCCCGGTGCGAGCCGACAGCTACGACGCCCGTGATCCGCAACTGCAGTTGTGGGTGGCGGCCACGCTCTACGACACCGCGATGCGCGTGCGTGAGCTGGTCTTCGGGCCGCTGCGCGACGTGGACGCCGAAACCCTGCTCGCCGACTACGCCGTGATCGCGACGGCGTTGGGCGTCCCGCGCACGCTGTGGCCTGCCGACCGCGCGGCCTTCGCCGCCTACTGGAACGAGAGCGTGGCCTCGTTGCGCGTCACCGACGCGAGCCGCGGAGTTGCCCAGCAGCTGCTGCATCCGACCGGCGGACCGTGGTGGCTACGCGCCTCGATGCCGCTCGCGCGAGTGCTGACCGCCGGGTTGCTGAGTGCTGAACTGCGCGAGGCTTATGCGCTCCCCCACCACCCGAGACGCTTCACCCGGATCATGCGGGTCACGCGGGTCGTGTACCCGCGCCTGCCGCGCTGGGTACGCTTCGCGGCGCAACGGTGGTATCTGGCGTCGTTCCGGCGATCGCTGAACTAGCGCTGAGCTGCGCCCGTGTTCACTCTTGGCTATTCATTCCTGGCTATTCACTACCGGGTCTTCATCGCTTGGTGTTCACCGCGGCAATAGTCAGGCACACTCCGGATGACACCAGCAGGCTGATGATGATCCACCAATTGTCCGATCCGTCGGGGAGCAGCAGGACCCCATTTACGACGGCGAGCACCGCAAGGACGCCGCCTATTACCCACAGAGCGATGCGTAGTTCGCGCGGTATCGACTGATTCATCAATGTGCCCTTCTCCGGCATGCGCCGCTTACGTCAATAGAGACCGCAGCGAGCCGCCCGCGGCTCAACCTACGAGTCAGGATGTCGCCCTGAACCCGAGAGTTCTAATTCGACAATTAGTCATAGATACAAATTAGGGGTCAGCCCTGACTGCCACCTGAACGATCCTGCACTGCACGGCCTTCCGAACCCGCGCGCTACCATCAGCGTGTGGCCACTATTGACGATGAGCGCGACGAGACCGTACTGCCGGTCAACTTCGCGAGCGAGCTAGGTCACGCTCTCCCCGTCGAGGCACTCGACTACGCGACGCTCGTGGAGCGAATGGGGCCAGCGTATTTCGAACGCGCGCAGCGGCCCTCTTTCGAACTCATGATCGTCATCCGTAGCGGTAGCGGTTCCCACACCGTCGACTTTCAGACGGTCGCCCTGCATCCCGGACGCGTGCTGTTCGTGCGCGCCGGCCAGGTGCAGCAGTGGCACGTTGAGAACGATCTCAGCGCCAGTGTGGTCGTAGCATTACCCGCTGCCTCACAAACCGCGGAGTGGCTCCCCGGCGACCCCACTCACGCCGACCTCGGCGAGCACTCGCTCACCACCGCGCTCGACCTTGTCGCCGCAATCGACCGAGAACAACAGCGATTCACGCCCGACGAGCACTCCGTCGCCCTGCTCACCGCACTGTTCTCTGCACTCGTCGCTCTCTATCAACGCGCGAGCAGCGAGCCTGGCCGGGGCGCCCTCCCCCACGCCTACCTCGCCTTTCGCGCCGCCCTCGAACGTGACCTCACCCTCAGCCGCAATGTTCGCGACTACGTCACTGGCCTCGGCTATTCCGAGCGCACTGTCAGCCGCGCCTGCCAAACCGTCACGGGCCTCACCGCCAAAGCGCTTCTGGATGAGCGGCTCATGCTCGAGGCGAAGCGACTGCTGGCACACACCGACGGCACGGTGGCATCCATCTCGACGGCGCTCGGATTCAGCGAGCCCACCAACTTCACGAAGTTCTTCGAGCGCGTGATCGGCACCTCGCCCGCGGAGTTCCGGCGCCACCTTGTCCACTTTGCACCATAAGCAGTCGCGGTCGTACCTGTGCTCGGGTCTCGCTGTGCGGGAGGCTTGGAGCACGCAATCGCGCCCCCTCACCTCGCCGCTAGGAGCACACCATGGGACAACGACTCAACAACGTCACGGGCCTCTATCTTGAAGGTATCCGCGACGGCAACTACGTCGACGCAATCAACAGCTACGCGGGCCAGCGCTACACGTAGCACTCCACGCCCGTGCGCGACGGCCGCGAAGGATTCATCGAATTCTTCGAAAACTTCACCACCCGCAACCCCATCCGCGACATCGAGATCGTTCGTGGCTTCGAAGATGGACACTTCGTCTTCATCCAGGCCCGCCAGAAGCTCAACAACGGCGAATTCACCTATGTGACCGCCGACATTTTCGACACCGACGACGATGCCAAGCTCATCGAGCACTGGGACATGATCGCCGAAGTCGAGCCCACGAGCGTGAGCGGGCGCACACCGTTTGATGGCCCGACCGAGGTTACCGATCTCGACAAGACCGAAGTCAACAAACGGCTCGTCTTCGAATACGTGACGAAGGTTCTCATCGAGGGCGACCGCACGCTCGCCGCGTCGTTTGTGCACCCCGATCTCGCCCAGCACGACCCGCTGATTGCCGACGGCCGCGATGCTTACTTTGCGTTTGCCGATGCACACGCAGTGCGTTACGACCAGATTCACAATCTCATCGGGTCGGGAAACTTCGTTGCCGTTCTCGCTGCGGCCGACAAGGAGGGAATCGCGCAAGCCCTGATCGACCTCTACCGCGTCGAGAACGGTCTCATCGTCGAGCACTGGGTCGTGTCCGAAGAGATCACTGACCCGAGCACCTGGGTGAACTCCGGCAAGTTCTAACGGGACTGACGCGAGTTAGGCGAGTTAGACGAGTTCGAACTCAATCGTTCCGGTCGCAATTTCGGCAGAAACGAGTCGCACGCGCACCGTGGCTCCGGCCGAAACCATGCCGGAGATGCGGGCTGTGATCACCGGATCAGCAATCTGGATGACGCCACCATCGCCGCGCTCGGAGACCACCGTGGCCTCGAACTCGTCGCCCACTCGCGGCCGCAACAGTGCCGCTTCGATCACATCAACCGATGAGCGGTCGAACTGTGACGCGAGCTGACTCGTGCGGCCCATGATTTTGGGCAGTTGCGGGAGCGCTTCACGAACCCACTTCGGAACATCCCGGCCAGCCACAATCGCTTCACACGCCACGAGCACGAAGCGGTCGACGAGGCGACGCAGTGGCGCGGTCGCATGAGCGTAGGGCGCTGCAACAGCAGCCTGGATGGTGTCTTCGGGCAGCTCGCCGTCGAACGGCGTGTAGCCCGCTCCACGGAACAGCGACGTGGCGGCGTGAGTCGCTGCGAGGGCGCGAGGGTCGGAGTGGTCGAGAGTGCGCAGGTACTCGCCATAGTTCTGGTTCTCAGGCCACGGGCATCCGAGGCTCGCTACCTGACGGCGGAACTGTTCAAGCGTTTCGTCGTCGGGCGCGGGCATCGTGCGCAGGATGCCCACCTTGCCCTCGAGCATGATGCGCGCAGCTTCCATGCCGGTCATGAGCGAGACGTGGGCGTTGTAGTCCTCGATCGGCAGTGACGCACGGCGCTCGATCACGTACTGGCCATCGACTACGGCGACTTCTTCGTCGGGCCGATTGAGGCTCGCTCCCCCGCGCTGACGTTCGAGTTCGGTGCGCAAGCGACCGAACTCGGGCAGCAGCGAGAGCGATTCATCCGCGCGATCGTTGTCGAGCAGCTCTTGCACTTCCACATAGTTGTACTGGCGACGATTACGCACCTGCGCGCGCACGAGAGTTGTCGCGATCACGGAGCCCGCGGCATCCAGATCGAAGGTCCACACGAAAGCGGGTCGCGTAGCCCCGGCAAGCAGTGACGCCGCATCTTCACTGATGATCGTCGGATGCAGCGGCACCCGGTCGTCGGGACCGTAAAGGGTCTGGCCACGCTTGCGGGCTTCGGCGTCGACCAACGAACCGGGCAACACAAACGCGGGAACTTCAGCGATCGCGTACATCACGCGCAGCGTCTCGCCCGCGCGTTCCAGGTAGAGCGCCTGATCGAGGTCGGTCGCACCCTCGGGGTCGATGGTGACGAACGGAATGCTGGTGAGATCGAGCTCGGGCGGCTCGAACGCCGCGACGGCGGCATCCGCTGCCTCTTCGACCTCCGCGCTGAACTCGGTCGGCAACTTGAGTTCAACCCGCACTGCCGCGAGCGCCTGCGCTAGCTCATCGTTGGTGTCGAGCGGTCGAACGCGCGGAACAACGAGTCGTGGCTCCGCATGGCGCGGCGTGCCCGACTGCGGTGTTCCTTCGGAATCAAAGTTTCTCAATGGGAGCAATCTTGATCAGCAGGCGCTTGCGCCCTGCGGTGTCGAATTGAACGTCAGCGATGCTCTTAGGGCCAGCGCCCGTGACCTGGTTCACGGTTCCGTCACCAAAGTCAGTGTGGCGGATGCGGTCGCCCGCCGCCAGAGTGAGGTCACCGTTGTCGCGCACGGTTGCCGTCACCGCATTGGCCCACTCGGTCTTGGCGCGCGGAGGGGCCGGAGGCAATCCGCCCGCTGCCGCAGCCCGGAGCGAACCGGACCACGAGCCGCCGCCGCTGTTGCCGTCGCGGCGGGCGTTGAGCGCCCGCGACTGGGTTCCCCCGCGCGAGTTCGCCATTCCTGGCGACTGCTTCCACTCTATGAGTTCGGTCGGGATCTCTTGCAGGTAGCGGCTCGGCATCGCCACGTTGACTTCACCGAACTGGGCGCGGGTCATGGCAAGCGAGAGGAAGAGCCGTTTGCGGGCCCGCGTGATGCCCACGTAGAACAGTCGACGCTCTTCGGCGGGGCCGCCGGGCTCGTTGGCCGACATGCGGTGTGGCAGCAGGTCTTCTTCAACACCGGTAAGGAACACGGAGTCGTACTCGAGGCCCTTCGCGGTGTGGAGCGTCATGAGCGACACGGTTCCGCTCGAGTCGTCGAGGTCATCTGCGGCCGCCACGAGCGAGACCTCGGTGAGAAAGTCGAGGAGGGTGCCATCGGGATTGTTCTTACCGAACTCCTTGGTCACGGCCACGAGCTCGTCCACGTTCTCGGCGCGAGCTTCATCCTGTGGGTCTTGCGAGGCGCGCAGCGCTGCGAGGTAGCCCGAACGTTCGAGTAGTTCAGTCAAAATGTCTGCGGGCTTGGATGTCGCGACCTTCGCCATCACTTCGTCGAGCACCTCAGCTAAACCGAGGATCGCTTTCGTGACTTTAGGGCCAAGGCCGAGCTCAGAGGCGTTGCGCATCGCATCGCGCAGAGTCATTTCGCGGGCATCCGCCCACGCCTGAAGGGCCGCCTCAGTCGCCGGACCAATGCCCCGCTTGGGAGTGTTCATGATGCGGCGCAAAGCCAACGGATCCGCCGGGTTAGCAACCGCAATCAGGTAGCCGAACGCATCCTTGATTTCCGCGCGCTCGTAGAACTTGGTGCCACCGAGAACTCGGTACGGCAGGGCTGCGCGGATGAAGATCTCCTCCAGCGCACGCGTCTGCGAGTTGGTGCGATAGAAAACGGCCACGTCTTTGTAAGCGACGCCTTCATCGTGAAGCTTCTGAATCTCATCCGCCACAAACTGCGCTTCGTCGTGCCCGGAGTAACCGGTGAAGCCCACAATCTTGTCGCCAGCGCCGACCGTCGTGAAAAGCTTCTTGTCTTTGCGGTCAAAGTTGTGGGAAATCACCGCGTTGGCAGCATCCAGAATCGTCTGAGTCGATCGGTAGTTCTGCTCGAGCAGAATCACGGTCGACCGCGGAAAGTCGCGCTCGAACTCGACGATGTTGCGGATGTCGGCCCCGCGGAACGCATAAATCGACTGGTCACTGTCGCCCACCACGGTGAGCGAGGCGGCCTCAAGCTCGTTGGTGTGACCTTGCACGAGCACGCCGGGCGAGGTCTCGAACTGCTCTGGAGCCGGCGGCCGCGTCAACTCTCGAATAAGGGAGTACTGCGCGTGGTTGGTGTCCTGATATTCGTCAACGAGGATGTGCTTGAAGCGGCGCTGGTAGGTGGCCGCAATGTGAGGGAACGCCCGGAACAGGTATACCGTCTGACCGATGAGGTCGTCGAAGTCGAAAGCGTTCGCGTCACTCAGACCGCGAGTGTAGCGACGGAAGACCTCAAGGAACTTCTTTTCTGTCGGATCGCTGAGGTTGGCATCCCGCGCGAAGCTGTCGACGTCGGTGAGTTCGTTCTTGAGCTGCGAAATGCGGTTCGCGGCTTTGCTGACGGTGAGGCCAAACATGTCGGCGTCGAGCTCTTTAAGAATCCGCTTGAGCAAGGCCTTGCTGTCGGCCGAGTCGTAGATGGTGAAGTTCTTGGAGAAGCCAAAGGCTTCCGCTTCGCGCCGCAGGATGCGCACACACGCGGAGTGGAAGGTGGAGATCCACATACCCTCAGCCGAATCACCGACGATCGCACCAACACGCTCGCGCATTTCGGCCGCGGCCTTGTTGGTGAAGGTGATGGCCAGAATCTGGCTCGGCCATGCCTCGCGCGAGCGCAACAGTCCGGCAATACGACGCGTCAGCACGCTCGTCTTACCCGAACCGGCACCCGCCACAATCAGTAGCGAGGGGCCGCGGTATTCGACGGCTTCGCGCTGGCGCGGATTCAGCCCGTCGAGCAGAGGGTCGCCAACGGGAGTGCCGTCGTCTGAGCGGCCAGGGTCATGAGAGTCAAGAGCTGTCGTCATCGCCCCTCGACTCTACCCGCGCGCGGTGACGGCGAGGTCGGGTTGATCGGCAAAGACACCATCGAGCCCGGAATCCATCAGGGTGCGAAACTCCGACATCCAATCGCCATGCTGTTCGGGCTGCTTACTTGAGCGCAGGTTCTTCGGTAAGAACCGGTTCTCAGCGCGCAGCGTCCAGCAGAAGATGAGCAGCCCAGCGGCGTGGGCGCGCTCGACGAGGTCATTGGTGCCCGTGAGGTTACCCCCGAGATCTTTCACCATGAGCATCTTCTTGTCGACGCTAATGCCGTCAACTTCGGCGGCGAGCGCGGCGAGACCGGCGTCGCTGAGATGCTCGGCATAGCTGCGCGCTTTCGAGCCGTATCGGGCGACGAGATCAGAGGGCGCCCCGCTCGACTCGAGCAAGAACAGGAGCTTCCCGGGGATTCCACGTTCGCGGATGCGATGCAGCACACTCTGCTCGAACGATTCGATGATCAGGTTGTCGGCCGTGGCCCACTCCCGCATGTCGCGCGCGAACAACTCATCCAGCGGCAGCCCAATCGATGCAAAGTAGCTCGCGTGCTTGATCTCCGCCACGATCTTCAAGGTGCGGCGCTGTCCCTCCGGATGCTGGTCAACGATCTCGAGCAGTTCGCTCAGACGCAGAATCGGCGACCCATCGTTGTGGCTCGTGTTCGCTTGCCGCACCTCGGGCAGTCGCTCTCGCGCCCGCAATGTCGAGAGCTCAGCCCACGTGAAATCCTCGGTGAACCAGCCTGTGATCGCCTTGCCGTCGATCGTCTTCGAGGTGCGCCGAGCCGCAAATTCCGGATGTTCAGCCACATTGGTTGTGCCCGAAATCTCGTTCTCGTGACGCAACACCAGCACGCCATCGCGGGTTGCCACGATGTCAGGTTCCACCGCATCCGCCCCCAGCGTGAACGCAAGTTCGTAGGCGGCTCTGGTGTGCTCTGGGCGATAGCCGCTTGCCCCGCGGTGCCCGATCACAAGCGGGCGAATGGTGGTGATCATTGCTCCAAGAATATGCGCTTCATCGCCTGCCACTAATATTGAGGCATGCCCGAATGTTCGTCATGCGCTGCCGCAGTGCAACCCGAGTGGAAATTCTGCATCTATTGCGGAGAACCAACCTCGGCCGATGCAACGCGCCCGGCCCCTCTGGCAGCTCCGCGAACTAACCCGGTTGCGATTCTCGCTCTCATTCTCGCGGCCTTCGCCGGTGCCCCGGCTCTGATCTTTGGGCACATCGCGATGCGCCAAATCAAGGAGAACGGCGAGCGCGGTATGGTCATGGCCCGCGTCGCCACCGTTCTGGGATACGTGTGGTTAGTCGTGTGGGGCATTCTGCTGTACTCGCTTCTGACCAATGTCAGCTGAGCAGTTTTCGCTCGTTCGCGACTGGGAACCGACCCGTCGCCTGCCGCTTAGGTGGGGGCGCTACGAAGATCGATACTTCGCGGGCCTAGTACTCATCCTCGCCGGCGCCATGCATCTGCAGGGTGCCAACAACTACACCCTCATCATCCTGCTCATCGGCACGACGTCCACGGTAGTGGGTTGGTCGATCATGCCTGCGAAGGGCTGGCGCCGGATGATCGTTGCTCTGCCCGCCGTCACCCAAATCTGGATCATGCTCACCGGCCCGATGTCGATGTGGACTCTGGCGATTCCCCTGCTGTGTTGGCTCATCGTGAGACATCGCCCGCTCATCTCGTACCTCGCTCTGACCCTGCCTATTGCCAACGGCATCGTCCTCGCTCAGTTCTTTCAGGAGTACTCGGCGATGCCGCAAGCACTTGCCATTTCGGTGGTCGTGCTCGTCGGCGCGGCGTGGACGGCACAATTGATCGCTCAGAGCGCAGCCAAGCGAGCCTGAAAGTCCGGTATTTCTCAGCGAACTCCGGTAGTTTTGGGGGTGCGTCACTAAAGGGTGACACCACACCAACCAGAGGAATCATGGCACTCAATAACCCCGCTTTCTCCCGCGATGCTGCGTTCAGCTCGCGCGGCGGAATCGCCGTAGCGAACCAGGTCTCCAACCAGCAGCTCAACGACATGTACAACCGTGAGGCAGTTCCTGCTTCTGGCGATGTTATGACCGTTGAAGACACCATTGCCAAGACCGTTGGCGCGTTCGCGATTCTCGTCGTCGGCGCCGCGTTGAGCTGGATGCTCGTACCCGCCCTCCCCTTGCTGTGGCTCGGCGCCGGGCTCATTGGCTTCGTCCTTGCGCTCGTCAATATCTTCAAGAAGAAGCCATCTGGCGCTCTTGTTCTCACCTACGCCGCGTTCGAAGGCGTTTTTGTAGGCGGCATTTCGCGTGTCTTCGAAAATGCGTCAGGCGGAGTGGTGACTCAAGCCGTCATCGCCACCATTGCCGTCGTCGGTGTCACTCTCGCCCTCTTCGCGAGCGGCAAGATTCGCGCCTCGAAGAAGGCCACCAAGATCTTCATGATCGCCCTCATCGGCTATGTGGTGTTCACGCTTCTCAACGTTGTTCTGATGGCTACGGGAGTGGTTCAGTCCGCTCAGGGCCTGCGCGATGTCACGTTTATGGGAATCCCACTCGGCGCCATCATCGGTGTGCTCGTCGTGATCATGGCCGCATATTCGCTGGTTCTCGACTTTGACAACATCCAGAAGGGTGTCGCCAACCGCGCTCCCCGCGCGTACGGCTGGAAGGGTGCCTTCGGCATCATGGTCACCGTCATCTGGCTGTACCTCGAGCTGCTGCGCTTCTTCTCGATCATTCGAAACTAACTTCACGCTCGCTTAACGACAAAGCCCCCGTCACCTCGGCATTAGCCGGGTGACGGGGGCTTTTCGTTAACGACTTATTCCCACTCGATGGTTCCCGGTGGCTTCGACGTCACGTCGAGAACCACACGGTTCACCCCATCCACCTCATTGGTGATGCGGTTAGAAATCTTGGCTAGCACGTCGTATGGCAGGCGCGTCCAGTCGGCAGTCATCGCGTCTTCGGAGGACACCGGGCGCAGCACGATCGGGTGACCGTAGGTGCGGCCATCGCCCTGCACGCCCACCGAACGAACGTCGGCGAGAAGAACTACCGGGCACTGCCAGATGGTGTCGTCGAGGCCGGCAGCGGTGAGCTCGGCGCGAGCAATCGCGTCAGCCTTGCGCAGCAGTTCCAGACGATCGTGCGTAACTTCGCCGATGATGCGGATGCCGAGACCGGGGCCGGGGAACGGCTGGCGGCCAACAATGACCTCCGGCAATCCCAGCTCGCGACCGATCGCGCGCACTTCGTCCTTGAACAGTGTGCGTAGTGGCTCAACGAGAGCGAACTGCAAGTCGTCGGGGAGCCCGCCGACATTGTGGTGGCTCTTGATGTTGGCCGTGCCGGTTCCTCCGCCGCTTTCCACGACATCCGGATACAGCGTGCCCTGCACCAAGAACTTCACGGGCTCTTCACCGCCCTGGGCTTCGAGCACGAGAGCTTCAGCAGCGTTTTCGAAGCTGCGGATGAACTCGCGACCGATAATCTTGCGCTTCGTCTCGGGGTCAGTGACTCCGGCGAGAGCATCCATGAACTGATCAACGGCGTCGACCGTCACGAGGCGAACACCGGTCGAGGCGACATAGTCCTCTTCAACCTGACGACGCTCATCCTGACGCAGCAGACCGTGATCAACGAAGATGCAGACGAGCTGATCGCCGACGGCCTTGTGCACGATCGCGGCGGCAACAGCGGAGTCAACTCCACCAGAAAGACCACAGATCACGCGAGCCGAGCCAACCTGCTCGCGGATGCGGGCAACCTGCTCGGTAATGACGTTGCCGCTGTTCCAGTCGGCAGGGATGCCCGCCGCATCGTGCAAGAAGTTTTCGAGAACGGTCTGGCCGAACTCGGAGTGCTTGACCTCGGGGTGCCACTGCACGCCGTAAAGACCGCGTTCCTTGCTCGCAAACGCAGCAACCGGAGTCGCTTCACTGCTCGCCAACACATCGAAACCCTCGGGGGCTTCGGTCACGGCATCGCCGTGACTCATCCACACCGTCTGCTCTTTCGGCTGGTCGCCGAGCAACGAACCGCCGCCGCCCTGAACCGTCATGTCGGTCGCGCCGTATTCGCGCAGGCCCGTCTTCGCAACGGTGCCGCCAAGCTGGCGCGCCATCACTTGAAAGCCGTAGCAAATACCGAAAACCGGAACACCAAGCTTGAGGATGCCGGGGTCGAGGTCGGGCGAGCCAGGCTCGTAGACGCTCGACGGGCCACCGCTCAGCACGATGCCGGCCGGGTTCTTGGCCGCAATCTCTTCCGCGGTGATGGTGTGAGGAACAATCTCGCTGTACACGTTGGCTTCGCGCACGCGGCGTGCGATCAATTGCGCGTACTGAGCGCCAAAGTCGACAACGAGAACGGGGCGAGCATTCGTGTCTGCGGAGGTGGCCGTGGAATCGGTCATGCAGTTGCCTTTGCGGAGTCAGCGCCGGCCGCTTTCGCAGCTGCAGCGGATTCGAGTTTCGCGATCTTCGTCTCAACGAGGCGCGGTACCTGACGTTCAAGGAAGAACGAGAGGAAGGGGATGACACCGCCAAGGGCGATGTAGAGGAAGCGCAAGAAAGAATACCGCGTCAGGCGCCAGAGGATGAAGTCGGCGGCCACGTAGAACACGTAGAGCCAGCCGTGAACGATCAGGATGATCGTCGAGACGTTAATGCCTTGCACGAGCTCTTTCGGCGTAAGTGTCAAGAAAGCGGAGGGGCCGTTGAGCTCGATATCGCCACCCAAGCCGTAGCGGAACACCATCATGAGACAGAGCACGAGCAGGAAGGTACCGGTGATGATCGACGACACCTTGTAAAACTTGAGGGTGCGACGAATGTTGGGGATATCTGAAAGCCGGGGACCGAGAGCCATGGTTCTAGTCTACGGCCGGGTCAGGGGTAGAAACTTCGCGCTCTTCTTCCCAGACATCCCGCACCAGGCGGTACCAGAGGAACACCGCAAAGCCTGCAAACACAACCCACTCCACGGCGTAAAACACGTTGAGCAGGTTGAGCGAAACTTCGGTCGATGGCGGCGGAGAATCGATCGCTTCGAGGCCAGCGGGGGCATCGAAACTGACCACGTAACCACCGTAGGTTCCGGCGGGCACCTCAGCCCACAGGTTCACGAGTTCAGAGACGGCAAGAGCCGTGCGCTGCCCCTGCTCAAAGTCGGACTGTTGCGGTGACTCAGTCGGCAACAGCCGGCCCGTGATGGTCGACGCGGGTGGCGAAGCCTCAAGCTGCGAGATAGCGGATGCCGCGGCATCCGACGTCGCAGCCCAGCCGAGTGCTACCGCCACACTGGCACCGCTCGGCTCAACGGCGTGGCCCACGACCCAGTAGCCGCGCCCCCCGACATCGTTGTTACGTTCGGAGAGCACAATGTAGTCACCCGCGATCAACTCGGCTTCGAACGTGACCGTTTGACCGGTCGTCAGGTACGAAAGCGGAGCTTGGGCCGTGGCGACAGTGTCGAGCACCTCGACCGTTTCGGACTGCTGCTCGGTGATCTCGCCACCTTCAAGGCTGCGGCTCAACTGCCACTGCCCCAGAGCCGCGAAACTTGCCGCGATCGCGAGCGCCAAAATGAGTGCGCCGATCCAACGCGGCCGACGGGCAATCTCCCACATCGTCGCCGGTGCCGTCTCCGCTGCGGGTTCGGCAGGCGCCGCCGAAGCAGTCGATCGGGGTGTGACCATTGTTGATCTTCCAGCATCTGGCGTTGAGCATTCGCTCAGCGCGCGGTTTCAGCTACAGCGTGTTGTACGGAGCCACAACCACATCGACCCGTTGGAACTCTTTGAGATCCGAGTACCCGGTCGTGGCCATCGAGCGGCGAAGCGCACCGACGAGGTTCGACTGGCCGTTGGGGTGAGCCGACGGACCGTTAAGAATTTCGGCGAGAGGAGCAAGCTGACCGACCTCAACACGGTTGCCGCGAGGCAATTCGGAGTGGTGCGCTTCTTGACCCCAGTGGTAACCGCCGCCGGGAGCTTCCGTCGCGCGAGCGAGGGCACTGCCCAGCATGACGGCGTCTGCGCCGACCGCGATCGCCTTGACGATGTCGCCGCTCGTGCCGAGGCCTCCATCGGCGATGACGTGAACGTAACGGCCGCCCGACTCATCCATGTAATCGCGGCGAGCACCGGCAACATCCGCTACGGCGGTGGCCATGGGAGCGTGGATGCCGAGAGCAGTCCGCGTTGTGCTGGAGGCTCCGCCGCCGAACCCGACGAGTACGCCAGCAGCACCGGTCCGCATGAGGTGCAGCGCCGCCGTGTAGGTAGCAGCTCCTCCCACGATCACGGGAACGTCGAGTTCGTAGATGAACTCCTTGAGGTTGAGGGGTTCGCTCGTCTTGGAGACGTGCTCGGCGCTGACGGTTGTGCCGCGGATGACGAACAGGTCGACTCCGGCATCCACCACGGTCTGGTGAAGTTCTTTCGTACGCTGCGGGCTGAGCGCGCCGGCGACGGGCACTCCGGCTTCGCGAATTTCGGCGAGACGCTGCGTCACGAGTGCCGGCTTGATCGGCTCGGAGTACAGCGCCTGCATGCGCGCGGTCGCCTGGTCGGCGGGAAGATTGCGGATCTCTTCGAGCACGGGCTCGGGGTTCTCGTAACGAGTCCAGAGACCTTCGAGGTCGAGCACACCAAGGCCGCCGAGCTTTCCCATTGCGATAGCCGTCGCGGGCGACACCACGGAGTCCATGGGAGCCGCGATGACGGGGATGTCGAAGGTGTAGGCGTCAATCGTCCAGTTCACCGAGACATCGCGCGGGTCCCGCGTACGGCGCGAGGGCACGATAGCGATGTCATCAAAGGAATAGACGCGGCGAGCGCGCTTGGCGCGGCCAATCTCGAAATCATTCACTACTCCAGCCTACCGCGCATGGGGTGGGCTGATACCTGCCCATCAGCGACAATGAGTACCACGTCGTCAGCGCACGCAATGCTCACGGCTATTTTCCCTGAGTCACCTCACGAAAGGACGAGGCTGCGGCCTCCCCCCATGACTCTCGCCATTGAAACCCGGGCGCTCACGAAGCGCTACGGCCGCCACACTGCCCTCGACGGCATGGATCTCGCCGTCGAAACCGGCAGCGTGTTCGGCATGATCGGCCCCAACGGCGCCGGCAAAACCACTGCAATGCGGTTGCTTCTCGACATCATCCGCCCCACCTCCGGCCAGGCCACCGTGCTCGGCCGCTCCCCGCTCAGCGGTGGCGCTGCACTGCGCCGCGAGATCGGTTTTCTTCCGGGAGAATTGCTTCTTCAAGGCCGCGTCACCGGCCGCTCGCTGCTCAAGCATTACGCAGAGATCAGTGGGCGCGTTGCCCCCGGTCGCGTTGACGAGCTCGCCGAACGACTCGGGCTCGATCTCACCCGTCACGTTCGCACGCTCTCCAAAGGCAACAAACAGAAACTCGGTCTCGTTCAGGCCTTCATGCACGACCCCAAGCTGCTCGTGCTCGACGAACCCACCAGCGGCCTCGACCCCCTTATTCAACAAGAGTTCTTGAGCATGGTGCGTGAAGCCCAGCACAACGGTCAAACCGTGTTCCTCAGCTCGCACGTGCTGAGCGAAATCCAGAACGCCGCCGACAAAGTAGCCGTCCTCCGCAACGGCGTGATCGTCAAGGTCGGCGATGTCGCGAGCCTGCGTGCCAGCGCCGTGCGCCGCGTTTTCGTCGACTTCGCGGATGCCTCGGCAGCGAGCATCCAATCAGCGCTCGCTGCGCTGCCGAACCTTGATCACCTCACTGTCACCGAGGGCGAGGTGGTTCAGGTGACGGGCACCGTCGAGGGACACATCGATGCCCTCGTCAAGGCGATTGCTCCCTTCCACGTCGTCGACCTCCGGGTCGAAGAGCAAGATCTTGAGTCCTCGGTCATTGAGCTCTACTCGAAAGAGGCAAGCGAATGAGTACACCGCAGCGCACCATCCTTCCGCTCACTCGACGCAACCTCGCCGACTCTTGGCGCGGGCTGCTGGGCTGGACCGCCGGAGTTGCCGGCGCGATCTTCCTCTACGTGCCGCTGTACTCCTCGTTCTCGGGCGATAACGCCGGCTTCGACGAGATCATCAAGTCACTCCCCGAGGGGCTGGCAAGCACGCTCGGGTTCGAAGACCTCGCCAGCGGTGCCGGTTATGTGCAGGCCACGTACCTCGGGCTGATCGGTTTCGTACTCTTCACGATCGCCGCCACGCTCTGGAGCTCGGCGGCAATCGCGGGCGACGAAGAGTCGGGCTCTCTCGAACTCACCCTCGCCCACGGCGTCTCTCGGGTACAGATCATGGTCGAACGCAGCCTCGGCGTGATCTTGCGCCTGGTGTGGCTCGCCGTGGTCTCGGCGCTGCTGATTCTTGCGCTCAACGATTCATCGGGAATCGAGCTCGAACCGATCAACGTGATTGGCGGATGCCTCACGCTCTTGGCTCTCGGAGTGCTCGCCGCCAGCGTCGGACTCGCCGTCGGCGCGATCACGGGTCGCCGCGCCTACGCCTCCGCAGCAGCAGCAGCAATCTCCCTGCTCGGCTATGTGCTGAACTCGCTCGGCAACCAGAGTGCTGACGTCGAGTGGCTTCATGCCCTTTCCCCTTACCACTGGGCTTTCGGAGATTCGCCGCTCAGCAACGGCGCCGACGGGGGTGCGCTCGCACTCCTCTTCGGCATCTCAGCCCTCGCCCTGGCGATTGGCGGGTTCGTGTTCAACCGCCGCGACGTGTCCGCCTAGTGCGCACGCGCCGCTGACGTGACAGCAGAGACCCCCGCAACAGCGAAGGCCTGCGGAAAACAATTGCTTTCCGCAGGCCTTCTGCGCATTTAGCCCACTCGCTCTCTGGCGTGAGCGCCAGCTAGCGTGCCGTTGTTAGCGACGGTAGTTCGGTGCCTCAACAACCATCTGAATGTCGTGAGGGTGCGATTCTTTCAAGCCAGCGGCAGTAATGCGCACGAACTTGCCCTTCTGCTGCAGCTCCTGAATCGTGCGAGCCCCGGTGTAGAACATCGACTGGCGCAAGCCACCGAGCAGTTGGTACATCACCGTGGAGACCGGTCCGCGATACGGAACCTGACCTTCGATACCTTCAGGGATCAACTGGTCGTCCGAGGGAACATCCGCCTGGAAGTAGCGGTCCCGCGAGTACGAGGTCTTCTTGCCTCGCGTCTGCATCGCACCAAGCGAACCCATGCCGCGGTAGCTCTTGAACTGCTTGCCGTTGAGGAAGATGAGGTCGCCGGGGCTCTCATCGGTTCCCGCGAGCAACGAACCGAGCATGACGGTTTCAGCACCGGCCACAAGTGCCTTGGCGATGTCACCGGAGTATTGGAGTCCACCGTCAGCGATGACCGGGATGCCAGCCGCGCGCGCCGCGAGCGATGCTTCGTACACGGCGGTCACCTGCGGCACGCCAACACCGGCGACGACGCGGGTGGTGCAGATCGAGCCGGGGCCAACACCCACCTTTACGGCATCCACCCCGGCATCGATCAGAGCCTGAGCTCCAGCACGAGTAGCGACATTCCCGCCGATGATGTCGATCGCGTCGAAAGACGAGTCGGCCTTGAGACGGCGGACGATGTCGATCACGCCGGCGGATTCACCGTTGGCGGTGTCGACAACAATGAGGTCAACGCCCGCATCGCGCAACCGCTCCGCACGCTCCCACGCGTCACCGAAGAATCCGATTGCCGCTCCCACGCGCAGTCGGCCCTCATCATCCTTTGTGGCGTTGGGGTACTGATCAGTCTTTTCGAAGTCCTTGACGGTGATGAGGCCGCTGAGCTTGCCGGCCTCGTCAACGAGAGGGAGTTTTTCGATCTTGTGCTTGCTAAGGAGAGCGATCGCGCCCTCGCGATCGATTCCGACGGGAGCAGTGATGAGAGGCGTCGTCGTCATGACGTCACGCACAAGAACCGAGTCCATGTCTTCTGGTTCGATGAAGCGCATGTCGCGGTTCGTGATGATTCCCACGAGCGTTCCGTCTTCTTCGATAACCGGAAGACCAGAGACGCGGAACTGCCCGCAGAGGGCATCCACTTCGGCAACGGTCGCTTGTTGCGTAGTTGTTACCGGATTGGTAATCATGCCGGATTCGCTCCGCTTGACCTTGTCGACGTAGGCCGCCTGATCATCGATGGAGAGGTTGCGGTGAAGCACCCCGAGACCACCGTTGCGGGCCATCGCGATAGCCATTCGAGCCTCAGTGACGGTGTCCATCGCCGACGAGATTAGGGGCGAAGATACGCGGATTCTGCGGGTAAGACGTGAACTGGTGTCAGCATCGCTTGGAATTACGTCGGTGTGCCCGGGCAAAAGCATTACGTCGTCATAAGTGAGGCCGACGAAGCCGAAGGGGTCTGGCTGTTCCATGTTAAATGTTCCTTACGGCGGGAGTGCGAAACCGGCGATCTTGTGTTAAATCTCCGGCCAATCAATATTAACGGGTTTCGTGCCAGAACATTCCCCCGCATAATGGCTTCACCGCTTTGTACCCGACAAGCATTTGTATGTCGGACCGCAATCGGCCGGTGTCGTCATTGCCGTCGACACGTCAGAACCCGCGGGATTCTTGATTCCGTCGGGTACCCCTCTGGAGGTCCTGTGAACACAGCGGAATATCGCCGCACGCGGCGGAAAAACCGATGGGGAGTGCTCCTAGCGCTACTTATTGCGCTTTCTGCCGCTTTCTCTCTGATGTCCCTGCCAGCTATGGCCGACGAAATCAACGTCGACGAATACGACAACAGCATCATCGGTAACGTCAAGCTCAATAGCGAGGCTCTCGAGGGTGTACTACTCACCGTCTCCGGAGGCGGCTATGAGGTTGAGGTAGCCACGGATGCTGAAGGTCGCTGGAAAGTAGGCGTGCCCGAAGGCGACGAGTTCGTCGTCACCCTCGACGAAACCACTCTGCCTGACGGCATTGCAGTGATCGACGAGACCGGCGAAGACGACACTCCCAACGAGAAGGAAGCGATGATCGGCCCGAGTGGCTCGACCGTCATGAACTTCTTCATCGGTCGCGGTGAACGAAACGTCACGAGCTTCTTCGATCAGTTCGTTGAGCGAATCGTCAACGGCGTCAACTTCGGTTTGATGCTCGGCCTCGCTGCTATCGGCATCTCCCTTGTGTACGGAACCACCGGGCTCTCCAACTTTGCGCACGCAGAAATGGTGACCTTCGGTGCGGTGATGGCACTCATAGTGTCGGTCGACCTCGGTTGGCCCGTCTGGATTGCGATCCCCCTTGCCGTACTCCTCAGCGCCGGCTTCGGGTGGTCACTCGATGCCGGGCTCTGGAAACCGCTGCGAAAGAAGGGTGTCGGCGTCGTTCAGCTCATGATCGTGTCAATCGGTCTGTCGCTGGCGCTTCGCTACACCTTCCAGTACTTCCGTGGTGGCGGAACCGAACAACTGCCCGGCTCGGACTCTCCCGATATTCCGCTCTTCGGATCGGTATCGCTCAGCCAAACCAACATGATCAGCATGGTCATCAGCATCGTCGTGATCCTGATCTTCGCGTGGTGGCTCGTCAAGACAAAGATCGGTAAGGCAACTCGTGCCGTCTCCGACAACCCGTCGTTGGCTGCCGCATCCGGAATCGACGTCGACCAGGTCGTGCGTGTGGTCTGGATCTTGGCCGCAGCGATGGCCGGCCTCGCCGGCGTGCTGTGGGCTTACTTCCGCCCCGGCATCCGCTGGGATATGGGTGCGCAGATCCTGCTGCTCGTGTTTGCTGCCGTCACCCTCGGTGGACTGGGAACAGCATTCGGCGCCCTGGTTGGCTCGATCATCGTCGGAATCCTCGTCGAGACCTCTAGCCTCTTCATCCCCTCCGATCTGAAGTACGTCGGCGCGCTCGGCGTGCTCATCATCGTCCTGTTGTTCAGACCTCAAGGCATCTTGGGTCGCAAAGAGAGAATAGGTTAGGGGCCGCTCATGGATATTCTGCAAATTCTCTCCAACACCGGGTCATCGCTGATTGCACCCGCAACGATCGGATACGCCCTCGCGGCGCTCGGTCTTGCTATGCACTTCGGCTTCACCGGTCTGCTCAACATGGGTATGGCTGCCTTCATGGCAATCGGCGCCTATGGCTACGCGATCTCAATCCTCACCTTCGGTTTCCCGTGGTGGGGCGGCATGCTCGTCGGTATCGGCGGCTCGCTCGTGTTCGCACTCATCCTTGGTATTCCCACCCTGCGTTTGCGCGGTGACTACCTCGCGATCGTGACGATTGCTGCGGCCGAGGTTGTGCGTCTGTTGTTCCTGACCACGACCTTCGACAAGTACACCGGCTCCGCCGATGGACTGAGCGGCTACCACGCGAGCTTCCGCTCGTTCAACCCCATTCCGGATGGCACCTACGGCTTCGGCCCCTGGGAGTACAACGCCAACGGTTGGTGGGTTCGCATCTTCGGAATCGCCGTGCTCGCGCTTGCCGCGTTCATCCTCTGGGCCGTTATGCGCAGCCCGTGGGGTCGCGTCATCAAGGGAATCCGTGAGGACGAAGACGCCGTGCGCGCCCTCGGTAAGAACGTGTTCTCCTACAAGCTGCAGTCGCTGATGCTCGGTGGTGTCTTCGGAGCGATGGGTGGAATCATTTACGCCCTGCCCGCCTCAGTCAACCCCGGTGTGTACGTGACGTCGCTGACGTTCTTCGTTTACACCGCACTACTGCTCGGCGGAGCCGCCACGATTTTCGGACCGATTATCGGTTCGGTGATCTTCTGGGGCGTGCAAACCCTCCTGAGCAACCTGCTTCCCGCCATGGTCAACATCGGACTCTTGCCGTTCATGACCACGACGCAGTCGCAGACAGTGCGTTTCATCCTTGTGGGTGTGGCGCTGATGTTGCTCGTGATCTACCGACCACAGGGCATCCTCGGCAACAAGAAGGAGCTGACCTTTGTCAAGTAAAGATGCACCGGCCGCGCCGGTGGAACGCGCAAAAACAACAGGGCTCCACAAGGGCGACATCGTTGCTGGTGTTGCCAAGGTCGATCCGATCATCATCGCTGATGGCATCCGTCGCACCTTCGGTGGTCTGACTGCCGTGAATGTCGATCATGTCGAGATTCCCCGCAATGCGATCACCGCGTTGATTGGCCCGAACGGTGCCGGCAAGACGACGCTGTTCAACCTCTTGACCGGCTTCGACAAGCCCGACGCGGGAAAGTGGACGTTCGACGGTCACTCGCTCGCCGGAATGGGGGCGCACAAGGTTGCACAACTTGGCCAAGTGCGCACGTTCCAGCTCACGAAGGCTCTCGGACTCCTCACTGTGCTCGAGAACATGAAACTCGGCGCGAAGGATCAGATCGGGGAGAACATCTTCCGCGGCATGATTCCCGCTCTCTGGCGCAAGCAAGAAGCCGAGATCGAAGAGCGCGCGATCGTTCTGCTCAAGAAGTTCAAGCTCGATGCCAAATCGTCGGACTTCGCCGCCAGCCTCTCCGGTGGTCAGCGCAAGCTTCTTGAAATGGCTCGCGCCCTCATGAGCCAGCCGACTCTGGTGATGTTGGATGAGCCGATGGCCGGCGTCAACCCCGCGTTGACCCAGTCGCTGCTCGACCACATCTTGGATCTCAAAGACGAGGGCATGACCGTGCTCTTCGTGGAGCACGACATGCACATGGTGCGTCACATCGCCGACTGGGTGATCGTGATGGCTGAGGGCCAGGTCGTTGCTGAAGGCCCGCCAGATGAGGTCATGAAGAACCAAGCCGTCATCGATGCGTACCTCGGTTCGCATCAGGATGTCGACCTCGGTGTGGTCACTGGCCGCATCGAAGGCGAGCTCAACACGGCCGCGATCGATCTCGTCGAAGAGGTAAAAGAACTCGACGAGAATATCGCTAAGCGCAAGGAGACTGGCAAGTGAACGCTATCCCCACCGAGAACGCGGTAGTCCACGTCAAGGACCTCACCGCGGGCTACCTCCCGGGCGTGAACATCTTGAACGACTGCAACCTGGTCGCAAACCCGGGTGAGCTGATCGGAATCATCGGACCGAACGGTGCCGGAAAGTCGACGCTACTGAAGGCCATCTTTGGCCAAGTTCAGGTTCGTGGTGGAACCATCAGTTTGAACGGTGACGATATCACTGGACTCAAGGCAAACAAGCTTGTGTCTCGCGGTGTTGGTTTTGTTCCCCAGAACAACAACGTGTTCCCGAGCCTGACCATTGAAGAAAACCTTCAGATGGGGCTGTATCAAAACCCGAAGATCTACGACGAGCGCCTCGAGTTCGTCACCGGCATCTTCGCTGAGTTGAAGTCGCGCTTGAAGCAGCGCGCGGGTTCGCTCTCCGGTGGTGAGCGCCAAATGGTCGCGATGTCGCGAGCGCTCATGATGGACCCCCACGTTCTCCTTCTCGACGAGCCGTCCGCTGGACTCTCGCCGGTGAAGCAGGATGAGGCGTTCATCCGCGTATCGGAGATCAATAAGGCTGGAGTGACCACGATTATGGTGGAGCAGAACGCTCGTCGTTGCCTGCAGATCTGCGACCGCGGCTACGTTCTCGACCAGGGTCACGACGCTTACGAAGGCACCGGGCGCGAGCTATTGAATGACCCCAAGGTCATCGGGCTCTACCTGGGAACCCTCGGCACCTAGCCACACGCTGCATATAAGGCCCCATCCGGATTCGTTCGGGTGGGGCTTTTTTGGTGCGCTGGGAGCGGCCGTGCGGCTCAGGCAGGGCCACACAGCAGCATCCTGCTCCCGCACCACAGCGCCCGCAGCGCTCAGAGACGTTCTGAGCGGTCGTTTCGTACCGAACCATCTACGAATACGTCGGGACGGAGTAAGGCGCTTACAGCGCGACCTGATGCAGTTTCACGTTTGACTCGAGCGTGGTGATGGCAGTGAAACGCTTTCAGCGTCACTTAATGACGCCTCCACGGGGCAACGCTGCACCCGACTTCGTGAACACGCCTCAGAGGGCACACCCGGCCCACAGGGAAGACCCAGCACTCGCCACGACAGTCCCGCACGCGAAAAAGGCCCCAACCCGTGAGGGGTTGGGGCCTTCTCTTAGCGAAAGCTAAGTCTCAGTGAGACTTAGAAAGCGCTGTAGGTGTTGTCTTCACCGTACTGGTAGATACCAACCTTGGCCTCAGTGGGGTCACCGAGGTCGTCGAAGGTGATCGGACCAGAGATGCCGTCGTAGTCAGCTACGCCGCCACCGTTGATGATTTCAGCACAGTCAGCGAAGGTGGTGCACTTCTCGCCGTTGCCAGAGCCGCCCGATACTTCCTGAAGCTTCTCGGCAATTGCTGCGGAGTCGGTCGAGCCGGCTGCGAGCGATGCGAGAGCAAGAAGGATTACCGAGTCGTAGGACTCTGCTGCGTAGCTGAACTCTTCGAGCTCAGGCTGGCCGGACTCCACGTAGTACTCGTTGAGCGACGTTGTGAAGTCGGCAATCGTGTCTACGCTGAGGCCCGGAAGGGTTCCCTTGGCGCCGGTGAGGGTGCCCGCAGCGAATTCGTCACCGAAGTTCGCGAGGTTACCGTCTACAAAGTAGAGGTTCTCAGCGGGGAAGCTGCTGACGATGCTCGGGAGCATGGTCGACACTTCTTCGAAGGTGATTAGTGCGATGGCGTCAGGGTCAGAAGCAAGAACTTCGGAGATCTGAGCATCGAACGTGGTGTCACCGGTGTTGTAGGTGGGCTGCGAAACAACTTCACCGCCGGCTGCTTCGAATGCTTCCTGCGTGTAGCCAGCAAGGCCAGTTCCGTAGGAGTCATTAAGAACGATCATGCCGAGGGTCTCGTGACCATCGCCAGCGATCAAGTTACCGAGAACCTCACCCTGGAGCACGTCGGAAGGAGCGGTACGGAAGTACAGTCCCTTATCGTCGTAGTCAGTGAATGCGGCCGAGGTGTTTGCCGGCGAGAACTGGATTACTCCAGCGCCAACAACCTGGTCAATGAACTGAAGCGAAACACCCGAGGATGCTGCACCAAGAATTGCGGAAACGTCTTCACCGAGCAGGCGAGGGATTTCAGTCTCGTATGCCTTGTTGTCGGTGTCGCCCGAGTCGCCCTGAACCAGTTCGATCTGGATGCCGGCGTCTGCTTCATTGATCTGCGACTTTGCGTACTCGGTTCCTGCGATCTCGGGCGGGCCGAGGAATGCGAGGTTGCCGGTTACGGGCAGTGCCGTTCCGAGCTTCAGCGACAGTTCGCCACCCTCGGAACCTGTGGAAGTTTCTCCGTCAGTGCTTGCACAGCCGGCCAATACCAGTGCACTTGCACCGACAATTGCGAGACCGCTCAACAGGGTCCGCTTGGACCGTGAAGGGGAGGCCGTAGCCTTCGCGAATACGCTCATGTTGCTCCTTGCGTTTCGAATGTGTTCAGGAATCAAACGTGGCACCACTGTGTCACCACACTGTCAAGCTATGCCCACCCGAGACGTCTGCACAATACATCTGTACTACAGCCTTGTAACGCTCTTCGAATCGTTACCATTCGTAGACTTTTGGAAAACGCAGGTTTTACTTAGCCGATTCGGGTGTACACGTTGTCGCTACCGTACTGGTAAATCCCGATGATGGCGCCCTGTGGGTCGCCATTGTCACTGAGGGTTATCGGGCCTGAAACACCGTCGTAATCTACCGTGCGGCCATCGAGCACAATCTTCGCGGCATCCGCAAAGTTGAGGGCTATCTCTCCATCACCACTTCCGCCGGACACCTCTTGAAGAGCGCTCGCGATGCCTGTGCCCGAGGTGTCTTGTGACGCCAACGCAGCGAGGCTCGCAAGAATTACGGCGTCGTAACTTTCGGCGGCATAGCTGAAGTCCTTCAAGCTCGGGTTGATTTCGAGTAGACGGTCTGTGAAGTCCGAGATTGTGTCGATGTCGAGCCCTGGCTGGGTAACTATCGAGTCAGTGAGGGCTCCCTTGGCGAAGTCCGAGTCGCGATCGCCAAGCGAGAGACCGGTGAAGAACAGCTGATCTCCTGAGTATCCGGCCTTGATGAACGCCTTAGCGATCTTCTCAGCTTGCTTAGAGCCGACAATTGCTACCGCATCCGGCTTCGCTTCAACCGCGGCATCAATCGTGTCGGTGAGGCCGGTGGCCTTGTCATCAATAGTCTCCTGGTAGATGACTTCGCCGCCACCCCGCAAGAAAGTTTCGCTGACCGCGCGAGGAAGAAGCGGGCCGCACAACGCATCCTCCGAGAGAATCGCGATAGAGCCGTCAACGCGCTCTGCCATAGCGGCCCCGAGCGCGGAACCTTCGAGCGCGCAGGACGGGGATGTGCGCCAGTACAGCTGGCTGTCGTCATAGTTCGAGAAATCCGGAGAGTCATTCGCCGGTGAGATCTCCACGACTCCGGCAGCAGTGATCATGTCGACCACTTTTTTCGAGATGCCGTTCGAGAGACCACCGATGATCACCGTCGCGCCGGCATCGAGCAGCTCCGTTGCTGCCTCTTCGGGAGTCGAGTCGCTGGAGTCGCCGGAGTCGCTCGTCTCTACGTCCACGACGAGTTTGGCATTGGCGTCATTGACGTCTTGTGCCGCGAGAGCGATCGCCGCCGACACTGCGGGGCCAAACTTGTCGAGCGCCCCAGATTCAGGCACAAGTGCACCGATCGTCAGTGTGAGGTCTTTGGGCGCGGGGCGCTCCTCAACAGGCTCCTCTGCTGAGCATCCACTCAACACGAGCACAGCGGCGAGTACGCCAGCAACTGTCGCGAACCCACGGCGGGTTCGGCGCGACTTGGGTGATCCCACGAAAATTGATGTCATCACAGTCGCTCCTCTCTACCGCCCAATACAGACAGCGGCATAGTTACGGTAGTGGTCAATCCTGAAAAAGCGAACTCTGGAGGGCCAATCTGTACCCCGAAAAGCCACCCCGGTGCGGGAGGCACCCGAACTAGCCAAACACGCCACCGCTCTTGTACTCGAACTTGTTCTCGCCGTCATACGTGTAATAACCCCAGAAAGCGGGCTCAACGTTTCCGTCCGGTGTGAAGTTCACCGCGCCAGAAACCCCGTCGTAATCGATGTCGTTTGTCGTTGCGAGAACATCAAGGCACTCAGCAAAACTCAAACACTTCACGCCATTTTTTGAGACGTCATAGAGCGAACCGGCAATCGCAGCGCCCGCGTCATCCTGAGCGACAATCGCCGCCAGCACTGCGAGAATCGTCGCGTCATAGGCTTCAGCGGCATACCGGTAGCTGGAGAGAGCGGAGTCTGTTGCTTTGAGCGTGGAGATGAACGACTTGGCAGGCTGGTAGCCCTCAATCACTCCACGAACTCCTTTAAGGGTTCCATTCTTGAACGCCTGTGAATAGTCCCCCGTATTGAGCGACGTGAGCCAGAGCTCAGATCCGGTGAAGCCAGCGCCGATGAGTTTTTCGATGACAGCTTTGGTGGCTTTCTCCGAATCGTAGGTGGATCCAACCACGACCACATCGGGGGCAGCGCCCTTCAGGCTCGCCACGATCTCATCGAACTTTGTTGTCGAACTTTCGAACACTTCATCCGCCACAAGCTCGCTGTCATACTCGGCGAGCGCAGTCACCACCGTGTCGTGAAGTGCCGCACCTTGCTCGTCTGCCACATACACGAGTGCGACTTTCTTCGGAGTCTCCCCGCCAGCGAGCGCAGCTGCGAGTGCGTACGCCTGCTGGTCATACGCGGGGATAGTGCGGAAAAAATAGCCGCCGTCAAAAACGTCGTCGAGACTCGAGAACGTCGCGGCCGGAGATATGACCGGAATTTGTGCGTCGAGGGCCAGCGGAATTACCCGCTGCGCCAGGGCCGATGATGACGGCCCAATCACTACGTCGACATCCTTCGACACGAGGGTCGCGAAGTGCGACTCCAGCTTCGTGTTCTTGGCCTCGCCAGAGTCGACCGCCACAATTTCTACGGGCTCGCCGTTCACTCCCCCGGCAGCGTTCACCTCTTTCACCGCAGCCGCTACTCCCGCTTTCTGAGCGGGAGCTAAAAAGGAAAAGGTGCCGCTCGTGGGGAAAATCGTGCCGATGCGCAGCACGCCATCGCCCGTGCGAACGATTTGCGGGGCGGGTGTTGCCGTGGCCGACGCGACTGCGGGAAGCGATGGCATCGGAGACGGTGCGGGAGCGCTGCAGGCGGCAAGGGCGCACGCGACCACCGCTGCGACGACCACAGCTCGAGTCGAACGAGATCTCGTCATTTCCCTGCCTTCCTCGGCATGCGCTCCTCGGGTGAGGGCGGGCCTTCAGACGAATACTACGGTGCCCCGGGAGCCTCGGCGGCAGAACCCAGCCGCGTGCGGGACGAGTGGCGGAACAGATCAAAAGTGAGAATGGCTAGTGCCAGCCACACGATTGCGAAACCCAACCAGCGTTCTGGCGGCATTGTCTCGTGAAAAATGAAAACGCCGACGATGAGCTGCAGGATAGGGGCAAGATACTGCGCCAAACCCATGTAGGTGAGCGGGAGCCGACGCGCCGCGGCAGCGAACAGAATCAGTGGCGTCGCAGTGACGACGCCCAAGAAGAGCGTCAACGTCAGGTGTCCGGCACCGGCAGTGCCCACAGTGAGCTGCCCGTCGACGGAGAGCACGATCAAGGCGACGACCGCAATCGGAGCAAGGAATGCAGTCTCAACGGCCGGACCGCCGATGGCATCCGCTTTCGGTCCAACATTCTTTTTGACAAGGCCATAGAAACCGAAACTGAACGCAAGGCCGAGAGCGATCCAGGGAAAACTGCCGTAGCTGATCGAGAGCACCAGCACGGCAAACGCACTAATCGCGAGAGCTATCCATTGGAGCGGACGCAGTCTTTCGCGCAAAATGACAACACCGAGCAGCACCGTGACGATCGGATTAGTGAAATAGCCGAGCGAAGCTTCCACGACGTGGCCGTTGAGACTCGCGTAGACATAGATGAGCCAGTTGACGACAACGAACGCCCCGCCGAGGCCGAGAGTCCAAAAAGTTCTGCGATCGCGAATGATCGCGAGCACGCGCCGATACCCGCGGGTGAATACCAACAAAATTGCGCAAAATACCAGCGAGAGCACAATCCGCCACGCGACAATCTCGATCGCGCCTGATTCCTTGAGCAGGAAGAATACGATCGGCAGCCCGCCCCACAGCGCATAGGCGGAGACAGCAAAGCCGAGACCGCTCGAAGAAACGCGGTCGGTTGCGGGCGCAGGAGAAGTCACCTGTAAATCCTAGGGCTGGCGACGAACCGTCCGCGCCATCCTCAGCTCTGAGTCATCGCCCCGCTCATTTCTGCGGGGACGACGAAAGCCCAGAGCCGAGGCTCTGGGCTTTCGAATTGTCGCGCCGCGAACGGCGGACAAGAAATGAGTATCGCGTTAGCGAACGACTACTGCGAGAACGTCGCGAGCCGAAAGTACGAGAAGGTCTTCTCCGCCGTACTTCACCTCGGTTCCGCCGTACTTGGAGTAGATGACCTTGTCGCCTACAGCGATGTCAAGCGGCACGCGGTTTCCGTTGTCGTCAATGCGACCGGGACCTACGGCGACTACTTCGCCCTCCTGGGGCTTCTCTTTCGCAGTGTCAGGAATGACGAGCCCAGACGCGGTGGTCTGTTCTGCATCGACCTGCTTGATAACAATGCGATCCTCGAGCGGCTTAATGGACACCGACACGTTTGACCTCTTTCTAAAAGTGCTTGGGCTGGCACACTCCGTGCAGGAGTGCCAGATCAACTATACGGCTTGGTTGGCACTCGATCAACGTGAGTGCCAATTCGGATACGGATACGGTTAGAGAATGAATCAGAGCGAATTGCGCGAGCTACTTTCAGCCGAAGGCCTTCGCCTCTTGGACTCGTTGCCGACCTGGCAATCGAGTGACGAAATTGTGCGCACCGTCGCCGAGCTGCGCAAAGCTGGCCATAGTCCCGGCCTCGTTGCCGCAGTTCTGAGTCAATCGAAACTTCGCGCAAAAGCTGCCAACAAGTTTGGTCCCTTCGCCGAGCGGATGCTCTTCACCGAAGCCGGGCTCGAACAAGCAACGCGCCTCTCTGTTGCCGCTCAGCATGCCGGCCGCTTCGCGAAGGCGGGAGTGAAATGGGTCGCTGATCTCGGCTGCGGCATCGGCGCGGATGCGCTCGCCATTGCCGCCCTCGAACTCAACGTCACCGCCGTCGAACGCGATGAGACCACCGCCGCCATTGCCGCCTTCAACCTCGCTCCCTGGAGCAACGCCGACGTCGTTCACGGGGATGCCGAGTCGGCTGACCTCGCGGGCGTCGACGGCATTTACCTTGACCCCGCCCGACGCGACGCCCGCGTGCGCCTCACCAACCCCGCCGACTGGACCCCGTCGCTCGACTTCGCCTTCGGCCTTGCCGAGCGCTACCCCACCGGCATCAAGCTCGGCCCGGGCATCGACCGCGACCTCATCCCCCACGACGCCGAAGCCCAGTGGGTATCGGTCGGGCGCGACGTCGTCGAACTAGGACTCTGGTTCGGGGCTGTGGCCCGCCCCGGCATCCGTCGCGCTGCGCTCGTCATCGGCGATCACGGCACCGCCGAGCTCACGGCCGCCGCCGACAGCGAAGACGAAGCTGCGGGAGAGCTGGGACAGTACCTTTACGAGCCGGACGGCTCCGTCATCCGCGCCCGCCTCATCGGTGATCTTGCTCGGCAGCTGAACGGTCGCATGCTCGATACCTCCATCGCCTACTTCAGCGCGGATGCCGCAGTCCCGACGCCGTTCGCTAGTTGCTTCGAGATTGTGGCCGATTTTGCTCTCGATAAACGCACGCTCAAGAAGGAGCTGGCCAACCGTAAAATCGGGACTCTGGAAATCAAAAAGCGCGGGGTCGATATCGACCCCGCGACTTTCAGAACTTCTCTCTCGCTCAAGGGCGAGAACAGTGCAACGCTGATTCTTACGCGTGTAGGAGGTAAACGTCGCGCCCTGCTCGCACAGCGAACGACGTTTGCCGAAACCTCAGCAACGACGGCTTAGTAACCGTCGTAGTAGGAACCACCAAAGCTATTGCTCGATACGAAAACGAAGAAAACGATCCACCCGATCACGGTGAGAAGACCCAGAGCGACTGCGACGTAACCCGTAATGAGGCCGGTGAGCCAGAAGGCGCGCGCGTGGGGCTGCTTCTTCTGTGCCATGTGGCCCAGGATGACCGCTGCGACTCCGGGCAGGAAACCGAGCGCCATGAATGTAAGTACGATGCTGGCGATTCCCGTGGCCATCGACGCAATCGATAGTCCCTGTGGTGGACCAGCCGGAACCGGCGTGTAGGCGGCCTGACCCGGAGTCGCGTGAGGTGAGTAGCCGGGAACCGGAGTGCCGCTCGCTGCGGCGTACGGGTCGGAAGGCGAAGTAACGGGAGCCGCCTGAGGAGCTGGAAGCGCCGCCTCAACCGGAGCAGCCGCAGCAGGAGCGGCTGCAGCAGGAGCAGCCGGAGCTACAGGCGGCACACTCGCGGCCGCATCAGCATCAACGCTCGGTGCCGGAACAGTCGTTGCAGCCGGAGGCGTCTCGTTGGATGCAGCGGTCTTTGCGGCAGCGGTGGTGGCGGCCGTCGTTTTGGCTGCCGCCGCCTTTGTAGCGGCGGCCTTGGTCGTGGCCGCGGCTTTGGTTGTGGCGGCCTTGGTCGGAGCAGCTTTAGAGGTCGTCGTCTTCTTGGCGGCAGGCTTCGCGGCAGTCGCCGACGAGGCGGTGGTGGCTTTCTTCGCCGCGGGCTTCTTGGCGGAGGGTGTGGCCTTCGCGAGCGGGGCATCCGACGTTGAGGATGCGGAGGGCGAGACGATCGGCGGGATAGCGCCGTCTGAGTTATTGGTAGCCATGCGCACACTTTAGCAAGTGCGCCTTACAACGAAAGGGCCCGCGCGTCTGCACAGGCCCTTTCGTATACAACTGCGGAGCTTAGTAAGAGCTGACGCCATCCAGCGACAAAGCGATAACAAAGACAATCCCGAGAATGAGCGCGACGACGAAGCCGAGGTAACCAAGGATCAGACCGATGATGGCGAGCACCTTGCCCTGCTCACCCGTCTTCTTGATCTGGCTCATGCCAATGTGGCCCGTGATAATACCGACGAGGCTCAATCCGATAACCGAGGTGACGAGCGAGACGATGGACAGGACGTTCCACTTGGCAACCGGTGCGCCAACAGGTGCTGCGGCGTAGGGGGTGGGTTCTGACATGGCGAAGTGCTCCTTATGAAATGGCGGGGCCGATTGCGGCCCCACTATATTCTCAGCCTGATAGAAGCCTGTCAACGCAGGATGAACAGGCTCCAGAAGGGCGCTAGGCCTGAATCTGGGTTACCGGCAGGGTCGAATCGGCGCTAAACCCCAACGTAGAGGGGCTCCTGCCTGCCATCACCAATTGGGCGCCCAATGCGGCGATCATTGCCCCGTTATCCGTGCAGAGCGACAAAGGCGGGATGCGCAGCTCGATACCAGCGGCCGCGCAGCGCTCTGCCGCGAGCTCCCGCACGCGCGCATTCGCGACGACACCGCCGCCGAGAAGCAACCGCGGCACATCGCGATCGAGACAGGCCGCGACAGCCTTGGTGAGAAGAATATCCACGACAGCCTCACGAAAGCTCGCGGCAACATCCGCTTGCGAGAAATCAGTTCCGGCATCTTGCTCACGCTCAACCCAGCGGGCAACCGCAGTCTTGAGACCCGAGAATGAGAAGTCGTAGCGGTGACGCTCGAGATCTTTCGATCGGCTCAGACCGCGCGGAAAACGGATGGCCGTGGGGTCACCGGTCGCGGCAACGCGATCGATCTCGGGCCCGCCGGGATACGGAAGACCGAGCAGCCGCGCCACCTTGTCGAACGCTTCCCCCGCGGCGTCGTCAATCGTCTCGCCGAGCAATTCGACATCCGCTACAAGGTCTCGCACGTGAAGCAACGAGGTATGACCACCCGACACAAGCAGTGCGATGGTGGGCAGATCGATCTCAGTGCCATCGTCGCGAAGAACGTCAGCCCCGACGTGCCCGACGAGGTGATTGACAGCGTAAAGCGGCTTACCCGTGGCCACAGAGAGCGCTTTCGCCGCCGCAACCCCGACCATGAGGGCTCCGGCAAGCCCCGGCCCGCTCGTTACCGCGATCGCATCGAGTTCGCTGAGTTCAACGCCCGCTTCAGCAAGCGCCTGCTCAAGTGCCGGCTGAATCGCCTCGAGGTGAGCGCGCGCTGCAACCTCTGGTACCACTCCCCCATACCGAGCATGCTCGTCCATCGATGACGAAATAACATTCGCCAGCAGTTGGTTGCCACGAACGATACCGATACCCGTCTCGTCGCAGCTTGTCTCGATACCCAGTACGAGCGGGTTGGTGGTGTTAGCCGGAGTCACCCCCGAGAGCACGGACTGAACCTCTTCGCTAGAAACGGTGGCCGCTGCGGCTCCCGCGCTCACTGGCCGACCGCCGGAGCTAGTTTCGGTTCAGGAATCGTCAGTTGCATCACGATGGCATCCACTCCATCCGGCTGGTAATAGTGAGGGCGTACAGCGATGCGCTCGAAGCCGAGCGAGTCATACAGGCGTTGCGCCGAGGGGTTGTCGTCGCGCACTTCGAGAAATAGCTCGGCGGCGCCACGATCGCGCGCCTCCACCATAAGCGCGTGCATCAGAGCACGACCAATTCCATGGCGGCGAGCATCCGGAGCAACCGCAATGGTTTGGATGTCGGCCTGGCCCGAGCGGTACGGGGCGCGTAAGCCCGCGTAAGCCTTCACCACGGCGGGCTCCGTGAGCGTTGTCGCGACAAGGTAATAACCGTGGTTATCACCGAGCTCGCCCCGCATCATGTCGCTCGACCATGCATCGTTGGCGAACTCGCTCGCCTCAATCGCCATAATGGCGTCGAGGTCGTCGATCGTAGCGCGGCGCAGTTGCCAACTCATGCGGTGACTCGTTTCGGTCCTGCGGAAAGGGTGACGTCGGGAGAGCGCAAATAGAGCGCCTCTTCACCGGCGAACGGACGATCGTTATCACGAAGCAAGTGAGCGAGGCGTGCGAGCCGCGAGGCGTGCACCGGCTCGGTGTCCCGCAGCGCGAAGTGCTCGAAACCGGGCACGCTCGTGGCGAGTTCGGCGGCGGGCGCCAAGGCAGGGCCCTCGACGAGTACCGGCAAGCCTGCGGCATCCGACCCCTCGTAGGTTGACCAGTACAGTTCTTTGCGGCGCGCGTCAGTCGCGATAACGACGGGCTCGGTTTCGCCGAGTGCGAGAGCGTCATGGGTGACCACTGGAAACAGCGGCAGACCGGCACCGAAGGCGAAAGTTCGAGCCGCCACGATGCCCACGCGCAGGCCGGTAAAGGGACCAGGGCCCATTCCCGCCACGACACCGGTCAGGTCGGTTACAGCAATTCCCGCGTCAGCGAGGGTGCTGTGGATGAAATCGCCGACTACCTCGGCATGCTTACGAGTGTCGAGAGAATCGCGTTCCGCGCGCACCACACCGTCGGTGCCCACGACCGCCACGGTCGTGCCCGCCGAGGTATCAATCGCTAACAGCATTGAGCCACTCCATGTCTGTCCACCGCGGGCCAGTGCCCGTCACGGTCACCGTGCGCGGTTCTATGGCCTCGTCGTCGAAGTCGTCGAGGGCGTCCTCGGCCCCAGTGTCGGTGTCGGTACCGACATCGTCGCCGCTGCCCGTTCCCGTTCCCGCTTCAGGGAGATCGTGGGCGTTCGCGCCGCCGCCGATCGGGCGGGCGATGTCGACGGTGAGCCAGCTGTCGCTCACACCGTCGAGCAATCCGGCGCCCCATTCCACGATCACGATGGATGCTTCGAAGTCGATGTCGAGGTCGTCGAGTTCAACCGCGCTACCAAGACGGTACGCATCGACATGAACGAGTGGCGGAGCGTGGTGGGGCGACAGTTCAACACCGGCGTCATCCAGCCGCGGATGCGTGCGCGCCAGCACAAACGTCGGACTCGTGACCGTGCCTCGGATGCCGAGAGTCTCGCCAATCGCGCGCGTCAGGGTTGTCTTGCCAGCCCCGAGCTCGCCATTAAGCAACACGAGATCGCCGGCTCCCAATTGGGCAGCAATCGCTGCTCCGAGTTCAGCCATACGATCGGGGGTGGCTACAGTAAATGTGGTCACGATTCGTACCTGCGCGTCACCCGAGGCCCGATTCGGGTCACGATTTCGTAGTTGATCGTGTCGGCCGCTTCGGCCCAGTCATCGGCACTCGGCACTGACGCGGCAGGATCGCCGAAGAGGATCGCTTCGTCGCCGATCGCGACGGTTGCGTCTGCCATGTCGACCACGATCTGATCCATCGCTACGCGGCCTGCCACGCGACCGACGGCCCCGTTAATTGAAACTGGTCCCCGGTTCGAGGCCTGACGCGGAATGCCGTCGCCATAACCGAGCGGAACAAGGGCAAGCGTCGTATCGCGCTCGCAACGGTACGCGTAACCATAGGAGACGCCTGAGCCTGCCTTAACGCGCTTGACTGAAATGACGGGAGCACTGAGCGTCATTGCGGGAACGAGTCCGAGCGCGGCGACATCCACATCGGTGGCGGGCGAGAGCCCATAGCTCGAGATTCCCACCCGAACGAGGTCAAAGCGAGCCGCCGGGTGCTTGATCGCGCCCTCCGAAGCAGCAAGATGCCGCAACTCGGGGCGTAGGCCGACCGATTCAGCCATCGCAATCGCTGCAGAGAACTGCTCGATCTGTTCGAGATCATGTTCGGCACCGGCATTGGCGAGGTGACTCCACAGCCCGCGCACGCGGATACGACCCGCAAGCTCGTGGGCGACGGCAGCCTCGAAAAACTGGTGCCACTCATCCAGAAACGCACCGTTGCGGTGCAGGCCGGTGTCTACCTTGAGGTGCACATAGGCGGTGTCGGATGTCGCGGCAACCTCAGTCAGCTGAGCAAGGCTGCTCACCCCGAGGTCGATATCCGCGCGCACCGCTTCACCGAATGCTGCCCCCGGCTGATGCAACCACGCTAAGAGTGGAGCGTCGATACCTGCCACGCGCAGAGCGAACGCTTCGTTGAGGTCAGCGACTCCGAGCCAGTCGGCACCGCCGGCAAGAGCCGCTCGCGCACTGGCAAACGACCCATGGCCGTAGCCGTCAGCTTTGACAACGGCCATGACTTTAACGGGCGCGACAAGAGCACGCAGCACTTCGATGTTGTGGCTGATAGCCGCAGTATTGATCGTCGCGAGTCGAAGATCGCTCATGGGGTGGCCTCCGCAACGACATAGGCGATCGCGATTCCCGCGTCGTGGCTCATCGAAAGATGAACCGAGGTAATTCCCCGACGATCGGCAATATCTTTCGTCGAGTTGTGGAGCTCGAGCGAGGGGTTTCCCAGTGCGTCCGACACGACTCGCATGTCGTGCCAGGTGACTCCGCTCGAATCTCCCAGCGCCTTAATGAGCGCTTCTTTCGCTGCGAATCTTCCAGCGAGCGATCGAAGCGGGCGGGGTTTGCCCTCTTTGAGCTGTTCGCTCTCAGAGAACAGGCGCGATGTGAGGGTCGGTGTGCGCTGCAACGCACGCTCGAAGCGGGCGATGTCGACGACATCCACACCGATCCCCACGATCACGATGAAACCTATTCGACGGTGACAGACTTCGCGAGATTGCGAGGCTGGTCGACGTCGAGTCCCTTCGCAGCAGAAAGCTCCATACCGAAGATGTGCAGCGGGATGACAGCAAGCAGAGGCTCGAAGAACGAACCAGCGAGAGGAATCGGGATGACTTCGTCGGCGAATGGAAGCACCGCCGCGTCGCCCTTCTCAGCGATAGCAATGACGCGAGCGCCCCGAGCACGGATCTCCTGAATGTTGGAGACAACCTTCTTGTGAAGCGAATTCGGGTCGCGCGGGCTTGGAACGATCACAAAGACAACCTGGCCGGGCTCGATGAGCGCGATAGGACCGTGCTTAAGCTCGCCAGCGGCGAAACCTTCAGCGTGAATGTAAGCGAGTTCTTTGAGCTTGAGAGCACCTTCGAGCGCGACCGGGTAGCCGACGTGGCGACCGAGGAAGAGCACCGACTGAGTGTCCGTCATCCAGTGCGCTAGCTGCTTGATCGACTGCGAGGTAATGAGAACTTCAGAGATTTTCTCGGGCACGGCTTGAAGCTCCGCCACGTTTTCGCGAATCGCTTCGTCGCTGAGCGTGCCGCGCACGCCGGCGATGTGGAGACCGATGAGGTACAGCGCAGTAACCTGAGCTACGAAAGCCTTCGTGGATGCCACAGCGACCTCGGGGCCCGCATGCGTGTAGACCACAGCGTGTGACTCGCGCGGAATCGTGGCGCCGTGCGTGTTGCACACCGAAACGACCTTCGCGCCGGACTCCATCGCGAACTTGACCGCCATGAGCGTGTCCATCGTTTCGCCGGACTGGCTGATCGAGATGACGAGCGTGCGCTCGGTCAGAATCGGGTTGCGGTAACGGAACTCGTGAGCGAGCTCGACATCAACGGGAACACGGGCCCACGCCTCAATGGCGTACTTGCCGAGCATCCCCGCGTAGGCCGCGGTTCCACACGCAATGACGACGATGCGATCGATGTTCGCGATGACATCATCACCGAGGGGTTCGAATTCAGTGAGCTTGACCAACCCATCCTGAACGCGACCAAGAATGGTGTTGGCTACGGCATCCGGCTCTTCGCTGATTTCCTTAGCCATGAAGCTCGACCAGCCACCCTTTTCGGATGCCGAAGCATCCCACGCGATGTCGAACTCTTCAAAGTCGACAGCGTTGCCGTCAAAGTCGGTTACCAGCACGGTATCGGGGCGGATCGTTACGATCTGATCCTGGCCGACAGCAACCGCGCGGCGGGTGAACTCCACAAAGGCGGCGACGTCTGAACCCATAAAGTTTTCGCCATCGCCCAAGCCGATGACCAACGGTGAATTGCGGCGGGCCCCAACAACAACACCGGGCTGATCTTTGTGTATGGCGAGAAGGGTAAACGCACCTTCTAATCGCGCCACGACTGCCTGCATCGCAGCAGTGATGTCACCGGTCTTGTCATACTCACGGCCGACGAGGACAGCGGCGACCTCGGTGTCCGTCTCGCTCTCGAACGTCTCGCCGTCGAGAAGCAATTCATTCTTCAGTTCAGAAAAGTTTTCGATAATTCCGTTGTGAATGAGCGCGAGCTTGTGGTCGGCGCTCAAGTGCGGGTGAGCGTTGACGTCGGTCGGGCCACCGTGAGTTGCCCACCGCGTGTGGCCGATACCGGTCGTTCCGTTGTTGAGCGGAGTAGCGTCAAGATCATCGAGGAGCACTTGGAGCTTGCCGGCACGCTTGCGCGTTCCGAGCTCACCGTCCTCATCAATAATCGCAACACCGGCGGAGTCATAACCCCGGTATTCGAGACGCTTAAGACCGCCGAGGAGAACCTCAAGGCTTTTGTTGTTACCGACGTAACCGACAATTCCACACATGGAAACGAGTTTAGTTCCCCAAACTGGGTATCTGCGCGCAGATAGGATGTTCCGGATGCATGAACATGGCTCCGGACACAGTCACATTTCTCCCTTTTTTGACATCGATCGGAGCGATTGGGCTGAACTTGCCCCCAAGATGAAAGTTCCCCTTACCCAGGCGGAGCTCATTGAGTTGCGCGGTTTAGGCGATGAACTCGATCTCACGGAGGTCGCCGAGGTGTATTTGCCCCTCAGCCGCCTGCTCAATTTGTACGCCGAGAACGCTCAGCGACTTCACACCGCCACTACCCAATTCTTGGGAGCCACCACCTCCAGCACGCCCTTCGTCATTGGCGTTGCGGGTTCTGTCGCTGTCGGCAAATCGACGATCGCGCGCCTTCTCCGCGAACTGCTCTCCCGCTGGGAGGGAACACCTCGGGTCGAGCTCATCACGACCGACGGGTTTCTACACCCCAACGCCGAACTCGAACGCCGCGGCATCCTCGAACGCAAAGGCTTTCCCGAGAGCTACGACCGTCGGGCTCTACTGCGCTTCGTCAGCAAGATCAAAGCGGGCGAGCCAGAAGTGCGCGCACCGTTCTACTCCCACTTGGCGTACGACATCGTCCCGGATGCGACGGTGACCGTACGTAAGCCTGACGTTCTCATCGTCGAGGGTCTCAATGTGCTCCAACCGCCTATCGCGGGCAAGAACCTCGCCGTCAGCGACCTCTTCGACTTCACTATCTATGTGGATGCTCGAACCAGCGATATTGCGCGCTGGTACGAGGAGCGCTTCCTGCGTCTTCAGCGCGGCGCCTTCAGCAACCCGCGCTCGTACTTTCACCGCTTCGCCGACCTCGACGAAGACGCCGCCCGTGCCCGTGCCCGTGAGGTGTGGAAGCGCACCAACGAGCCCAACCTCACGCAGAATGTTCGCCCGACTCGGCCTCGGGCCTCACTCATCCTGCGCAAAGACGCCGATCACGCCGTCTCGAAAGTTCTGCTGCGCAAGACCTAGTAGCTGAGCTGAGCGCGAACGACCGCGGCAAGACGGTCAGCCATGTGCTGAGCGACTTCTTGATGTTCCGCTTCGACCATGACGCGCACCATAGGCTCCGTTCCGGATGCCCGCAAAAGCACGCGCCCGGTGTCGCCCAATTCGGATTCAACGACGGCAACCGCGTCGGCGATGGCGGAGTCTGAACCGAGCGAGTGGTGATCTACTCCGCGCACGTTCACGAGAACCTGCGGGTAGACGGTCATGACCGCCGCGAGCTGAGCAAGCGTCTTGCCTGTACGAGCCATTTCAGCCACCAGGTGCAACCCCGTGAGAATGCCGTCGCCGGTGGTCGCAAACTTAGTCATGATGACGTGACCGGATTGTTCGCCACCGAGGGAGAGCCCGCGGGCCCCCAGGGCTTCGAGAACGTAACGGTCGCCGACCTTGGTCTCGAGCATCTTGATGTTGTGCTCTGCCATCGCGCGGCGGAGTCCCAAGTTGCTCATGACGGTCGCGACGAGCGTGCGGTCGTGAAGTACACCGCGTTCGGCCATCGATACCGCCAGGATCGCCATGATCTGGTCGCCATCAACGATGTTGCCCTCTTTGTCGACCGCGAGGCACCGGTCGGCGTCACCGTCGTGAGCGATTCCGACGTCGGCGCCGTGCGAGAGAACAGCAGAAGCGAGGTTGTCGAGATGCGTAGATCCGACTCCATCATTGATGTTGATGCCATCAGGATCGGCACCGATTACGGTGACCTTGGCCCCGGCATCCGTGAATACCTGGGGCGAGACTCCTGCTGCTGCGCCATGAGCACAGTCGAGCACGACGTGGATGCCGGCAAGCTGATTCGGCAAGGTCGACAACAGGTGAACGACGTAGCGATCTTCAGCATCGGAGAAGCGGCGGATGCGACCGACCTCAACGCCGGTCGGAGCAAGGCTCGGAGCAGCAAGGGCGGCTTCGATGCGGTCTTCGACCTCATCGGGAAGTTTGGTGCCGCCCTGACCAAAGAATTTGATTCCGTTGTCAGGAGCGGGGTTATGCGACGCGGAGATCATTACTCCGAGGTCGGCTTTGAAGTCGGCAACGAGAAACGCTGCTGCCGGGGTGGGGATTACTCCGGCGTCGAATACATCGACGCCCGAGCTCGCGAGCCCCGCGGATACTGCGGCGGAAATAAATTCGCCGGATACGCGGGGGTCGCGTGCGACAACAGCTACCGGGCGGCGGCCTGAAGCGCGCCGACCGTCAGCGACTCGGCCTTGGCCCAGGACGACTGCTGCCGCCTGAGCCAAGCCGAGCGCAAGCTCGACAGTAAGATCACTGTTCGCGAGTCCGCGAACGCCATCTGTACCAAAAAGACGTGCCATACGTTGCCGCTAGCAGGCGAAGCGGGTTAGCGCTTCGAGAACTGCGGAGCCTTACGCGCCTTCTTGAGTCCGGCCTTCTTACGCTCCTTGACGCGAGCGTCACGAGTGAGGAAGCCAGCCTTCTTGAGGGCGGCGCGGTTGTTCTCTTCGTCAATCTGGTTCAGCGAACGAGCGATGCCGAGACGCAATGCGCCGGCCTGACCCGAGGGGCCACCACCGGTGATGCGTGCGATGACGTCGTAGCCACCGAGCAGGTCAAGGATCTTGAACGGATCGTTGATGAGCTGCTGGTGAAGCTTGTTGGGGAAGTACTCGGCGAGCTCACGGCCGTTAACCGTGATGGTGCCCGAACCGGGAATGAGACGCACGCGGGCGATAGCCTGCTTGCGACGCCCTACGGCTGCGCCGGGAACGGTGAGAACGGGGCGAGGTGCGCTGGGCGCCTCAACTGCTGCCGACTCGGTCGTGTACGACTCGGGTGCACCCTCGGTGATTGAATCTTCGATCTTAGCCACTGTAATAAGTCCTTTAATTCTTTGCTTCGTGAAGCGCGGGCGCTACTGAGCGACCTGGTCGAGGGTGTACGGCGTGGGCTGCTGGGCAGCGTGGGGGTGCTCAGTACCCGCGTATACCTTCAGCTTCGAGAGCTGAGCGCGACCGAGCGAGTTCTTGGGGAGCATTCCACGGATGGCCTTTTCAACGGCGCGCGTGGGGTGCTTTTCCAGCATCTCGGAGTACGTGGTGGCTGTGAGCCCACCCGGGTAACCGGAGTGACGGTAAGCCTTCTTCTGCTTGAGCTTGGAACCGGTGAGGGCGACCTTCTCAGCGTTGATGATGATGACGAAGTCACCCATGTCCATGTGCGGAGCAAAGGTGGCCTTGTGCTTTCCGCGGAGCAGGATAGCTGCGTGGCTGGCGAGACGACCGAGGACGATGTCGGCTGCGTCGATGATGACCCATTCCCGCTTGATGTCGTCGGGCTTGGGCGAATATGTACGCGTCACAATAGTGCTGCTTTCATTGATCGAGTGAGGTGTTCGTGAATCCCGCTCCGATGGTTGTTTCAGAGGAAACAATTCCGGTTGGAGGGCTCATGATCGGATGCCGCACCCTATAGTGCAGACACCAAGGGTCAACACTAGCGGAACTCCGCGCCTACGGCAAACGTCAGAGAAAGCAGGAACAGCACAGTATCTTCCCCGCGGGGTCGCCGGTCTTAGTCGAAGAGTTCGCGGCGCGAACGGGTCAGTTCTGCACGTGCACCCAGTTCGTTGTCTGGCGGGTACCCCACCTCGACGAGCGACAGGCCCTTCGCCGGCATGACCTTGAACTCGCTTCGCTTGGAGCGCTCGTCGCGAATGTCAGCGGGGCGGGTGGCGTCAATTTTTCCTTGCCCGACGTGCACCCCAGCCCCCACGAGCGAACGCACCATGCTGTGACAGAACGCATCGGCGCGCACCTCGGCGAGGATGATCCCCTCATCGGTTCGGCGAAAGCTGAAATGTTCCAAAGTGCGCACCGTCGTGGCACCTTCGCGTGGTTTGCAGTACGCGGCCCAGTCGTGAAGCCCGAGCAGTTCTTTCGCAGCCACGTTCATGGCGTCGACATCAAGCGTTGCCGGGTACCAGAGAGTGTGGTTGCGCTGGCGAGGGTCCCGCGGCGACAGGTTGTCGGCGATCCGATACTCATAGCGGCGCCACAGCGGTGAGAAGCGCGCGTCGAAGCCCTCGGGTGCGATTGCCGATTGGGTCAGAAAAATATCGGACTCGAGGCCCGTAATCCCGTTTATTCTGCGAGCCAAGGATGCAGGGCCGTCGTACCGTCGACCGCCCATGTTGCCGCGGCGGGGACGATCGAGACTGCGCAGTTGTCGGTCGGTGAGGTCCAGGTGTGCCACTTGGCCAGTGGCGTGTACGCCCGCATCAGTTCGCCCAGCAACAACGAGCTGAGGGGTGACTCCGAAGCGACGAAACACAATCGCTAGGGCAGCCTCGATGGTCCCCTGAACCGTTCGCAGCGGCGGTGGCTGAATTCCCCACCCGAAGAAGTTCGTACCGTCATAGGCAATGTCGAGCCGCAAGCGCGTGTAATGGATGGCATCCGACTCAGGCGCCGGGATAGCGGGTGCCTCTTCATTCATACTTCAACCCTATTTCAACAAGAAAACCCCGGCCCGCATGAAGCGGAGCCGGGGTCTTCTCAAGCGAAGAAAGTTACTTCTCTTCTGCAGTCTCTTCGGTCGCAACCTCGTCGGTGACAACTTCTTCAGCAGGAGCTTCCTCAACGGCGGGCTCTTCTGCAGCAGCCTTGGGCTCAGCCTTAGCGGCAGCCTTCGGGGCCTTCTTCTTAGGTGTAACGGGCTCAAGAACGAGCTCCATCTGAACCATCGAAGCGTTGTCTCCCTTGCGGAAACCAAGCTTCGTGATGCGAGTGTAACCACCATCGCGGTTCTCAACCTGCGGCGCGATGACCGTGAAGAGTTCGTGGATGACGGTCTTGTCGCTGATGATTCCGAGCGCGCGGCGACGGTTGTGCAAGTCACCCTTCTTCGCGAACGTGATCAGGCGCTCAGCAACGGGACGCAGGCGCTTGGCACGCATTTCCGTTGTCTTGATGCTCTTGTGAGTGAACAGGGCTGCGGCCAGGTTGGCGAGCATGTGGCGCTCGTGCGCCGGTCCACCGCCGAGACGCGGGCCCTTAGTAGGTGTAGGCATTTTCTAGTTCTCCAGTGTCAAAGGTTCGAGCCAGTGGCTCAAGCGTTGGTCTCGTCGTCGGCGTATCCGCCGTAGAAGTGTGCTCCGTCGAATCCGGGAACGCTGTCCTTCAGCGACAGTCCCATCTCAACCAGCTTGTCGCGCACTTCATCAACCGACTTCTGACCGAAGTTACGGATGTTCATGAGCTGGGTCTCAGAAAGAGCAACCAGTTCACTTACGGTGTTGATGCCTTCGCGCTTGAGGCAGTTGTAGCTGCGCACCGAAAGATCAAGGTCTTCGATCGGCATGCTGAGCTCGGTCGAAAGCACGGCGTCAACCGGTGCAGGACCAATCTCGATACCCTCTGCTGCTGTGTTGAGCTCGCGAGCGAGACCAAACAGTTCGGTCAGCGTGCGACCGGCCGAAGCCACTGCATCGCGAGGAGTGATTGCGGACTTGGTTTCGACATCCACAACGAGACGGTCAAAGTCAGTGCGCTCACCGGCACGAGTTGCCTCGACACGGTAGGTGACCTTGAGTACGGGCGAGTAGATCGAGTCGACCGGAATTTGGCCGGCTTCGCTGAACTCGCTGCGGTTCTGCGTTGCGGTGACGTAGCCACGGCCACGCTCGATCGTCAGCTCAAGTTCAAACTTGGCCTTGTCGTTGAGCGTTGCAATGACGAGTTCCGGGTTGTGAATCTCTACACCGGCAGGTGCAGAAATGTCAGCCGCGGTAACTTCGCCCGCACCCTGCTTGCGCAGGTAAGCGGTGATGGGCTCGTCGTGCTCGCTGGAGACTACGAGGTTCTTGATGTTCAGGATGACCTCGGTCACGTCTTCTTTGACACCGGCGACGGTGCTGAATTCGTGAAGAACTCCGTCGATACGGATGCTGGTTACAGCGGCTCCGGGGATCGACGAAAGAAGGGTGCGACGAAGTGAGTTTCCGAGGGTGTAACCGAAACCGGGTTCGAGCGGCTCGATAACGAACCGTGAACGGAATTCGGAGATGTTCTCCTCAGCAAGGGTGGGACGCTGTGCAATGAGCACTGGTGATTCCTTTCGGCAAAGTGTCCGCTATATGACACTTGTGGGCGACGGGTGGCTGGCCCGACGTTGTATTGAGTTGTGCGCTGGAACTGTGTGCGAGGGCCACCAGGGGCCCTCGCTACACGACACCAGCACTAGCGAGTTGCCTCGTTAGTACGGCGTGAAACTAAACGCGACGACGCTTGGGCGGACGGCAACCGTTGTGCGTCTGCGGTGTTACGTCGTTGATCGAACCCACTTCGAGACCAGCAGCCTGAAGCGAGCGGATCGCAGTTTCGCGACCTGAACCCGGTCCCTTGACGAAAACGTCTACCTTCTTGACACCGTGCTCCTGAGCCTGGCGCGCAGCCGACTCAGCAGACATCTGTGCGGCGTAAGGGGTCGACTTACGCGAACCCTTGAAGCCGACAACACCTGACGACGACCAGGCAAGAACTGCGCCGGTCGGGTCGGTGATGGTCACGATGGTGTTGTTGAACGTTGACTTGATGTGAGCCTGGCCCACTGCAACATTCTTCTTTTCTTTACGACGCGGCTTACGAGCGGCCGATTTTGGTGCTGCCATTGTTTTCTCCTAAAACGTTGATGGCGACGACGCTGGGGTTGAACCCAGGGTCTATCGGGCCTTCTTCTTGCCGGCTACGGTGCGCTTCGGGCCCTTGCGGGTACGAGCGTTGGTCTTCGTGCGCTGTCCGTGAACGGGCAGTCCCTTGCGGTGACGGATACCCTGGTAGCTGCCGATTTCAACCTTGCGGCGGATGTCTGCTGCAACCTCACGACGGAGGTCACCTTCTACCTGGAAGTTTCCTTCGATGTAGTCACGCAGCGCGATGAGTTGATCATCGGTGAGATCCTGTACGCGGATCTCTCCGCTGATCTGGGTGTCGGCGAGTGCTTTGAGTGCACTCGTGCGGCCAACACCGTAAATGTAAGTCAGTGCGACCTCTACACGCTTGTCGCGTGGGATGTCGACGCCGGCTAGACGTGCCATAGTGGCTTCTCCTGTTGATGAGTGGAGGTCTGTAGCAGCACCTGTGCACCGGCCTCCAACCGATGGTGTCCCCCGTGCCCGCTTTCGCGGACGCAGGATCTGGTGTTGCTAGTTCTGTGTATTGAATTGTGTGCTGCGGTGTGTGGCGATCGCTCGCCCCACCCGCGCAGCCGTGCGATCTGCTCGCGGAACCTTAGCCCTGACGTTGCTTGTGGCGCGGGTTCGACTTGCAGATGACCATGACGCGTCCGTTGCGGCGAATAACGCGGCAGTGGTCGCAGATGGGCTTAACGCTGGGGTTAACCTTCATTATTTTTCCTTGTGAATCGCTGTCTTCGTTCCACTAGCCCTGCAAAGGAAAAGTGGACGTTACTTTCCAGCGCCCTTTACTTGTAGCGGTAAGTGATCCGGCCGCGAGTCAGGTCATACGGGCTCAGCTCTACAACTACACGGTCCTCCGGAAGGATTCGAATGTAGTTCTGTCGCATTTTGCCGGAGATGTGCGCGAGCACAACGTGGCCGTTCGTCAACTCAACACGAAACATCGCGTTGGGCAGAGCCTCGACTACTGCTCCTTCGATCTCAATGACACCGTCTTTTTTGGCCATAGCCTCTTCGTCGCTATAAGTGTGGTTCGCTGGTCTGCGTAGATTGTGGTGAGTGACTTTTAACAAAGCCAAGGCGCGAAAAAAACGGCCTGAAACACCAAAGAGAGAGCCTACGCTAATCCCGGGCGTTTCGCCAAGTTGGGTCTAGGATTGCGCGCTTACAGTTTCGACGGCCGCGTCATAGAGAGCGTCACCCTCATGGAGTCCCATCACTGCTGTGACGAAGTCTGTGGCTGACAGCGATGACCGCAGCTCCGCCATTCGCACGCTTTCGGGATCTTCCGGCACGCTAAATTGCATGGCTGCACTCACCGCACGCAGGATCGCGTTCGGAGTCGTCCCGGATGCCGCGAGTTCGCTGCCCGGGCTGATGAAGCGTTCGTTGCGCGACAGTTTGCGCAGCGGACTGCGGCCCACCCGCTCAGGAGTGTCGGGCAAGTGCGGATTACTGAACCGGCGCGTGCAGGTCGCGACGTAGGAGGCGTGCTCCGAGGCGTCGAAACCGTGCTTCGCTATCAGCATCGCGCTGGTCTCCGCCAACACGGCGTCGACCTCAGCGGCAACCTCAGGGATTGCCATAGCCGCGGAGAGCGTTTCTGCTCCCCGAAGAAAGCCGTGATAGGCCACAGTGGCGTGGCCGGTGTTGACGGTAAAGAGCTTGCGCTCGATATACGGCTCGAGGTTCTCGACGAAATGAACGTCAGCGATCTCCGGAACGTTGTCACCAAATGGCGCGCTCTCGATGGCCCACTCGAAGAAGTCTTCCACCGTGACATCGAGACCGGCAGCTGGATCTTGGGCCGGCACGATACGGTCAACGGCAGTATTCGCAAAAATTGCTTTCGCGGCGAGCGTTTCAGCGTCGACAGAAACCGCTACTTCGGCGCGCAGATTGTTGGTGGCGTACAGCGCATTCTCGCAGGCAAGCACTTGCAACGGCGGCAGATCCGCCGAACGAGCCTTAATGGCCTGAGCGATCAGGGGTGCAACGAACTTGAGGATGTTGGGGCCCACTGCGGTGGTCACCATGTCAGCGGTGGCGATCTCTTCGATCACGCCAGCTTCGTTACTCGCACTATTAAGAGCCCGGAAGTTATCAACGGTCTCGGTGCGGGGCTCGGCGCCCACTTCGTGCACCTGGTAGCTGTCTGCGGCGGCGAGGCTATCAATGAGTTCTGCTGCGACATCCGCGAACACAATCTCGTAGCCGGCCTTGTGCAAAATCAGACCAACGAAGCCACGGCCAATATTTCCGGCTCCGAAGTGTACGGCCTTCATGCGTTGTTCAATTCAGAAAGCAGAGCGAGCAGTTCATCTTCGCCCGAAGCATCGATAAGCTTCTGCACTTCATCGTTGTCACTAAAAATCGTGGCAACAGCGGCGAGAGTGTCCATGTGGCCGCCGTCTTTGCCGGCGATGCCGACAACGAAGCGAACCTCGTTCCCATCCCAATCGATGGGATCCGCGTACCGCACGAACGAGAGCGCAGACGACAAGATTGTGTCCTTGCCCTCGTTCGTGCCGTGCGGGATGGCTAGGAAGTTACCCATGAATGTTGATGTCATCTCTTCACGGGCCTTCATGAAGCCAAGGTACTCGGGCGTTACCGCGCCAGCAGCAATCAGAATCTCCGCCGCCTCAGCGATGGCCTCTTCTTTGGTGCGAGCGGTGCCAGCCGCTTTGATCTGGTCTAGCTCGAGTACCTTGCTCATGATTTCTCCTGTTATTCGCTAACCATGTTTACGACTTCGTCGTATTTCGGACTGTTCATGAAGTTATCAACTGAAACATGAATTGCGCCGGGAACTTTCTCGGTGGCACGATCCGTCAGTTGATTCTGCGTGATGATGAGGTCTTCCGACCCATCGAGGTTGGCGATCGCCTTGTTCGTGACGTTGACACCTTCGATGCCAGCCTTCGCGAACTTGTTCCGAAGAACGGTGGCGCCCATCGCACTCGATCCCATGCCTGCGTCACACGCAAACACAACGTTCTGGATCTTCGTTGCAGTGGCAGCACCAGTGGCAGCACCAGCGGTCGCACCAGCAGCGGCACCGGTTCCGAGCAGGTCGCCTACCGAGCTGCCCTTACCCTTGTTGGCCTCGTTCTTAGCGACAGCCATTGCGAGAGCATCGTCGCCATTTGCCATAGCTTCAAGGTCGCGCTTACGGCCGGCACGGATGATGATCGAGGCGACGAGGAACGAAACAGCGGCCGAAAAGACAACCGACAGCAGAACGCCGACGATGCTTCCGGGAGGTGTCTGTGCGATAACCGCAATGATCGATCCCGGTGATGCCGGTGCACGCAGACCCGATTGGAAGATGACGTTCGTAAGAACACCTGTTGCTCCACCAGCGATTGCAGCTACAACGAGTAGCGGCTTAGCCAATACGTAGGGGAAGTAGATCTCGTGAATACCGCCGACGAAGTGAATCAGGATGGCGCCGGGAGCGCTTGCGCGCAGCAGGCCAACACCGAATACCAAGAAGGCGAGCAGGATGCCGAGGCCAGGGCCAGGGTTTGCTTCGATGAGGAACAAGATCGACTGACCCTTTTCGAGCGACTCCGCAGTTCCCAGCGGGGTAAATACACCGTGGTTAATGGCGTTGTTGAGGAAGAGGATCTTGCCAGGCTCAACGAAAATGCTCGCCAGAGGAAGCAGGCTGTTCTCGACGAGGAAAGCGATGACCGCTTCGAGACCGTTGCTGATCGCGGTAACAATCGGCGCAATCAAGAAGAACGAAGCGATTGCAAGAACCATGGCTACGATTCCGGCGGAGAAGTTGTCAACGAGCATCTCGAAGCCGGGGCGAATCTTGCCGGCCCAGAGAGCATCGATCTTCTTCATGACCCACGCAGAGCTGGGACCAACGAGCATGGCGCCGAGGAACATCGGAATACCCGCACCGATGATGACACCCACGGTCGCGATCGTGGCGACAACGCCACCACGCGTTCCGTAGACCATGCGTCCTGCGGTGTTCGCAATCAGCAAGGGAAGCAAGTACGTGATCATCGGCCCAACGAGACCCGTGTTGGTGACCTCAGGATCGAGGCTCCAACCACCGAGCTGCTGAACCCATACCGCGTCGACACCGAGCAGCGGCAGCCAACCGGTTTGGATGAACAGTGCAGTAATAAAGCCCCAAGCGATGAATGCCGCGATGTTGGGCATCACCATTCCGCTAACGAAGGTTCCAAATTTCTGGACCCCTACGCGCGCACCGCCACTCTTGGCGGTCGTAGACGACGTTGTCATTGTTTTACTCCGATATCTGTGATGTGAGGATACTGCGAGGGAAGCGACCGATCACGACTAGCTCTCGTCGTGATCGGTACTGAGAATTTCAGTCAGGGTAGCGATGACAGCGTCGGCGCCATCGCCTTCAGCCGTAATGGTGACTTCGTCGCCATGCGTTACACCCAGCGAAATAACGCTCAGGATGCTGGAGGCATTCACTGACTTATCGCCTTTGGCGATAGTGACGTTGAGACCAGACGCAGCCGCCGCCTGAGTGAAGAGCGAAGCGGGGCGAGCGTGAAGCCCGTGCGCTGAGGCCACCCGAATAGTTTGTTCAGCCATTGTTGCTGCTTTCTGTCGTTACCTGAGGGAGGGCGTTGAGAAGGTCGAGGGCGAGGTCCGCTCCAGCGGCATTGAAATTGATCGCCGGGAGCTGTACAGCTTTAGCGCCGATCGCCGCAGCTGCAGTTTCGGCCTGATCGAAGAAGTCGGAGACGTGGGAGCTGACCAGCACAACGTCCACCGAGGTGAGAGGCATACTCAATGCGGCGACGCTTGCCGGGGTGAAGGTGTGGGCGAGCCCACGAATAGTTGCCTGACGGCGCAGCGCATGAGCCAAAAAGGTGCTCGAGGCACCTGCACCGCAGAGAACCAGCACTGTAGACACCTGATCGCCTCCTCGCGAAAATAAAACGAACTTCTTTGAATGTCTATCGTCGCTGTGATGCACCTGCGAATTCCACTAAAGAAGATTCCGCCCCCGCGGAAAGGTTCATGCGCAAGAATGGTTATCTCATGCTCGATAAACATGCGCGACTCATAGAACACCTCGCCCAGTCTGAGGCGTGGGTGACCGCAGCTGAGCTCGCAGACAAGCTCGGGGTTACCACTCGCAGCGTGCGCAGCTACGTCACCGCCGTGAAGTCGTCAGCGCTCCCTCTCGAAGTTATCGAGTCCTCGACGTCGGGCTACCGTCTTAACCGCGAGAACTACGCCGAGTTCCTTAAAGGAGCGTCTAATCGCGAGTCTGAGCGCCCGCGCGATCGCCAGTATCATCTGATCCGACGACTCGGAGATGCCCCCGAGGGCTCCGACATCCACGCTCTTGCGGCCAGTTTCTTCGTGAGCGAGTCGACAATCGAGGCCGACCTCCGCAAGGTGAAAGCTGTCGTGGAGGAATCGGGCCTCACTCTTTCTCGCCGCGGACCACTAGTAATCCTGGCCGGAACGGAGCCGGGTCTTCGCCGATTGCTCAGCACCATGTTTAGGCACGAAGAGTCGCAAGGGTTCCTCGAGCTTGAGAGCATTCAACGTGAATTCGAGTCGTCAGATCTCCGCTCCTTCAAAACTGAACTACTCGCTCTGCTCGATTCTCACGGCTATTTCGTCAATGAGTATGGAATCAATCACGTGCTCTTGCACGTCGCTATCGCTGCAGACCGCTCGGGACCATCAGAAACCGCGCTCGCGATACCGCTGGCCGCCGAGCCAGAAAACGAAACGACAGAGCCAGCCGCGTTCTCGAGCGATCTTGCGACCCTCATCACGAGCCATTTCGGCGCTAATCTGCCTCAGGAAGACGTTGTGGAGATCGAGCTACTGCTTACGACCCGAGTCATCACGCGTACGACTAGCCCCAGCTCCCCCGCCGATGTAGATCTCGAGGAACTAATCGCACGCATTCGTCGCACAGTGCAGCATGTGGGCGAGGAATACCTCATCGACCTCGACGATGACGATTTCATCATGCGGTTGTCCCTTCACGTGCGCAACCTCATCGCGCGGGCGCACGACCTGTCGTATTCGCGCAACCCCATGACGCGCTCGATTAAGACCACGCACCCGATGATTTATGAGCTGGCCGTCTTCATCGCGGCCGAAGTTCAACGTGACGAAGGCATCCTCATCCACGACGATGAGATTTCCTACATTGCGCTCCACGTGGGCTCGCATCTCGAACGGCAGGCAAAGCGGGAAGTCCGGCTTACGGCCGCTCTAGTCTGCCCCAATTACCACGACCTCCACGTGATTCTGCGACAGCGAATCGAAGCTGTGCTTGGTGACGAGCTACAGCTGCGCATCGTGATCACCAGGAACGATGTGGATCTGGCCGAACTCTCCACCGACCTCGTGCTCACGACGATCGACTTGCGGTCATTCGCTGACAACGTCGTGCTGATTCAACCGTTCCTCACCGAGACAGATGTGGATGCGATCCGGCGCGTCATCGGCCGCGTGCGTCGCCTGCGCCGCCGACGTCAGCTCACGGATGAGCTCCTCCGTTTCTTCGACCCCGCACTCTTCCTCCGCAACTTCACTGCTCCGAACGAAGAAGCGATGATCGCCGCGCTAGGCACGCGCATGGTCACCGCCGGCGTGATCGATGCCGGCTACATCACGGGCGCGATTGAGCGCGAGCGCATGTCGTCAACGGCATTCACCGACACTCTCGCAGTTCCTCACGCCATGACGATGAACGCCCATCGCACCGCAATCAGCATTGTAATCAACGAGACGCCGATGCCTTGGGGTGAGAATCGCGTCAACGTCATCGCGCTCATCGCATTCAGCGCAGCGGGACGAAGCTCTTTTCAAACCGTGTTCGACCAGTTCGTCACGGTGTTTTCCGACCGCGACTATGTCCAACAATTGGTCAAGCGGGCCGTGGACTTCCCCACCTTTATCGAGGAATTAGTTCGCGGCATCGAAGACTAACAAAAATCGATCTCTACTCGAGCTCATTCTTAACGAAGAAATCCCCGCCACCAGTAGGTGACGGGGATTTCTTCAGTTAGAAAACTAGCGCGAACCAGCGTCTGTCGCTGAGATCCCACGATCAAAAAGAGCTTCAGTGATACGCGCCGTGACTGCGTCGACTTCGCCAAGGGCGTCGATAGTCACCAAGACGTTGCGCTCCGCGTAAGTAGTGATCAGCGGTGCGGTCTGCTCGCTGTAAACCTCAAGGCGGTGACGTACCACTTCTTCGGTATCGTCGCTGCGACCTTGTTCCAGAGCGCGCTTACGCAGGCGCCCCACGACGACTTCAGTATCAGCTTCAAGTTCGACCACGACGTCTAGCGCTGAGCCCTGGCTCTCGAGAAACGCGTCGAGTTCGCGCACCTGATCCGTAGTGCGGGGGTAGCCATCGAGAAGGAAACCATTCTTGGCGTCATCTTCTTCGAGGCGATCGCGAATGAGCGCGTTAGTCAGAGAGTCGGGCACGTTGTCCCCGGCATCGATAAAAGCCTTTGCTTCGTTCCCCAATTCGGTGCCGTTCTTCACATTGCTGCGAAAAATGTCACCCGTTGAGATTGCCGGAACGCCGTAAATCTGGGCTAGACGAGCGGCCTGTGTGCCTTTTCCAGCACCAGGAGGACCAATTAAGAGAAGTCGTGTCAACGCAACAAACCTTCGTAATGGCGCTGCTGCAGCTGCGAATCGATTTGCTTGACAGTCTCAAGACCGACACCAACGATAATCAGGATGCTAGCTCCGCCGAATGGGAAATTCTGGTTGGCCCCGATGACCACAAAAGCGATCAAGGGGATCATTGCCACAAGCCCGAGATACAGCGAGCCGGGCAACGTCACACGAGTCAGTACGTAATCCAAGTATTCGGCGGTCGGTCGACCAGCGCGGATACCGGGAATGAAGCCACCGTACTTCTTCATGTTGTCGGCGACTTCTTCAGGGTTGAACGTGATTGCCACGTAGAAGTAAGTAAAGCCAACGATGAGCAGGAAGTAACCGATCATGTAGATCGGGCTATCGCCGGAGACCAGGTTGTTCTGGACCCAAACGACCCATGCTGCGGAAGTTTCGCCAGCTTGTGGCTGGTTGAACTGCGCGATCAGAGCAGGGAGATAGAGCAACGATGAGGCGAAGATCACGGGGATAACGCCGGCCATGTTGACCTTGATGGGGATGTACGTGTTGTTGCCGCCGTATGTGCGACGACCGACCATACGCTTGGCGTACTGAACCGGGATGCGTCGCTGGGACTGCTCGACGAAGACTACGGCGCCCATGATGAGGATGCCCATGAGGAGTACAAGAACGAAGGTCTCGATGCCGCTGGCAACGTAGATGCCCCAGAGAGCACTCGGGAAAGTTGCAGCGATCGAAGTGAAGATCAGCAAGGACATGCCGTTACCGATGCCACGCTCCGTGACGAGCTCGCCCATCCACATGATGAGGCCGGTACCGGCGGTCATCGTGATCACCATCAGCAGAATGGCGTACCACGCATCGTTGGTGATGAGTTGGCTACATTCAGCCACGCCAGCCGACTGGAACAGTGCGCCGCTTCGGGCGACCGTGATCAGTGTCGTGGACTGGAGAATCGCCAGAGCGATGGTGAGGTAACGCGTGTACTGCGTCAGCGTTGCTTGGCCGGACTGGCCCTCTTTGTGAAGAGTCTCGAAGTGCGGAATGACCACGCGGAGTAGTTGCACGATGATCGATGCCGTGATGTACGGCATGATTCCGAGTGCAAATACGGAAAGTTGGAGAAGAGCCCCACCACTAAAGAGGTTGATGAGGTCGTACAACCCGCCACTCGAAGCATTAGCTGCGAGACAGGCCTGAACGTTACCGAAGTCAACGAACGGCGCGGGGATGAAGGAGCCAAGCCTAAACAGCGCAATGATGCCTAGCGTGAACCCGATCTTCCTGCGAAGGTCAGGCGTGCGGACAATCCGCGCGACAGCTTTAAACACAAGGCCTCCGATTTATCTATGTACTACGGGCAAGTGGGGAACCCCTTGCGGGATTCCCCACTCAACCTGCTTGCGCGTGCCACCGGTGTGACGCACACAACACTAACGTTTGTCGTAGTGACAGTTACTGAACCGAACCGCCGGCTGCAACGATCTTCTGCTCGGCAGAGCCGGAGACCTTGTCAACTACAACGTTCAGCTTAACCGTAATATCGCCTTGACCAAGAACCTTGACCTTTTCGTTCTTGCGAACGGCGCCCTTCGACACGAGGTCAGCGATAGTTACGTCGCCACCCTTGGGGTACAGTTCCGCGAGCTTCTCAAGGTTTACAACCTGGTACTCAACACGGAACGGGTTCTTGAATCCGCGCAACTTAGGTGCACGCATGACGAAGTTGATGTTTCCACCTTCGAAACCGACACGCATGTTGTAACGCGCCTTGGTTCCCTTGGTACCGCGACCCGCGGTCTTACCCTTGGATCCCTCACCACGACCAACACGCATGCGGTCCTTCTTGGCACCGGCAGCGGGGCGGAGGTGATGCATCTTCAGAACCTGCGGGCGGCTCACAACATCGTCGCTAGACGACTTCTTTGCAGTTGACGCCTTAGCAGCGGTCGACTTCGCAGGAGCCTTCGTGGTGGATGCCTTCGCAGCGGGCGCCTTGTCAGCAGCAACCTTTGCAGGTGCAGCCTTCTTGGCAGCAGGTGCCTTAGCGGCAGCAGCCTTAGGGGCTGCCGCCTTCTTTGGAGTTTCTTTCTCGTCAGCCATTAGTCAATCTCCTCGACCTTGACAAGGTGAGCAACCGTGTTGACGTAACCACGGTTCTGCGAGTTGTCCTCGCGAATAACCACGCCGCCGATGCGCTTGAGCCCAAGGCTGCGCAACGTGTCGCGTTGATTCTGCTTCTCACTGATTTTGGACTTGATCTGGGTTACCTTCAGGCGACCAGCCATCAGACACCTGCCTTAGCTTCAGCCTCGGCGCGCAGCAAGCGTGCCGGGATAACGTGTTCTGCCTCGAGGCCACGACGAGCAGCAACCGCGCGAGGCTCTTCGAGCTCCTTGAGCGCTGCGACCGTAGCGTGAACGATGTTGATCGTGTTCGAAGAACCGAGCGACTTGCTGAGAACGTCGTGGATACCGGCGCACTCGAGTACGGCGCGAACGGGTCCACCAGCGATAACACCGGTACCAGCGGATGCGGGACGCAGCAGAACTACGCCTGCAGCTGCCTCGCCCTGAACCGAGTGAGGAATCGTAGCGCCGACGCGAGGAACGCGGAAGAAGTTCTTCTTCGCCTCTTCGACACCCTTGGAGATCGCGAGAGGAACTTCGCGAGCCTTGCCGTATCCGACTCCAACCATGCCGTTACCGTCACCGACGACGACGAGAGCGGTGAAGCTGAAGCGACGACCACCCTTGACTACCTTCGATACACGGTTGATGGTGACGACGCGCTCCAGGAACTGGTTCTTGTCGTTGTCGCGGCTGTTGTTTCCGCCACGGCCACCACGGTCTGGTCCACGCTCACGGCCGCCACGACGAGCCTCGCGGGGCTCGCTCGTTACGTCGGTTGCTGGGGCGTCTACGACGACCTCAGGAACGGAGATGGCGCTAGTCGCCTCAGCGGCCACGGCCTGCTCCTTGTTTGTTGTCTTGTTGTCCACGTTGTCGCTCACAGGTTCAATCCACCCTCTCGCGCTCCGTCGGCGATAGCTGCAACGCGACCTGCGTAACGGCTTCCACCACGATCAAATACGACGGCTTCGACACCGGCCTGCTTCGCACGCTCGGCGACCATTTCGCCGATCTTGCGTGCCTTGGCGGTCTTGTCTCCGTCGAACGTACGCATGTCCGACTCCATGGTCGATGCAGAAGCGACGGTTACGCCCTTCGAGTCATCGACAACCTGGACGAACACGTGACGCGCTGAGCGCGTAACCACGAGACGGGGGCGCACCTCAGTGCCCACAACCTTCTTGCGGAGACGTGCGTGACGACGGCCCTTAGCGGCCGACTTGCTCTTACCTCTGGTTCCGAGAGCCATGTCTACTTACCACTCTTTCCGGCCTTGCGACGAACAACTTCGCCGGCGTAGCGCACACCCTTGCCCTTGTAGGGCTCTGGCTTACGCAATTTACGAATGTTGGCTGCTACTTCGCCAACCGCCTGCTTGTCGATGCCGCTGACAACTAGTTTGTTGTTTCCCTCGACCGCGAAGCTAATGCCTGCGGGCGGGTCAACGGTGATCGAGTGCGAGTACCCGAGAGCAAACTCAACTGAGCTGCCCTTTGCGGTGACACGGTAACCAGTACCAACGACCTCAAGGCCCTTGGTGTAACCCTCGGTAACACCGACGATTTGGTTAGCGATGAGCGTACGGGTCAAGCCGTGAAGCGAACGCGATTCGCGCTCGTCGTCGGGACGAGTTACAAGAACCTGACCCTCTTCGAGTGCTACAGCGATGGGAGCCTTGACGGAGAGCGCGAGCTCACCCTTCGGGCCCTTTACAGCGACGTCTTGGCCGTTGATGGTGATGGTGACACCAGCGGGGACATCAATAGGAAGTCTTCCGATACGTGACATTTTTGGTTACCACACGTAGGCGAGGACTTCCCCACCTACGCCCTTCGTAGTCGCCTCTTTGTCGGTCAAAAGACCGGAGGAGGTGGACAAAATCGCCACGCCGAGTCCGCCAAGAACCTTGGGGATTTCGGTCGAGCGAGCGTATACACGAAGACCAGGCTTCGAAACACGCTTGATTCCCTTGATGGAACGCTCGCGGGCGGGTCCGTACTTGAGTTCGATCGAGAGGGTCTGGCCCACGCGAGCGTCTTCGTTCGTCCAGCTGAGGATGTATCCCTCTGCCTTCAGCATTTCTGCCAGGCGCGTCTTCAGCTTGCTCGAGGGCATTGAAACGCTGTCGTGGTGCGCCGAGTTGGCATTGCGCAGTCTGGTCAGCATGTCAGCGACCGGATCTGTCATTGTCATAATGTGTTTCCTGTCTCAACTGGTTTCGGCATCCGTTACACGAAGGCCGACCTGATTGATCGGTGTTACTTGGTTAGTTAGATGCGTTCTCAGCGGAACGGAAGGGGAAGCCCAATGCCTTAAGCAGTGCGCGACCTTCTTCGTTGTTCTTGCCGGTGGTGACGATAGTGATATCGAAACCGCGAACGCGGTCAATCTTGTCCTGGTCGATCTCGTGGAACATGGACTGTTCCGTGAGGCCGAAGGTGTAGTTACCGTTGCCATCGAACTGCTTGTCCGACAGGCCGCGGAAGTCACGGATACGAGGAAGTGCCAACGTGATCAAGCGGTCGAGGAACTCCCAAGCGCGGTCACCACGGAGGGTGACGTGTGCGCCAATGGGCTGTCCTTCACGGAGCTTAAACTGAGCGATCGACTTGCGAGCGCTCGTTACGTAGGGCTTCTGACCGGTGATCGCGATGAGGTCCTTGACGGCTCCATCGATGATCTTTCCGTCGCGAGCAGCTTCACCAACACCAGTGTTCACGACGATCTTGACGATGCCGGGAATCTGGTTGACGTTGGTAAGACCGAGGTCCTTCTTGAGCTGTTCCGCGAGTTCAGTGCGGTACTTCTGCTTGAGGCGCGGCTGGATTTTGCCAGCAGCAGGTGCAGTCGTCGTCATTAGTCTGCGTCCTTCTCGGTTGCCTTCTCGGCATCCTTCTTGGAAGCCTTCGGCTCAGCCTTGGCGGCCGCCGACTTCTTGGTCTCTACGCGGCGCGACTTCTTGAAGAAGCGCTCACGCGTGGTCTTGCCACGGTCATCGGTGCTGACGGTGAAGCCAACACGAGCCGGGAGCTTGGTCTCGGGATCAACGAGAGCGAGGTTGGACACGTGAATCGGTGCCTCCATCGTCTCGATGCCACCGGTCTTGGTTCCACGCTGAGTTTGGCCAACCTTGACGTGCTTGGTGACGAAATTGACACCCTCCACGACAACGCGGTCTTTTCCAGCGATAACACTGATGACACGACCCTGCTTGCCGCGGCTTCCGCCACGCTCTTGGGTCGGGCCGCTGATGACCTGTACGAGGTCACCCTTGCGAATCTTTGCCATAACTACAGCACCTCCGGTGCGAGCGAGATGATCTTCATGAACTTCTTGTCACGAAGCTCACGGCCGACCGGCCCGAAGATACGGGTACCACGGGGGTCTCCGCCATCGGACTTGAGGATTACAGCCGCGTTCTCATCGAACTTGATGTATGAGCCGTCTGGACGACGAGTCTGCTTGATGACGCGAACGATGACGGCCTTGACGACCTCACCCTTCTTGACGTTTCCGCCAGGAATAGCGTCTTTGACGGTTGCCACGATGACATCGCCGAGACCTGCGTAACGACGGCCGGAGCCACCGAGAACGCGAATCGTGAGGAGCTCCTTGGCGCCGGTGTTGTCGGCAACCTTTACTCGGGATTCCTGCTGAAGCATTACTTAGCCTTTTCGAGGATCTCGACCAGACGCCAGCGCTTCGTAGCGCTGAGCGGACGGGTCTCGCTGATAAGTACGGAGTCACCGACGCCGGCCGTGTTGGCCTCGTCGTGAACCTTCACCTTGGAGTTACGGCGAATAACCTTGCCGTACAACGGGTGCTTTACGCGGTCTTCAACGATAACGACGATGGTCTTATCCATCTTGTCGCTCGTTACCAGACCACGGCGGGTCTTACGGTACCCACGAGCGACCTCGGCGGTCTCCGCGGTCTTGTTGTCTTCAACCTTGGCCATGACTACGCCTCCTTCGTCTCGTCAGTGGCGTCTGCAGCGGTCTCAGCCGCGGCATCTGCCTTCTTGGTGCTGCGCTTCTTGGTCTCCTTGGCGGGAGCCTCAACAGCAGCAGGAGTTGCACGGATGCCCAGCTCGCGCTCACGGATAACCGTGTAGATGCGGGAGATGTCGCGCTTGACAGCGCGGATACGTCCGTGGCTTTCCAGTTGACCGGTTGCGGCCTGGAAACGAAGGTTGAAAAGTTCTTCCTTCGCCTTCTTCAGCTCGTCAACAAGTCGTTCGTCTTCAAAAGTGTCTAGCTCGACAGGGGCTAGCTCCTTGGATCCGATCGCCATTATGCGTCGCCCTCCTCGCGCTTGATGATGCGTGCCTTGAGGGGCAGCTTGTGAATTGCACGAGTGAGTGCTTCGCGCGCAGTCGTCTCGTCCACGCCGCTGAGCTCGAAGAGCACGCGACCTGGCTTGACGTTGGCGACCCACCACTCGGGCGAGCCCTTACCGGAACCCATGCGGGTTTCAGCGGGCTTTTTGGTGAGCGGGCGGTCGGGGTAGATGTTGATCCACACCTTTCCACCACGCTTGATGTGACGCGTCATAGCGATACGAGCTGCCTCAATCTGGCGGTTCGTTACGTATGCCGGCGTCAGAGCTTGAATTCCGTACTCGCCAAACGACACCGTGGTTCCACCGGTAGCGTGACCGCTACGGGAGGGGTGGTGCTGCTTGCGGTACTTGACCTTACGCGGAATCAACATTGTTATGCCTCAACTCCTGCTGCAGCCTTAGCATCTGCCTTGGGTGCTTCTGCCTTAGGGGCTTCAGCCTTGGGGGCTTCTGCCTTAGGTGCGGATGACGGGCCACCGGTGCGACGACCACCACGGTCGCCACCATCGCGACGCTCAGGGCGCGACGACTTCTGGTTAGCCTGCTCGCGAGCGAGCTCCTTGTTGGTGATATCGCCCTTGTAGACCCACACCTTGACACCGATACGACCGAACGTGGTCTTGGCCTCGTAGAAGCCGTAGTCGATGTTTGCACGCAGCGTGTGCAGCGGAACGCGACCTTCGCGGTAGTACTCCGAGCGGCTCATTTCTGCGCCACCCAAACGACCCGATACCTGGATGCGAACACCCTTGACCGAACCAACGCGCTGGGCGCCCTGAAGGCCCTTGCGCATTGCACGACGGAAAGCGACACGAGCAGCAAGCTGCTCTGCGATTCCCTGAGCAACGAGCTGAGCTTCAGCCTCGGGGTTCTTGACCTCGAGGATGTTGAGCTGAATCTGCTTGCCGGAGAGCTTTTCGAGCTCTCCACGGATGCGCTCTGCCTCGGCGCCGCGGCGGCCAATCACGATACCCGGACGGGCAGTGTGAATGTCTACGCGAACGCGGTCACGGGTGCGCTCGATTTCAATGCGAGCAACACCTGCGCGGTCGAGGTTCGACTTGAGCAGGTTACGGATTTTTACATCCTCTGCCACATAGTCGCTATAACGCTGACCCGGCTTGGTGCTGTCAGAGAACCAACGCGACACGTGGTCGGTGGTGATTCCCAAACGGAAACCGTAGGGGTTTACCTTCTGTCCCATTACTTCTTCCCTGCCTTGTCGGCCTCGGCTTCAACGACGTGGTCTGGCGTGGCCAGAACGACGGTGATGTGGCTAGTGCGCTTCAGGATCTGGAACGCGCGGCCCTGGGCACGCGGCTGGAAACGCTTGAGCGTTGCTCCATCGTCAACGAAAGCCTTCGAGATGATCAGGTCCTGCTCATCCAAGAAGCTGTTCGTCTTGTCTGCCTTGACTCGCGCATTAGCGATTGCGGATGCAACCAGCTTGTACACGGGCTCGCTTGCGCCCTGAGGTGCGAACTTCAGGATTGCAAGTGCCTCATGTGCCTGCTTGCCGCGGATCATGTTGACAACGCGACGAGCCTTCATAGGGGTCACGCGGATGTGACGCACACGTGCGATCGACTCCACCATTTCTCTACCTCCTACGCCACCGCGTTAGCGGCGACGACCCTTCTTGTCGTCCTTCACGTGTCCACGGAAGGTGCGAGTCGGCGAGAATTCGCCGAGCTTGTGACCAACCATGGTTTCGGTGATGAACACCGGAATGTGCTTGCGACCATCGTGAACCGCGATCGTGTGACCCAGCATTGCTGGAACGATCATTGAGCGGCGCGACCAGGTCTTGATTACGTTTTTGCTCTTGGCCTCATTCGCCTTGACAACCTTTTGTAGGAGGTGGTCGTCGACGAAGGGGCCCTTCTTCAGACTGCGTGGCATCTTCTGACTCTCCTACTACTTGCGCTTCTTGCCGACATTGCGGCGGCGAACGATGAGCTTGTCGCTGGGCAGTTTGCGCTTACGAGTGCGCCCCTCTGCCTGGCCCCAAGGGGAAACGGGGTGACGTCCACCGGACGTCTTACCTTCTCCACCACCGTGAGGGTGGTCGACAGGGTTCATGGCAACACCACGGACGGTCGGGCGAACGCCCTTCCAGCGCATGCGGCCGGCCTTACCCCAGTTGATGTTCGACTGCTCGGCATTGCCGACCTCGCCGATCGTTGCACGGCAACGAACGTCAACGTTGCGGATTTCTCCGGAGGGCAAACGCAGCTGGGCGTAAGGGCCTTCCTTTGCAACGAGTCGAACCGAGGCTCCAGCGGAACGGGCCATCTTGGCGCCGCCACCGGGGCGAAGCTCAATCATGTGGATAACCGTACCGACGGGGATGTTCTTCATCGGGAGGTTGTTACCGGGCTTGATGTCAGCACCGGCACCCGACTCGATGATGTCGCCCTGCTTGAGCTTGTTAGGAGCAACGATGTAGCGCTTGGTTCCATCAACGAAGTGAAGGAGAGCGATACGTGCGGTGCGGTTGGGGTCGTACTCGATCTCGGCAACGCGGGCGTTTACGCCATCTTTGTCGCTGCGCTTGAAGTCGATGACGCGGTACTGGCGCTTGTGGCCACCACCAACGTGACGGCTCGTGATGCGACCTGCGTTGTTGCGGCCACCAGTCTTGGGCAGAGGGCGCAAAAGCGACTTCTCTGGCGTCGAACGAGTGATCTCAGCAAAGTCTGCAACCGAGGAACCACGGCGACCAGGCGTCGTGGGCTTGTACTTGCGAATAGCCATTAGTTTCTCCTTGGTCCTTAGCCGACAGCGGTGAAGATGTCGATAGAACCGGACTTGAGCGTGACGATGGCGCGCTTGGTGTCCTTGCGCTTTCCCATGCCGAAACGAGTGCGACGGGTCTTGCCCGTGCGGTTCAACGTGTTGACCGAGTCGACCTTGACGCTGAAGATCTTCTCAATAGCGAGCTTGATCTCGGTCTTGTTCGCACGGGGGTCAACCTCGAAGGTGTACTTTCCCATGTCGATCAGGTTGTAGCTCTTCTCGGAAACCACGGGAGCGATGATGATGTCGCGTGGGTCCTTGTACGTGACGGTCATGCGCTGACCTCTTCCTTGTTCGAAGACTTGGTGTTGAACGCAACGAACGCGTCGAACGCGCCCTTGCTGAACACGATGTCGTCGCTGACGACAACGTCGTAGGCGTTGAGCTGGTCGTAGGTCAACACGTGAACGGTGTCGAGGTTACGGATGCTCTTGATGCTGGTTGCATCGTCACGCTGAAGAACAACGAGAACGTTCTTGCTCGGTGCGATGTTGTTCAGCAGCGCGAGAACACTCTTCGTCGACGGCTTGCCGTCTACAGCGAAAGCGTCGATGACGTGAATGCGCTCACCGCGGGCCCGGTCAGACAACGTACCGCGAAGGGCGGCAGCAATCATCTTCTTGGGGGTGCGCTGTGAGTAGTCACGCGGGTGTGGACCGTGAACGATTCCACCACCCTTCATCTGAGGAGCACGGATCGAGCCCTGACGAGCGCGACCGGTTCCCTTCTGCTTGAACGGCTTGCGACCGGCACCCGAAACTTCACCGCGGCGCAGGGTGTTGTGCGTACCCTGACGAGCAGCTGCACGCTGTGCAACTACAACCTGGTGGATGAGGGGAACGTTGGTCTGCACGTCGAAGATCTCGGCGGGAAGTTCGACAGAGTCAACCTTCTTGCCCTTGGCGTCGATGACGTCGATGGAGGTAGCCATGTGTACTACGCCCCCTTCACTGCGTTGCGGACGAAGACGATACGGCCACGAGCACCGGGAACAGCGCCCTTGATGAGCACGAGTCCCTTCTCGAGGTCGATCGAGTGGACAGCGAGGTTCATGACCGTTACACGGTCACCACCCATACGACCGGCCATGCGCATGCCCTTGAAGACACGGCTGGGGGTCGACGAGGCACCAATGGAACCAGGCTTACGGTGGTTACGGTGCGCACCGTGGCTTGCAGATACACCCTTGAAGTTGTGACGCTTCATAACACCGGCGAAACCTTTACCCTTGCTCGTGCCGACGACGTCGACCTTTGCACCGGGGGTGAAGATGTCGACAGCGAGTTCCTGGCCAACGGTGTACTCCGCGGCGTCGGGGGTGCGAATCTCAGTGAGGTGACGGCGAGGCGTAACGCCTGCCTTGTCGAAGTGACCGGCGAGGGGCTTGGTGACCTTACGAGGGTCAATCTGGCCGTACGCGATCTGAACAGCGCTGTATCCATCAACCTCGGGGGTACGCAGCTGCGTAACCACGTTCGGGGTGATTTCGACAACGGTCACGGGTACGAGCTTGTTGTTCTCGTCCCAAACCTGCGTCATGCCGAGCTTCTTGCCCAGCAGACCCTTGGTCGTCTTAGTTGTAGACATTATTTTCCTTATCGGCTCTGTCGCTCAATAACTGCGCGAGCTAAAGCTTGATCTCGATGTTGACGTCGGCCGGCAGGTCGAGACGCATGAGCGAGTCCACAGCCTTGGGCGTCGGGTCGATGATGTCGATGAGCCGCTTGTGGGTGCGCTTCTCGAAGTGCTCGCGGCTGTCCTTGTACTTGTGGGGAGAACGGATAACTGCAATCACGTTCTTCTCTGTGGGCAGCGGCACCGGGCCAACTACCGTGGCACCCGCGCGGGTAACCGTGTCAACAATTTTGCGTGCCGACGAGTCGATGACCTCGTGGTCGTACGACTTAAGTCGAATGCGGATTTTTTGTCCCGCCATGACTGGCTCTCTTCCCTTAGTACTTTGGCTGCACTGCGTGCACCTGGGCTGTTCGACGCCGGATGTTGCCACCCGAAGACGCTCAGCACTTTTGCTTTCGCACCACTATTTATCTGTCAAGTTCTTGCTGTCACTGCTTGTGATACCAACCCGCGAAGCCGCGAGGAGCACATACCAACGAACTGGCACGCGCGTCTCCCGCAGCACAAACTCTTTCGAGTTGATATTGGGGAGTTGGTTAAGCTTGGTTCTGCTCCCCGCGGCCTAGCTGCTACACGGTGTGTGATTCACGCTTTGCATGAGTCACACGATGTGGAACTAGGCACTGACTGGAAGTGATCCGCACGCACGTGGCGGCGAAATGTTGAACTAGAAGAGTTTGTCACATCGCGGCACTTACTGCAACCCGGGCGTGTCGGATTTGTGCGGCGTCGCGCCGGGGCACGAAACACTCCGCAATCTTGTGCGATTCGAGCATCCGCTGCCGCCTAACTACGGGAGTTTGGGCACGTTTCGGCCTACGCTCGCACTTGCTCGCGAATGCCATCCAGAAAGACGCTGGTGACCAACGGAACCCCTGGCCGGTACGCCAGATGACGGTAGTGCGGGGCATCCAGAATCTGGGCATTTGCTCTCGCACCGAGTCGCAAGTGGCCCACGTCATCGCGCTGCAACGACCGTGCTCCGCCGAGGGTCGCTGCAGTGACCGCT